>CAVVAQ010000015.1:0-184268 GCA_963746295.1 uncultured Nitrospira sp. | reverse complement strand
TTGCGCCTGCCCTCGTTTGACTTTGAATTCAATGCTGCACGATCTTTAAAATACCTTGGGGGAGGCAGATATGCCTGCGAGCGGCCTGCCGTCCATGTCTTTGCCCGAGGGAAGTCCGAAGAGCATCAATAGGGTCGGCGTTATATCAAGCAGGCTCGCTCCATAGATAATCTCGTCTTTTTTAACCGATCAGAAGAAAGCTGCACAGAGATCTGAAACGCAAACTGAGCGCTTTAAACGGGGAGAACAAGAAGCTTTCTCATGCGTGCATTGCTTTAAAATGTGCCGATTAGTTTCGGGCAGGTTTTCCCTGATTCAGGAGAACTCGTTACTCAATTTTGCCGTTACCTGTTGATTTTCTTTAGTAAACTTTAGAATTCATGTCGTTCTTTCGGCAAGTGTTCGGAGGTGAACGCAAACCATTTTACTTGTCTCTGAAATTGAGAGGCTTGCACTTCCATGTCAGATTGCTTAGTTCACTTCCTGTTGCAAACTTACCGGAGAGGTGAGTAGAATATATTTTCCAACAGCCAGAAACTGCCAACTGGTTATGGAGCGAAGGGAACGCGGGAATAGTTTACAGTTTTTCCTGCGGGCGGTTGATAAATTCACTTCCTCTTTTCCTGAACAGATCACGAAATTTTTCCAGCCTGAATATGATAAAATCCTTCCGCAATCCTGAAAACAGAATAAGTGACCTGAATTCGCTCCCCCGTTGCCGCAGGTATGTATTCGAAGAGTCTTTTGCCAGCAGTAAACGATACATTTCCATTGCGATGATATATTCCCCGTCAGCGATCAACGAATCTGCCCTGTGAGCGAGTTCAGTCGTATTTTCCGGAATATGGAGCGGAGTTCCTCCAGGCAAATTTTTCCCGTTGATCTTGACGATATTGTTGTCTGAAAGCTTCCAAATTGACATTCCTGCTAACTCCCCGAATAAGAAGATTGATGATCATGCGTTGAAAATCTTTGAGTATTTTCTGCTCTCCCGAAAATACAACATATAAGTGCCGGCTCTGTTGATATAAGCACCTCTTGTTTCCATTGTACCACTTTGCGATATTTTTCAATCTGATTAAACTGATAATGTGGCCGGGGTCCCGGAAACCAGGCACTGCAAAGAACGCACGAACGGCTCCTTGTTGCTGACTCTTTTTCTGCGCCGCGAAACCGCTGCTGGTGAAATTATGTTTTGCCTCGGGTACGTGTGAGTCAGAAAATACGGCTTTGCGCCTGTTGCCGTTTGACTTTGAATCCAGCGCTCTACTATACTTAAACATACCTTGGGGGAGGCAGATATGCCTGAGAGTTTCTCGTTTTGCGGGAGAGACCCTTTGAACCTGACACGGATAATACCGGCGAAGGGATTAGGGAGGTAAGAAACGGCGGCCGTATCCCATAAGGGATGCGGTTTTTTTATTCCATGAAACTGAAAATAAACGGCGAAATCAAAGATAATATCCGCGCAGCCACGCTTCAGGAACTTCTTGAGGAGTTGGGAATAACCACGGGAAGGGTGGCGGTTGAGGTGAACCTGCAGGTCATCAAAAAGGCGGATTATGCCAGCTTCGGGATCAATGACAATGATGTGATCGAGATCGTAAATTTTGTTGGTGGCGGATCTGATTGATGACAGAAGGATGTCCTGTTGCTCATTACACTCTTCTGTCTTATTTGAAAAGATAGCTGAAAAGGAGAAGATATGGAAGATAAACTGGTGATCAGAGGGATTGAATTCCGGTCACGGCTCTGGGTCGGAACAGGGAAATACAGGGATTTTGAAGAGACCGCAAGGGCCATCGAGGCATCGGGAGCTGATGTTGTTACTGTGGCGGTAAGGCGGACGAACATTACTGACAGAAAATCAGAAAACCTCCTCGATTATATCGATCCGAAAAAATACAAGATCCTTCCGAACACCGCCGGCTGTTATACGGTTGCTGACGCCCTCAGGTACTCACGGCTGGCGCGTGAGGCAGGCGTTTCAGACCTGATAAAACTGGAAGTGATCGGGGATGAAAAGACCCTTTTCCCTGATGTTATCGGGCTGCTCGAAGCGACCGGGATACTGGCAAAGGAGGGGTTTATTGTCTTCCCCTATACCAACGACGACCCGATTATGGCAAGGAGACTCGCGGATGCCGGGGCTGCGGCTGTTATGCCTTTGGCTGCGCCCATCGGCTCAGGGCTCGGCATACGCAATCCCTATAACCTGAAGATCATTCTCGAAACTGTTAAGCTGCCCATTATCGTGGATGCGGGTGTAGGGACCGCCTCAGATGTTGCGGTCGCGATGGAGCTTGGATGCGACGCGGTGCTTCTGAATACAGCGATCGCAGGCGCAAAGGACCCGATAGCGATGGCTGAGGCGATGAAATACGGCGTATTGGCGGGACGGCTCGCGTATAAGGCAGGCAGGATCCCCAAAAAATTATACGCAACCGCAAGCAGCCCGATAGAAGGGATGCTTTAAAGGTGTTAGTGACGAACTAGTGAAGCTCAGTGAACGGAGTGAATTCAGTGAATCGAGTCGAATAAGTGAATCGTGAATCGTGAATCGTGAATAAGAAAATGCCGGTGGATTTTAAATTATATCTGATTACAGACAGAAAACTGTTTGTTGACAACGATACATTTTTCACCGGAGTTGAGGAGGCGTTAAAAGGTGGAGCGCCGGCTGTCCAGTTACGCGAAAAAGACCTCACGATCAGGGAATTGTTGACTATGGCATATCGTCTGAAGGAGCTTACCACGAGATACAGGGCGAAACTCTTTATCAATGACAGGGTGGATGTGGCGCTGGCTGTTGATGCCGACGGTGTGCATCTGGGTGGCACCGGAATACCTGCTTTTGCCGCCCGCAAGGCAGCAGGAGAAGGCATGCTCATCGGCGTATCAACACACAGTGTCGAGGAGGCCGGAAAAGCTGAGGAAGAGGGAGCTGATTTTGTGACCTTTGGTCCGGTCTTCGAAACCCCTTCAAAGATGAAATACGGAAGGCCTTTAGGCCCTGAACTTCTCGGAGAGGTCAGCAGGAAAATATCGATACCCGTCTTTGCGATAGGCGGCATAAAGCCGGAAAGGGTCGGAAGGGTAATGGAATCAGGTGCGTCCGGCGTAGCGGTTATATCAGCTATTCTGGGTTCTGCAGATATACAATCAAATACAGAAGAATTCATGAGGTTATTGAAATGACAAGAATGGCATTGGCAAAAAAGGGGATCGTGACTGAAGAGGTAAAACGTGTAGCTGCTGCGGAGGGGATAGCACCGGAACAACTCTCATCGGATATTGCTGAAGGTATCAGTGTTATCCCGATAAACAGGAACCACAAGATAACACCTATCGGAATCGGCAGAAATATGCGCACAAAAATAAACGCCAATATCGGCACGTCGAAGGACAAGATCTCTGTCGACGAAGAGATGGAGAAGCTCGAAGTCCTGGTCAAATACGGGGCTGATGCGGTCATGGACCTCTCAACAGGCGGGCCGATCAGGGAACTGCGCGCGATGCTGCTGAGCAAGTCTCCGATCGCTGTCGGCACTGTCCCCATATACGAGGCAGCGGTAAGGGCAGCGGAGCAGAAGGGGGCTATTTCCAGAATGACACCTGATGATCTTTTTGAAACGATAGAAGCCCATGCTGCTGAAGGAGTTGATTTTGTCACGGTACATTCCGGCCTGACCATGAGGGCGGTCGAAAGGCTGAAGAATGAGGGAAGGATACTCGATATCGTAAGCAGGGGAGGCTCCTTTCTCCTCGAGTGGATGATATACAATGAAAAAGACAATCCCCTGTATGAGCAGTTCGACCGGCTCCTGGAGATAGCGTTAAAGTATGATATGACGCTGAGTCTTGGAGACGGAATGCGTCCGGGATGTCTTGCTGATGCCACGGACCGCACCCAGATAGAAGAACTGCTTACCCTTGGGGAGCTGCGGGACCGGTCGGTTGACGCGAATGTCCAGGTCATTATCGAAGGGCCTGGTCATGTCCCGCTGAATCAGGTTGAATTAAACGTAAGACTCGAAAAGGAGATATGCAAGGGCGCTCCGTTTTATGTGCTCGGACCGCTTGTCACGGACATCGGCATGGGCTATGATCACATTACCGCTGCGATAGGAGGCGCTGTAGCAGGCGCTGCAGGAGCTGATTTCCTCTGCTATGTCACGCCCTCTGAACACATCAGACTCCCAAGCATTGATGACGTAAGGGAGGGGGTCATTGTTTCAAAGCTTGCGGCCCATGCCGCTGATATTGCCAAGGGTGTGCGGGGCGCCATGGATGCTGATATAAAGATGGCGAAATGCAGGAAGGCTCTTGACTGGAACGGTCAGATCGCCCTAAGCCTTAATCCTGACAAGGTGCGGGACTGGAGGGCGGAGGTGCCGCCGACAGAGACTGAGGTCTGCAGCATGTGCGGAGAATTCTGCGCGATAAGAACAGTTGAAAGGGCCCTCAAAAAGGGAACGTAGGCACCTGAGAACATATGCTGACACACGCTATTCTGCTGTTGGGACCAACAGGGACAGGAAAAAGCCCTCTTGGAAATCAGATAGAGAAAAACGGCCTTCACGGGAAAAGGTGCGTCCATTTTGATTTCGGCCATGAACTGAGGAGCATCGCGAATTCTGATGAGATCCCTGAAGGGTTCCAGACAGCAGATGTCTCCTTCATACGGGAGGTCCTTGATAAAGGCCTGCTCCTTGAAAATGAGCATTTTCACATAGCAGAAAAGATTGTCCTTCAATTTTTTCGCAGAAATGATTTCAGGGAAGATGATATCCTCATATTAAATGGTCTACCCAGGCACGCTGACCAGGCACTGGACATGGACCGAATCGCAGCTGTCCGGAGTCTTATTGTCCTTGAAAGCACGCCTGAAGAAATACACAAAAGAATCAGAAGGAATACCGGCAGGGACAGGGCTGGAAGGATTGACGACAGCCTTGGGATGATCAGCAGGAAACTTCAAATCTTCAGGGCCCGCACAGCTCCTCTTATTGACTATTACGCGAACAGGGGCTGCAGCGTCTTTACGATACAAAGTACAGCACTGTCGACACCGGAGACGGCTTACGATTCATTTATTGCTGCATATGCCGGGTAATCGTTTCCGGAAATTATCAGAAGTTTCCTGCTGTTTTTACCTGTAGCGGATTGTCTCAGGAAAAGATATAATGAGCTGGAGATTACCCCTTATTATCAAAAGAAAAAACAGCCTCAATCAAGGAGATGATGAAAATGAAAGTTTTATCCGGAATATTTTTTACCGTCTTAATGCTGTTCCTGCTGCCTGCCTACACCCTTGCAGAACCTGATATGCCGTTTCATGATCTCATTGTACAACTGGACCCCGAAGGCAGTGCCCTCACAGGGGTCTCAACCATATCCCTTCCTCCCGGAAAGACTGCGAGAATCAACCTCTCGGGCATAAAGGTGAGGGGAATTTTGTTGCACAACAGGCCGCTTGCTGTTGATCCCGGGACCGAATCGCTTACGTTTACTCCCGGGTCATCCGCGGATGTTCTGAAGATTGAATTCGAGGCAGCGTATCCTGCTTTGCCGGCAAGCGGAAAGGGTAAGGAGCCAGCGAAAATAGAGGGTAACAACCATGTAAGCCATCAGGGCATTCTGCTTATGGAAAATTGGCATCCTGTTGTTGAAGGAAACTCCCTCTACCGGCTGACTGCAGTGATGCCCTCTGGATTTGAGGCTGTATCCGAGACGGAAGAGGTTCAGATTAGGGAACGTTCCGATAAGAAAAGGGATTTTCTTTTTAATTTTAAACGCCCTCTCCGCAGCCTTACCCTCATTGCAGGCAAGTACCATGTTGAAAAGGAAACTCGCGGGGAAGTCGATATCTATACCTATTTTTTCCCTGAAGGCAGGGGGCTATCCCAGACATACAGAGGATATGCCGGGATGCATCTCGACAGGTATGAAAAATACCTTGGCAAATATCCCTTCAAAAGGTTTTCAGTTGTAGAAAATTTTCTTCCTGCCAGTTATGGTCTGACTACTTTTTGCCTGCTTGGGAAAGACGTTGTCAAAACGCCGGTGAACGCCGACGCTTTTTTAGGGCATGAGATTCTCCGGCAGTGGTTTGGCAAATCTTGTTTATACCGATGAAAAAAACGGAGATTGGTCCCGGGGACTTTCCGCATATCTTGCCGACCATATGTATGAAGAGACGCAGGGGAGAGGGTGGGATTACAGAAGACGGGCACTGTTATTATTTCAAAATTATGTTGCTGACGGGAAGGACATTCCGTTATCGTCTTTCAGCGGCCAGGATGACAGGCCGTCGGCTGCTATAGGAAATGGGAAATCAGCAATGGTCTTCCATATGCTCAGAAAGATGACCGGGGATGAGGTTTTTTTCAGCTCTCTCAGGAGATTTGCAGAAAAAAACAGTTTTCAGACAGCTTCATGGGTGGATATCAGAGACGCCTTTGAGTCTGTTTACGACCGTGATCTGGATTGGTTTTTCCAGCAGTGGGTTGATGAAACCGGTGTTCCGGACCTGGAAATCAGCTCCCCTGAACTGAAATACAGAGGAGCAAAGGCTGTTATATCATTCACGGTCGGGCAGAAGGACAAACAGTTTAAGCTGCTTCTGCCGGTAGTCGTTAAACTGCGTGAAGGTGAAGTAAGAAAGGTATTTGAGATTGAAAAGGAGCCGAAGACCCTTGTTGAGATTGAAACCGGACGCGGAGGACACCCCGGTCACCCTGATCATCGATGATCATTACGACGTGCTCAGAAAGCTTTCCGACGAAGAGGTCCCCCCCGTGATTTCCCGGCTTCTGGGCGATGATAAAAAGATCTTCGTGATACCTCGGGACAAAGAAGATCTTTACGCAGGTTTATCAGAATTTCTCGGACAGGAAGGCTTTACAGAACAAAAAGAAGCTGATCTTTCCTATGAGACTATCAGGAGCGGTTCTCTCCTTATTCCGGGTTTTGAGACCTCTGTTGTAAAGAGGCTGTTTGGCAAGATCGGGGAGCAGAGTGCTGATTTTTATCTTTTAACAAGGCAGAACCCTTTTAATAGAAAGGGAGTGATTTCTGTTATTGAAAGCCCGGCTGCTTCCAAACTCCCGGAATATATGCGAATGATAAGCGGCTATGACGCGTATAGTGATCTTTCCCTTTACGGGGAAAAGATTTCAGTAAAGATCGTCGATGAACCCGCGAGGGGAATTCGGAGGAATATTGCTGAAGATATACCGGGAGTTGAAATCCCCCGCATTACAGATATCTATAAGGTCATCGAAGAGGTGGCCGGCAAAGATGTCATCTATGTCGGAGAGGCGCATGACAGGTTTGAGCACCATCGGGTTCAGCTTGAGGTGATCATGGAGCTGTACAGGAAACACAAGAAGATTGCCATCGGCATGGAGATGTTCCAGAAATCTTCGCAGCAGGCACTCGACGATTACATCGAAGGCAGAACTGACGAAAAGACTTTTCTGAAAAAAGCGGAATACTTTAAGCAGTGGGGCTTTGATTACAACCTGTACCGGGAGATTCTCCTTTTTGCGAGGGAATATAAGATACCGGTGGTCGCTCTCAATGTCCGGAAGGATTTGGTTTCAAAGATTTCCAAGGAAGGACTGCAGGCGCTGAGCGATGATGAGTTGAAGGAGGTCCCTGAATATTTCGATCTGTCGGACAGGGAGTACCGTGAAAGGCTCAGGGAATTTTTTGAAAAACATACACATTCAGCCGAAAAGAATTTTGATTTTTTTTATCAGGCTCAGGTGCTCTGGGATGAATCGATGGCCCATAACCTCGATGAGTTTATGAGGAAGAACCCTGAATCTAAAATGGTTGTAGTGGCCGGCATGGGGCATATGGCGTTTGGATCGGGGATCCCGAAACGTTTGTTCAGGCTCAATAAGAGAGAATACGCGGTCATTCTCAATGCCGGAGATATAGAAAAAGATGTCGCAGATTTTATTTTGTTTCCTGCTCCTGTTTCATTCCCGGAATCACCCAAGCTCATGGTCATGCTGAAGGAGGAGGACAAAAAAGTCATCATAAGTCAATTTGCTCCTGACAGCGTGGCAGAAAAAGCAGGGCTGGCAGCAGATGATGTTATTCTTTCCCTGGATGGCGCTGTTGTTGAAAGCATAGATGATTTGCGAATACTCCTGTTCTCGAAGAAAAAGGGTGACGAAGCGGTGGTCAGGGTATTGAGGAAAAGTTTCCTCTTTGGTCCTGCAGAGAAGGAGTTCAGGGTCACACTTTAGTTTTCGCCGGTATTATGATAAAAAATAAAAGGGCCCTCGGTGGGCCCTTCTATTTAACCTCCGGCAGCATATACGCTTAATAGCCCGGCGCCTTCTTTTGTGGCTTCTCAGCCGCGGGCGCGGGCTTCTCAACTGCAGGAGCTGCCTTTTCAGTCATCTTTTCAGGAGCTGGTGCCGGTTCAGGCGCAGGGGGTGGCGCCTGTTCAGGGGCCGGAACAGGGGCTGGAGACGGGGTTGGCGCCTCTTCCTTCTTCTGACAACCTGCCGCGAGTACCAGCGCAAGGGCCATAAGCAGGGTGAGCATAAAGATACAGACTTTCTTCATTATACGAAACACCTCCTTCCATACATGAAGTTGAAAAGAACCAGAAAACTCCTTGTTTTTAATGTAAAAATATAATAACTTTGTGGCCCTATTGTCAACACTGTGCAAAGAGGCCATCTGTTTTCTTTCATATGAGAAAAGGGTTTTTAAAAGGAAAGAGGAATGTTGAGAGAGAAATGAATAAGAGGAGAGGTCCTTTTCAGAACCTCTCCTCTTATTAAGGTAATCGTCCGCAGGTAAACTAAATTATTTACCGTGTGGTGCAGCCGGAGCTGGTGCCGGAGCCTGTTCAGGAGCCGGAGCCGGAGCTGGTGCCGGTTCAGGAGCCGGAGCCGGAGCTGGTGCCGGTTCAGGAGCCGGGGTCGGAGCCGGAGCTTCTTCCTTCTTCTGGCAACCAATAGCGAGTGTCAGAGAAAGGACCATTATCAGTGTAAGCATTATAGCCATAAATTTCTTCATAATATTGAAACACCTCCTTTCATCTTCAAATTTCAACTGAATGCTTTTAATTTAAGTTAATTCAACCCGGAGGGTTGATTCCTTAAGACATAATTTATTAGCATGTATCATGCCAGATGAAAATTACGTATTTATTATGTTCAATTATTGTCAGCGCTCCCCTTTTGAGAAAATAGTTCCCGAAATCAGAAATGCGGCAATTTCATACGGGTGAATTGCCCAATAGTGTTCCTTTCTTTTCTTGTTATTATGATTTTATCGTTATATAATGCCATGCATGAAAAAAGCTCTTACTGTCGCAGGGTTTGATCCCTCAGGCGGGGCAGGCATCCAGGCAGATCTCAAGGTTTTCCATACCCTCGGGGTATACGGACTTTCTGTTGTCGCTGCACTGACCGCACAAAATACCGGAGGAGTCAGCGATATTATTCCCTGTACCTGAGAAATTTGTTACAAAACAACTCGCTGTTCTCCTCTCTGATCTTATTCCTGAAGCGACCAAGGCTGGCATGCTATACAGTGAGGCCAATGTCGCGGCCTTTGTGCGTATTATCAGAAAGCATTCGCTGAAAAACATTGTCGTGGATCCTGTCATAGTTTCTTCTTCGGGAAAAAGACTTGTTGAGAAAAATACTCCCGAGGCGATGAAAAAGAGGCTTTTTCCCTATTGTACGGTGATAACGCCGAATATCTGCGAAGCCTCTGTCCTGACAGGGACTGAAATCAAAAACAGGGATGATATGGAGAAGGCGGCTGTCTTGCTGAGAGACTGCGGACCTGAAAATGTGATTATAACCGGCGGGCATTTAAAAGGTGTTGCACTGGATGTGCTGTATGATGGAAAATTTCACTATCTGGAAAGCAGAAAGGTCAGGGGAGAATATCACGGTACAGGCTGTACGTTTTCAGCTGCCCTGACCGCAATGCTTGCAAAGGGATACAGTGTAATAGATGCTGCCGGGGAGGCGAAGCAGTTCATGAACAGGGCTTTCCGGAAAACCTTTGATGCCGGCGGTACGATGAAACTGTTCAGGCTTTGACAACGAACGCGGGACACGGCTGATCTCCATTTCGTCCCCGGTCGAATGGGGCAATGCGCTTTAGCCTGATGTCCTCATTTTTTCATCTTCCCGCGACGACTTTGCCTTTCCGTATCTGTGGACTTTATCTCATGATGCCATTAATATAATACATGTCTAAAATCAAGACCTTCTATCAGTGCCAGTCCTGCGGCTACGCCAGTCCCAAATGGATCGGAAAATGCCCTGATTGCGGGAGCTGGAACAGCTTTGTCGAAGAAAAAACAGTCCCTCAGTCAAGAAATGTGCCGTCTTTGCAGGCATTCGGAAAAGCAGAAGCGGTCTCTCTGCATTCCATCGAAGGGAGTGATGAGCAGAGGACCTCGACGGGGATAAAGGAATTTGACCGGGTGCTTGGCGGCGGAGTTGTTCCGGGATCAGTGATTCTCGTCGGAGGCGATCCGGGGATCGGAAAATCCACACTGCTGCTGCAGGCATTTTCAGGACTGTCTCAGAAGGCGGGAAAGCTTCTGTATGTCTCCGGTGAGGAGTCGCCGCAGCAGATCAAGATGAGGGCTGACAGGCTGGCGGTAGACTCCGGTGATATTATCCTGCTCCCTGAAACATCCCTTGAAGGGATTCTGGATTCGGCCGCAAAAATTGTTCCGCATGCGATGGTTGTTGATTCGATCCAGACAGTCTATACTCAGGAGCTGCTTTCCGCTCCCGGGTCAGTGGGCCAGGTCAGGGAGTGTGCCGCGAAGCTGATGCTCTTCGCCAAACGCTCTCAAATACCGGTCTTTATTGTCGGTCACGTCACAAAAGAAGGGACGATAGCAGGCCCCCGCGTCCTGGAACATATCGTCGATACCGTCCTTTATTTCGAAGGTGACCGGGGGCATTCGTACCGGATACTGAGGACGATCAAAAACCGCTTTGGTTCAACGAACGAGATAGGGATCTTTGAGATGTCGGACGCGGGGCTCAGGGAAGTCGATAATCCCTCAGAGCTTTTTTTATCAGAGCGGCCCCGGAATGTATCGGGCTCCACGGTTGTGGCGAGCCTGGAGGGGACAAGGCCGCTTATGGTAGAGATCCAGGCGCTGGTATCACAGACAAACTTCGGGATGCCGCGAAGGACTTCCATCGGAGTTGATTTTAACCGGGTGAACCTTCTCATAGCTGTACTCGAAAAAAGGGCAGGCATGCACCTGGGGGGAATGGATGTGTTTATCAATGTGGTTGGCGGGCTTAAGATCGTAGAGCCTGCGGTAGATCTTGGCATTATCGCGACCATAGCCTCATCAGTGAAAGAGGTTGCGATACAGCCTGACACCTTTGTGTTTGGTGAGATCGGGCTTTCCGGGGAGATTCGGGCGGTTGCCCAGTCTGAAGCAAGGCTGAAGGAAGCTGCCAAAATAGGCTTTAAGAGAGCGGTCATTCCGTCAGGCAACGCACTGAAGGCAGCAGGCAAGGAGGGAATGCAAATCATTGGAATCAGGGATGTCGATGAATTTCTTGAAGCTGTTCTGCATTAGTATCATGGTATTGCTTGCTTCATGCGCTCCAAAGGCAACGGCGCCCCCTTTGCTGGAGAAGGGCAGCCTTGAGGAGGTCATTGCAGGAAGGCAGGCCATCTCGCAGATTGACGCGACGCTGTCGATCCTGTTTGAAAAAACTGACTCCGAAATAAGAGGCGACGGTACGCTGCATATTCTGCATAACGGCGATCTGGAGTTGAAGGTCTATTCCCTCGGCTTCCTCGCGATGGAATTGACCTCGAGAAACGGGGTCGTTAAAAGCACCCCCCGCCTTGACAGCGCAAAGAAAACTATCCTGACGAA
Organism: uncultured Nitrospira sp.; assembly: GCA_963746295.1. Lineage (GTDB taxonomy): Bacteria > Nitrospirota > Thermodesulfovibrionia > Thermodesulfovibrionales > UBA6898 > JAOUFP01. The sequence goes on along the minus strand of CAVVAQ010000015.1, from coordinate 172,357 downwards.
GGGGTTGCGTGACTGTCTCTTCTGGTGGGACATAAAGGACTTTACTGTCCGGGATGAAAACGGCTACTATCTGCTCAGAAATGACGAACGTGAAATCATGATCGATAAAAAAAGCGTTCTGCCGAAAAAGCAGCACATATATTTTCCGAATGGCAAAGAACTTACTATTGATTATGAAAATCCGGCAGGCGAAAACAGTATTCCGTATCAGACGAAAATGAAGATTTACCTTTCAAAATATTCCGTGACCCTGACAGTCAAGAATATCAATTTTATGTAAGTTGTTACGTATCGAGTCCCAGGTCAATAGCAACGGTCTTTATCGTGACCTCGTCTATGACAGCTTTTTTAAAGAGAAACCCCTCAAGCAGAGCATTGTCGCATATCGTATTGATGAGTCTTGGAGAGCCTTTCGAATATTTATAAATAAGCTTTATCGCCTCGGGAGTGAAGATGCTCTCCTTGCAGTCTGCGACATCCAGCCTGTGGTTTATGTAGTCCAGGGTGTTTTGCTCTGAATAGGCGGTCAGCTTTATCCTGACCGCTACCCGCTGTTTCAGAGGTTCGTCGAGAGCGAGTACCTGTTCGAGTTCCGGGAGACCAAAAAAAATGAAATTGACGAGCTTCCCCTCCGGAGTCTCCATGTTCAGCAGACCTCTGAATTCTTCCATGATCTCTCTTGAATTCAGCATCTGGACCTCATCGATGAGTACGACAGCCTTTCTGCCTTCCTCATTGATTTCGAGCAGCCTCCGGTATATCTCTCCGAGCAGTTCGACCTTGTTGTCACTGACATTCTTGACGCCGAGCTGTATCGCGAATTTCTTGAAAAGCCACTCGGAACTTACGGATGAATGTATGATGACAAGCAGGGCAGCCTCATAATTCTCTTCATCGAGTTCCTCAAGCATCTTTCTGGCAAGGGTGGTTTTGCCTGCCCCGATATTCCCGATAACAACGACAAGGCCTTTGCTTGTATCAAGAGCATATTTCAGGCGTTTAAGGGCGTCAACGTGCTGAGCGTTATTGTAATAGAACCTGCTGTCTACCACATTTGAGAAAGGATGCTCACTCAGTTTGTAATATTCCAGATAGTCCATATGCTAGAGATATGATACACGATCCTTTCTTTCTTTTGTTTTTTCTTTTCCGGCGGGTTTTCCGGTGATTTTTCCGGCTTGTGCCTTTAATGTGCCGACTTTTTCTGAAACATCCCTGAACTTTGCATTCCACCCGTAGACTTCCGTGTACAGATCGACGGCTTCCTTCAGGTTATTGTTCTTTTCATACGCCCCAGCAAGGTCATAGGTAACTGACCAATATGAGTCATCGCGTTCCGTGAAGTCTTCCAATGTCTTTCTGAGCACATCAACAGCGAGCGAATACAGCCCCTTTTCCATGTAGCAGATCCCGAGCATTGTGGAAGACTGCAAAAATCTCTTCTTGTCGTTCTTGGCTGTCTGGAACTCCTTTATCGCGTCATCGACCAGCCCCATTTCCTTGTACGCGATGCCGAGATTGTAATGAGTTTCCGAGTCTTCGTCCGCGAGTTCGTGCTCAAGACCCTTTTTGAACTCTTTGAAGACTTCAAGCACATCGTCGTCCAGTATCGGCTCGGGCATTTCCTGTGCTTCTATGATCTCATCTTCAGTAATCGATAAATCTTCATATTCCCCATTCTCGTGTTCTTCTTCAGGGATCCCGGTTCCCTCGGGAGATACGCCGTCAAAGATTTCTTCAGGAAGAGGGACTTCGTCTTCGGATAATTCAAAAGCAGCCTCAGATTGTTCTGCTGTAACGGTCGGCTCAGCGGCAAGAGAAAGGTCGGCACCTTCTCCAAGGGCTTCAAGTCTTTCAGCAACCTCCCTGTTTTCCGGGAAAAGCTTTTCCATTTTACGAAGGATATGTAACGCCTCCTGGATAAGTCCCTGACGCGCATAAAAGTCCGCTTCTGCGAGTTCTTCCTCATAGTCTTCGATTGTGGTTTTCTCTCCGGCCGGAGCTTCAGAAAACTTCTCAGCGCCTCCGGAGACTAAAGAGGTCGGTTCGAGCAGGGCAGCACGTCCCTTTTCCTCAAGTCTTGGATCAGCAGGAGACAGTTCATACGCTTCCCTGAGGACCTTCTCAGAATTTTCAGTATCTCCGTTGCGCTTGTAGAGTTCGCTCAGAATAAGACATTCCGTAACCGCGGACTCTTTGTCTCCAAGGTCAGCATGTATGTTTTTGAGACGCACATGAAGGTCACTGCTTTCGGGAATTCTAAGCCTGAGGCCTTCAAGAAGTTCCAGCGCCTCGTTGAGGAGCCCATACCGAAAGAATATGTCCGCTTCGGTAAAAATCTCATTAACCGATTTCTTTGTTTTTGACGGAATATGATCGGAAACTTCACCCGTGGTTTCCTCTGCGAGTTCCGGTAACGCAGAGCTTTCCGGAACTTCACCCTCGAAGAGCTCGCGGTGTCCGCTGGTTTTCATGGCCTCAGGGGACGCACCCGGAAACTCTCCCCGCAGTTCAGAGACCCGCTCCTCCAGATACATATCACCGGGGGCCAGTTCAAGGGCCTCGGTATAAAAGGCCAAAGCCCTGTCCTTTTCCCCTCTGTCAAAAAAGACATTGCCTGACAAGGTGAGCTCTTCGATAATACGGGGTTCTTCCCCCCGTTGTTTATACAGGGACAGGAGTCGCTTGTGCGCCTCTAACGGATCGATTTCCTTAAAGCGTTCGAGCAGTTTTATCGCGTCATCGTGCTGTTCCTTGAGGACCATGTCATCGATGACAACAAGGTATTCCGCCCAGGCCTTTTCCTTTAAGCCTTCCTGTGCATATATCTCCCCCAGCAGGCTGCGGGCCATTGTGTTGTTTGGGTCGAGATCCTTGACTCCGGAGAGGCAGGATTTGGCATGTTCAGTAAAATTCCCGCGCAGAGAGAGTTCGGCTGCCCGTATCAGAATATCGGCATCCTCGCGAAAGATAACGGCGGCTTCCTTCATGAGTTCGATCGCCTTGCCGAGTTCGTCTGTTTTTTCATAGAGATTGCTCAGCCCCAGTACCGTATCCCTGTTCATGGGCTGCATATCAAAAGACTTCTGGTAATATTCTTTTGCTTTCTGAATATCCCCCTTCTCGCTGTAGATTCCGGCAACAGCGAGATACTCTTTTGCAGCGTCTGATTTGAGACCTTCCTTAAATAATATCTCTGCAACTTTAAGTCTGAGGGGGATATTGGAAGGAGAAAGCGAGAGTATCTTCCCGTAAATATCAAACAGTTCGTTTTTCTTGCCCTCCTTGGAAAGACTGTCGGCTGTAGCGAGATAATATTTTATCGCGTCGGTAATCAGCTCCTTCTCCTCGCTTAACTCTCCGAGTGCGTAAAGGGCGGCTGAATCAGCCGGATTGATGTTCAGGACTTTTTTGAAAAGGGCCAGGGCCTTGAGGGCAAAGCCTTCCTGCCGGTAAATATTAGCGGCCTTGTGAAATGATTCAACGGCGTTTTTTTTGTCGCCTTTCTTCAGGAACAGGTCGCCGATGGAATTGTAGTTATTCCCGTCAGGGTATTCTTTGACAAGTTTCTCCCACTCGGCAATGGCCTTGTCAATCTGTCCTTTTGCCAAAAATTTCTGGGCTTCTCTGATATAGGTGGTTTTATCGGCCATGAGATGTATTTTACATATTATCCTATATGTTAATAAGTGTCAATAAAACAGTAAGTTATCAGGTTTTATCCCCTGTACGACAGCGCTCATTACTGAAGCATATTCTTCCATCATTTTTTGCCTTTTCCCGGTGATCCTCTCCAGGAGATTGATAAAGCAGCGATAATGACGGCAGGAATTATATTCGACAATGTGGTCAAGAAGGGGGGTGCAGAAATACCAGTTGCAGCGGTAAGGCCTTAAATCCCTCTGGATGCTGCAACCCGTCTTTCCGAGGAACTGACAGGGATTTGAATCAACAAGGCCTGCGGTGTGACGAGGAATTTTTTCTTCTCTCGCATACAGGTAAACAATATCATCGAAGGTATGGTAAGAATGCAGGTTGATGCAACACACACTCCGGCATTCGGGGCAGACAACGGCAGTGTGTTGCTCGATAAAGGCGCTCAGGTCTTTCGTCTCCGCGGCTATACCAGCAGCGATATCTCTGAGCGCTGCAAGGCGGTCCTCATGATATCTGAATACCGCAGCGACGTCTTGTTGGCAATTGTGCACGGTTTCATACCTGTTAACTGTCCCGGACATGTTTCCTGAGACTCCTTCTTTCTTTGTCTGGCTGGGCAGAACTCTTTACAAAATAAAAGCGCGTTGGCCGGTGAGATGACTCGTGAGTATCAGGGTTTTTAACTTCTCTTATTATAACGTAATTCTCTTTCCGAAAGGAAGCCGCAGGTCCCGGTGTTTTAAAAAAAATACGGATCGGATACAATAGTTCTGCAGGATGAAAGATACGGAATTGAAATGCAGGGATTGCGGCGGCCCGATAAAACTGGTTTTGGGTTGACGTTCTGTAAGCTTCCGCTGCAAGGATTGCGGCAAGAGGTTCGGGCTCGCTGATTATGTGCATGAAATAGATGAAGACACATGGGAAAAGATCTCCAGCAGGTCATGCGATAGGGCATAACCATGTCCCTGCTTCTCTCTGCGGTTGATCATGGCTTTCTTGCCCCCTTTCTCCGGAGGACCGGGGACCTCTATTCGGCTATAGATAAGGCATACGCGGATGCAGCACTTCACTACGGATTTGCCTGCAGAGGGTGCGTTCGTAATTGCTGCGAAGAGCGTTTCTATCATTACACGCTCACCGAATATCTTTTTCTGCGCAGCGGAGTAGCGTTGCTGGAACGGGAGGAAAAAAGCGCGCTCTTCAGGAGGGCTGAAGAGGTAATACGGCTGTATCGCCTGCATGACGCTTTGCAGCAGCATGAAAGGGTCATGTGTCCCCTGAATCAGGACGGCTTCTGCGTGCTCTACGCGTACAGACCGATGATATGCCGGCTTCAGGGTATCCCCCATTCTGTAAAAAAAGCAGGGCAGCCGCCGAGGAGAGGACCCGGCTGTCATGCATTCGATGAAAGTATCAGGGCCGACAATATCGTTGCTTTTGACTTTGATCATACGCCGTTCTATCTTGAAATGGCCGGCATAGAGACAGAAATAAGAAACGGACTGCGGTATAAAGACCGCTGCAAAAAGACTGTGGCTGACATGCTTCTCGATATGGACGCCGCTGATAGCCGCGGTCATCAATAGGGCTTTTGAAAAACCTGCCGGAGCAGAGCTGATGGATAAAACTGTTATGGTATATTATTATTAAGCGCGTCACATTCTGATAAACAGGAGGAGAGCATGAGCATTCGGGAGAACATACATCAGGTGATCGATCTGATCAAACCTGAGCATGTCCTGGTAAGTGTTTTCGACAAAAATGGTCTTGATGAGCTGGTAAAAGGGATATTAGGTGTCAATCCTCACGCGCAATTTTATTCAACCGGCGGGACAGGAAAGAAGATCCTCGAGGTCGTAGGTCCCCAGGCAGAGAAAAATTATGTCTCTGTAGAGGATTTTACCGGCGCCCCTGAGATGGAGGGTGGGCTGGTAAAGACTCTCCACCCCAAAATACACGCAGGACTGCTTGCTGAAAGGGGCAACCCTGCCCACGAGAAATATCTTTATGAGATACTCGCCCGCGATGGCAGCAAGCCGGGAGTATATTTTGATGTTTTTGTCGGGAACCTGTATCCGTTCGCATCTGTTATTTCAACGGAAGGCACAACATCTGAAACAGCACGGGTGAATATTGACATCGGCGGACCGGCAATGACGATGGCCTCTGCCAAGAACTGGCACAGTATCGCTGTTTTGACCTCAGCTTCCCAGTATACTGAATTTATACAGCAGCTGAAAAAGCAAAACGGATGCATAAGCCTTGAGCAGAGATTCAAACTGGCAGCCCAGGCAATGAGATCGATCGGAGAATACCGTACAGCTATCGGCAATTATTTCTCTGCGCTCGATTATGAGAAAGATGTGAAACCTTTCCTGAAGACTGCATAGAAGCAGACCCGTGAAGATAGCGTATTTTGACTGTTTTTCAGGGATCAGCGGGGATATGTGCCTTGGCGCGCTTGTCGATGCCGGGGTTCCTCTTCAGGTGATAGAAAAAGAGCTGAAAAGGATCCCGGTAAAGGGGTATTCGCTCTCTGCAAAGAAGGTCAGACGGAACGGTATATCAGCGACAAAAGTAGATGTGGCGCTCAAACAGGGGAAACACGGACCTGGGCCTGCAGGCAGAACATGGAAGGATGTCAGAGCAATAATCCGGGCTTCCTCTCTGCCGGACGAAACCAGGGAAAAAGGTCATGCAATCTTTAAAAGCCTTTTTGAGGCAGAGGCGCGGGTTCATGGCAGCCCTGTCAGCAAGACTCACCTGCACGAATTGGGTGCCGTAGACTGCCTTGTTGATATTTTCGGAACTCTGACAGGACTGACTTATCTCGGCATAGACAGTGTGCTGGCCTCTTCTGTCAATCTGGGTGGTGGCTCGACAAAAACGAGCCATGGAGTACTGCCTGTGCCTGCCCCTGCCACAGCTGAACTTCTCAAGGGCATTCCATGCCACTCGTCAGGTCCTTCCTTTGAACTGACGACCCCTACAGGCGCGGCCATACTTTCAGTGACCTCGTCGGGGTTTGGCCCGATGCCTCATTGCAGGATAACTGCGACAGGATCCGGAGCGGGAGATGCTGACCCTGCCGGCTGGCCGAATCTACTCAGGCTCTTTGTCATTGAGACAGAGGATGGTGTCCGTAATGAGGCTGCGACGGTTATCGAGACGAATATCGATGATATGAATCCGCAGGTATTTGAATTTGTCATGGAGCGGCTCTTCGAAGCAGGAGCAGTCGATGTTTTTCTGACTCAGGTGATAATGAAAAAATCCCGTCCCGGAGTGCTTTTGACTGTCCTTTGTCACGCTGAAAGAAAGGACGCCCTCATAGAAATCATCCTCCGTGAGACCACTACCATCGGCGTTCGCTTTTATGATGCGAACAGGATAACGATGAGCAGGGAGCTGGAAGAGTTCCCTACGAAGTATGGTAACGTCAGGGTGAAAACCTCCCGGTTCGGCAAGTCCCTGGTGAAACGTTCCCCTGAATTCGAAGATTGCAAAAAGAGGGCCTGGGAGACCGGACTGCCCTTGCGGGAAATAATTGATGAAGTCGGTCGTTCAGCGGGAAAGAAAAGTAAATAAGATTGACAAAATTTTGTCGTAGTTTTAAAGTTGAGGATAAATTGTAGCCGAGATTCATTCAGGGCTTTTGCCTGAGAATGGATGCGGGGGACCCAACAGTGGGGCGTATTTCCCGATTAAGGGAATAGGGCACTTCCAAGCCCAAGCCCGTCAGCTAACCTCGTAGGCGTGTGGAAGGGCAAAGGATCGAAAACAAGACCGCTGCCTGGCGGTCTATTTATTTTCCTCCTTTCCCCTGGAGGAAATATGAAAAACACCGAATCTCCTGTCACAGGAATAATAAAATCGCTTGGCCTTGTCTTTGGGGATATCGGGACAAGTCCCATTTATACACTCACCGTTGTTTTCCTCCTCCTGAAGCCGCCAACGCATGATAATATCCTGGGTGTGCTCTCCCTGGTCATCTGGACGCTCGTTACCCTTGTTACCATTCAGTATGCCCTGATTGCGATGAGCCTGAGCCGAAGGGGCGAAGGCGGTACTATTGTTCTCAGGGAGATCCTCGGTTCCAGCCTGAAATCAAAGAGAACAATAGGTTTTATAAGTGTGTTGTCATTTATCGGGGTTTCTCTTCTCATCGGCGATGGTGTTATTACGCCTGCCATAAGTATTTTGAGCGCTGTCGAAGGTTCTCTTCTGATCCCCGGTCTTGAAGGACTTTCGAAAACAAATATTGTCGTGATATCGGGGATAATCGCCGTCGGTCTTTTTGCTGTTCAGAGCAAGGGGACAGAGAAAGTGGCAGGGGCCTTTGGCCCGATCATGATCGTCTGGTTCGTCTCTCTTTCTGTTCTTGGGATTCTCTTTATTTCTGAAGCACCACAGATTTTATATGCGCTGAATCCGTATTACGGAATAAAGTTTCTGGCTGAAAACGGGTTAAAGGGATTTATAACCCTTGGGGAGATAATACTCTGTGCAACAGGAGGAGAAGCCCTGTATGCAGATATGGGGCATCTGGGCGGCAGACCGATACGCCAGGCATGGGTGTTTGTTTTTGCAGCCCTTGTGCTGAATTATCTTGGTCAGGGGGCTTTCCTGCTTCAGCATCCGGAGTCGAAGAACATACTTTTCGAGATGGTTTTTTATTCTTCAAGGGGGCTTTACATACCGTTTCTCCTTCTGAGCATAACCGCCACGATTATCGCTTCCCAGGCGATGATCAGCGGGATGTTTTCGATCGTATATCAGGGGATCACCACCCGGATCATGCCGATGTTCAAGGTCGATTATACTTCGGTAGAGCGGAGGTCGCAGATATATCTTGGTTCGGTCAACTGGTTTATGCTTCTGTCTGTGCTTTTTATCATGTTCGAATTTCAGGAGTCCAGCCGCCTCGCAGCCGCATACGGACTTGCTGTTACCGGTACCATGACCCTCACGGGTATCATGATGGTATGGATATTTTATCTGAAGAAAAAACCGATCCTGTCTTTTATTTCGGTAGTGGTCACCTTTGTCGATATGATGTATCTCGGGGCCAATTTTTACAAGATCCCCCATGGCGGCTACTGGTCTATCATACTGGCAATGATCCCTTTTGGGATGATCATCCTCTATACGAGGGGCCAGAAGATGCTCTACAAAATGATGAACTTCATGCCGTTGGAGGAATTTCTCCATAAATTCAGAAGGGTGTATGCGACGAACGCGAAAGTCAACGGCACAGCCCTGTTTCTGCTGAAGGACGTGAAAGAAATACCTTTTTATATAACGCAGACGATGTTCTATCACGGCATACTCTATGAAGACAACATCTTTGTTTCAGTTATCAAGAGAGATGATCCGTTTGGCATTACCGGGTTCTTCCGGCCTGATCTTTCCGAGGGCCTCAGGGTATTCGAGGTGCAGATGGGGTATATGGAGGTGGTTGATGTCGAAGAGATATTGCGGGAAGCAGGGATTGAAGAACGGGCGGTTTTTTACGGTCTCGAGGACATTATTACGAGCAACCCTGTCTGGAAGATATTTCATTTTATCAAAAGGAATACTCCCCCCTTCATTAATTTTTATAAATTTCCTTCCAAAAAACTCCATGGCGTACTGACAAAAGTAGAAATGTAGTATTCAAAGCCCTTTTGATAACGGGCTGCCTGCTGCAGCGATACGTTTTTTCCTGCGCGGGTGACGCAGCTCTTTACATCCTGATTTTTCCTGGAATCGGCGTCAGCCAGGAGGTATGGATTCGGAGGTGCTATTAGCAGCCTGTCCGCAAGAAGCGTATTTCTTTTATCCGGCAGTCGCAGCTCGCTTTTTTGTTTTCTTTTCTTCAACAACGCAATAGATTCCGCCTTCCTTTATTCCCGGCTCAAAGCAGCCGTTACAAGAGATGCAGCGTGCGGAAGCGCGGTCCCCTTGTTGCCATCGTTTGATCAGCTGCGGTTCCCTGATAAACGGGCGGGCCATGGAAATGTAATCAACGTCATTCCCGACAATAGCTCTATTGATAACTTCAAGCGACCTGAAACCGCCTACTACCATAATGGGACATCGAACTGCTCTTTTGATTTCTCTGCCGAGTGCGAGGTTGTATGCCTCCCGGCCGGGTCTATCGATCTTAATCCTTACGGGGTTCATTTCGCCGGAGGCAGAGGTGCCCCCGCTGACTTCTATAGCGTCAATCTTTTCCTTGTCCAGCAAACGGGCTGCATAAACAGCATCGCTTAAATCGAGGCCGCCCTCAAGATTGTCAGAGCCGTTCAATTTGGCAATAACCGGAAAATCAGGTCCTACCTCAAAACGAACGCGCTGGTACACTTCAAGAAGAAAACGACATCGGTTTGCCACAGAGCCGCCATAGCCATCAGTTCGTCGGTTGGTCAAAGGGGAAAGGAACTGGTTGATAAGATAGCCATGGGCCGCATGGAGTTGGATTGCATCAAAGCCGTACGCCTTTGCCCGTCTGGCGCCATCGCCAAAGGCCGAGACAATTTCGTCTATGTCTGCCTTACTCATGGCTTCAGGTTCTTCCGGAAATTGTTCAACCTTTATAGCAGATGGGGCAAGAGGACGTCTTCCTGCTGTTTCTGCTGTTGTCTGAGCTCCTGCATGAACGAGCTGAATGCATATCTTACCGCCCTCGTCGTGGACAGCCTGGGTAACACTCCGCATATCAGCGGCAAAATCGTCTGTATGGATTCCCATTTTCCCCGGTAACTGTTTACCGTCCGGTCTGACAAACGCATAGCCAGTGATGATCAAGCCGATATTGCCAGCAGCGAGTTCGCGGTAGCATGCAGTAAGCTTTGCTGTAGGACGTCCGTCCTTTTCACACATGCCTTCCCATGTCGCGGAACGGACAAACCTGTTATTGAGCGTCATCCCGTTGATTGTTGTTTTTTCAAAGAGTTTTTTCATGTGTTGTCCTCTTAAAGTTTATTATTCTATTGTAGCAGGATATTGCGCCGTGTGTAAGGACTGCATGATCCTATAAGACGAATAAAGCGAACTCCCCCCCTAACTCTGCACTGTAGCATATCTTCAGCGGGTTCAAGGTTTTCCTGAAGATAAAATATGGGTCCAACCCGGGCGATCAATTTTGCGTGTAGAAGTCTTCAAACTGCAGAAAATGGGGTTTAGCAAAAGTCATGTTAGAAGATTTTAAGGGGCTCTGATTGGCCGTTTGCTAAAAATAAAAAATAGCGGTAGCATAAATGCAAAGACCAGACTAACCAAATTTCCCGCAACTCTTATGGGTGTATTGTTATAAATGAGCTTTATCTCGTGCTTTCCTGGCAATAAAGCAAACGAAATCAACCCATATATATCCGTGTCGATCTGTACTTTGCTTCCATCCACGAACGCTGCCCAGCCAGGAAAATTGAATATGCGAGCCTGAATTAACGCGGGCTGGAATGTGTCCACCTGAGCAGTGTAGGTAAGATTTTGCTGTATCTCTGTTTCCACTTTGCCAGATGTGTCGGGTATGAGTGAAAAGAATGTCTTACCATAAGCCAGACCGCGGTCAGTGAGCAGTTTTATGTATTGGGATTGGGCAATCTTAGGTAGAAATTCCATGTCAGGAAGCGTATTATTGTTTGCGAGCACCATTTGAAAATACTGGGAATCAGTAGCCGAATACTGCTGAGTCACAATCCGGGAGTAGGGCCAGTACAAAAAAAGTGCACCCGCAACAAACATGATTCCCAACAGTTTGGCCCATGCTCTTGGGTATGCGACTATGAGTGCTGTGAGTATACTCGCGGCAAAGGTGGCGTGGGTAAGAAATCTCCACGGGAAAGTCATATACTTCAACCACGTAACATTTTCATAAAGCGGCTTAGAGATATCAGAAGACAAAAAAACTGCGGTGCAATACACACCAATATAAAAAATAGAATGAGCCAACCATGATCTTGTATTGGGAATTATTCTCAGAAGGGAAAGAGCTGTTATGACTGTCGCTGCGGCTATAACCACCCAGTGAACTATTCCCACTTGAAATGACATGGAAAATGCAGGATGTTGAGGTTGGGCATAGGCATACCGCCAGGGTGAGTACAACAGCATAGTTAGCGAAGGAAATTGCTGTTCATATGATGCGAAGACGGTTAAGTAATTAATAAATTTGGATTCAGCAATTGCTGGTAACCAAAACCAGGCGGATACGCCCATACCGAGGAACAACTCCACAAGTGCCACGAACAATAATTTGAAATGGCTTTTCTCAAAGATATCAAGATACAACGCGTAGGCCAAATAAAGGGGTATAGTCACAAACGCAATGATATTATGTGTTAGGATGAATGCACCCCATAAGATACCTCCAGTAATGATCGCTTGCGAAGAGGCCTTATGTTTCCACACGAGCATCCAACATATTAACGGCAAGAAAATGAACGCACAAGCCTCTCCGACTGCTCCCCGGATATAGACGTCAGTAAAGCGATAGGGTGCCCATACATAGAGTATACTGCCAGCCACAGCCGCTTCATAAGATTTCAACCACGTATGTAAAAGCAGATACATCCCAAACCCAGACAAAACCAAACTGCCGGCAAGGACTAATTTCAGACTGGCTTCGTAAGAAGCGCCAACCGTGTGAATTCCGCTTGCGACGTAGTAAGGCAGATTCCAATTGTAGTTAAGGAGAGGAGAGCCATATCCGCCCATCCAGGTTGACAGCCAGCGCACAGGGAATTGGCCGGTGCTCAGCGCGTTGTCAAAATGAGCCAGGCGCATTGCGTGGATAATCCCGTCATGACTCACAAAAAAACCGGGTTGCCACAAATCACGGGTTGCCAACACGGAAATAATCAGTACGACAGCAGGGGCACTTAGCTCCACCCACCATTTTTTTCGCATCCAATGCACATTTGCTGTCATGACTGGAAAAAGATAGCATAAAAGAAGTTTGATAGTAAATAAAAGAGTTACGGTAAATTATCAACGCTGAATAGTGAGTGAATTATCACACGGACATACCCGATATTTAGTAGGATGCGAAGCTGCAGATTGAGGTTTTCCTTAAAACCTTCACTGCCGTCTTGATACTGCATCATTGAGACGCTTTTTTGCTTCGTAAAAATCAGGCTTCAGTCGTAATGTTGCCTGGTATTCTGCTATTGCCTTATCCCATAGGCCTTGAGATGAGTATGCATTGCCAAGATTATAGTGAGCCTCTACGTGATCGGACTGCAGTCTTAATGCCGTTTGATATTCTGCTATTGCTCTGTCCAGCAGGCCTTGTTTTGCGTATGCAGCACCAAGATTATTATGCGCCTCTGCGAAATCAGGATTCAGCCGTAATGCCGTTTGATATTCTGCTATTGCTCTGTCCAGCAGGCCTTGTTTTGCGTATGCAAAGCCAAGATTATTATGTGCCACCAGGTAATCAGGATTCAGCCGCAATGAAGTCTGATATTCTGCTATTGCCCTATCCAACAAGCCCTGAGATAAGTATGCATTGCCAAGATTATTATGAACCTCTGCGGAATCAGGCCTGAGCCGCAAAACCCTTTGGTATTCTGCTATCGCCCTGTCTATAAATCCCTGAGATTTGTATACAACACCAAGATTATTATGCGCCTCTATGTAATGATTTTCACTTGGATAAATCTGCCATACATTCTCATGTGTTGTCCTCTTGAAGGTTGTTATCCTACTTTTAGCAGGATATTGCGCTGTGTGTAAGGGCTGCCTGGTCCGAAGCATTTTGTCAGGAGTCACTGTCATTTTCTTCAAAAACTCCGTAAAAATTGAGCGAAGGGGCACTGCCCCTTTTTTCGCTTGAAACAACTACCTCGCTGTGTCTGGGCTTAGCCTTGCGGTTGTGTGCCACCAGAGATTTAACCACTTCCCATCCAATCTTATTCATTTCAGCCATTTTCGTGAGTTCTTCCAACGCGGTCCTGTTGTCGTATGAGGAAGGTCGGTAAGGCCTTGGGGAAATAAGAGCATCGTATATGTCACATGCAACTATTATCTCCACTATGTTGTTCGTGAGCTGTATTCCACGGGGCATGCCTGAACCATCTTTTCTCTCGTGATGATCCCTCGCCACTATGGCGGCAAGGTTCTTGTAATCCTTGTGGAAATGACTAAGAAGGACATAGCCTGCAGAGGTATGATGATCTATAAAACTCTTTTCATCCCTGGTGAGAGGGGTGTCTTTTTTTAAGATATGCAAAGGAACGCAGATTTTGCCGATATCATGAGTAGGACCAATCGAAACTGCTTCTGTCCACTCCCGGTGGTCAGACAACAGATCTCTTGCAATCAAAGCAGAAAGAGCAAATACCACAAGGACGTGGCAATACGTATGGTAGTCGTCTTTCTTGAAATAATCCAGTGACTGCAAAACGGGAATGACAAGATGAACCTTCTCCAACATAGTCATGACTTCTGTAATTTTCTCCTGACCGGAGAAAATCAAATCGTATGGGGGCCTGCTTATTTGACGGTGCAAGTCATGTCTTACCATGCCATAATCGAGCAGTGGATAGGTTTCATAAGGTGTTGGCTTGCCTGAAGAGATGAGGTTATCTAACGTCTTCGTCGATAGGACGGCGCCGGCCGGCAGCAAGAGTTGATTATCAAATGTGTGAACAGGGTAATAGAGTCTTATATCCATAAAAGATTTTGTATATCAGGCAAAAGCTTGACTCCTTTCCATAGCATAATATCAAGAAAAAAATTATTTTGAAAGTGTTTGTTTCAGGAAGCACGCCAACGTACTTCGGGTATGCTAAATGGTATCAGTTTCCGTGAAAAAGTGAGAGCAGGGCAGAAGAATTGATTTTGAGGAGTCGGAGGTGCAATAGATCAGGCTGACCGCTCCTTGTAAACCGCACAAATTTCTTGTGCGGATAGATGATCATTACAGGTAAAAATAAACAAAGTTTTTGTTTGACACTGATCCAATTAACTGGTAATTTACAGGGGACTCAAGAGAGAAATCATTCAGAAGGGATTTGAACCCTCCTCAACATGCTGGAATTAATACGGAATAAGCTTAAGAGAAAGAATAAGGTCCAAGAGACCCTGGAGACCTTAAAGAAACATTGGGAGTTGCAATATAATGAACTCGAATCCCGGCATGAAGCTTTAAAAGACCAAAGGTCTGCCTGGCATGAACAGAAGAATATACGGGAATGTGAGTGCGAAAGCCTTAAGAGGGAAATGCAGAAGTTGCGGTCTGCTCTCGATGAAAAGATGAAAGAGAACATCCTGCTCAGGGATAATCTGGCGTCACTTAACTCCCTTATCGCAAAAAGGGAAGCCGAGAAGGAAATTATCTCTGCACAGCTCAGGGAGGCTGAGTCGGTGCGGGAGTCCTATGACGTTCTCTCTGCGACGATGCTGGAAGAGACACTGTTGAGAGAAGAAGAGATGAAGACCAAATTTGAAAAAGCTCTCAGACTCAGGGATGTGAGTATTGCAGTCATGAAGGAGCGTCACGCATTTGAGACTCAAAGACTTACCATTACTAAAAAGAAGGCCGTATCGGACTTGACCGATGCATTGAGTGACATCGAGGAGCCCGAAGATATTAATACCGCAGAGGAAATTGCTGGTAAATCTTCAGTGATGAACGTTATCCATTCAGATTATTAATTTTACAAAGATACTTGAAATTCTGACCCAATTCACAATTCTTCATAATTCTTCATAATTCTTTCACTGTATCTTCATATCAAATTGCTAATCTATTCCTGGAAAGGAGGAGGTGAATTGCGGTTCCGTCAATAGAGGCGTAAAATATATGTAAGAGATAGAGAGAAGAGGTGAGAAAAATGAAAACATCGGCTATGATTCTGAGCGTTTTCATGTTTTTTTCGATGTTGACTGCGGCAAACGCGCTGGCTGAACAGAAAATCCCAGGGCCTCCGCTTGCGCAATCGCTGGTGAGAGAGGGCACCCTGGCGGTGAATCTCGCTAACGCCCTGAAAATAGGTTCGCCTGCAAACGAGGCCGAAGCGGAGAGCGCCTTGACATCAGCCGGGATAGCGCCCCGAAACGGGTGGATTGGAGATTATCCGGTCACACCCGATGTGGTCATCGAACTGCGTAATGCCGTAGGCAGTGCTGCGGACGCCAAAGGGCTGAGCATGAGCAAAGAGGAAGCCCTGAACGTCTTTGACAACGTCACGAAAGACTACGAATTGCCGGTTTCAGCCGCAAACGCGGGGCCGACAGTCAGCCCCAATACATCACTGGGCACGGAGCCCCCTGCCCCAACGGTGATAAACAATTATTATGCCCAGGAAGGCCCGCCCGTAGTGACCTACTACGCGCCTCCGGCGGACTACTCTTATCTGTATAACTATGTGCCCTATCCGTTCTGGTGGTTGAATGCCTTGTTCCAGGGGTATTACATTCTGGCGGACTTCATTTTTCCGTTGTATGGATACGGGTGGTGGCAACACGGCTACTGGGGCGGTTACGGGTACGGTTATTGGGGCGGCTATGGACGCTATGGTTACTGGGGCGGCTATGGTTATAACCATTGGAGTGGTTACGATCATGACGGACATCATGACGGCCATGGTGGTCATGGGAACGACCGGTATGCCGTCAGCAACCATTACCGTCATCCTGACGGGGGTGCGACCCATCGCATCGAACCTGCGAGCAGGGCTTACGGCGGCGTCAGCGACGGAAACCGTGCAGGAGGACAGAGATGGACAAACCCTGCCGCACAGAGAAGCGCCGGCGCGATTTACAACCGGAGTTCTCATGTGAATACGGCAAGAGACAGTGTGAACATGCGCCCGCCCGTGAACAACAGGACAGGTTACAACAGAGGCGACAATCTTAATAGTGGAAGATCGGTCAACGCTCCGGCGAGGTCTTATTCGGCGAACAGATCCATTAACCAGCCGGCACAAAGGGCCTCCTACCAGACGCGGCAAAGCACGAATTCCCCGGGCAGGACAGGTTACAACAGAGGCGACAATCTTAATAGTGGAAGATCGGTCAACGCTCCGGCGAGGTCTTATTCGGCGAACAGATCCATTAACCAGCCGGCACAAAGGGCCTCCTACCAGACGCGGCAAAGCACGTATTCTCCGGGCAGGACAGGTTACAACAGAGGCGACAATCTTAATAGTGGAAGATCGGTCAACGCTCCGGCGAGGTCTTATTCAGCGAACAGATCCATTAACCAGCCGGCACAAAGGGCCTCCTCCTACCAGGCGCGGCAAAACATGTATTCCTCAGGTAGAGGAGGAGTTTATAAAGCGTCTTTCGTAGCCAATAGTGGTCAGTTTGGCGGCGGCGGACGGAGTTCCTCCAGCGGACACGGTTCTTACGGGGGTTCCTTTAGCGGGAGAGGCTCCTTCGGTGGCGGTGGCCATGGCCAGGGCGGAAGAAGGTAAGTAAGCTGCTTTTCCTGAATTGTTCGGCAGCCACAATCCACGGCTGCCGGACAAAAAAGAAGATTAATGCCCTTCTCTCGAGGCATGAACAGTAGAAGTGTTGTTTTTCAGATAGTGCCCATGAGAGTAATTTTCTATCTGATTCAGCCTGACTCCATTTGAATCGTTGATTTTGACTGCCCGTTGCAACAAACATTTTCAGGATATGACCCAATGCTGAGGAGCAGAAAAGGAAATAAATATTTTCCGTTTGACGCTGATCCAGTGCGCAGAGTATAAAATGACCTCAAAAACGACGGTGATTGCCCGCTATATCCTGATTATCTCTCCTGAGGGTTTCCACGCGGGGCTCTTTTTCGAAGGCGGGCCGCTGTAAGTCTCCACGATGTCCCCGATCCGGACGTTCTTGAAGTCGGCCAATTTAATGCCGGCCTGCTGTCCGGCAACAGCCTTCTGAACTACATTTTCACCAATGTGCATGGAACGTATGACGCCTGAATAGACCGGCCCCATGGCAGATATGATGCGGAAATGCCGGCCCACAGACAGAAAGCCGCTTGTGACTTCGCATCCTATAATGACGCCTTTTCTTGTGCTTTTGAAAAGGGCGATTACCTTTGCGCTTCCAAGGATTGTTTCCTTCGGAGCTGCCGGAGCCAGGCCCTCGGCCAGGGTCCTGATATCATCAATCAGGGTATATACGAGATCATAAAGGCGGACTTCTACCCCATGGGCCTTCAGCAGTGATGCTATCCCCGGAACAACATCAACCTGGAACCCGACAATCAGTCTTCCCGAGGTCTCGGCAAAGAGTATGTCTGAACCACTGATATGCCCTATTCCGGAGTGCACCACGAGGACCTCGACATCAGGAACGGCAATGGAGGAAAGACCCGCGGTAGCGGCTTCGACACTGCCGACCGAATCGCATTTAAGTACCAGCTCGAGTCTGGCGCCTGTCTTTTCCGGAGGTGAGGGGGGCACAGGTTTTATGCGAGTACGCTTCTCCACTATCAAATGCTATCACGCATCGCCCTCAAGAACAATCACGGCGTCACATCACGACGTCTGATTTTATTGAATTATTTTCTTTCTTCAATCCATTGTTTATGCTATATTCTGGCCTGGATCGCAGAATATAGAAGTTCGTATAGTAATAATGTTACACATCAAATAATATAAATGGGAGATATGACTAATTATGACTGAACCACCGCCAAGAGAAAAAGACTTAGATAAATTAATCCAAGCCATAGGAAGACAAGGCGGAACGTTCGATACCTCCCCACCATACGAAAGAGCTAAGGCGGAATTATTAGCTTCCTGCACTGAAAAACTTGTCGAATCAATAGACAATAATTCACGTTCAAGCCAAAAATTATCAGAAAAAATATATTGGCTTAATGTCATAATCACATCAGCGACCGTTATCGGCACTGGGGTTGCCATTATGTCGTTCCTTTTCAAGCAAGGGAATTAATTTAGTTAATGACCGTGCTATTTGCAGTTGAAGCGGCGACCCAAGCGCAAAATCTCCAGACAAAAATAAAAGACGTATATCGTCATCAACTGTGGTAATATTCTATTTTCAAGGTCTGTCATTCTGTAAGCCTCCAAGAATTAATAAAAAATGTGTAACAAGCAAATCCAGTTGACCCGGTATAAGCCTGGTTGGTTTTCAGTCCCGGGTCTGTGGCCGGGCAACTGATTTCGGATGTTGAGCGAGAAGATGGATATAATGATTGAACATTTAAAAGAGTTATCCAAAGTCATCCCACTGGAAACGGCATATGTCTGGGAAATACCTTCAAACATCCCAATCGACATCCCCCCTGACGTCATTGGCGCATTCTCACGAAACATATATTTGAAAGAAAATCTTGCCGCTCTGTTGGAAAGTGATGATGAATTAAAAATTCACTATTGGATAATCCGTGATTGGGGTGGCATCCGTACATTTCAAGTCGGGGGCCGCAATAACGAACGTATTAGAACATTCAAAGATGAAGTAAGGCGGGGAAAGCTTACACGAGCCACATTTGCATCGATTTCCTCCCTGTCCAAGCTGAGTTCATTCTGGGATCCAGCGCGATACGCTATATATGATTCACGAGCAGTATTTTCGTTGAATTGGCTCATCTTTCGCTACTGCGAGAAAAAGCATCTTTTTCCGCAACCCATTGGCCGCAGCACTGCTATTTCCGATTATGACACTCAGACCCTATTTAGACTTTCAGGAACCGACCACCAGTATCGTTCGCACAAAACTGCATATCATGACTATTGTTCTCTTCTTCAGGATCTTTCGGAGGAGATTTACGATAACCGAAGAGCCATATTTTGTAGAGATGCTGCTGTTTCTGGCAGCGCCGGGAAACATCATTGACGACATTAAAAGCTCCGTCACAGTTACCATTCGTGGCAAAGAAAATAATATGATCAACACTTAAGGAGGCAAAAGCCCAACAAGCCTATCTACCGGACCCTCGTTCCTCGGGCCGGTGATTTTTTCGTTAAACCTCAATGAATAAAGTAAATTACGAAAATCTCAAACAATTCGATCTCACTTTTCCGGGCCACTGGATAGAAGGCGAAGACCGAGATCAGGCATCTCAGACGAAGCATATTCTAGGTTTGATTCAGGGTTTATTTACTGAGGCTGTTGTTTCATATGCTCTATTTCAACCAATTACTGCCGAAAATCTTAAAGACCACATGGCTAGATTTGAAAGCGGAGACGAATCACCTTACGAACGTTGTTTGAATGGGCTTTATGCTAAAGCTTTTGTATTTGCTCTCGACGGTATTGAAAAGCTTCTCAATCGATTATCTGACAACTTAAATCCGCCGAAAGAAATCAATCGACTCTATGAAGAATACAAGAAATATTTTGGACATCTTAAACATATCCGCGATTCGGCCATTCATATTGAAGATCGCGGTCGTGGCGTTACTCGTAAAGAAAAAAGACTTAAGACTAGTGTCGTAATTTTAGGCTCTTTTAATGAAAAGCGATACACGTTCACAGGTGAAGACGGCCTGCAATACGAAATTGAGATTTCGGATAGTACAGTAAATACAGCAAAATCAATAATACAAAAGATCATTAACTCATATCCATGGATGTGAATGACAGAAGTAATAAAGGTTTAACAAAATCATCCAGCCGACCGCGAATAAGCGTGGCTCGTTTTTTATTCTGGCGTCAGTGTCGCGTCAGCCTCACCGTTCTGAGTCAATAAATTATGAGAAATGAAGACAAATGACAAATCTCATAATTATTTCAATATTAACTATTTGGGTTGTCTCAATAGTTGCCGGACTTTACTCTGCGGCAAGACGAAAAAATAAAGTTTCAATTCGCTTTCTATCAGTTGCAGTGCTCTGCATTATCGTTGCGCTATTTGTGCCAAAAAGCGATTGCGGGCTTGAATTTGCACCTGTATTTATTATCTTTTTCTTAAGTAGTATTTTTGGTTCAATTGCCTTGATAAAGGACTAAACGAAATAAAGCAAGAATGAGAATAATTAGAAGCTCACAATAAATCACAGAGACATAAGAGGCAAAGACTATAAGGGCCACAGCCAATTAAAAACATGAAAGCTTTCAGAACACGTATAAGGCCCTCGTGTGTCAAGGGCAGACTGCCCCTTGAAACAAACACCGGTGTCTAACCTTTTGATAATATGTAGTTTCTGAGCCTCCTGTACAATCGGTCCATTCCCTGATATGCTTTGGTTTAGAACAGAGAGATCCACGACAAAGCCAAACCATCTGTGAGTGTGGGACGGCAAGTTACGGGTCTTGAGACGGAGACGGTCGAGCTGCCGCAGGATGAGAGCCTTTGGTATGCTCGGGCTTATTTTTTAGGGAATAATTGTCTGCTGGGGTGAGACGAAGGCCTTGTCTCCTCTGAAGAAACAACCGAACGGAGACACTGCGACTGGTAAGGACCACATTTAAAAGAGAGGAGCCATTACCATGAAGAACGGGAGCCACATCAAACGGACAGGGGGTGTCATGAAACGGCGGAGCTTTCAGATGAAAGTGAAAGTCCTCGTTCTCTCTGAGAAGATACTGTTGTTGGCAGCGTTGAGCCTTTTTTGTGTTGTTGCTGCGGAAGCACAAATTGCTCCTTTGCCGGCGAGCCAGGAGAATATCTATTACGAACCTGCGCAGTACCCGACGCCGAGTCTCCAGGCTGCTTATGCGAAACCCATCGGCGTCGGCAGTGTTGCAGGGACAGGCGACAACGTCGCCCTCCAGGTAGCTCTGCCGCAGTTCTCAGGCCCTGTGGACGTGTATTGCGCCATCCATGCTCCGTTCTTGAATCCCGAACTCTTCCTCATCAAGTCAGATCTTTCTCTCGTGCCCCTTTCTTCGGGACTTGCAAAGTGGAGAGACAACGTGACCGCGCCCATTGAGGAATCTCTCTACGGAAGTATACCGGTGAAGAGCTTCCCCCCGGGGACATACTACCTGTACCTCCTGATTACCCCTCATGACGATTTCAGCAGATACGCTTTCTATACAACATCGTTTGTAATACCTCCCAGCCAGATGGCCCCTCCGACAGGGCAAGAGTCTTTCGCCCTGCAGGCAGCGGCCTTGCCCGTCGTGCATACGATTGCAGGCAAAGCAAGCCCGATCGGCCTCGGCTCTGCAGCTGTGGGTGGGGATAATCTCACCGTGAGAATAGGGCTTCCGGAGTTTTCCTCACCCGTGGACGTTTATCTTGCCACCTATTGGCCTGCAGTGGATCCAGTGAACATCTACCTTGTCAACGGACTGAATGAACTCTCGCCCCTCTCCTCCGGCCTCGTGAAGTGGAAAGAGAATCACACCAGGCCTGTATCGGAAATCGTCATGTCGGTCGCCTCTATGGCGGTGCTTCCTCCTGGAGCATACACATTCTATCTCGCGGTGACCCCGGCGGGCTCGCTTGAGCACTTCTTCTTTTGGAGTGCTGAAGTATCCTCAACGACCCTTGTCGTAGACACGTTCGGCAACGGGGTTGTCACAAGTAATATCGGTGGAATCAACTGTGGCGATGAGTGCTCAGCGTCGTATCAGCCGGGCACTGCTGTCATACTGACGGCCACCCCGGATGCCGACTCGGTGTTTCAATCCTGGGAGGGCTGCGATGCAATGCCCGGCTGGACTCCAAACAACAAGACGTGCACCGTCACCATCAATGCGAACAGGACCGTGCAGCCTACGTTCGCCCTCAAAGAGACGAAGCTCGACCCCTCGGTGAGGATACTTGACGCAGCAGCGGTGAACTTTCTCCTCAGGCAGGATGGGGCTGCCTATTACTTCGATCCCCAGATCATGAGCGTGCTCCCCCTTCAGGCCGGGGATATCATTATCAGCACAATTGCTGAACAGACCGG
The DNA here is from genome assembly GCA_963746295.1 of uncultured Nitrospira sp. Classification (GTDB taxonomy): domain Bacteria; phylum Nitrospirota; class Thermodesulfovibrionia; order Thermodesulfovibrionales; family UBA6898; genus JAOUFP01. Next base: position 149,897 of record CAVVAQ010000015.1, on the reverse strand, counting down.
GGATGCTCTTGACAATGCCCGGACCGGATTTATTCGTCGAATAGTCAGCATAACAACATCCCAAAACGAATTGAAAATTGAAACGGAAGACGCCACTCTCGAGGATGCCGTGATCGAAGGAACCTTTTTTGCTTCAGCCGAAGACCTGGAGATCGACCTGGCCGCCACACAACTCGAGAGCGGGGTCAGGATTGTAGCAGTGCGAAGAGTCGGCGGGAAACCAGAGATCGAGTTGGAAATCGACAAGGTCATCGATGATGTTACGTCTACGGTTGCATACCCCGCCGCCGGTATCAGTGAAGGTTTCGACAGAGTTGTCTCAGGGGTAACGCTCAAGGGCCGCATCACCTTGGCCTTCGAACCTGACCTGGGCCTTCATATTGGCTGCTGCGTCAATTGGGTTTTTCCCTATGTGAAGGACTTCAGGGCGATTCTCAAAATCACCAATACGAATGAATTGACAGCCAGCGTGACAGGAAACTTTCAGGGCGAGGCAAGGGTAAAAATAGCGCAGCACGCCTTCAAGCCTATGGTCATAGGGTGTTGTCTCGTGATCGTGCCGAAGGCCAGACTCTATTTGGGTGTGGACGGAAATGCAGATGCGGGAGTAACAGCTGGGGTGACCGTTGAGACGTCACTTAAGGCCGGTGTCAAATACAAGAGAAAGAAGGGATGGAGTCCTGTTGGTGAGACCACAGTGGATACTCAGTTTCAGGAACCAACTGTGTCTGCAGACGCCTCTCTCAGGGGCTTCGTGAGCCCTGAGCTGGCAATGCTGTTCTACGGTGCGGGCGGGCCTTTTGTGAACGCGAAGGGCTATCTGAAGATGGAAGCGTGGGCTCCTCCGCTGTCCTGGCTTCTCTCTGCGGGAATCGAGGGCTGTGTTGGCGCCGAGGTCAAGATTTTGGGTAAGGGACTCAGATCTCCTGAGTGGTGTCCTGTCGGCTATGAGTGGCCTCTGAAACGGGGCGGTGCAGGAGGGATTCTTGAGGTAACGCCGGCAGAAGGCTTCTCCTCCTCCGGCCCGATAGGCGGCCCCTTCAGCCCCTCTGAGAAAATGTATACACTGAAGAATACGGGCCACGCACCAATTGAGTGGTCGGCGTCTGCGTCTGAGTGGTGGGTTCAGGTAGAAAAGCATGACATAATGACAGGTTTTCAACAGGTGTCATCGCTTGTGGGGAACGCTGCAACGATAGCTGCCCGCGGGAACCTGGACCCAGGGGACAGCGTCAACATTACTGTGTCGCTGTCACCGGGAGATGTTTCAATCGGTGCGCACACAGCCTCGGTAGACTTCTTCAATCTGACGAACGGCGACGGAAACACATCGCGCGAAGTCAGCCTGACGGTGAAAGCGCAAAACATTCCATTGGCAGGTGAGAGCGCTGACAGACATCGTTTGTGAGCACCGGAACATACAGTGGCAGGATGATGAAATCGTAACTCCTGCAAATAACAGGGCCGCCCTCGTATGGGGCGGCCCTGACTGAAATGGCTATTTTTCTGATAATGTTACATATAACGATGAGCCCCGCCGGAAAATGAGCAGCAATACGTCCTCATCTTTTTTGAGTTTGGAAACGAGCTCCTGGTAATCTTTGGCGCTGCCTATTTTTTGCCTGTTGATTTCCTGAATAACATCGCCTTGAGCGAGGACCCCTGCCGCAACACTGTCCTCGGCAACATCGCTGATAATGACCCCCTTTATGCGCTCAGGTATTTTCAGCTTTTCTGAAATCGCGGGAGTCATATCCTGGACGGTAATCCCTTTCATCACGTTTTCAAATTCGCCTGCTACGACTTCTTCCTGGGCGCTGGTCGGCAATTCCCCGATGACAATAGGCAGCGACAGGGTCTTGTTCTCTCTCACCGCTGTTACCTGATGCGTCTCTCCCGGCAGGGTATTCGCAACCATATTGCGGAGAACATTCGGTTCCTCTATCTTCCTGCCGTCATATTCTATGATTACATCGCCTCTTTTCAGCCCGGCTTTTTCAGCAGGGCTGTTTTCAACAACATCTCCCACCAGTGCGCCTTTTTCGTCTTTCAGATTGAACTGTTTGGCCAGTTCAGGGGTTATCTTCTGGATCGCCACCCCGAGCCATCCCCTGACCACCTTCCCTTTTTTAATCAGGCTGTTCATAACGGATTTCACCATATTGCTCGGGATCGCAAAACCTATGCCCTGATATCCTCCGCTGGTGCTGTAGATAGCGGTATTGATTCCTACCAGTTCACCCCTGACGTTTACGAGTGCCCCGCCGGAATTGCCGGGGTTTATCGCTGCGTCTGTCTGGATAAAATCCTCATAATCAGCAATGCCGACGTTTGCCCTCCCCAGCGCGCTCACGATACCCATGGTCACTGTCTGGTTCAGCCCGTAGGGGTTCCCTACAGCGAGGACAACTTCGCCGACCTGAAGTATGTCGGAATTCCCCCAGGATACGGTAGGAAGCCCGGCTGCATCAATCTTTATGACGGATAATTCAGTCTTGGAATCAGACCCGATCACCTTGCCGGTGTATTCCTTTTTGTCAGAAAGAAGCACTTTTATTTCATCAGCGTCTTTTACCACATGATAGTTTGTTATGATGTAGCCGTCTGCAGAGACGATGACCCCTGAGCCGAGACCGGCATGATTTTTGTTCTTTCGGATGTTTCTGACGCCCGAAATTGTCACCAAAGAACTTCTTAAAAAACGGGTCATCCATAAACGGGTCCATCCCCCCTGAAATTTTGACAGTCCTCGTTGTAGAGATATTGACAATGGCAGGTTTTACCGCTGAGGTCACCTCTGCCATGGCCCTGCCGGTCCTGGTAAGGAGATCGATGGAGTCCCCGGATATAGCAGAACTCTGCGCGTGTGCCACTGGTAAATGAAAGAGCTGAGAAGAAATCGCAATTCCTATTACAGCCCCTACCACTAGGAACCAAATCCGCCTGAAAAACATTTTTTCCCTTGATCGCATTCTATCCTCCTGTATATTTTTTTAGAGCTTTGCTGATATTTGTTGATCGTAAGGTAATTATCCCATTTTTTAAAATTAAACACACAACTTGTTTTATAGGTTTCATGAAACGTGGAAAAATTGTGTTCTCAATAGAATAGGGCTGCGAATTGTGGTAAGATTTGAAAAAGTCCATTATTTTCGGAGGGATAATGCCCGAAAGGGTTGTCGGATCATTTCATGTTAAGCGCATTGATATTCTGGATGAAAAAGGCGACGCTGACAGCGCCCTGATGCCTTCCCTGTCTGAGGCGTATGTAAGGCGGATGTATGAATTGCTCATTCTTTCAAGGACTTTTGACCAGTTTGCGCTGAACCTTCAGCGGGAGGGCAGGCTCGGCACCTATGCCTCCATTCTGGGGCAGGAGGCCTCGCAGATAGGAAGCGCGTTCGCCATAGAAAAGGGTGACTGGATATTCCCGTCCTTCAGAGAGATGGGAGTTTATATCACCATGGGATATCCGCTGCAAATGCTCTTTCAATACTGGGGAGGAGATGAGAGGGGGATATCCCCCCCTGAGGGTACTCATATATTTCCGCTCTGTATTCCAGTGGGAACGCAGATCCCCCATGCGGTGGGTGCTGCCATGGCTGCAAAATACCGCAGGGACAACATAGCCGTAGTTTGCTACTTCGGAGACGGCGGCACATCAAAGGGTGATTTTCATGAGGGGTTCAATATGGCCGGTGTATTTGACCTGCCGGTTGTTTTTATCTGTCAGAACAACCAATGGGCGATATCCATGCCGAGAGAGAACCAGACCGCGTCACAGACCCTTGCCCAGAAGGCTTATGCCTATGGATTCGAGGGTGTTCAGGTCGACGGAAACGACATTTTTGCCGTCTATAAGGCTGCCGCAGACGCGCTGAAAAAGGCGAAGGTTAAGGGAGGCCCGACGTTTATAGAATGTGTTACCTACCGGATGTCAGACCACACGACAGCTGATGATGCAACGAGATACCGGTCCAAAGAGGAAATCGAATTATGGAAGACAAAGGACCCTGTCGTGAGATTGAAACTGTTCATGGAGAAGAACGGTTTTTGGTCGGAGAAATACCAGGGAGAGGTTGAAGCTGAGGCAAAGGCCGCTGTATCCGCGGCTGTCAGGGCAGCTGAAATTACGGAACTGCCTGGGGGCCGGGACATGTTCACCTATACTTACGAGGCATTGACAGCAAGACAGAAAAAGCAGATAGAGGATTTCTGAAATGCCGAAGCTGAATATGGTCCAGGCCATCAATCTGGCCCTCAGAGAAGAAATGGCGCGGGATGACAGCATCGTGATCCTCGGTGAGGACGTGGGGAAAGACGGAGGGGTTTTTCGGGTCACTGAGGGCTTATACGAAAGCTTTGGCTCCGAACGGGTCATTGATACGCCGCTGGCAGAGTCAGGTATCGTGGGAGCAGCTATCGGCATGGCAGTATATGGATTGAAGCCGGTGGCAGAGATACAGTTCATGGGATTTATCTATCCTGCCGTCGACCAGATCTTTTCCCATGCAGCGAGGGTCCGCTCCCGTTCACGGGGGAGGTTTTCCTGCCCGATGGTTGTGAGGGCCCCTTACGGCGCCGGGATCAAGGCTCCTGAACTGCATTCAGAGAGCACCGAGGCGCTCTTTTGTCATATGCCCGGCATTAAGGTAGTTGTGCCCTCCACGCCCTATTATGCAAAGGGGCTGCTTATTTCTTCCCTCAGGGACCCTGACCCGGTGATTTTTCTTGAATCAACGAGGTTATACCGGCTTCTGAAGGAGGAGGTGCCTGAAGGTGATTATACGGTCCCCCTTGGAAAGGCGAGGGTTGTGCAGGAAGGCGAAGAGATAACCGTGATCGCATGGGGCAGCATGCTTCACAGGACGCTGCAGGCGGTGGAAGGTTTTGATGCAGAGGTCCTCGACCTTATGACCCTCAGCCCCTTTGATGAGGAAGCGGTCCTGGAATCCGTGAAAAAGACCGGACGGGTCGTTATTGTTCACGAGGCACCGAAGACGTGCGGTTTTGGAGCGGAACTTTCCGCCTCAATCGCAGAGGATGCCATACTGCACCTGAAAGCTCCGGTTATTCGGGTCGCAGGCTATGATACGGTCATGCCCTTGCCGAAGCTCGAGGACCAGTATGTACCGACAGTGGAGAGGATACGGACGGCACTGAATGAGGTGATGAAATATTAAGCAATTTCCTGTACTGAAAAATTTTTTCTCAAGGAGGAAAACATGAAAAGAGCAGTGTTGTCAGTTCTGCTGGTTTTTGTTGTTTGTGTGACAGCAGCTTATGCCGGACTTCTGGACTCGGTCATAAAAAGCGTCGGCAGTCAGGCAGGCGAAGGCACGAATAATGATACGGTAGTCAGCGGCCTCAAGGAAGCGCTCTCAATCGGAACGGAAAATGCCGTGAAGAGTGTTTCACAGACCGATGGCTATTTCGGCAACAAGATGATCAGGGTCCTCATGCCTGAGAAGATTCAGAAGGTCGCTGATGTGCTCAGCAAGGTCGGATATCAGAAAGAGGTCGACGAGTTTGTCCTCAGCATGAACAGGGCTGCTGAAAAGGCCGCGCCGAAGGCCGCCTCTTATTTTGGGGAGGCGATCAAGGAGATGTCTGTTGATGATGCGCGCGGGATATTAAACGGAGGAGATACCGCGGCAACCGAATTTTTCAGGAAAAAGACCCATGGCAGAATTTATGAGGCATTCAAACCGATCGTATCAGAGAGCATGAATGAGGTTGGGGCGACCAGTTCATACAAGAACATGATGTCAAAATACGAATCGATCCCCTTTATGGACAAACAGTCGCTCGATCTGGACCACTATGTAACGAACAAGTCCCTCGACGGCCTCTTTTATATGGTCGGACAGGAAGAGAAGAAGATCCGCACTGACCCCGCAGCACGGGTGACAGACCTTTTGAAAACTGTTTTCGGAAAGTAATCCGGTGCTTCGGTGAAGGTGATCGGAGAGATACAATCAAGACCTCGCCTGAAAAGGTTGATCGGGGGAGGTCTGATTTTTCTTGTTCTTTTCACGGTCAGCGGCTTCTTTGTCCTGCCGCCGGTCGTAAAATCGGTTGCGCTCAAAAAGCTCTCTGAAGAGCTGAAAAGGGAAGTATTGATCCGGAAAGTGAAGATCAACCCGTTCATGCTTTCACTCACGATTCAGGGATTTACTGTCAAGGAACCGCGGAGTTCGAACATCTTTGTTTCTTTTGACAGCCTCTATCTCAATTTTCAGACCATGTCGATTTTCAGACGGGGCTTGATCGTCAAAGAGATGAGACTGGAAAGGCCCTATGTAAATATTGTACGCAATGAGGAGGACCTTCTCTATAATTTTTCAGATCTTCTCAAAAAAGAAAAGGCAAAGCCCTCAGAACCTTCAAAACCATTGAGGTTTTCCCTGAACAATATTCAGATCATCGGAGGGAGCATAGATTTTCTTGACGGCCCAAAGCATACGAAACATATGGTGAAAGACGCAATGCTCACCGTCCCTTTCCTTTCAAATCTGCCGTACTATCTGGATGAGTATGTGAATCCGGCATTCTCGGCACGGATCAATAACCACCCTGTCTCATTCCAGGGGACTTCCAAGCCTTTCGCAGACTCTGTCGAAACGAGCATTGATATAAACATAAAAGATCTCAATATCCCCTATTATCTTGCCTATGTGCCGTTTCGGATGGATTACAGGTTTTTGTCAGGACTCTTTGACACCCAATCGAGTATTTCTTTCACCCAGTATAAGGGGAAAAAGCCGTTACTATCGCTCAAGGGGACATCCGCCTTCAGAAACATAGTAATACAGGATAACAGTGAAAGCCCGGTCCTGAACCTGCCCCGGGTGGATATCGGTATCGCCTCATCAGATATTATGGAAAAAAATGTCCATATCTCGAAAATCTCTATCGATTCACCGGAAATATATTTCACGCGGGACAGTTCAGGAATATTGAATGTTCATTCCCTCATCGACAGAGGAGCTTCAGAAACTCAGGGAGAAAGCCCGAAGAACGATGCCTCACCTTTTGTGATACGCATTGATGAGACAAAATTGGACAAGGGGATGCTCTCCTTTACTGATTACTTTCAGGACTCAAAATTCCAGACGGTATTGGAGGATGTGAACCTGCAGGTTGACCATTTCAGCAATGTCCGTGATGAAAAAACTGAAGTGAGATTGTCCCTGCGGACAGAAGCGGACGAAACGCTTACGTTTGCGGGAAATCTATCGCTCCTCCCTCTCGCATCCGAAGGGACTGTCGAATTCAACAAGATACTCCTCAGAAAATATTCGCCTTACTACAGAGATAACATACTCTTTGAGGTGCGCGACGGAGCGCTTGATATCAAGACGCATTATACCTATAGCAATGATGATAAAGCCCCTGTGATGCAGTTGAACGGGCTTGAGGCGGGCCTGAATTCCCTGAGGCTGAGAAGGATAGATGATGAAAAGGACGTTATCACGATACCGGTAACTACGGTGAAGAATACCGTGGCGGATTTCAGGAAAAAAGAGGTGCTCATTGGCGGGCTCTACAGCGAGAAAGGCACAATAAACATAAAACGTTTCAGTAATGGAACATGGAATCTGGGTTCTCTTATAAAAGAGGGGGAATGGTCTCTGCGGAACCTCCTGAAAAAGTCGGATGCTCCGGCAGGAAAGAACCAGCAGATAAAGGCACGAGTTCCTGAAAAACCCTGGCAGATAACCATGAAGAACTTGCTGGCTGAAGGCTATAGGATTCAGTTTGAAGACGCTCAGCCTTCCCAACCGGTTACCATGGTGGCGGATCGGATCAAATTGCACGAGGAAAACCTTTCTACGGCAGGGAACACTACGGCGAAGGTTTCGCTTTCATGCAGAATCAATAAAACAGGGTCTGTTTCAGTTAACGGCAGCTTCGGGCGTAACCCGGTTAAAGCAAATGTCAGGGTTGATGTGAAGACAATCGATACTGTCCCTCTGCAACCGTATTTTACGGACAAGGTAAAGATTATTGTAACAAACGGCGATGTTTCGGCAAAGGGCAACGTGCTGTTGGGATATTCTAAAACCAAAGGAGTGCAGGCGACGTACAAGGGCGAGGCCTCCCTCACGAAATTTGCCTCGGTAGACAAGGTCAATGCAGAGGACTTTCTGAAATGGGACTCGCTGCATTTTAGCGGGATGGATATCGGATATGCTCCGCTTTCCATGAGTATCAGAGAGGTCGCATTGACTGATTTTTATTCGCGCTTCATTATCAACCCTGACGGGACCATGAACGTGCAGAATATTGTGTCACAGGAGGAGGAAAAGGCTGGGGGTAAGGTTGCAGCGGTGGCAGGGCCTCAGGGCATGGCGACAAAAGAAAATGAGACTCAGGACAGCAAGGCAAAGGTAAGGACCGGGGATGCTTCAGCTGACAAAAAAGATACTGTCCAAAAGATGATCAGGATTGAGAAGGTTACCCTGCAGGGCGGAACTGTCAATTTCTCTGATCATTACATCAAGCCTAATTATTCTGCAAATTTTCTTGAGATAGGCGGCAGGGTTTCTGGTCTTTCCTCAGAAGAGAACCAGATGGCGGATGTTGACCTGAAGGGGAAACTCGACAATTACGCGCCGCTTGAGATTTCAGGAAAGATCAACCCCCTGCGGGAGGACCTCTATGTTGACCTTAAGATCGACTTTAAGGACATGGACCTCAGCTCTATCACCCCTTACTCAGGCAGATATATGGGTTATACGATAGAAAAGGGAAAGCTTTCCCTCGGCCTGCAGTATCTCATAGTCAAGAAGAAGCTCGATGCTCAGAACAGGGTATTTCTTGATCAACTCACCCTTGGCGATAAGGTTGACAGCCCTGATGCGACAAAGCTGCCGGTTAAACTCGCCATAGCGCTCCTGAAGAACAGAAAGGGGGAGATAGATCTTAATCTGCCTGTTACCGGACAGCTGGATGATCCGAAATTCAGACTGGGAAGCGTTATCATTAAGATACTCATCAATTTACTTGCGAAAGCCGCTACCTCGCCTTTTGCGCTCCTTGGCGCGATATTCGGCGGCGGTGAGGAACTCAGCTATCTTGATTTTGACCCCGGCAGCCATACGTTAGGTGAGCCGGGAACAAAAAAGCTCGACACCATCATCAAGGCCTTATATGACAGGCCTGCCCTGAAGCTCGAAATCGAAGGGCATGTTGACCTGGAGAAGGACAAAGAGGGACTGCGGCAATACCTTTTCCATAAGAGGATAAAGGCCCAGAAGTTAAAGGAAATGGTGAAAGCAGCGAAAACAGCTATTCCTGTAGACGAGGTGAAGATAGAGGAGAGTGAATACGCCAAATATCTGAAGATGGCGTATAAGGCTGAAAAATTTCCAAAGCCGAGAAATTTTATCGGGATAGCCAAGGACATTCCGGTTCCTGAGATGGAGAAATTAATGCTTACCCATATTGAGATAAAAGACGACGACCTGAGATCGCTTGCCTCGCAGCGCGCGCTCGCGGTCAAGGATTATATTTTAAAGTCAAAAGCAGTCGAACCGGAGCGGGTATTTCTTGTAGAGCCGAAAACGCTTCAGCCTGAAAAGAAGGAAAAACTCAGGGATTCCCGTGTTGATTTCAGGTTGAAATAGGGCGGGTGTGTATTTTTGCCCGTGATCACTGAGAAACCTGTAACAGGAATACCTGCCTGCCGGCAGGTCGGCAAAAAGATCCGCTTGAGTACTCCACCCCGTCTAATTTCGATTAGCCTTGTCCTTAATTTTGTGAATTATCTGGGTTAGAGGAGTTTGCTGTCATCAAGCTGTTTCATGAGCCAATCGATGAACGGGTTAATGGCTCCTTCCCGTGAACCCTCAACCTTCACTTCCGAGAGGTTGGACCAGACGAGCTTATCACTGCCTGTATCGTAAACATTGGTAACCAGATTAAAATAGTCCGCATCATATTGTCTCCCGGGGTCTGAAGCAACAATAAACGATTCGGAATAGAAGCCGTACCAGTCATCATAAAAGGCTGTAGGCACTATGTAGACCCCTCCGGGCCGGAATTCCGAGACCTCTTTTTTGCTGACCGACCGAATTACCAAAACACTCTCGATGCCCAACTCTTTGACTTTCGCAACTACGGCCTTTCGGTCAAGTTTTTCCTTTGTTTGAGGAAAGACTTTATTGCCTGGTATGGCCTCGACACCCCTTGCGGCCAGGTTTTGGGAGAGAACGTTTTCAAAATGATTCCGCATGAAATCGAGTTCAGCAACTGCGATAACCAGGACCTTTTGAAGGCGTCCATGGTAGGAATCATCCTTCCAGACGGACTGGGTCTTGATTGATCTGCAGGAGGTCGTCAAGGTTACGAGAACAAGGCAAATAAAAGCACAATATCTCAGCGAACGTTTCATGGCATTCATCCTCTCTTTCCGGATATCAGGGCATTTCTTACCTGCCGGTTCAGCAGGCAGACGTAAAAAATTGACTCGTCATAGTATACAATAATTATCTGTAGAATTGATCGGTAAATAAAGAAGAAGATAAATAGGGAGAGGGGAATATGAAACATGACAAAGCGGCGCCCTCATGGCGCTGATTTTTGTTGTGCCATTATCATCATCGCCGTATTTTACCAGGCAGGTTTCTCCGGACTGCGGGCTATCTGATCCTGAAGAGGTCCCGGCACGGCTGACCGGAGACCACTCCTGTGAGCGATCGCTTCATGCTGTGTAGCCTTGTGAAAAACCGCTTTGCCTGCCGCAAAAAAAAGCTGTCTGATGAAAATTATTGATGATATAATGGACTGAGCCTGCGCGCTGTATACAAATTCAAACAACTGGTTGAAGAATCATTAGGGAGGGAGAGCATGAGCGATACCGAAGAGAAGAAAAGACTTGATGAAGCGCGAGAAAAGAATATCCCCTGGAAGAAGTGGGGCCCCTATCTGAGTGAACGTCAGTGGGGAACGGTGCGTGAGGACTACAGTGAAGGAGGCGACGCCTGGAATTTTTTCACTCATGATCATGCCCGCTCGCGTGCCTACCGCTGGGGAGAGGACGGCATCGCCGGCATTTCCGATGAAAAGCAGCGCCTCTGCTTCAGCTTGGCCCTCTGGAACGGGAAGGACCCTATCCTCAAGGAGCGGCTCTTTGGATTGACCAATAGCCAGGGCAATCATGGCGAGGACGTCAAGGAATATTATTTCTATCTCGACAGCACACCGACCCACTCCTACATGAAGTATCTCTACAAGTATCCTCAGGCCGCTTATCCCTATGATGATCTCGTAAGGACAAATGGACAACGCACGCGTGACGAGATGGAATATGAACTCCTCGACACCGGCGTCTTTAATGAAGACCGCTACTTCGACGTCTTTGTTGAGTACGCAAAAGCCGGTCCGGAAGACATCCTGATTAAGATCACGGCAGCCAACCGGGGACCGGAAGAGGCAGAACTGCACCTCCTGCCGACCCTCTGGTTCCGGAACGACTGGGCATCGTGGATCGCTGAATCCAACAGGGCTGCCGAGAAACCGGACCTCAGACAGATTAAATCGGCCGCTGGCACTAGCGCGGTGGCGGCAACACATTCGCCGCTGGGTGACTTCATTTTTTCCTGCGAAGGCGAGGTGCCGCTGCTCTTTACCGATAACACAACGAACAACGAGCGGCTCTTTCCCGGTCAGCCCAATGACAGCCCTTACGTGAAAGACGGTATCAACAACTGCGTGGTGCAGGGCAATACGGTTGCGGTAAATCCCGAAAAGCAGGGCACCAAGGTCGCGGCGCACTACCAGGTCACGGTCGGCGCCGGACAGACGACGGTGATCCGCCTGCGGCTGTCCAAGACCCCCCCTAATCCCCCCTTGCCAAGGGGGGGAATGGGGGGGTACTGAGTAACCCCTTTGGAAATGACTTTAATGAGGTCTTTGCCGGCAGGCTTCGCGAAGCCGATGAGTTTTATAAGTCTGTGACGCCTCCGTCAGTGAGTGAAGACGCTGCAAACGTCATGCGCCAGGCCATTGCAGGAATGCTCTGGTCCAAGCAGTTCTTCTTCTTCGACGGCGACAACTGGTTGGACGAACATCGTTCCAACCCCCTCCATACGGGATATCGTAACTCCCGGAACTCGGAGTGGTTCCACATGCTCAACGAAGATGTCGTCTCAATGCCCGACAAGTGGGAGTACCCGTGGTACGCTGCCTGGGACCTGGCCTTCCATACGCTGCCGCTTTCTATCGTGGACCCCGACTTCGCCAAGGACCAGATGGAACTGATGCTCAAAGGCGTCTATTTGCACCCCAACGGCCAGATGCCGGCATACGAGTGGAACTTTAGCGACGTGAACCCCCCGGTCCATGCCTTTGCGACGCTCTTCCTGCACCGCACGGAGCAGGCCCTGCGCGGCGAGACGGACCTCGATTTCCTCAGGGGGACGTTCCACAAGCTGCTCCTGAACTTCAACTGGTGGGTGAACCGCAAGGACCGCTTCGGCAAGAACGTCTTCGAAGGTGGCTTTCTCGGCCTCGACAACATCGGCGTCTTCGACCGGAGCGCCCCGCTCCCCACCGGCGGCCACCTGGAACAGGCGGACGGCACCGCCTGGATGTCCCTCTTCAGCCAGAACATGCTGGAGCTCGCTGTGGAGCTTGCCGCCCACGACCCTGTCTACGAGGACATGGTCCTGAAGTTTGCGGAACATTTCTACTTTATTGCTGCGGGCATGAACAAACCCGGTCAGGACGGCATGTGGGACGAGGAGGACGGTTTCTACTACGATCTCTTACGGCTTCCCGACGGCAGTTCCCAGAGGCTCAAGGTGCGCTCAATGGTGGGGCTTCTCCCCTTGTGCGCCGCCACAGTGACAGAGAAGTGGCAACGGGAGCGCATCCCGCGGGCGTTGGCCGCAGTGAGTAAACGTCTGCTCCGCATTCCCGAACTTTTGGAGACTATACACCCAACCGGCCCGGGGCATTTCGGCGTTAATGAACGCGGGCTCCTGGCCATGGTCACTCCCGAGCGGCTGCGCCGGATCCTGACGAAGATGCTCGACGAGAACGAGTTCCTGGGCCCCTACGGCATCCGCGCGCTCTCGAAATTCCATGAGCAGCACCCGTTCGTTTTTCACGTGAACGGCCAGGAGTACCGCGTGGACTATTTGCCGGCCGAGTCGAACACCGGCATGTTCGGCGGCAACTCCAACTGGCGGGGCCCGGTCTGGATGCCGGTGAACGCGATGATCATCCGGGCGCTGCTGAATTTCTACCTCTACTACGGCGACAACTTCAAGATCGAGTGCCCCACGGGGTCAGGGAAGATGATGAACCTTTTCGAGGTGAGTAAGGAGATCTCGGGCCGCCTGACCAACACCTTTCTCCGCGATGAGCATGGGCGGCGACCCGTCTACGGCGGCACCGAGAAGTTCCAGACCGATCCCCACTGGCGCGACCACATCCTCTTCTACGAATACTTCCACGGCGACAACGGCGCCGGACTCGGCGCGAGCCATCAGACCGGCTGGACGGGATTAGTCGCCAAACTGATTCAGCTCTACGGCCTCCTGGACCCCAAGCGGGCACTGGAAGTGGGCAAACAGGCCGGGTTTGTGAAGGGCGCCCCGGAAGCCGGGAGGGCAAAGAAATGAAAACATGGCCCAGGTATCCGGTAATTTACGAAATCAACACCTGGGTCTGGCTGGGTGAGTTGAACCGGAAATATAACAGGTCTGTTACCCTGTCCACTGTACCTCAGGAGGAATGGGACCTCCTGTCCTCATTCGGTTTTGACGCCATATGGTTCATGGGGGTCTGGGAGAGGAGCCCTGCCGGAATCGGCATAGCCATGCAGAATCAGGGGCTTCTCGAAGATTTCAGTAGGGCCCTCCCTGACTTTTCAGCAGAGGACATTGTCGGCTCACCCTACTGCGTGCGGAGGTATGTGGTCGATGATCATCTCGGAGGACCGGAAGGGATTGCAGCCGCACGAGGCATACTACGTGAGCGCGGCATCCGTCTGATCCTTGACTTTGTGCCGAACCATGTGGCCCCTGATCACCCCTGGGTCGTCGAGCATCCCGAATACTTCATCCGGGGGAATAAGGGAGACCTTGAGAGAGATCCGGCATCCTTCTTCGATGTCGGTGGAAACATTTTCGCTTGCGGCAAGGACCCCTATTTTCCCGCCTGGCCGGACGTGCTCCAATTGAATGCGTTCAATACCGGCCTGCGCGCCGCTGTGCTCGAAACTCTCGGCGAGATCGCCGAACAGTGTGACGGCATCCGCTGCGATATGGCCATGCTCATGCTGAACACTATCTTCGAGCGTACCTGGGGAACGCGTGCAGGTGAAAGGCCAGATTATGATTACTGGACGACGGTCATCCCGGCGATCAGGGGAAGATAGCCGGAATTCAAATTCATTGCCGAGGCTTACTGGGACCTCGAGTGGGAACTGCAGCAGCAGGGTTTTGATTTCTGCTACGACAAGAAGCTCTATGACCGGATGGAACACGGAGATGCGGAAAACGTGCGTCTGCATCTTTTGGCTGATTCTTTGTATCAGGAGAAAATGGTCAGGTTCGTCGAGAACCACGACGAGCCAAGGGCCGCTGCCGTCTTTCCTGACGGAAAAGGGCGCGCTGCAGCAGTGGCGGTCCTCACCCTGACCGGGGCAAAGCTGCTGCATGAGGGGCAATTCAGGGGAATGAAGGTGAGACTGCCTGTCTTTCTGGACCGCCGCCCGGCAGAGCAGCTTGATCATAATCTCTCTGATTTCTACCGCAATCTTCTGAAGGCGATCAATCATGACGTCTTCCGGAACGGCCAGTGGAGCCTCTGCGAGCGGTCCGGCTGGCCCAACAACCAGAGCTGTTTGAATATCCTGGCCTGGTGCTGGGTCAAGGATGAGGAACGTTACCTTATTGTTATAAATTTCTCCGGAGAAACCGCTCAGGCGCGCGTCCACGTGCCGTGGAATGAACTCAGGGGAAGGAATTGGCGGCTTGCCGATGTCCTGTTAGGTGAAACCTACGACCGGAATGGAGACGAGATGCGGGATTCCGGACTGTACGTTGACCTGGCTCCGTGGAAATGCTATTTTTTTCAGATAAATCCTTTATGAATATAACACTCTGTGGCCTCTACCACCATTCCAAATTTCTGTCATTCCAACTTGTCTGGAATCTTTCCGAAAGGGCCATGGAAGTAATACTACCCACCCCTACCCCCTCCCCAGAGGGGACTTTCGAAACAATGACACCAATAAATAAACTTTCAAATCATGGGCGCCCTGCTGTCTCTGCTGCAGGGTTCTTCATGACATCTGTACGGAGGAGAGCATGGATTCCCTCAAACGGTTAACGCTGACTGCCCTTTTTCTCAGCATATGTACCCTATCTGGTTGCACAGGCATCGGGCCTCATGCTGTCTCCCGCGACCGTTTCGACTATACCGGCGCGATCGCGGAATCATGGAAGGAGCAGATGCTCGTCAACACGGTGAAACTGAGGTACGGCGACACCCCCATCTTCCTCGATATCGCCTCAGTCATAAGCCAGTACTCGGTGGAAAGTCAGGCAGACCTCAGGCTTTCCTGGGTGAATCCTGTTACCGGCGTTGCGACAAATACGCAATCTGCAGGGGGCGCAGTAAAGTATACTGACCGTCCCACAGTCACCTACACGCCGCTTAGCGGAGAGAAATTCGCGCGAAGCCTCATGAAACCGATCCCGCCACCTGCGGTATTGAGCCTGATCCAGGCCGGCTATCCGATCGATCTTGTGCTCAGAATCTGCGTGCACTCGCTCAACGGCGTCAGGAACCGCTATGGTGGCTCTGCACGGGCGCGTGCCGCTGACCCCGAGTTTTACCCGCTCCTTGAGCGGCTGAGGAGAGTACAGGACTCAGGCGCCATAGGGCTGAGAGTGCAGAAGACAAGCGAGATGGAAGGGGTGCTTTTGAGCTTCAGGGGAAAGGTCGATCCTCTGGTTCAGGAGGACATCCTCTTCGTCCGGAAAACCCTGGGGCTCGACCCCTCTGCAAGTGAAGTCAGAGTCTCCTACGGCTCGGTGGCAAAAGACGATAAGGAACTCGCGTTGCTGACCCGGTCGATGCTCGAGATCATCATTGACTTGGCATCATACATCGACGTCCCGCCGCTGCATGTCGTTGAAAAGAGGGTGAACCCGACGATGCCAGAAGAGACGGTGCAGGGTGTGTCTGTTTCTCCGCTAATCAGGATCCATAGTTCCTCTGAGAAGCCGGGCGACGCTTTTATTGCCGTTCCCTACCGGGGCCACTGGTTCTGGATCGACGACCGGGACCTGCGGTCGAAAACGCTCTTTTCGTTCATGATGTTCATCTTTTCCCTCACCGAGACAGGAGGAAAGGAAGGCGCCCCGATCATCACGGTCCCGGCGGGATAAAGGGCGTCTGAAAAACAAGATTTTCCGTTATTGCCTTGTCTCGGGACTTGAGGCGTCAAGTCCCGACACCTTGCGGCTATACAGGTCAATGCCGGGCAGCGCGCTGAAGCCATGAGCGAATATGCTCAGCATGACGGTTGCCATGACAGCCATCTTGATCGTTGTTTCGCCCGGCAGGTGCGCTTCCTCCTCCAGATACACCAGACCGAGCACAATAGATGCAAGTCCGCGCGGACCGAACCACCCCATGAACAAGATGGTCGCCGGACTCAGGCGCGTGCCGATCAGGGCGATTGCAACAGGGAGCATCCTCACCACGGTCAGACTGAGGAGGGCATACAATGCGTGAAGAAGGTTGAACTGCATGAATGCCAGGGCTGCGAGAAGGCCGAAGAGAAAGAAAACAAAGTAATCGAACAACTGTCCCCACCCTTCGGTAAATTCGAGGCTGTTCGTGCCTGCATCGCGAAAACCCGCCTGCACAGCCAGTCCGGCAACATACGCCGCAATAAACATACTCCCGCCGACGGGTTCGCAGGCGAGCACGCTGAGGATCGGCAGAGCCACCAGGCCAAGTTGCTGAACAGATTCAGCCATCCACTTCCTGCGATGGGCGAGGCCCAGGAGCAGACCGCCGATTAACCCGACGGCGAGACCTACCATCGCGCCCATCCCCAATTGCTCAAAGACATAGTTGAGCAATACCGTGCCTGCCCTCTCTGTGCCGATCCGGGACACAGCGATGAAAAACATGAGAAAGGGGACTGAAAGTCCGTCGTTGAGCCCTGCTTCCACATCGAGTGACTGCCGGATGCGCAGCGGCACCCGCGGGCTCCGGACGATGATCTGCCCAAGTCCGGCATCTGTCGGGGCCAGGATAGCGGCAAGGATTCCAGCCTCCCATATCGACAGTTGAGGAAAAATGAGATGAGCTGCGACAGCACCCAGCAGGATAGTAAGCAGCATCCCGATGCTGAGGAGACGCAGAGGCAGTCTTTCCCTGCTCTTAAGTGTTTTTAAATTGATGTGGGTAGCGTCCGTAAACAAGAGCAGCACCAGCCCTATCTCTGCAATTTTCAAAAGACTTTCCCGCTCCATATTCAACTCGTGGAGTTCCGGCATTGCGAGGATAAGCAGAATCCCTGCCGAGGCAAAAATGATCGGAGCCGTGATCACCGTCTTTTCCAGCCGCCTGGATACCAGACTGTAAAGAAACGCCACTGTTACGAATAAAGCGATGATGGTCATCATCACCCTGGTATCAGGAAGAAGAGAATCGAAAAGATGAGATAGACCGTCAGGAGCTGGACTCCCTTATACCAGTGGGTCTTTCCGCCGCTTGCGACAAAGGTGGTGATCAGGATACTCATAAAGACAAGGGTGATCTCTGCACGGGTAAAGGCAAGCATAAAGGGCTGCGGCGCGGCAAAGAGGCTCAGCAGGACAAGCAGCGGCGCTACAAAAAGGGCGATCTGGACACTGCTCCCTATGGCTATACCCATGGCAAGGTCCATCCGGTTCTTGCGGCCCATCATGACGGCAGAGCCGAGTTCTGCAGCCCCGCCAACCACCGCCAGCACAACGAGGCCGATGAATATCTTTGATACGCCGAGGTCCGTTGAGGCTCCTTCCACAGCGCCCACCAGAATTTCACTCATCCACGCGGCCAGAACTGATGCGGCAACGAGGAGGCCGACTGCCTTTCCTATGCTCCATTTGTGCTCCTCTTCTTCTTTATGGCTTTGATCGCTGACGAAAAAGTCCGGATGGGTCTTGATCATAAACAGCAGGCTCAGGGCATAGGTCACCAGGAGGACGATGGCAACGCCGATGTTCAGATAGCGCTCATAATGAAGTGTCTCTTCTGTAACGAGGGTATGATAACCGCCCGGCACCATCAGGCTGATCACCGCGAGCATCATCATGCTTGCCTGCATGCCTGCCGCGCGCGGGTTGAACTCCTGAATATGATAACGAAGTCCTCCAAGCAGGAAGGCCAGTCCAAGACCGAGGAGAAGATTGGCCATAATAGCCCCGACAATCGAGGCGCGCACCATATCGGTCATACCCGATCTAAGGGCTACAAAGGCGATGATCAGCTCGGGGGCATTGCCGAAGGTCGCGTTGAGCAGTCCGCCGATCGCGTCTCCTGTGCGGAACGCGATCTGCTCGGTGGCCTGAACTATGAGGCTTGCAATCGGAATAATCGAGAAGGCTGCGCAGAGAAAGATAAGGACTGGCTTATCCGGCATGGTATGTTCCAGGAACAGGGTGATCGGGATAAAGGCCAGAAGCCAGTTTAGTGAGGGTTTCAGGAAACTGCTCATACTCTTTGTCATAACACTTCTATCCTTTCTTCGACCGTCTTGTCTCAATCTCAAGGGTTACGATCCTGGCGAGGAGGATCGCCGGGTAGAGCTGCCCGATGAGAGCCTCCAGCATGACGAGGGAACGGGCAAGCGGGTGGATAGGCGTAATGTCTCCAAAACCGGTTGTTGTCAGTGCAACCATACTGAAATAGAAAAATGTCTCCCCGCGCTCAGCACCGGTTTCAGCTACCCAAGCAGGCAATTGAAATGATCCGGGGACTACGGCAGCCGTAAACGTGTAACTATAAGCGAAAAAAATCGCAATGAGAAGATATGCGGCAACCGCGCCACGGACACGGTGGCCTGTGACCGGACCTTCGCGATACACCTGCCAGAGTACTACAATTATCATGCCGACAACGGACAGTATTGAGAGCAGGGCATCCAGCGGAAGAAGACCGGAAACGCCGAACACAGAACGCGCCAGTCGTACTCCGATCGCGCTGATTACAAAGACACCCGAAACCACCTGAAAGGCCCTGTGACGGGCCATCGTGAGCAGTCCGGCAAGGAGCAGGACTGAGAATACGAAAATGCCGATCAGCTCCAATGTTTGTCCAGCCTTGCTCATCGGTATGATTATGAAGATCTCAATGATCAGCAAAATAAGGAGTGCGGTAAGACTATGTTCTTCATCCCAGAAATGCGTAAGCTGTTTTTTCATCGAATTGTCCTTTTCATATACATCTGTCTTTGGGATCGAAGCGCCCTGAACGTGTATCTACCATGCCACATTTCTGACAAGTGTCAACGTCTTCAGGAAAGAGGCGCTTTCTGTATAAAACGGTATTACGCTATTTCATTTTCTCCTTAAGTTCCTGTACTGCCTTTATCGTGCTGTTGACCCTGGTGAAATCAAACCAGGTCTCGCTTTCAACAGGGAGATTCAGGTTGCTTCCGTACACCCTCCAGCCGTCATGATAAACGGCTACGTCTTTGTACCCGAGCGCCCTGAGGATAAGGTAAGAGTATGCAGCCCGCTGACCCGTCTGACAATGCGTAATGACGCGACTGCCGGAAGGTATATCTTTGTATATCGATTTCAGCTCTGAGAATGGCAGCATCCGATACGACTCGGGATTGAAGTTTTTTGAATAGTCTATGTTCACTGCTTTAGGAATATGACCTCCGCGCAATGCACGTATATCTGTCCCTTCATACTCGGCTGCTGATCTCGAATCGACGATGACCGCCTTTTTCTTTCCCTCAACTACCTGCATGACGTCATCGGTCTTCGCACCTCTCTTTGCTCCCGGTGCTGCCTTGAACTTGGCCGCCTGAGCTTTTGTCTCTGCCTGATCGAGTTTGCCCCCCTCTGCCTGCCACCGCTCGACGCCGCCGTCATAAAAGTGTACGGTACACTTGGCGTGTGAGCTGTTGCATCCCATAGTTTCGAGCACCCAGAACATCACCGCGTTCCAGTGCGCGTTGACCGGGGAGCCATAGACGATGACATGGCTCTCATTTCCGATTCCCATCTCGCCGATGGCCTTCTCAAGGCGGGGGATTACTGTTGCAGCCCGCTTCGTGTCCTCGGCATAGAGTTTCGATATCCACCCCGGAAGGAGCACAGCCCCCGGTATATGCCCCTTTGTATATTCCTCGGGCACCCTCATATCCATAATCACCCAGCCAGGCTTGCCGATCTTATCCTTCAGAAAACCGGTATCAGCGAGAAGGTCTGACGTTTTTTCGGATGAAAAGGCTAAGGACGAGCAGAGAATACAGAGAGAAAAAAAGATCACTGCCGCTATCAAAGCATTTTTTTTGGTGGCTGTCATCGCAATTGTATTGGTCATAAGACGCTCCTTTTTGCAATAAAATAGTTTTTACGAGTTTCGATCCAACGGCCCCTCACGAGATGCGTTGCAGAACAACGCTGCCGTTTCCATAATCGATGATCAGCTTGTTCCCTTCAATGGAGAATTTGGTATTTTCAACATAATCAGGCTTGTAGATGATAAGCGTGGAGCCGACTATGCGGTATTGCTCATGCAGCGTCTCGGCATCGCCATCCATATTTGTCTTTGTTGTTACAACAGTGCCGTCAGACCTGAAATGCGCGACGATCGACTTGTGGACCTTCTCCGGCTTCGGCACGATGCTGACGACCTGCCATGTCGTACCTCCGAGCGGCCTGGTCTCATCTTCGCGGATTGCCTGTCTCTTCTGTGCGTCCTTCTTGTCCTGCTCATTGCCGATGAGGTAGCCGACACCAGCGCCGACACCAGCGCCTATCAGTGCGGTAGCTCCCCAGGACCCATGCATGTTGGCGAGTCCGCCGATGAGGGCTCCGGCACTGGCTCCTGTCAGCGCGCCGGTCTGGCCTTTTGTCGCGCAGCCCGCGCCCAGCAATATCGCAAAAAGCATTCCCGTGGTACATATAATGCTCACGGCCTTTTTGTACTTGTCCATTTCCTTCTCCTTTCCGATGCCTTTCATATTGAATGCTCTTTAACCGCCATCAGAGCTGCCCCGATGAGTCCTACCTTGGGATCAAGGATGACGTGGACCGGGATTTTCTCGAGCAAGGGACGCATGCGTCCCTTGCGCAGGAAGGCCTTCATAAAGGCCCCCTGTTGCAGCCTCGGCAGAATCTTCGGCGCTATTCCCCCTGCCAGATAAAAGCCGCCGTAGGGAAGGATTGCCAGTGCCAGATTGCCTGCCTCTGCACCGTACGCCGATATAAACAGATTCATCGTCTGCTCGCAGAGAAAATCACCGCCGGCCATCGCGGCTTTCGAGACCTCTGCCGCCAGATCAACGGTCTTGTTTTTTTTGCCCATCTCCCGCGACCAGGTTTCATAGATTTCAGCCATCGCGGCAGACTCCTCACGGGGGTTGGTGTCCTTGAAAAACTGGTAAATCGATGCAATGCCGGTCCCGGATACTACCCTTTCGACCGAAATCCGGGGCAGACTGTTCTTCTCCAGCAGATAGGTCAATAATTGAAACTCAAGACTTGACCGGGGAGCGAAATCAGTGTGGCCCCCTTCGCTCGGGAAGGCCCTCAGTGTACCATCGGGACCCGGAATAAGAAAGCCTTCACCCAGTCCAGTCCCTGCGCCGATTACTGCTACCGGCGCCGCAGGATCAGGGGTAGCAGCCTGCAACGCAGCCAGCTGTCCATCCCCAAGCCCGGCAATGCCGTATCCGATTGCGGCAAAGTCATTGATAAGAGTGACCCTCGGGATGTTCAAGGCTTTCTGCAGTCGTTCGCATGATAATGACCAGCTCAAATTTGTCAGTTCCGAGGCGTTATTTACAATCGCACCGGCAGTGCCAAAGCACGCACTGTCCACTGCCGGGATGCTGATGGATGATTCAGCGGCATCTCTGAAGAATTGGTGCACCATCGGCACCAGGTCGGCAAAGCTCTTGCTTACGTACGTCTTTTCCCATAGGGTGGTCAGCAAAGGCATTGCGTGACCTGCGCTGCCCACCTCCGCGCTGACCAGTCTCAAAACAGTCTTTGTCCCGCCGATGTCTCCGACAAGCACGGTCAGTCCCATGGCTTTACTCTCATTTCTGCTTTGTTTTGCGAACAACGTGGGCCTTGCCCTTCTCGTCTATCTTAATCTCATTACCGTACTTTTGCTGGTATAGATAAGAGAGCTGCTGCAGGTCAGCGAGTCCACCGATAACTTCCGCGATTCCATTGCTGATGCGATCGAAATCAGCCAGTATCTGTTGCCTGTCATTCACTCCATTGCCGTCTACATCAACAGCTGAAAGCCATTCCGCAAAGCGCTCACGATATTGGTGAATCGACCTCTTTGCTTCCCCTTCGATAAATGTCTGGATCAGTCCCATAAGATTTCCTCCAAATAAAGTTGTTATGCTGAGCTTTTGTTCACTTTTCTGCCTCGGTCCCGTGGCAATCGCTGCAGTTCATCGTAAGGTACGAATCGCCTATATCAACGGGGTGGGGATATGCAAGAACGCGAAGTACCGCGCTCTTTTCCTTCCCTTTCTCGCTTACCAGATGCTCCAGCAGCACGTGGCAGAGACCGCAGTCCTTTGATAATACTGCACCATCTTCGCTCACGTGTTTGCCATCATGGCAGCGGAAACATCCCGGAGCATTCCGGTGGCCCCGATTACTCGGAAAGTTTCTCCAGCTCACCTTCATCAAAGGATCATAATTGTTTTCATACGTGCGCTGAAGCGCTGTAATGGCGCGTTCGATAGTCTGCTTCTGCGCCTCCGCTACGGATGGATACGTGGCCCGATAAAAATCCATGACCGTCTTTCCGATCGCCTCTTTTCCCTCGTTGAATGTCCGGTACCTGCCTTCCAGAGCCTTGACCGCAATCTTCTTGATATCCGGAAGTGAAGGATCGACAAGCCCGACGCTCATCAGGGCGTTCAGGATGTCAGCGGGGTGATGAAACGGGTGGCCGGCCCGGTTGTGGCAATCAACGCAATCCATTCGCCGCTTCGCATCAGCCTTAGGCTCCGGGGTCCCAGCGGTCCGGTATGTCCGGACCTTTCCATCAAGTCTTTTGACCTGTATCCAGGGGATGATGACCCGCTTCGGATCTGAAGCGTCATAGGTAATCTCCTCGGTAGTGCTCGAGTGCCAGTGCATCTTCGGCGGTCTGTCAGTTTTCAGGCCTGCAGTGCCCATTTTAAGCAGTAGGTCGAGCTTCCATGGTGTGTTGTTTCGGTCGGAGAGAAAGTATTGCCTTGCTTCGAGGCGTTCATAAAACTGATATTTCGGTCCGTGGCAGCTCTCGCAGACGTCCTGGGCCGGCCTCAGGTCAACCACCGGAGTTGGGATGGGCCGTGGGACCCGACCAGTGAGCAGATTGAAAAGCTGACGCATACCGCGTACTTTGTAGAGCACAAAATACTCAACCCCGGAGCCTACATGACAGGTCGAACAGCCGACTTTGGCGTGCGGTGAGAAGGAATAGGATTGGTTTTCAGCCCTGTGGATGCTCTGGCCGTCACTGTGACAGAGTATCCCGCAGAAAGTATCGGACTCGGTGTATTCGTAAGTCTTAAAGCCTGCAAAGGCGTAAAGCAGAGACATGACGACAAAACCACAAATAAAGACAAGCGCCAGGATGCGGTGTTTTGGATCGTTGAAATCCAGTATGGGAAACCGGCTTTCTGTGACACCGCCGGACCTCAGTCTGCGCCGTTCGCGTATTATACCGGCAACGATCAGCACCAGACCGAAAAAGACGATGAGCGGCAGGACCATGAAGATGATGATATCCGCATAGGGTCTGGAATGTTTCGAGAGCATCTCGGCAACCGCAAGAAAGATCATGAGTCCTATGTTGAAGAAGAAAACGACCGCGCCGGCAAGAGACAGCGGGTTATAGAATGTCTGTGGTAATGATTTCTTCATGACTGTTCCTTCGGGGGGACTTTCTTAGGTCCCCCCATAAGACCGCTGCAATTACTTCTGCTGAAGGACTTGGACCTCTGTGGACGTACCTTGTACTATCTCTTTTGTCAGCCCCTCGGCCGTGACTACCCATCCTCCGCCCATCGATTTATAGAGATTCACAAGAGACAGGAAGAGAACTCCCTGCGTCTGGGTATAGGACAAGTCAGCGTTAAACAGACTCCTCTCCGCATCGAGCACCTCGATATAGCTTGTGTAGCCGTTGTCGTAGCGCAGACGGGCGATCCGGGCGTAGTTCCGGAGGGCATCAACCTGCCGGCCCTGGGCGCTGATCTGCTCCCGCGATTTCTTCTGGTCGATCAGCGCGTCTTCGACTTCCCGGAACGCTGTCTGAATCGACTGCTGATAACTGAGGAGCGTCTGCTGCTGTATCGCCTCCGCTGCCCTGACCTGTCCGGAAATCGCGCCCCCCGTAAATATGGGCAGAGCAGCGGGAACAGCCCAGCTCCAGGTCTTTGAAGGGCCTTCGAAAAGATCTGAAAGGTCTTCGCTTGCCCAGCCGAAGAAACCGGTAAGAGAAATAGCCGGGAAGTAGAGCGCCTTGGCAACACCGATGTTCGCATTGGCGGCGATAAGGCTCTGCTCAGCCTGGCGAATGTCCGGACGGCTCATGAGGATATCCGAAGGAAGGCCTGCGGGGACAGAGGGAAGTACGAGCTGATCAATGGTCTTGCCCCTCGGTATCTGGCCGGGATTCCTCCCGAGTAATATGCTCAGGAAGTTCTCAACCTGTGCGATATTTTTTTCGAACTGCGGGATGGTAGAAAGGGCCTGCTCGTATTCTGAGTTAACCTGATTCAACTCAAGCTCTGAGATGACGCCGCCTTCGAAGCGTTTCCGGAACAGGTCATAGCTTTCCTCGCGGCTCTTCGCTGTCTGCTTTGCAATCTCAAGCTGCTTGTCGAGATCGCGAAGGTCAATATACGTACCCGCCACTGATGTGACAAGGGTGAGTATGACTGTTCTCCGCGCCTCTTCAGTGCTGAGGAGGTCGGCACGGGCAGCCTCTGTGGCACGACGCACCCTGCCCCAGAGGTCAATTTCCCATGAGGCATTCAGGAACACTTCATAGTTGCTGAACGTGGGATTGCCCTGGCTGTCTTCGAGAGGGACAGGACCGGTCAGCTCGCTGACCCGCTGCCTGCCGGCAGCGGCCCCTGCAAAGACCTGGGGGAAAAGAGCGCTTCGTGTTACCCCATATCTTCCCAGGAACTCCTCGATCCGTGCGGCAGCTATTTTTATATCTTTGTTTTCCCGTAAGGCCGTCAGGATGAGGTCATTGAGAACAGGGTCGTTGAATTGTTCCCACCAGGCAGCGTTGACAACGTCCTTTGCTTCCTTGTCTTCAAAACGCCACGTCTGTGGCGTCTCAACCTCCGGACGCTGGTAGTTCGGGCCCATCATGCAGCCAAGCAAAGAAAAAGCGGCAAGTAAAATCAGTAGTATTTTACGCATGACCTTCTCCCTCCTTTCCCTCGGCCTTGGCAGGCGGATGGACGCCGGAGTCACCTTTAAGTCCCAGCTTCGTCACCACGTAGAAGGTGACCGGGATGAGGAATATGGCGATGAAGGAGGCCGCCAGCATCCCGAAGATGACCATGTACCCCATGACCTGCCGGGATGATGGCACCGGCCCCGCTGGCCATGGCCAACGGCACGCAGCCGAGGATGAAGGCAAAGGATGTCATGAGGATCGGTCTGAGACGAAGTTTTGCCCCGTCCAGGGTCGCTTCGAACAGCGGCCTGCCCTTCTCATGCTCCATCTTGGCGAACTCGACGATGAGTATGGCATTCTTGGCAGCCAGACCGATGAGCATGACCAGTCCGATCTGGGCGTAGATGTTGTTCTCAAAAGACTTAAACAGCAGGCCGGCAAAGGCCCCGGCCACTGGCGACAGGCGTGCCGAGGAGGACCGAGAACGGCAGCGACCAGCTCTCGTACTGGGCCGCCAGGATCAGGAAGACGCAGAGAAACGAAAAGGCGAAGATCGCCGCCGGCGACACTCCCTGCTGGGCCTTCTTTTCCTGGAACGACATGCCGCTGTAGTCGAAACCCATCTCACGGGGCATGGTCTGGCTGAAGACCTCTTCCAGGGCCTTCATGGCCTGGGTCGAACTGAAGCCGGGGGCGGCCGTGGCGTTGATCTGGGCCGAGCGGTAGAGGTTGAAGCGCATGGTGAACTCCGGACCAGTGATGTTGCGGACCGAGGTCAGCGCCGAGAGGGGCACTGGGTTCCCCGTCCTGTTGCGCACATAGAACTGGCCGATATTCGTCGATGTTGGTCCGGTACTCTCCCTTCGGCCTGGATGTAGACCTGCCACTGGCGGCCGAACCGGTTGAAGTAGTTGATGAAACCGCTCCCCATGAAGCTCTGCAGGACCTTATAGACGTCGCGATAGGGACCCCCTGCTTCAGCACCTTGTCCCGGTCCACGTCCACGAAGAGCTGCGGCACGGTCGGGAGAAAGGTGGTGGTGACGCTGGCCAGCTCGGGCCGTTTCCTGGCCGCTTCGATGAATTTCTGAGTGTTCTCGGCCAGGAAGGCGACATCCTTGCCGGACCGGTCCTGCAGGATGAAGGTGACGCCGCCTGAGGTGCCGACCCCCATGATGGCAGGCGGCGGGAAGGCGAAGCCGATGGCGCCGGGGATGCCGGCCATCT
This sequence comes from uncultured Nitrospira sp., assembly GCA_963746295.1. GTDB lineage: Bacteria > Nitrospirota > Thermodesulfovibrionia > Thermodesulfovibrionales > UBA6898 > JAOUFP01. Next base: position 123,033 of record CAVVAQ010000015.1, on the reverse strand, counting down.
TTTTCGAGATCGACGCCTTGATCGCCTCGTACTGCTCTTCCGGAGCTTCTTCCGTTTGGTCCAATCCTTCAGGGAGATGAAGAAGAAGGCGCTGTAGGTGTTTTGCACCTGGCTCAGCATGCTATAGCCGACGATCGATGAGCAGTACTTGACCCCGGGAGTCTTCATGATGATCTCTTCGGCCTGGCGGGCCACCTCACTGGTCCGCTGCAACGAGGAGGCAGTTGGGGAGCTGGATGCCGGCAAAGATGAAGCCCTGGTCCTCGTCAGGGAGAAAGCCGGTAGGAATGCTTTTGCCCGCTATACCGGCCAGGACTGTCACGCCAAGGAGAAGGAGCAGACTGGTCTTGCTCTTCCTGATGGCAGCGCCGCAGATTCCCACGTAGCCGTCAGTGGCACGGCCGAAACATCCGGTTGAACCAGTCATAGAATTTCTGCAGCGGGCCGGTCCCCTTCTTCTTCGGCTTGAGCAGCAGTGCGCAGAGCGCCGGAGAAAGGGTGAGGGCGTTGAAGGCCGAGATGATGACCGAGACAGCAATGGTCACCGCGAACTGCTGGTAGAGCTGGCCGGTGATGCCGGGGATGAAGGCCGTCGGCACGAAGACCGCCGCCAGGATGATGGCGATGGCGATGACCGGGCCGGAGACCTCCTCCATGGCCTTGAAGGTCGCATCCTTGGGGGACATGCCCATGTTCGATATGGTGCTCCACCGCCTCGACCACGACAATGGCGTCATCCACGACCAGGCCGATGGCAAGGACCAGTCCCGAAGAGGGAGAGGGTATTGATGGAGAAGCCGAGCATCGGGAAGAGCGCGAAGGTCCCCACCAGCGACACCGGCACCGCCAGGAGCGGGATCAGGGTGGCCCGCCACCCCTGGAGGAAGATGAAGACCACCAGGATGACGAGGACCAGCGCCTCGAAGAAGGTATGCTTGATCTCGTTGATCCCTTCGGTGACCGCCAGGGTGGTGTCCAGCGCCACCGTGTAGTCCAGGTCAGGCGGGAAACTCTTCTTCAACTCCTCCATCAGCTTCTTGGCGCCGTTGGCTGATTCAAGGGCGTTGGTCCCCGGCATCTGGTACAGGGCGATCAGCGCACACGGCTTGCCGTTGAGGCGGCCTTCCATGTTGTAGTTCTGGGCCCCAAGCTCGATGCGGGCCACGTCCTTGACCCGGACGAAGGAGCCGTCCGGATTGGCGCGCAGGACGATGTTGCCGAACTCTTCCTCGCTCTGCAGACGCCCCTGGGCGCGAACCGTGTAGGTGAACTCCTGCCCCTTCGGCACCGGCTGGCTGCCGACCTGTCCGGCCGGGTTGACGGTGTTCTGGGCCTTGACCGCGTTCATGATCTCCGGAACGGTGATGTTGAGCTTGGCCAGCTGGTCCGGCTTGACCCAGATCCGCATGGCGTACTGGCCGGCGCCGAAGACCGTGACGCTGGCGATCCCCTTGATGCGGGTCATCTGGTCGTTGATGTTGATGTAGGAGTAGTTGGCGAGGAAGATGTTGTCGTAGGTGCCGTTGGGGGAATAGAGGGCGAACATGAGCAGCGGCGACGAGGTGGATTTCTGCCACCGTAACCCCGTAATTGATGACATCGGCCGGCAGCTGCGACGACGCCTGGTTCTGCCGCATCTGGGAGAGGATCTGGTCGGTGTTGGCGTCGGTCCCCAGTTCAAAGTAGTTGTAAAGGGTCATCGATCCCGTCGTTGGCATTGATCGGAGTACATGTAATCCAGATTATCGACGCCGGACATCTGCTGCTCGATAGGGGTGGCCACCGACTGCTCCACGGTGACGGCGTCGGCGCCGGTGTAGATGGCGTTTACCTGGATCGCCGGCGGAACGATGTTGGGGAACTGGGCGATGGGCAGTCCCGTCATGGCCACCAGGCCGAGGATGACCATGAAGATCGAAATGACCATGGCCACAATTGGTCGATTGATAAAGAATTTTGACATGGTGGGCTACCTCTTTTCCGACGGTGTTGAAGAGGGTTTCGCCTCCGTCTTGCCGGAATCTCCGGAAGCGGCTGCCGGTTTCTGAGGCTCAAAAGGTTTTGGATTGACCGGTTGGTCCTTCTTGACTTTCTGGATTCCCTCGGCCACCACCTTTTCCCCGGGGTTCAGTCCTTCGGAGATGATCCTGTCAGAGCCTATCTGCTCTCCTACCTGGACTGTCCTGATATCAGCCTTATTCTCCGGCCCGATAACAGCGACCATATAGCGACCCTGAATTTCCGACACCGCTCTCTGGGGGATGAGGAGTGCGCCTTTCTTCGTTTCCATCACGACGCGTATCTTTGCGAACTGGCCGGGACGGAGCAGATTGCCGGGATTCGGAAAGAGCGCTGCGACTCTTATGGTGCCGGTCTGTACGTCCACCTGCCGGTCAGCGAACGCGTACTCACCCTTGTGCGGATAGACGCTTCCGTCAGCCAGGATCAGTTCCAAGGCAAGCTTGAGCTTTTCCTTCTGGTGTTTTTCCATTACCTTCATGTACTCCTGCTCGCTGACCTGGACATAAACCTTGATCGGGTTGACGGTCGAAACAGTAGTGAGTTCCTCGAGGGCACCGGGGCCGACAAGGTTGCCTATCTGGGCCTTTGCGATCCCGGCTATGCCGTCTATGAGGGAGGTGACCTTTGTGAAACCGAGGTCCAGTTTGGCCTTATCGATGCCTGCCTGTGCTGAGATTACAGCGGCATGGGCGGCCTGCTCAGCCCCGGTAGCGTCATCGAGGTCCTTCTGGCTCACCGCGTTCTGCGCCGCAAGGGGTTTAACGCGTTTGAGATTAGCTGTTGCGGTGTCCCACCGTGCCTGCTGGGCGGCAAGCACTCCATTGGCCTGTTCAAGGGAGGCCTGGAATGTGCGGGGGTCGATCTCGAAGAGGACCTGGCCTTTTCTGACGAGGTCGCCTTCCTTGTAATTTTGTTTGATGAGGTATCCCTGGACCTGCGCCCGTATCGTGGCATTGACCAGGCCGTCAGCGGTCCCGACATACTCGGAGTAAATCGGCACGTCCTTTTGGACGACGGTCACTACCTCGACCTCAGGGGGCGGCGGCGGAGCCGCCTGCTCTTTTTTGCAGCCGGTGAGGAACATTGACGAGAACATGAAGATAAGAACCGGCACTACCATAAACAGCCAAACCTTGGCATCCTGTCGAAATTTCATTACTTGTCTCCTCCTTAGCTGTACTTTTTTGTTATGTAAACGTGTTAACTGAACTAACATGGGGGATCTGAAAAATTGCGCCATTCTCTTACTGCCAGTCATAATGACCTCCGGTATTCTTGTATGGCGTGATAGAGACCTGATGATATGTCTCCTGGCACATGATTTCCAGTACCGTGATACACGAACCTGCTGTGTCAAAAGAATATTTAATATTGAGTTAATATTAAAACAATATATGTAGGAAGACAACTAGTAATTTTACGAGTTGTCTTCCCCTAAATACTCTCCACCGCCTTCTTTCTTGGCAACTTATCTGAAATGCATGACTTATGATGGATAGGCGAAATCAGCATATCCGCCAGCATGTTAGAGGCCGATTATATCTGGCAGGATTTACTCATTCTGCAGAAAGGGATTTTCTCTTTGTTACGCGTCCGGCTTTGTGATCTGCCTCAGATTTTTTCAGGGTTTCGATGAAATCCTTCTTATAAAGACCGACAGCATTACAGAACGTCTCATAATTGTCTTTTGTTATTTCAAACCTGATCTTGTCTTTAGTTACTCTCGGCTCCATTATACAATACATCGGCCAAGACGTCTTCATGTCCATATCCACTTACAAGCTGTCTTTTTCTCCCCCTCAGGTAATGAACTGGAGCCTGCAGATCACCACAAAAGGGATGGAATGCTTCCCAGTTCCTACAAAAGTTCGCAGAGGTTTCAGTTTTTGAGTAGGCGTGAGGTGCCCCTTGAAGTCAACAGAGCCAAGGTCAAATGCCATGCTGCTGAGTACAAATAATATTCAGCACTTTCGAGCGGAAATCGTTGCCAGATAAACATCTATGAATGAAGTCACCGGCGCCCGTGAAAATGTTGAGAATCCCTAAGTTTTAATCTTAAAAATCCAGCGGGCTTTTTGTCTCCTTGATGGTCTTGCTCGGCACGCAATGCGTATAGATCATCGTTGTCCTTACATCACTATGGCCCAAGAGTGTCTGAATCGTTCGGATATCATAATTGGCCTGCAGGAGATGCGTGGCAAAACTGTGGCGGAAGGTATGGGAGGTGATGCGCTTCGTAAGCTTCGCCCGGCGAACCGCTTCGTAGAGCGCCTCCTGAACATGCGATTCATGAAGATGATAACGTCTAAGCTCCTTTTTGCCTGATACAGGGGTAAGAGTCTTTTGCGGAAAGAACCACTGCCAGATAAATTCTTTTGGGGCCTTCGGATATTTCTTTTCAAGTTGATCATCCAGAAATACGCCCGTAAAGCCAGCCGCAAGGTCATTATCATGGAGCTCCCGGACAACCTCAAGTTGCGCCAACAGGTCGGAGAGTATCTTCTGCGGTATGGGCACGGTCCTGCTCTTATTTCCCTTCCCTTTGACCGTGAGCACACCAGCATCAAAATTAAAATCCTTCACCCGCAGCTTCACTCCTTCGAAGAGACGAAGACCGCAGCCATAAAGGAGTTTGACGACAAGACTGTATGGATGCGAAAGATGGCCCAAAACAGACTCGATTTCCTGACGGGAAAGCACAACCGGAATATAGGTCGATTTCTTTGCGCGGGGAATGTCTTTGTGCTCGCCAAAATCCTTTTTAAGAACATGTCGAAACAAAAACAGCAGGGAATTAAATGCCTGATTCTGGGTCGAGGAGGCAACACGGCATTTCACAGCAAGATAGGTAAGATAATCCTTAACGTCTGCCGAAGAAAGTGCTGCGGGCGCTTTGCTCTTCAGAAAGCACTGAAACCTTCGAACCCAATCTGCGTATGTCTTGAGCGTTTTTCGGGAATAGTGTCTCGTTTTGATCTCTGCCGCGAGGTTGTCAATGGCTTTGTCCCAAGCAGGTGAGTCAGATTTTTCCAGACAACGCCATTCATCAAAGCGGCTTCCGCCCGATGATAGCGGAACAAACGTCAGTGAGTCTGATTGCAGAGTTGATGCTTTGAACTCGTCATGCCCAGTCTTCGATGTGTTTGAAGATTCCCTGTTTAAAGCACCTACTTCTGGCTTAACAAAGGGGGAGGAGGGGGTTGTTGCCTCAATCTTACTGTGCAAATGTGCTGACTCGTGATCAGGTTTCCGCTGTAAAGCAAAGAAGAGCGATAGTGCATGCGCTGCCTGTTTTTGCTGTTCAGACGTCTGATTCTTCTTTTGCAATTTCCCGACGAACAACCTCACCTGATCCGATCTGGAATCGGGCGGTTGATATTTGCTGCGAAAGTCGAGAAAATATTGAAGCCACTTCCGATAATCAGCATGGATGCGTTCGGGAACTCTTCGTTGTTTTAGAATGGCGTTAAATTGTGCCAGGATTTCCTGTGGAATAGGCAGCATAATGTTGATAGTTTATTTATTTCTGGCAGATAGTCAATATCTATTTGTCTGCATTGTTCTCTTAACCGCACTAAACGTAAGAGCATAAAACAATCTTCATATTTGTATTGACGCTGCAAAAGCCTGCTGATATATTATCTTAACTTCTTTTTGGAGGGGCCGAAATGAATGGGGAAACACAAGGGACATGCAGAAACAAAATCAATCCGCACACGCTGCCCGGTGCTTATCTCTTTGTATACGCGGCCACTGAACCGAAATCAGTCATATCCGCCGTCTCCACAGGGGTTTAAGTGAAAACCCGGCTCATCCTCAAACCAGGGCAACACGGAACCAAAAGGCTCGTTGAAAAATATGGCGATTCGCTGCTTTGCGTTCGTTTTAAGTATGATGCTGAGAAGCAGCAGCGGCTGAAGACAATTGAGTTGATCGTCGAAAGGACTGAATGGACCCCTCCTCCGGCTCGCTATACGGAGGACGCGCTTGTTTATCTTCGCATAGAAGCCGCAGATATGCCGATGCGGTTGAAAGTCAAAGAAGCAGGGGGAAGATGGATTCAGGAAAAACGGTTGTGGCGCGTGAGTTATGGCAAAATCGCAGGCACAGCGCTTGAAAAGCATATACAGGTAGATGCTTCTTGAGGCGCATATGATATGAAAAAGCATCTATATGTATATACAAGCCTGCTATATACAGGTATATGGAACCATCTACCTGTATATGCATCCATATATATGTAGATGGATGCTTGTAACTACATAATAACTGGTTCCCCCTCGCTCCGCTCGGGGGAATGCGGAACTAAGCGGCTCTCGTGTCTGGTTCCCCTCGCTTCGCTTCGGGAGAACCAGACACTCGAACGGACACGCCCTTCGGGCGGCCGCTCAGTTCCGCATTATCACTAAGAATATGAAATTACCAATGCTATGCACGAAATGTGCTCACGAACAAACAAAAGAATGGAAGGGCTTTTCATTTGTTGAAATACGTGATGATGGTCGTTGAAGCTGTAGAAAAAGTCTTGAAATCCAAACAGAATCGCCATATGATTACATGAAGTAAGATAGCAAGCGGGTTAGCAGAGAAAGGAGCGATATGGCGAGATACAAGGAATACGACTATAGCCAGGGAAAGTTCATACCGATACACTTTGACAAACAGATACTTCCCGGGACGTTTGAGCATACCCTTCATTATTTAATAGATAACGAAATAGACTTGTCCATATTTGAGTTACGTTATCAAAACGACGATATGGGAGCTCCGGCATACGATCCTGCCATATTGCTGAAGATCATACTGTATGCCTACTCCCGGGGCATTACCTCAAGCCGGAAGATAGCGCAGTGCTGTGGAGAGAACATCATTTTCATGGCATTATCGGCGGATACGCGGCCCCACTTCACAACCATAGCGGATTTCATATCATCGGCAGATCAGGAGATTATCAGATTATTTCTTCAGGTTTTACTGACGTGTGATGAAATGGGGCTGATAGGGAAGGAGATGTTTGCAGTAGACGGGTGCAAGATGCCCTCGAACGCATCGAAGGAGTGGAGCGGAACGAAAGAGGAACTAACAAAGAAGAAAGAGAAGATGGAGCAGGCAATAAAGCAGATACTCAGAAGGCATCGTGAAATGGACCTGAAGGAAAAAGACAAGGGGATAGTCGAGCAGGAAGAGCAGTACGTTGAGACCATCAAAAGCAAAGTAAAAAAGATAAAGCAGTGGCTCAAGGAAAACGACGACAAACCGGGCAAGACGGGCAAGCCGGTAAAGAGCAACATTACGGATAATGAGAGCGCAAAGATAAAGACCTCGCATGGGGTAATACAGGGATATAACGGAGTGGCGGTGGTAGATGATAAACATCAGGTGATCGTGCATGCGGAGGCCTTTGGAGCAGCACAGGAACATGGCCTGTTAAAGCCGATGATAGAGGGGACGAGGGAGAACTTCAAAGAGATTGGCAGTGGGAAAGATGTATTTGACAGCGCAAAGCTGGTGGCCGACAGCGGATATCACACTGAAGCCAACATGCAGATGGTAATGGAAGAAGGCATAGACGCATACATAGCTGACACACAGTTCCGGAAAAGAGACCCTCGGTTTGCAGATGTGGACAAGTACAAAGAGCGGAGCAGAAAAGAGCGGAGGGAATACTTCGGGGCGAGCGACTTATATCGGGCGAAGGACTTTACGATAAGCGAAGACAAGAGATTCTGCATTTGCCCGACGGGGAAACGGCTCTATCGTAACGGCGGCAATGTGGTATTGGATAGGAACACAGCGATCAAATTCAGAAGCCGAAAGACCGATTGCCGTGTATGTGAAGTGCGTGAGAAATGTTTAAGGAATCCCGCTACGAGCGAAGTACGCCAGGTATGCTTTATTCAGGGACGTGCGTCGGGTATTTCCGAAACCTTTACCGAGAAGATGAGACAAAAAATAGATTCGATAAAAGGCAGACTCATTTACAACAGAAGACTTGGGATTGCGGAACCGCCCTTTGCCCATATTCGATCTATGATGGGACTGGACCGATTTACCCTCAGAGGGAAACGAAAGGTAAATGCGCAATGGCTCCTTTACTGTATTACTCATAATCTGTTAAAGGTGCATCGATACGGAGAAGGGTTTGCATGAGGGAGAGGAAAGACAAAGAAAGCGGTCTAAAAAGGCAGAGAATAAGGGGCACAAGCTCTTTCTAAAGGCAAAGAACAAAGACCGAACCGGCAGTCGGGCTGAATTGCCCGGAATTATAATCTAAAAACTGAAAATAAAGAGACAGTGAACGCAAAACAGACTTTTTCTACAGACTCGTTATGAATTTACGTGCGAAAACGGTCATAAAACAATCACAATTCTTCAACAACAGAAGTTTGAAATCTTGTTTGATTTAGGCGCGTATGCAATTCTCGATGGTTATTATAGGGAAGCAGTTTCTTCTTTTACTTCAAGCCTTGAACGGTTTTATGAATTCTATATTAAAGTCATTGCGACAAAAAACGGCATTGATGAAAGTACGTTTTTATCCTCATGGAAGCACGTTTCAAAACAGTCAGAACGACAATTGGGTGCTTTTATTTTGTTGTATACGGTAGCGCATGGCAGCACGCCGCCGTTATTGAGCAATTCAAATGTGGAGTTCAGGAATGACGTTATTCACAGAGGGAAAATTCCTTCGAAAACCGAGGCCTTGAGTTATGGAAATGACGTGTTGAATGTAATTCGACCAATACTAAGAATATTAAGAAAGGATTATAAAGAAAGCGCCATGAAGGTTGTCGCACAGTATTTATCAGAATGCAGGTCAAAATACGAAAATGATCAATCTGTGAGTACAATGGGCGTTAAAACAATACTGAGTCTCTCATTTGAACCAGAAGCTGATGAGGACGATATAGCGTTAGAAGATACAATGCCTTATTTAATGATGATGAAATTACAGCAAAAGTTATAACAATCGCATCCAGCAGACGGGGAATAACGCCTTTATATTTTTTCCTCCGGTATGGCCCCGCTACTGATGCATCTCATTCCCCCTCGCTCCGCTCGGGGGAATGCGGAACTAAGCGGCTCTCGTGTCTGGTTCCCCTCGCTTCGCTTCGGGAGAACCAGACACTCGAACGGACTCCCCCTTCGGGGGGCCGCTCAGTTCCGCATTGTACGGAGAATGTAAATGGGTAACGATCAATCACGGTTTAAGCAACTGATTTGGCCTGAAATCAAGACTGAATCTGCAGCCAAAACAGCACGATTTCCTGCTCTTGTTTTTTCGATTTTCAGTACAGGTCTCTGGATTGCGATGGCGGTTGCAACCATATTGGGCCATAAGAGTATTTACGGCAATTTGGTCTTTCTTCACCTGACTTTTTTCGCTGTTGTCTCTGTAGGGCTTTTCAAAATGCGTCGCGAAGCATCAATTGCCTACCTTGTTGTTTGTGCAGTGGCTGTGATCTTTTCATGGGGGCATCCATTCAAATTGCTCGCATCGATAGCGGGCATCTTTGTTTCGGTCCTAGCCATCCGAGGAACATTTTCTTATGCACACCTTTCTAAGGACCCGAGCAACAGCTGAGGAACTAAAACTTGACATATAATTCTGCAGAAGAAGTTAAGCAACAGCACATCGAACGAATGGGCAAAGAGCTCGGCTCAATCTTCAATGAGCTGTGCAATGAATTATCCTGGCTCTATATTAAATGGAATCAATATGTCGTTCTTTATGGGACGAAACCAGCACGTATTGACCTAACAAATCAAGCTGCCCCCCTGTTCTTTAGAATTGTACAAGACACCTTATGGGAAGACACTCTTCTCCATATAGCAAGGCTTACAGACCCCCCAAAAACTGCTGGCAAAAACAATCTAACAATACTTCTCCTGCCTCATCTAGTCGAAAAGAACAATTTATCTAATCAGGTATCCAATCTATGTGCCATTGCAGTTGAAAAAGCTGATTTCTGTCGGGATTGGAGAAACAGGCACATCGCGCATATAGATCTTCATCTCGCCGTGAAAGAAGGCGTTGCTTCTCTATTGCCAGCAAGTCGATCAAAAGTAAAGGACTGTCTATCCGCTATATCAGATGTTCTTAATGCCGTTAATAGTCACTATTTCAATTCGACTACCATGTTTGATTGGGCTGACGATCATCGTGGCGCTATTGATTTATTGTATTTGATAGACGACGGTTTGCGATCAGCCAAGGACCGGCAGGAACGAATCAGGGCAGGAAATTACTTACCAGGCGACTATAAAGCGAGAGATTTATAAATAGCTCATGAAGGTACAACACGTCGTTCGAGTCCCGCGCTCTACGGCGCGGGGCTCAACTCGTCGTTAGGAGTGAATAAAATTTGAATTCAACACCATTAAAGCTTTCTTCTGTTGAAATTACTGATTCCTTCATCTCGGAGAAAGAAGGAAATCAGACTATATTATCTTTATCGAGAAATCAGATTAAATCAATATCATTAGGCCGAGGATTAAATGCAGAGCGACCAATCATCGAGATCGTAATCGGAATTGCTTTTTTAGTCGTCAGCGTCTATATTTCTTGGCCTTTCTTTTGGGCCATTTGGGAATCAATATTCCTTCATCCTGGATATAAAGACGCGCCTCTGCCTTCAGTAGCAAAATTCAGTATCCTTGGGCTCCTCTTCGTTCCTATCGGTCTGTCGTTCATTACTAAAGCATTACGGAGGAGATACTTCTTACTTATTGAAACCAATAAAGACAAGAGGAAAATTTTGTTTTATGACAACCTGACCTATTACGAGATAAGGAGCTTTCTTGAAAATGCATCAAAAACTTATGGATACATAATTAAAATGCAAGATCCGGAACTCCTAACACCGGCATCGAGAGGGCCGCGGTAATAACCGCTTTTCGTTTTGACTTTTATCATATACCGCGCCCCTCATGCATCTCGTTAAATCGAAGGATTATTAAGGCAAATGAATACTAAATTCAAAACAAAAAAAGAAGCTTTTACGGCATTACTTTCATACCTCACTGCACCGTTATTCGTTGCGGGTGGAGTCTTTCTGGCATTAACGAGACGTGGAACTAGAGAAATGTATACAGAATCTACCCAAAGACTGGCGGTAATTATAGGGATAGCCGGTGTTTTGGTTGTTCTCATCTTTTCATGGTACAGGATGTTTCGTATTTTCTTCCTAATGAACAAATCAGATTATGAAGCTTTGCCCGACGGCATTGAAATACCTCAAACGGCAATATGTTTAAACTGTAGGGAACCTTTTGCGGGAAACAAGCTCACCTCTTTGGTATGCCCAAATTGTGGCGGCACGCTTGAAAATGTCTTTGGATTTTACGATAGACACCCTGAATTAAGAGATGATAAAGACAAAACGATTTAACAAGAACATCAACACCGACCGGGGAATAGCCAGCTTTTGTTTTTAAGTCCTGTCACATTGCTCCCCGGCGGGTTATGTTTTCGTTAGTCTGGATGATAAATATGACAATCGATCTGAAATGGCTCATCGGGAATCGAGTTAAGGACATGGGGAAACAAGATTATACTTGGTTCTTCACTTTCGATGGCGGCAATATTTCAACAGAATCTACCTGGCGTCTCATCACCGCGGAAGGAATTAAAGCCACTTCGGAAGATCACGGCCACAAGTTTGGACTGCCAGCACCATTAGACGTCATCGATGTAACAAAAAGAGCAATTGGCCAACGAACTATAAGGCAATACAGCATAGATGCAAGAACAGGAGATCTTTCAATTCAATTCGATGGCGATTGCGAACTTCATTTTTTGAATCTTTCTTCAGGCTACGAAAGCTGGCACATCGTTCATGGCACTCAGGAGATAATCTGTATGGGCGGTGGCAAATTACACCAGTTCGAGACTGATATATCGAATCCGACAAAATGAAGAAGAGAATCCAAATAGGTCTCATTGTTGTTCAGACGCTGGCTGCTCTCATCTTCTTTGTTGCCGGTTGGAAAGCAGACAGGGCACTCGACAAGAGCGGAATCGGCGATCCCGAGCTCTTTTCGTACTGGAATGCGATCGCTACTCAAGGCATTCGTGTATTTCTTCTGACGTGGCTTGTGTCAATCGCCACTGAAGCAGTTGCTCACGTGCGCAATGCCGGCCTGACCGCAAAAGATTTGATGAAGACCAGCTTACCGCTTTATATCGCAGTACCACCATTAGTCGTTATTGTCTTGTGGATCATTTCAATTTTATGAAAGACCAACAAGGTGTTCGAGAGGGGCGGTGAAGCTCGCCCCTCAACACCGCGTTCCCTCTCGCTTGGCTTATTAATGTTTCTCTCGTAAATCCGCAATAGTTTCAATTCGCAAGAACTATTGACTCGGAGGTGGAGCAAACATCGTTTGCAAGCACTTCTATTGTGTTGGCTTTCAGGTGTACAGAGCAACCGGTAGATTTTAAAGCCGAGGTTTTCGCTGCCTGTGATGCAACGGTGAATCTGCCGCTAAAAGGCTCTGCTCTTTGGATGGGTTGATCCCCGGCAGAATCATTCAAAATTCGATGCCTCGTAATTTTACTAGTTGCCTTTTCTTCCAGGAAGTGATGAAATGCATAGAAGAAGCCCTGGTTTGTCTTGTAATACATCAAGTTCGCCGATGCACCCGGTTATTTGCGACTAGACCTGATGAAATGAAAAACAGAGAATGATCGAAAGGAGAACAAGTATATGGCACGAATTGTAAAAGTCACAGGACGGGAGATTCTCGATTCACGCGGTAATCCGACCGTTGAGGCGGATGTTATTCTTGAGGACGGGAGTATGGGCAGGGCGGCAGTGCCGTCAGGAGCATCCACCGGTGTCCATGAGGCGGTCGAACTGCGTGATGGAGACAAGAAACGCTATCTCGGCAGGGGCACCCGGAAGGCTGCACAGCACGTCAGCAAGGAGATCGCACGGGCCATTACGGGTATGGAAGCTGCGTGCCAGGAGGAGATCGATCTGAAGATGATCAAACTGGACGGTACAAAAAATAAGGGGCGTCTCGGAGCGAACGCGATCCTCGCAGTCTCGATGGCGGCAGCGCGCGCAGCTGCCCAGTCGCAGAAGACGCCGCTGTACCGGTATCTCGGCGGGGTGTCCGCATCAATACTTCCTGTCCCCATGATGAACATCCTTAACGGAGGCGCGCATTCGGACAACTCCGTGGACTTTCAGGAATTTATGGTCGCACCCTTCTGGGGCGTCAAGCTTTGCCGAGGCGCTCCGCATGGGCGCGGAGGTCTTCCACACCCTCAAGGCTGTGCTTAAGAAAAAAGGATATTCGACAGCAGTCGGCGACGAAGGAGGATTCGCGCCGAACCTGAAGTCCAACGTGGAAGCGATCGAGGTGATCCTCGAAGCGATCGGACAGGCAGGATTCAAGGCCGGAAAAGAGATCGGCCTTGCCCTTGATCCTGCTGCGAGCGAATTCTATGACAGTCAGAAAAAAGCCTATATATTCAAAAAGTCGGACAAGAGCAAACATAGTTCGACAGATATGGTTAAGTTCTGGGCAGACTGGGTCCGCCAATATCCGATCATCTCGATCGAGGACGGTATGGCGGAGGACGACTGGAAAGGCTGGAAACTCCTCACCGACACTCTGGGCAAGAAGATCCAGCTTGTGGGAGACGACCTCTTCGTAACCAACACAGAGCGGCTGGCCCGCGGCATCAGGGAGGGGATAGCGAACTCTATCCTCATCAAGGTAAACCAGATCGGCTCGCTGACCGAGACGCTCCAGGCGATGAAGATGGCGGCAAATGCAGGGTTCACCTCAGTGGTCTCCCACAGGTCCGGAGAGACTGAGGATACGTTCATCGCTGACCTTGTTGTGGCGACAGGCGCGGGACAGATCAAGACCGGGTCTGCAAGCCGCACTGATCGCATCGCAAAATACAATCAACTGCTGCGCATAGAGGAGGAGTTGGGAAGTTCAGCCAGGTTTGCCGGCAGGGGAGCGTTCCGTCAGTAAGTCAGCATGGAAAATGATACCCACCCCTCTATCCCCTCCCAAGAGGGGACCTGTGAGGAAGAGCACCCCTATTCCCCTCCAGGGAGGGGAATAGGGAACAATCCCCTTTCGAGGAGGGATCGAGGGGTGAAAGTATTTTGAAGTGGAAAATCCCGTCTTGGGAGGGGATAGCAGGGATGGCAGTTTTGCTTTTGAATTATTTTATTTCGGGATTGTGGTAATTTTCAAGAAGTCCCCTCCTGGGAGGGGTGCAGGGGTGGGGGCTTTGCTTTTAAAAACCTTCTTTCGGGAGGGATGCAATTTTCAGGAAGTCCCCTCTTGGGAGGGGATAGAGGGGTGGGTTGTCACCAGATCAATGACAACAGAAATTATCTTAAGAGGGTAAGAGCATGAAAATACATGAACTGGCCGGGAAACCGGTTCCACGATCAATGCTGGCAAACATTCCGAGGCTTATCGCCGCCTATTATACTTATAGACCGGATGTCTCGGAGCCTGGCCAACGAGTTGCCTTCGGCACCTCGGGCCACCGGGGATCATCATTAAAGAACAGTTTCAATGAGCTGCATATCCTCGCCATCAGCCAGGCGATCTGCGAGTACCGGAAATCGCAGAAGATCAAAGGACCTCTCTTCCTCGGGATGGACACGCACGCCCTGTCTGAACCAGCCTTCATGAGCGCAGTAGAGGTCTTTGCCGGAAACAAGGTGGATGTTCGCGTGCAGGAGGGGTATGGCTATACGCCGACACCGGTAATCTCCCACGCGATCCTCACGTACAATCAAAAGATACGGGGAAGCAGGGGTCGTGCCGACGGAGTGGTCATAACGCCATCCCACAATCCCCCGGAGGACGGAGGAATAAAATACAATCCGCCCCACGGCGGTCCGGCGGATACGGCAACCACGAAGATCATTGAAGACAGGGCGAATGAACTCCTCTCCCGGGAACTGAAGGGTGTCAGGAGAATTCCCTTTGAAAAGGCGATCAGGGCCGGAGGCGTCAAGCAGCATGATTATGTATCTCCCTATGTTGATGACCTCGGAAATGTCATAGACATGCAAACCATTGCGTCTGCCGGTCTCAGAATCGGAGTTGACCCCCTCGGCGGTGCGGCAGTTGGATACTGGAAGCCTGTCGCCGAACGTTATAGTCTGAATCTGGAAGTAGTCAATGACGCTGTTGATCCCACATTTTCCTTTATGACTGCTGACAGGGACGGCAGGATCAGGATGGACTGTTCATCTCCGTTCGCCATGGCAGGCCTCATTCAATTAAAGGACCGTTTTGATATCGCCTTCGGCAATGATACTGATGTCGACCGCCACGGCATTGTCACGAGGGGAACGGGTCTCATGAACCCGAACCATTACCTGTCTGTTGCCATCCGCTATCTCTTCCAGAACAGACCCGGATGGAGAAAGGACGCTGCGATAGGAAAGACCCTTGTTTCAACATCAATGATCGACCGTGTCGGAGCAGCACTCGGAAGAAAGGTCGCCGAAGTGCCTGTGGGGTTCAAATGGTTTGTCGACGGGCTCATTGACGGATCATACGGATTCGGGGGAGAAGAAAGCGCAGGAGCTTCGTTCCTGAGAAAAAACGGGAAGGTCTGGACAACGGACAAGGACGGCATCATAATGGACCTCCTCTCCTGTGAAATTACCGCAAGGACCGGGAAAGACCCGGCTGATCACTACCGGGAAATCGAAGATCAATTTGGCAGGGCGTATTACACCCGGATAGATGCTGCTGCGTCATCGGCCCAGGAAGGCTGTGCTGGCAAAACTCTCGCCCGAATTGGTCACGGCACAGGAACTTGCCGGCGAGCCCATTACCGCAAAACTGACCCGCGCGCCCGCGAATGATGCTGACATCGGGGGGCTCAAGGTGATTACGAAGAACGGGTGGTTCGCGGCCCGTCCGTCCGGCACAGAGGACATTTATAAGGTGTATGCCGAGAGCTTTATTGACGAAGCGCACCTGAAGAAGATCCAGGAAGAGGCTGTGGCGATTGTCAGCGCTGCGTTCGCTGCAGCCGGGGTCTGAATTTGGCCTAATGGTGCAAAAAAGATGAAGTCAAACATGCTGAAAAACGCCATAGAATCGGCAGATTATTATTCTGATTCACGTAAACGCAAACAACACAATAACCGGTGGAGACCAGCGAAAGCATGTCATCTCTCCGGCGATTGTGGAGCCTCGACTATGGCCGTTTTCCATCATGTCCGACTTCATGTTCGACATTCTTTTGCAACTATTCGGTTTGAATAGGCCAACCCGGCATTCTGACAGTCTGCAGATGCATAACGAAAATGGCAGCTGGAGGTGAGCATGAAGAAAAGTCGTATTACTCAGGCATGGCGAGAGCGTCTGGAACAAGGAGAACCGCTTCACGGGATGGACCGATGTTCCGCTCTCTGAAAAAGGGATAGAGGAGGCCAGGGAAGCCGGTCGACTCCTCCGCGAAGGAGGATACACCTTCGATATTGCATACACTTCGGTCCTGAAGCGGGCGATCAAGACCCTCTGGATCGTGCTGGAGGAGATGGACCTCATGTGGATCCCGGTTGTCCGCAACTGGCGTCTCAACGAGCGGCACTACGGTGCGCTGCAGGGGCTCAACAAGAGTGAGGCAGCCGCTGAAATGGGAGAGGAACAGGTGAAGCTCTGGCGCCGAAGCTTTGATGTGCCGCCGCCTGCACTCAGGCTGGACGACCCGCGCCACCCGCGGTATGACCCCAAGTATGCCGACTTCCATCCTGAGGACCTTCCAGCCACGGAGTGTCTCAAGGACACCATAGAGCGCTTTCTGCCTTACGCGCAGGAGAATATCGGGCCGGCCATACGATCCGGGAAACGTGTGCTTATGGTTGCCCACGGAAACACCCTTCGCGGCCTGATCAAGTACGTGGAGCGGATATCCGACAAGGACATCGCAGACCTGAATATCCCTACCGCAGTCCCAATGGTATACGAGTTTGAGGATGATATGAAACCGATCCGCAGATACTACCTCGGCGATCAGGAAGCGGTGAAAAAGGCAGCAGAGGCTGTGGCAGCGCAGTCAAAGGCAAAACAGTAGATGACTTTATATAGAAGCCGAGTCCCCTCTTGGGAGGGGCGTAGGGGTGGCGACATTGGTTTTAAAAAAACCTCTTCAGGAGGTTAGACCATTCAGAAAATCCCCTCTTGGGAGGGGCATAGGGGTGGGTTACCATCAACATACTATGAAAAGAAAACAAATACTTCCCTACAACCCGATACTCAAGGACCTTGCCAGGGAGTTGAGGAATAACAGCACCCTTTCCGAGGTCTTGTTATGGCGGCATCTCAAGGGTAGGCAGATGTTGGGGTATGACTTTGATCGTCAAAAGCCCATAGATAATTTTATCGTTGATTTCTTTTGCAATGAACTCATGCTCGCCATAGAGATAGACGGAGAGACACACAACTATAAGGTTAGCCGGGATAGAGAACGACAGAAGCGGCTTGAAGGATTAGGAGTCTGGTTTTTACGATTTACTGATGAAGAGGTAAAACAGAACATCGAAGGGGTGGTCGCAGAAATTGAGAGGTGGATCAGGGGGAACAGACAACCCACCCCTGCACCCCTCCCAGGAGGGGACCTGTGAGACCTGGACTACTCCCAGGAGGGGACATGGAGGCCCGCACCACTTCCAGGAGGGGACGCATGAGAACAACATCAACATGTTTTTCCGGGAGAACCATAAAAGCGATAAACACGATAAAGGAGATAGTGTTATGAAAATTCTGACCACACCGAGAATGGAGCGCTGCATCGGATGTCATTCGTGCTCGCTCGCCTGCGCGCGGCTTGTGCATAAGCGTCTGTCCTGGGACACGGCAGGAATTCGCATCAGGTCTTCGGGGGGCCTCTCGACAGGGTTCGAGCCACGGCTCTGTCTGGCCTGCGACCCTGCGCCCTGCGTAATGGCATGTCCGACCGGCGCCTATTCCCAGAGAAAGGACGGCGGCGTGGTGGTGAGAAAAAAACTCTGCATCCGCTGCGGGGCCTGCGCAAAGGCCTGTCCGGTGGATGCGATCTATCTCGACGCAACCGGGGAGCCTTTTGTCTGCATCCATTGCGGCAGGTGCGTACCCTACTGTCCTCATGACTGTCTGGAACACACGGAAATTTCAGCTGAGGCCGGGACTGTCGGACAAAGAAGGGGAAGATACCGGGGAGGTGGAGTCATGATAAGGGAACATTTCAGAGTACTCCTGGTCGATCTTTCGGCCGGGCGGAGTACCATTACGGATATCGAAGGCAGGAATACGGTGGCAGGCGGAAGCGGACTGGCAGCGCTGCTCTTCGAAAAATACGGCCTCCTCGATAAGCCATGGAATGAACCCGGTCAGCCGCTCATCTTTGCCATCGGTCCGCTGACAGGATACTTTCCGCTTATGAGCAAGACAGTCTGCGCCTTTAAGTCTCCCTACCATAATCAATTCGCCGAGAGCCACGCAGGAGGACGCTCAGCCCTGTCCCTGCGTTTTGCTGACTATGATGCCCTGGTGATCACCGGCAGGGCGAAGACGCCCTCAGCCCTCATCGTCGGTTCCCGGCAGATCGAAATCAAAGACGTCCACTACCTGTGGGGTACTGATCTGTATACCGCTGGAAAGATGCTGCGGCGCATGCTCCCCGGCTCAGGGCACCGGACGATCCTCAGAATTGGCCCTGCAGGGGAGCGGCAGTCGCCCATGGCCTGCATCAACGCAGACACCTATCGCCACTTCGGGAGGCTTGGCGCCGGGGCGGTGATGGGCTCAAAGAACCTGAAGGCGATCATGATCCATGGCGACGGTTCCTTCCCGCTTCCGGAGGGCGATGAGTATCAGAAGGTCTTTGATAAAGTCTATAAGGATATGACCGACACCGACATGATGATGCAAATACCATAACCTCGGCACGCCCGGCAATGTCAGAGTCATGAATGATCTGAAGGCCCTGCCGATCAGGAACCTCCAGGCAACTGCCGACCCTGCGACCGAGGGCATCTCCGGCGAGAAGTTCGCCGAGGTCGCGCTGCTGAGAAACGCGGCCTGCGCCGGATGCCCTGTGGGCTGCATCCATATCGGCTTTGTAAGGGAGCGCTTCCGGGAAGAAAACCGCTACATCTATCGACAGATCTCCTACGACCATGAGTTGATCTTTGCCGTCGGTTCCATGCTTGGGGTCATGGATTGCTTCGAGGTCCTGAAGCTTATCGATGTGGCCGAGAAGATGGGGCTCGATGTGATGTCTCCGGGCGTTGCGCTGGCATGGGCCACAGAGGCGCTAGCCAAGGGCATCATTACCGAAAAAGAGACGCTTGTTCCCCTTGCGTTCGGCAACTCGGCTTCGTACCAGGCAGCCCTTCAGCACATGGCCTATGGGACGAATGAGTTTTACCAGCTCCTCTCCCAGAGCACGGCGAAGGCAGCGGAACATTATGGAGGCGGTGATTTCGCCTGTGTCCTCGGACAGGAGATGGCGGGTTATGCCACGGGTGAGGCGTTCTTTGTTTCCCAGGCCCTTGGCCTGCGCCACTCGCATCTTGATGCCGGAGGCTACTCCTATGATCAGAAGCCGAAGGGCAAGACGGCTGAGGACGCCGTGAAATTCCTGGTCAATGATGAGAAAGGAAGGGTCTTTCTCACCTCGATGGTCTCGTGTCTTTTCGCGCGGGGTGTGTATACGGATGAGGTGCTCGGCAATTGTCTGAAGAGTGTCGGTTATGGGGCGCTGGCAGACAACATGGACAATGTTGCAGGCGAGATCCAGAGGCTGAGATGGAAGATGCGCATTATGACAGGGTACCACCCTGAAAACGTATTGATCCCGAAACGCTTCACGGAGATTACGACCTGGAAGGGGCAGATCGACAGCGTCTTCCTCAACAGCCTCAAGGACCAGTACGCAAGCGCTATCCGGACACTTGCGGGTAACATCTCATAATGCGTCGACTAATGGTTTGATCAACGCGTTCAAGGCATTGAGAGAAGTTGTTGACATACATAACACATGCTAAGATGTGGATATCTAATCTGTTGAGGAGGTCTTTATGAAAAAAGTAAAATTCTCACTCGTTGTTTTTATTACAGCCATGATAGTGCTCGCTGCTCCGGTAATCTGGATTTCCGGCGTTGCAGCCGGGGACGATCCAGCTCCAAGCGGGCTGCTGTTTGCCCAAAAGTCTGCGCCGGAGAAAGCTCCAGCTGCACAGCCAGGCGGAGGCTCGACGATAGCGTCTCCTGCAACACCCTTTCTGGCGGACCTCCACAAGGAGAAAAAGCTCGACTGTTCATCATGCCATGGCAAGAAAACCGTAGTTGACGACAATGAGTCTGTCGTAAACAATAAATGCATCGAGTGTCACGGTTCGCTGGAGAAGATCGCTGAGAAATCGAAACACGAGGTCAATCCCCATAAATCGCATCTCGGGAACATCAATTGCACAGTCTGTCACCACGGCCATACCACTTCATGGACCTATTGCCTGAATTGCCATAATTTCGATCTGAAGATACCGTCCGGTGCAGTGGCGGCGCAATTGCCGTCAACCGAACTTCCCGCGGTCGGGAAAATTCCTAAAAAAATCAGGATAGACAAGGCTGACGTGGTGATTATCGGATCAGGCGCCACCGGTCTCACCGCTGCAATAACCGCCCATGACAAAGGCGCAAGGGTCATTGTCCTCGAAAAGATGCCGATTACCGGCGGCAACAGCCAGCTCGCGGCAGGGGGTATGAATGCCTGCGAGACAAAGTTCCAGAAGGAGAAGGGCATTAAGGACAGCTGCCAGATCATGTATGACGACACCATGAAAGGCGGCAAGAACATCAATGACCCCGAGCTCGTAAAAATCCTCGCAAATAGCTCCGCTGCCTCTGTTGACTGGCTCACCTCGATCGGCGCTGACCTGAGCGATGTGGGAAGAATGGGCGGCGCGAGTGTGAACAGGACCCACCGTCCGAGCGGCGGGGCCGCGGTCGGCGCTCATATTGTGAAGGTGCTCAGGAAAAACGCTGAGGACCGCAAGATCGATGTCAGGGCCAACAGCAGGGTGGTAAAGATTCTTGAAGACAGCAAGGGCCGCACGACCGGCGTGCTGGTAGAAGGCAGGCACAGCAAGCTTTACCAGATTTCCGCAAAGGCCGTCATTATTGCGGCGGGCGGATTTTCCGCGAATCCCGGGAGAGTGGCTCACTACCAGCCGACGTTCAAGGGCATGACCAGTTCCAATCAACCGGGCGCCACCGGCGACGGTGAGGACCTGGGCACGGCCGCGGGAGGCGATCTCCGCGACATGAAAGAGATACAGATCCATCCGACGGTCGCAGCCGGCAGCCGCATTCTGATAACTGAAGCAGTGCGCGGCAACGGAGCGCTTCTTGTGAACCGCGAGGGAAAGCGGTTCGTGAATGAACTCACGACAAGAGACGCTGCCTCAGCAGCCATTCTCGCACAAACCGGAAAGACGGCTTTTCTCGTATTCGACGAAGGCATTCGCAAAAGCCTCAAACAGATCGACGGCTACTTTCACCTGAACCTGGTTATTGCGGGCGATACCATCACGGACCTTGCAACGAAGCTAAAAATGCCTGCGAATGAACTTGAGGCGACTATTACTGCATACAATAAGGCTGTTGACGAAAAGAACGACACAGCATTCAAGCGTCCCGACATGCCCCTGCCGATCAAAACCCCGGGATTTTATGCCATCGAGATCATGCCTGGGGTGCACTATACCATGGGCGGCCTGAAGATCAACACTGATTCCCAGGTGATGGCAAAGGATGGCAAGCCCATCCCAGGCCTCTTCGCAGCCGGCGAAGGAACAGGCGGTGTGCACGGCGCAAATCGTCTGGGCGGTAATTCCATATCCCAGACGATCACGTTCGGAAGAATCGCCGGGGAGAAGGCTGCGCAATTAGCAAAACAAAAGGGCGCAAAAACAAAGTAATTCCAAACAGTCATTGCTCTGGCAGGCGCAGTTCTGCCTGCCAGATCCCGGGAATCAGGCGGTAGCGCACCAGGGCGACTTACATAGGATGGATATCAGCTAAGGTCTAATGCATGAACACGATGAATGATAACGATAAGACAAAAGAAGAACTCATAAAAGAAGTGGCAGCCTTGCGCCTCCAAATTACTGAATTGGTTAAGAGGACAGCAGACCAGGAGAAAATACGGATTGAGAAGGCGCTGCAGGAGAGCGAGGCGAAATACTGCAGGCTTGTGGAGTCGTTGCCTGATATTCTCTATACCTATTCTGTTCAACGAGGCGGAATCTACTACTCTCCTCAGGTTGAGAAAGTACTTGGGTATACCGTTGAACACCTGAGAAACCACCCGTCTCTCTGGCATGATTCTATCTCCCCTGAGGAATTGCCTGCAGTGGAGCAGGCAATCCAAAAATCCGCAATTGGACAAAGGATTGAGCTTGAGTACCGTATTCGGGACGCCTATGGAAAATGGCACTGGTTCCACGACCGATCAGTAAGTATTACAAATGAGGCAGATGAGATACTGATCAATGGAATTGCCACTGACATCACTGATCGCAAGCGGGATGAGGAGGCAATGCGCAGGAGAGAGAAAAAAACTATCGCAACCTCGTCGATTCAACCACAGACTGGATTTGGGAGATCTCGACGCTGGCGGGAAAGCCTTCATCGAACTGCCAACATGACTGTTTACGGGCGTATCTCCGGATGAATTCGCGGGCAGAATGCATTTCTCTTACTCAGCACACGATCACCCGAGGTCGAAGCAGCGCTCCCGAACGTATCATGCCGAGAAACAGGGCATGGAGAGGATGGGTTCTGCGTTGGCGGCGACAGGGACGGTACGATACCGATACCTGGAGGCAATGCCCGGTCCTGTGATCAATGAAGCGGGCGAGTGTTGGGGTATCTCAGTGCGATCGGGACATCACAAAACGGAGGCAGTCTGAGATGGTGCTGAGGGGAGTGAGGAGAAGTTTCGTTCTCTTGTTGAGACAACAAGCGACTGGATATGGGAAGTTGATGAGAAAGGGGCCTACACCTATGTGAGTCCGAAGGTTAGGAATATGCTTGGATACGAACCGGAAGAAATTATGGGCAAGACCCCGTTTCATCTGATGCCCCGCGAAGAAGCGGAACGTGTTGCCCCTCAGTTCCGATCCATTGTTGAGAACCGGGAGCACTTTTCAGATCTCGTAAATATTAACAGGCACAAAGATGGAAGGCTTATTGTTCTTGAAACAAGCGGCGTGCCTGTCTTTAACGTGAATGGAATTTTTCGCGGCTATCGCGGGATAGACCGTGACATCACTGAACGCAGGAAGCAGGAATCTGAAAGGGAGAGACTCATAGCAGAACTGCAGGATGCCCTTGGAAAGGTCAAGATCCTCAGCGGGATGCTCCCTATCTGCGCTTCATGCAAGAACATAAGGGATGACAAGGGCTACTGGAGTCAGATTGAAGCCTATATACGTGATCATTCGGAAGCTGAATTCAGTCACGGAATATGTCCGGATTGTGCAAGAAGGATATATCCGGATATTTACCGGGAAATATATCCGGATGCTGACAGGAACAGATCCGGAGATCATGAGAATGAGTAATCGTAATGACTTTTTCTCTTACTAGACGCAACCTTGACTGCCCATTTCCGTCCGCCCAGGCTGAGGAGACCGGCAAGGCTCAGACATGCCGCAAGCACCACGAGGACAAGCCTAATAACAAAAGTACACCACACATTAAATTCTCCTGCTGACCCGGTACGCGAGAGCATGAAGTAAATGAACCCATTCGTGGAAGTATGGTCGGTATCGCTTCGCGTTGGGTTATGAAAGATATCAGCATCATATCATGAATCTAAGACCCGGCAGATGAGTATTGACAATTCTTGAAACCGATAGGGTTTTGCAATCGCTGCGCAGAAACCATAACTTTTATGATTAGCCATAATGGGGTCAACTGAATAGCCACTGGATACGATCACTTTGGCATTTTTGTCGACTTTAAGGATTTCCTGTACTGCTTCTTTTCCTCCCATGCCGCCAGGTATGGTGAGATCCATGATTACAATATCTATTGGCTTCTCAGCCGTTGTATAGGTATCAATAGCTTCTCGTCCATCAACAGCCAGCAATACCTCATGACCCAGAGCTGTAAGCATTTCCTTGGTTAAATCTCTAATACTTTCTTCATCATCCATAAGAAGAATCCGCAGTTTTTTGACTGCAGGAGCAGAGGTAGTCTCAGAGGAGAGAATCATGTCCTGATGTGAAGCAGGAAGATATATGAAAAAAGAGGTTCCAATACCAATTTCAGAATGAACGCCTATGTAGCCTTTATGTTTTGCAATAATGGAATATGTTATCGCCAGCCCAAGACCGCTTCCTTCTTGTTTTGTAGAGAAGTACGGCTCGAATATTTTATCAATAACATTTTTGGGTATTCCGATTCCCTGATCGGTAATCGTGATCTTTGTATATCTGTTACTTATGGGGAGCGGGACGTTTTCTTTCCGAATGTCATCAATATTTTGACCGGTTACAGATATTATTCCCCCGCTTGGCATAGCATGTTTAGCATTTATGACAATATTCTGAATTACCTGGCTCATCTGCCCTTTATCAATGTCTACCAGCCACAGATCCTTCGGCAAATTGAACTGGCATGCAATATTGCTTCCCCTTAAAACAAAGCTTGCAGACTCGGCAACAACTTCCGAAATAGAGGACGTTTCTTTTATTGGCTCACCACCCTTCGAAAAAGTAAGTAGCTGTTGTGTCAGATCCCTTGCTCTGAGGGAAGCCTTTTCTGCCTCTCTGATCAATAGAGAAGCCCTGCTTTCCGGTAAAAGTGAAAGCCTTGCCAGACTGAGATTGCCTAAAGTAGCCATGAGTATATTATTGAAGTCGTGGGCAATGCCTCCCGCCAAGAGCCCAAGGCTTTCAAGATGCTCCGCTTTCTGAACCTGCCGCTCCAGCCGATGAACATTTTCTTCGTTTTGCAGTTTATCAGTAATATCCCGAAATAATGCTGCCATTTTTCCAGGAGAGATTTGAAAGGCATGGACCTCAAATGCACCTTTAATCACCTCATCTTTATAGTCAAGTTGCTCCGTTTGCCACGGAATACCCTTTTCACATATTTCTCTGTATTTTTGCGGAACAACTGTTTCAGCAAGTGAAGGGAAAGCATCTGATATTTCCCTGCCAAGAAATTGGGTGTGATCGGTATGTAATATCCTGTCAGCAGAAGGGTTATAAGCGGAAAAAATGAGTTTCCCATCAGGACGTAATTCCCAAACATGGACACCCATCGGCAGAGATTCAATAATACTCCTGAACTTGGCCTCGCTTTCTCCTAATTCTCTCGTCCGCTGCACGATGCGAAGCTCCAGTTCATCATGGGCATTTTGCAAAGAGGTTTCAGCATTCTTGCGCTTCTGAATATTTTGCAGGAGAACAAAAATAATGATAGTCTGAAAAATCAGGAAGGATATACCCGACCATATTCTATACTTATACTCACCATAAAAGGACCGCGGTCTGTTTAAAATAATACTCTTTTCCGGGAGCAGAGAACTCCGGAGTCCCAGCTCTTTCATCCTGGTGTAATTAAACATAAATTCATTCGGGCTCTCCTTGACCAAAGGGACCGACAAAGGTGAATTACCCTGAAGGATTTTCATGGTAAGGTTTGCGGCCTCTTTTCCCTGGGAAATACCACTTGTCACGTATCCGCCGAGAACCCCTTCTTCCAGGTATACATCTTCCATGCTGATGATTGTAAAATTACCTGCGTCTGCTATTGATTCGATTATCTTTTTCAGCGGCAAAACAACCCCTTCTTCATCTGATATCCCGCCGATGGTTGTCAGAAAGATTACCCCTTCTTTGTGTGATTTCAGGTGATCAATAAGATATGAAAGTTTGCTGTTGGTCAGCATCGTATAGCGAAGATCCGGAAATTGTGACGCGATGTCGGATTGAATCTTTTGCTTAATGGCCTGGTCGGTGGAAGAACCATCTCCTAAAAAAATTATGTTGCCTAAGGGAAGATTCATTTTTTTGAGGAAGGCTAAATTAGGGATAATTTCTTTTTTTTCAAAAATACCGGTATACTGTTGACGGTTAAGTTTTTTTTCAATGTCAAGGTCGTTTACTCCGGAAAAAACAACCGGGACATCTCCGAACAACCTCCCTTTGTATTCCATCAGGAAATGCAGGGCATTATCGTCACTGCAGAAAATGACAGCGGGTGAGTAATGAGCAAATTTTATTTTCAGATATTGAAAGAAAAATTCCTGATACTCCTCGCTGAAGCCTACTCTCTTGGTGTCCAGATATTCCGTGGAAAACGTGATATTACCCGCTGGATATCCAGCGGTCAGTGTTTCGATAAACCCCTTGTTTTGATTGTTCGTCCAAGGGTATTCCTGATGATAGGAATGGAGAATAAGGACCTTTGCATTATCGGCGAATGCTGTTCCCCCCATGACAATGCAGCTGCATACGAACATAATAAAAAGCCACTTCCGAAAGAGCTGTTTGTTTTTCTCTGATTTTTTCATATCGTGCGAGTGTGTAACACGAAGAAAGAAGAACTCATGCCCTATTATATCAGCTTTTCTATGTTTCATGCAGTTTATAAACACCATTTTGTCGGACAAAGTTCTCCTCAAATACACGCCGAACTTTGTGACAAAGCGCGTACCAGTAACGCCTGGACTCTACCAGAGCCCCGGAATAAGGCGGTAGCGCACCAGGGCGGCATAGGCAGACCATCCCGCATCGTGAGAGAGTATCCGCTCCTCGGCATGGATGCGGTAGAGCAGGGACAGCCACCCTGCCAGTACCATCAGCGCCGTGCCATAATTCCACTCCTGCAGGTTGTAGCCGATGTCCGCCAAGCACGTATGCCAGATACATCGGATGCCGGACGATCCGGTAGGGGCCTTTTGTCGCCAGACCCCGCAGGGCAGGAAAGACCCCGAACCGTCTGCCCAGGCTGAGGAGGCTGGCAAGGCTCAGGCATGCCGCGAGCACCACGAGGACGAGCCCGCCTGTTGGCGACGCAGGGTTGCCGGGCACCCACCGAAGATACAGCACCTGTGCGTATGGGTAGGCATACGCGACGACTACGGCGGCGTTTGCCGGCAGTGAGAGATCCTGTGCCTCAGGCGGACGCCGCGTGAGGGCGATCAGGAGAACGAGGAGGTGCTGCAGGACGTAGACCCAATCAACTGCTGTGAAGGTTGGTGTCAGGTGAAAAAGGAGGGCCAGTTCCGTCGCCGTGACGCCGAACAGGAGGAAGTCGCCGGGCCGTCGCCCGGATATTTCAGAGACGTGTTGCCTCACTTCAGCCACCTCATTTCAAAACCGTTTAGACAGAATACCCGTTTGTACTTCTGACTATTTTAACAGAGAGAGACATCGAATGTGAGGGAGTAATTTTGCGTATTAATGCACAGGGATTGGGTCTGCGGATACCTGTCTTGACAGTTACCCGAAAATGGCTGATGATATACCTATGAGCGCAAGATATCGCAATATATTTCATCGTCTCCTAAGGAGATCGCGGTATGTCGACTAAGAACCTCGATTCCTTTTTCAACCCGCACCGGATAGCGGTCATCGGGGCGAGCGATGACAAGCGGTCTCTGGGATACTATGCCTTCAGGAATCTCGTAGGAAAAGGGTTTAAAGGGATTGTCTTTCCTGTGAATAGACACAGTGATGCGGTGCAGGGTGTCGAGGCATATGAGACGATCAATGCCATATCACACCAGATCGATCTGGCCATTGTCGCTTCTCCTGCTGCTGAGCTCTACACTGCTCTGGATGAATGCGGACAGAAGAACGTCAAAGGCGTCATCATCCTTGCCCCGCACTTTGAGTCGCCCGGCGTCAATGCTGAAGAGCTTGAAAGCCAGATCAGGAGGATCTCGAACATTTACGGCTTCAGGGTCATGGGCCCCAACTCCTTCGGCTTCCTGCGTCCGGGCATGAACCTTAACGCGAGCCTTTTCCCCCATATTCCCCGGAAAGGGAACATTGCCTTCATCTGCCAGAGCGGCATCTTCTCCTCTGCCTTCCTGGAGAGGGCGATAAGCAAACAGATGGGGTTCAGTCATTTCATCTCGGTGGGGGGAAAAGTTGATATCGACCTTCCCGATCTGATCGACTACCTGGGGATCGATCCTCAAACACAGGCGATCATCCTGTATGTCGAGCTTATCACGAACGGAAGAAAGTTTATGACTGCGGTGAGAAGCTTCTCAAGCAGAAAGCCGATCGTGGTGGTGAGGTCCGGACGGGTGGAGGTTTCAGGCCGGTTGTTCCTGACCCATTCCGGGGCGCTTGCAGGGGAAGACAAGGTCTATGAAGCTGCCTTCAGGAGGGCCGGCGCTGTGCGGGTATACGAGATGCTCGATCTCTTCTATATGACGGAGACGCTCGCAAAACAGCACCGTCCGCGGGGGAAGCGGCTGGCGATTATCACCAATTCTCTGGGACCGGCCTCGATGGCGGTGGATGCCCTTATCCTGATGGAGGGGGAACTGGCAGTGCTCGGGGAAGAAGTGGTGGATGAAATAGAGAGACACCAGACCCTCAGAAGGAGGATCAACAACCCTGTCTGCCTTCTGCCGGATGCCTCGCCTGAGGACTTCGAGAGGGCGGTGGGGAGTTGTTTGAAGGATAAAGATGTCGACGGCCTTCTTGTGGTCTATGTCCCTTTTCCCTGCTTTGATCCGAGGGATATAGCTGCTGCCGTGGTAAAGGCCGCGAAGTCGGTTCCCCAGACCCCCCTGTTTACGACATGGCTGGGAGACGAACAGGTGCTCCGGGCCCGCGAGTTCCTCAGCAGCAACGAGGTGCCCTCCTTTGTAACTCCCGAGCAGGCAGTGAAAAGCTTCCTGTATATGTACCGGTATGACTATAACCTTAAACTTTTGCACGAAACCCCCGAGACGATCCTCACGGACTTTGTCCCCTATAAAGAAAAAGCGGAGGAGATAATCAATAATGCGGCAAAAGGGGGCAGGGACTGCCTCCGCCTGGACGAGGCAAAAAATATCTTCGAGATATACGGCATCCCCATGGTAGAGACGGTAAGGGCCGACCATATAGATGACGCTGTCCAACTGGCGGAAAAGGTGGGTTATCCGGTGGTCCTGAAGATCGATTCCGAAAAGATCTTGCACAAACTCGAAAAAGGGGGTGTTGTCCTGGACCTCAGGGATGAGGATGAGGTCAGGGCAGCGTACCGGTCGCTGAAGGCTATAGCCTCTCAGGCGGGCGATTTTGAAGCCGGCGTGATTATTCAGCCGATGGTAATAAAGAAGAAGTACGAACTGGTCATCGGCGCAAAAAAAGACCCCAGTTTCGGCGCGGTCATCGTCTTCGGGACCGGGGGTGAACTCCTCGAGGCGATAAAGGATTATTCGGTCGGCCTCCCTCCCCTTAATCAGGCCCTTGCGCGACGGATGATGGAGGAGACAAAGATATACCGGCATCTGCAGAGTCTTCCTTCCTATCAGGGGGTTCTCCGGCATCTTGAAGAGATACTGGTCAAATTTTCCCAGCTGATCATTGATTTTCATCAGATCCGGGAGGTTGAGATCAACCCCTTTTTTCTCTCTGAAAAATACGGCATTGCCGTGGACGGTGAGATCCTCCTTGAAAAGGAGGCACTGACCAGCCATCGCAGAGTCACAGACGACCTCTGCCCTCCGCATCTGTCGATCTGCCCGTATCCCTTCAAATATGTCGTGGAAAAAACGCTCAGCGACGGGACGGTCTGTCACGTGCGGCCGATCCGCGGCGAGGACGAGCCGCTCATCTATGAGTTTTTCAAGTCCCTTTCGTCCGAGACCATTGTCTACCGGTTCTGCCACCAGCTTACCTATTTACCTCATGAGACGCTCGTCAGATACTGCCAGGTGGATTATGATCGCGAGCTCGCCTTTGTGGCCCTGAGGGGAGACGGGAAGGACATTATCGGCGATGTCAGAATCAGCAAGCTTCCGGATTTGGAAAATGCAGAAGTGTCAATTATGGTTGCTGACGAGTTACAGGGAAAGGGAGTGGGAAGCATGCTGATGGATTACTGCATAGATATTGCGAAGGAGGCCGGTCTGACAACACTCTGGATGGAGATCCTCAAAAACAATACCCGTATGCTGGCCCTTGCCCGAAAATACGACTTCAAACAGGCGTATGACGACGAAGATATGGTGCGCGTAGTCCGTAAACTCTAGAAGTGCGTTATTTCTCCGGGCCGCCGGTCCCTGCCTGAAAGACGCCTGCATGGAGGACCGCAGGCGTCTCCCCGTGAAAGAGAAAAGTGAAGCGCCTAGCGTGGCGGGAAATTCGAAAGAATTCCCTGTATTGCCTTCTTCAGGTCTCCTGAAGCTGCGTCTGTACAGATACAGCCGACTGCCGTGCCCCGCCAGACCAGATCCTTGTTCTCAAGAGTGGCTTCCCTGTACATGGATGTTTTAGGCGTGTCGGCAGACGAAGGCATATCGCTTTTTGCTTTGTAGACGTTCAGGGTCAGCATCCGGAGCCGGTAGTCGTACTGATAGACGACGCTCTCGAATTCATAACTCATCGACATTATCAGATCGGGCTTCTCAGAAGTCCTGGTGAGGCCTTTTTCCGCGAGGAGTTGATCCGCAAGGGTCTGAACATTTTTCTCAAGCAGGGGATCCTGCCGGTACTGGGCAGATGACAGGGCCCACGTATAACTCTTTTGCTCCGAGAAGTTTGTCTTCGTATCGTAGGAATATTTGATGGCTGTTGCGCAGCCCCCCATAAACAGAACTGACAGCAAGACTGCTGCTATCTGTGTCAAGCGTCCTTTTCTTTTGAATACGTCCATTATTATGCCTCCTTCCCGAAGATGAGATGACAAGAAGCTTTCTTGCCGTATACACCTAACTTATAGCAGGTTGTATCTGGCGTGTCAAGGACGATGGAAAGGCCGCGGATGTGCTAGAATACAGTCACTACGATTAATGTCCACGAAGAGCAAGACATGACAAGACCAAAGCATATGACAGCTTTCTCTCAAAATACTCCTCCGGGGCATGACGATTCAGGAAATCATATGCCTGCAGCACCGGATAAACATCTGGACTTTGAAAGATTGATATCCGACCTCTCTGCCCGGTTTGTAAATATTGCCCCTGACAAGATTGACGCGGAAATTGAGGCTGCCCTGAAACAGGTCCTCGAATTTTTTCAGGTGGACCGCTGCGTTTTTCTCGGTATCTCTCCTGACGGAAAAAAAGTCCATGTCACTCATGCCGCCTATTCGGAAGGAACAGGACGAGTCTCCGGGGATATCGACCTCGCCACTCTGTTCCCGTGGATATATGAAAGACTTGTCCTGCAGGGGCTAACGGTCGATATTGCGGGGATAGAGGATCTGCCGGAGAAGGCCGGACAAGACAGGGCGAGTTGTACTGCCATGGGCATCCGGTCCTTCCTGGACATCCCCCTGTTTTTCGAAGGAAGTCTCGCTTCCATTATCGTGCTCAACTCAGTTCGCCAACATCGCTCATGGCCCAATGAATACATTCCGCGGCTGCGGCTTCTGGGGGAGATCTTCATCAATGCGTTGGAGCGCAGAAATGCCGACCTGGCTTTGCGGGAAAGCGAGGCACGTCTGAGTCTGGCTACTGAAGCCGTGGGGGCAGGCCTGTGGATCATGGATGTCGACAACAGCAGGGTCTGGGTATCGCCAAAGAGCCGGGAGCTGTTTCATTTTGGACCGGATGAAGAGATTCACTATGAAAGCTACTTCAGGGTGATCCATCCCGACGATAGGGACCGGGTCCATCAGGATGTGCAGCGCACACTCCGGTCCGGAGAGAACCTTAACTGCGATTACCGGATCGTGCTCCCTGATGGAAGCATCAGATGGATTGTGTCCCGCGGGCAGCGCTTTCTGAAATCGACCGGAGAACCGGATCGCATAATGGGCCTGTCGCTTGACATCACCGAGCGGAAGCTGAGAGAGGCAGCGGAAATCGAAAGCACGGAGCGCTATCAGGCTGTGGTGGAGGCGTTTGACGGTTTCATCTACATCTGCTCGCCGGATTACCGTATGGAATTCATGAACCAGCGCCTGATCGAGCGTACCGGTCGTAACGCCGTCGGTGAGATGTGCTACAAGGCATTGCACGACCGGGATTCCATCTGTGAGTGGTGCGTGAACGACAGGGTTTTTCAGGGAGAGACTGTGCGGTGGGAAGTGCAGAGTCCGAAAGACCAGCGTTGGTACTACGTGGCGAATACACCCGTCCGCCATGCCGACGGGACCATCTCCAAACAGTCCATGATCATGGATATCACCGAGCGTAAGCGGGCTGAAGAGGCTCTGGAGGAGTCACGGACACAAATCGCCGCGATCATGAACAGCACCGAAGACTTCATCTGGTCCGTGGACGTGAAACGGTTTGGCCTTACAACGTTCAATGCGGCCTTACGGAATTATTTTTTTCGCGGCCGCGGGATCGAGATCTCGTTGGGTATGGCACCGGAAGACATGCTGCCCCCGGATTACGCTGCCAAGTGGCATGAATTTTACCAGCGCGCGTTACAGGAAGGCCCCTTTGTCATTGAATATTTTACCTCTGCAAAGACCCATGTGCTCCTTCTCTCGATCAATCTTCTGAAACGGGACGGGGAAGTATTCGGCATCTCGGTATTAGGAAAGGACATAACGGATCTCAAGCGGGCGGAACAGGAAATACGCCGAAGCGAGGAGCGATTCAGGCAGGTGGCAGAGAACGTCGGCGATGTTATCTGGGAAGTTGACGCGAACGGCCTCTACCGTTATATGAGTCCGGCCGTCGAGAAGGTCCTGGGTTACAATCCCGATGAGCTGATCGGGAAGATGCATTTCTATGATCTGTTTGCCCCGGAAGTCCGGGAAGAGCTAAAGGCAGCCGCTTTCCAGGTATTAGCCGCGAAGAAGTCGTTCAGGGCCTTCTCCAACGCGAACATGAGTAAAGACGGAAAGATCGTGCATCTGGAAACGAGTGGTGTGCCGGTACTGGACGAATTCGGGAATCTTGTTGGTTATCGGGGCTCTGATACGGATGTCACCGAGCGGAAGCGGGCTGAGGAAGAATTGAAGGAGAGCGAGGAGGCACTCAGGAAAAGCCAGAAATATCTGCAGAAACTTGCCGGCAGATTGATCTCTGCCCAGGAGGAGGAACTGCGCCGGCTCTCACGTGAACTCCACGATGATCTGACACAGAGACTGGCTGTGCTTGCGATCGAGGCAGACAAGCTTGAGCTTGAGCTGAACAAAAAAACTGAGGCGTGTCCGGAGATTTCTCAGAAGATATCGCAGATGAAAGAACAGCTGATCAGTGTGTCTGAGGATGTCCACGCCATCTCCCGCCAGCTTCATCCCACTATCCTTGACGATCTGGGGCTTGTCCGGGCCATCGAATCCACCTGTGTAATGCTCATGAAACAGGAAAATATCGAAATTGCCTTTGCGAAGGCCGATGTCCCTGCTCTGATTCCAAAAGATACTGCGCTCTGCCTCTACCGGATTGTACAGGAAGGACTCAGGAATATCATCAGGCATTCCCATGCCAGGGATGCCGAAATATTTCTCAAGGGCACTGACAGCAGCGTTTGTCTTACCATCCGGGACGCGGGCATCGGGTTCGATCCTGCTGAGGTACGGCAGCAGCCGGGCCTTGGCCTCGCCAGCATGCGGGAGCGGGTCGGTCTTGTGGGGGGAGACTTTTCGATAACATCTCAGCCGGGAAAAGGTACCGTGATCAGGGTCTGCGTGTCGGTCACAGCGGGGGACGTCTGATGCCGCGGCCGCGCATTCTTCTTGCGGACGATCACCGGATTGTAGTGGAGGGCCTGCGTGGACTGCTGGAACCGGAATTTGAGATTGTCGGGATCGTTGAGGACGGCCGCGCATTGCTCACCGCCGCAGAAAAGTTGCGTCCGGATGTGATCGTGGCAGACATCTCGATGCCGCTTTTAAACGGCATTGATTCCGTCCGTCAGATAAAAAAGACCCATGAGGAGATCAAGGTCGTCTTCCTTACCATGCACCCTGACGTGACCTATGCTGCCAGCGCCTTTGAAGCAGGGGCCTTGGGATATGTCCTGAAACACTCGGCGGCGTCAGAACTTGCCACAGCGATACGGCATGCGCTCAAAGGAGAGACCTATATCACGCCACTGCTCAAAGGCGAACTTGAGCATTTCTCTAAAGGGATTACCGCTCAGCAGGATGAAATCACCAGACTCACCCAGCGTCAGCGTGAGGTATTACAATTGTTTGCCGAGGGCCACTCGGCAAAACAAATTGCCGCAATTCTGAATATCTCTGTCAGGACGGTGGAATTCCACAAATACCGCATGATGACAGACCTTGGCTTTAAGAGCGTTGCGGAGTTGATCAGGTTTGCTGTAAGGCACGGCATCACCGCCAGGTAACAATCCGGCCTGTCCCGCGTTGCGTGGGCAACTATCCCTGTCTCCGTAAGAAGCGCCTGTTAAATCTTGAGAGATAAGACAGTGGGTCATTTTGAGAGAGGCTGAGGATATTTGGATAACTGACTATTCTCTTTCCATCGTACCGGGAACGTCATGGTAACCTTCGTGCCTTTGTCTTCTTCGCTTTCGAGCATCACTTCCCCGAGATGCTCGGAAATGATCTGTTTCACCAGGGGCAGGCCCATTCCGAATTTATGCAATTTTGTACTGAAATAAGGATCAAAGACTTTTTCACAAATTTCTTTTGGAATCCCATGACCGTTATCCGAGATGATGACCGTAATTTTGTCGCTGTCCCCGGTGCTTTCAACCGATATCCTGTCTCCCTCTGATGTTGCTTCCAACGCATTTCTCATGACGTGAAAGAACGCCGCCCGTAAAAGGTTCTTTTCCAGGTTCGTTGTCAGGGGCTGGGGCGAGAGATTGACGTTGAGCAATATCCGCTTGTCGGATGCCTCTTTTTCCACGAAGGAAAGCACACTTCTTATCACCTCGTTGATATCCTCGTGTTTAAATACGCTCCGTCTGCTTCTCGACAGATACTCAAAGTTCGTCACGACACTCTCGAGTCTTCGGCATTCTTCACTGATGCCTTCCAGCTTATCTTTCATTTCCGGCATGAGCTTCCATTTGGAGAGGATCCCTTTGCAGGTACAGGCAATTACCACTGCCGGATTTCGCACCTGATCAGCAACCGTTAATCCCATCATTGCCATCGTCCGTTCAGCCACGAGCGTCTCCAGTTCCTTGTTCATCTCGCTCAGTTCAGCGTTTATCATTTCGATTTTCTGTCCATCTCTTGACATTTTCAGGTAAAGTTTATAAACGCCGACAAAGAAAAGACTCACAGAACCGACCAGGAAAAAAGTAAAGTTATTAATGCTGCCGCTGATCGGCTCGATGTACTTCCAGATATGAGGGTTTCCGGTAGAGACAAGAAGAGGTTTCGCGATATGACCGACGGCTCTTGAAATGGAATACATTACGAAAGACGACGAAAGCCATAACATATAAAGCCAGAGGGCATTCTCTCTGTTGCGGCGGTAAAGCTTTACACTGACATGGAGACAGGAGAGCGAGAGCCCTATCATGACGACCGCACCGGCGACATCAGAAATGATAATAGGCAGGAAAGGCAGAAGGACCATTGCAGCAACAGGGGTCTCTGGTTCCTCCTCTTTTTCCAGGAATTTCCTGAGACCTGAATAAAAGAAAAATATTCCGAGATCAAGAAGCACATAGTCGAATCGGCCTATATAGAAAAGGTAGTCTCTGCCTTCAACAACAACAGACTGCTTTAGATAGTTCCAGCCGTCCGTGTCCCCCACGACCCAGAGTTCTCCAAAATGGCTCAGAAAAACATCCACATCCCAGACAATGAAGGTTATCACTGCCGCTACGATATATCGCCAGCCCTGCTCCCTGTGCAAATGGTTGCGAACGATGACATAAAGGATGAAGAAACACGCAATCAGGAAAAAGATCCGACCAACTTCGTGAGTATAAATTGCCCGATATTCATGCGTGACGAATGCCGCGGCCTCTGAAGGGACAAGCGAGAAAAAAATAGATACAATCAGCCATTGCATGTTACTTAATCATAGCAGACTTTTTTAACAGAAAATATCTTTTTATTTTTCAAATCCCGGCAGAGAAATCAGCGATGACTCAGACCAAAGAAAGGGGGAGGGAGACTCCCTCCTGGAGATGCCGGCGTGACGCGTCCGCGTGTTCTTTTAACAGATGATCACAGGACAGTTGCCGGCAGAACTGATAAAATGTATTCATGAACGGCAAGATCACCCGTAGAGACTTCCTCAATGGCGCGCTTCTTGGAGCAGGGGCCCTGCTGCTTGAGTTGCCCGCGCCACTGAGACTGTTCGCTCAAGCTCAACCCGCTTATGGCTTCGGTGGCATAGGCGATTACGCATCTTCCAATGGGAACACGGCTGCTGTTATCAATGCATTCAAGGCTATAGAAAATGGGGACTATAAATCTCTTACCGGGGACATCATCGATACCGGTGAAATTTACGATATAGTCATAGTCGGCGGAGGGCTCAGCGGGGCAGGGGCCGCGTATGAGTTTAACAAGTCCTCTTCAAAGCGGAAAAAATGCCTTATCCTCGAAAATCACCCGATCTTCGGCGGCGCGGCAAAAAGAAATGAATTCATGGTCCAGGGAGAGCGGCTTATCGGGCCGCAAGCCTCAAATGCCTTTGGCATCATAGACCGCCCCGGTATTCCCGGATATGATGTTTACAGCGAACTGGGGATACCAACAGAATTTGAATATGGTGAGCTACCCCCCGGTCTGAAACCTCTGGATTTTGATACCACAAATTTCGGCTACCGTCTCTGGTTCGATGCAAAGAGCATCGGTCACTATTTTCGCGGTCAGGGACAGGACACTTCCGGCAAGTGGGTAACAGGTCTCTGGGAGAATAAGTATGCAGGGACGTCTTATCCTGAAAAAGTTCGAAAAGATTTCCTTCGGTGGAGGAATATAGCAGATCGCCAATATGATGGAGACGGCTACGACCGCTGGCTCGATTCCATGACCTATAAGGATTATCTGGAGAAAATCCTGAAGCTTGATCCGGAAATAACACGATACGCTGACCCGGTTCTCGCCAGCGTTGTTGGCCTTGGCTGTGACGTCATCAGTGCATATACTGCGCGACAGGTCTCCATGCCGGGATTCCCCGAATTTCAGGGACACCGCTCCCTGAGAAACAGTCACTGGCATTCATTTCCAGGCGGCAATGACGGATTCTCCCGTTATTTCATTAAGGCCCTCATCCCCGAGGCCATTGAGGGCGGCAGGAGCTTCGCTGATATACATAACGGTCGGGTGCGCTTCCCTGCTCTCGACCGGGAGGGGAACAAGGTTCGTCTCAGGCTTGGTTCTTCCGTTGTTTGGGTTAAACACGAAGACGGTTCAATGCCGGGAAAGGACGCTGCCGTCATCTATATAAAGGATGGAAAACTCTACCGGCTAAAGGCTCGAAGTGTGGTTATGGCATGTGGCAGCCGTCTCTCCCGGAAAGTGGTGTCGGATCTGCCTGCAAATTATATAGCGGCCTATAATCAATTTCACGTATCCCCTATTTTGGTTGCGAATGTGGCACTCACCAACTGGCGCTTTCTGTATAAGCTGGGATTGACCGCCTGTAAATGGTTTAGTGGGTTCGGGTTCGGCTGCAACATCCGGAAGCCCATGTATGTGGGTAATTACCGTCCGCCGCTTCATCCTGATAAACCAACGGTGCTCACTTTTTACATTTCCTTTCATCAGCCAGGACTTTCTATCGAAGATCAGGGGGAAAAAGGGAGGAAAAAGCTCTTGGGGACAAGCTTTGCTGAATTCGAGTCTCTGATAGTTGTGCAGATGAAGCAACTCTTTTCAGAGGCGGGATTTGACGCGGAAAAAGATATCGCCGGCCTTATCCTGAACCGCTGGACTTACGGCTATGTAAACCCTCAGCCCGGTTTTTACTTCGGCAAGGACGGCAAACCTGCACCCAGGGAGATCATCCGCAAACCATTCGGACGTATCGCTTTTGCTCATGCCGAGCTCAATGGACATCAGCACTGGGTTGCTGCTGTAGATGAAGGCAGAAGAGCCGCAAAACAGTCAGTGGAAGCGTTGTGAAAAACCTGTTTCTTAAGCTTGAGGGATTTTGGTAAACTAGGAACATGGCGCTTAAGAGTTCTCACAAAACAGGATCGCCTTTAACGCTTTGCCTGATTCTTCTGCTCAGCATAGCTTTTTTTGCACCGCTTTATCACACCCACAACCTCACCGGGGACTATTATCAGGAAAACAGCGTTCATCATGTTTTGTTCCATGATGGAGCAGGACATGAGGGACTGTCAGCAGGTCAGCAGCATAAAAGGTCGCACCTGCATATCAGGAAGGACATCGGCAGAACCGACGCTCACCTGCGTTTCAAAAGAAGTTCGCAAACACAGGACTTATGTGCTGTAACTGAAGCGCCTTTTTTTACTGAACAGCACTCAGGTGCGCTTCTAAAGCGCGACAAAACGCCTATCTTCCGAAGCAATTCCCGCGCTTGTCTTTCCGGCCTTTCCCCTCCAATTGTCTGACCGGCTGTGGTCGCCCAATGTCCTGATGCCGGCATTGTTCTGCCGGCGGGAAATAGAACAAGGAGTCGTCATGACAAAAATATTTTGCTCTGCTGTTTTGTTTTTTGCTCTTTTTCCTTGTATGGGATTTGCTCTTGAACCTGCGGAAAAACTGTTGTTTGAGAAGAATTCCCTTTATCAATATATCCTGGTCGTCGAGGACACGGCCAGGAAAGAGCGTTATGTGAGAAACCAGAAAAAGGAATACGCTCAAGGCGGCATCTATGTCAATGCGCCGGACAAGCTCCTCTTTGAGTTCACGCAGATGGGCTTTGTTTCTCTTGCCTTCCTGGACAGGGACCCGAAAGACGTTCTCTTCGTTGGTCTTGGCGCGGGGGCTATGCCCAGGTATTTTACCGGGCGCTATCCGGAGGCCATTATCGATATCGCCGAGATAGACCCTGACATGGTGGCCGTCGCACAAAAGTACTTTTATTTTAAAGAGAGCGAGAGGATGAAAGTGCACGCAGATGACGGCAGGCTTTTCGTAAAAAGGACGAGGAAGAAATACGACTGGATCATTCTTGATGCCTATCAGAATGATTACATTCCTTTTCATCTCACAACCCTTGAGTTCCTCAGGGAAGTGAAAAGCAGGCTGAAGGAAGACGGTATTGTTGTTGCAAACATTACCTCGCCATTCAGGAACAAATTCTTCGACTCTATGGTCATGACCTACAGGAAGGCATTCCAGCATCTAACCATCTTTAAGGGAAAAAAGTCGGGCAACTTTATTTTCGTGGCGACCATGGGTAGTAAAATTAAGGATGGAAACAGTGTAGAAGCGAGAGCCCGTAAAATTCAGTCTGCCAGAAAATTCGATATCGATCTTGAGGACATAGCGTCAAGATATGAACCCTCCGCAGCATATGAGTGGGGAGGGGCCAAGGTCCTCACAGACGACTTTGCACCGGTAAATCTCTATCAACATCAGAAGTCAGGGGCACAATGAGGAGGGAAACTATATGATTAACTTTGTCGTTTTCATTTGCGGAGCTATAGTCATGTCATTTGAAATTCTGGGCAGCCGGGTGCTCGCCCCAAACTTCGGCAGCTCTGTTTTTGTCTGGGGAAGCCTGATCAGCGTTTTTCTCGCAGGCCTCTCTGCCGGATATTATCTGGGCGGGAGGCTCGCTGATATCAATCCGACTTCCAGAAAGCTGAGTCTTATCCTTATCGCTCCGGGGCTGCTCTTCCTGACGTTTCCCCTCTATAGCGCTCCTATATCAGACTGGATATTTATGAAGGACATGGGTGTCAGAATGAGCCCCTTGATAGCCTCTGCAGTCCTTTTTCTGCTCCCCTCCGTATTCCTCGGCATCGTGAGCCCCTATACGGCAAAATTAATGATTTGCAGTCTTCACACGTCAGGCAAGACGATTGGAACGCTCTATGCCCTGTCAACCTTCGGAAGCATAATCGGAACCCTGATTACTTCCTTTTATCTCATCACCCTTGCAGGGGTCAACGCTCTCATCATGGGGCAGGGAGTTCTTCTGATCGCCCTGGCGATCCTTCTTAATTTCATGAACTTGAAATGCAGCTTAGAGCAGACCGGCTCCGCCGGTGCAATAAATGATACCAGGTGAAACTGAGCCACGGACATAAGAACATCGGCCATTTTTAAATTTAGTCCAGATAATCCATAAATTATCTGATAATAAGGCGGGATAGAGTATTCGTGCTCATTCTCGGTCGTCACGACCTCCGAGGCTTTTGCCTCTTGATCTCAAACATACTTACCGGAGGAATACCTGCCTGCCTGCCGGCAGGTCGGCAAAAAAATCCGCCCGAATACTCTATCCCGCCTTATTCTGGTCTGATTTGTCTGAAATTTATGAATTAGGTTAGGCCGGTTTATAAGGGATAGGTCATTCCCTTTTGCTATGCCGGATGCCAACACTCTCGGATACAGGTTTCATATTATTCGATGTTTCCAAATGTCTCCGGCACAATATTGGACAGCGCCGGGAATATGTGCATGCAACCGGTTATAGATTTCACATCTCCCCTGTTTATTATTGCATTTACAACTTCCTGGATGAGTATCGCAGCATGGGGGCCTATAATATGAAACCCGAGAATCTTCCCGGTACCTTTTTCGACGATGGCCTTTGCAAAACCTTCACGCTCAACCATTGCTTCACCCATTACCGTATCAGAATACAGGGCACGACCCACGAGAATGTCGTGATCCTTCCGGGCCTGCTGCTCAGTCATTCCCACAGAGGCAATCTGCGGATTCGTGTAAACCGCATGGGGGACAGCCTCAAAATCCATTCTGATATGTTTTCGGTGTGTGGAATTATGCCAGGCCAATTCACCTTCCTTATCTCCGGCGTGGGTAAACATCGTCCTGCCTATGGCATCACCGATTGCCCAAATATGTTTCTTGTTGGTCCGGAGATACGCGTTGACTTTTATGAAATTCGCCCCATCTGTCTCAATTCCTGCATTTTCCGGTTTTAGGAGATCCGCGTTCGATTTTCTACCGGCGGAAACCATAATCGCTTCTGCCAAAATCCTTTTCACCTTGCCACTCTCAATATCCTTCACAAGTACCGCATGTCCCTGTTCAGTACGCTTTACTTCCATCGTCTCGACTCCCAAATGCAGCACGACGCGTTTCTCCATTGCTTTCTTTAACAATTCAGAAATCTCCGGCTCTTCTAAATGCAGGAGGGTCTTGTTCCTATCGACAACCGTCACCCGTGTTCCAAGAGCTGCGAAGAAATGAGCATATTCGAGTGCTATAAACCCTCCACCGATAAAGATTATGCTTTCAGGCTGTTTTTTCAGTTCCAATACACTCTCATTCGTCAGATACTGAACTTTATCAAGACCTTCTATCGATGGGATCGAAGGTCTTGCGCCGGAGGCGATAAAGATCTTTTTCCCCCTGATTTTGTTGTCACCGGCCTGAAGTGTGTGATCGTCAATGAAATAGACTTCCCCGTGTATGAAATCGATATTTTTGGACTCCTCAATCGCGTTTTTTATAGAGGTTCTGCCACTGCTGACAGCACTCCTCATTCGTGCCATGACCGCGCTGAAGTCGACATCAGTTATTTTTGAACGAATATTGAGTTTTGCATTTTCGAGTGTTTCCACAATTCTGTCTGCTGTATATATAAGTGTCTTGGAAGGAACACAACCGCTATTCACACAGGTCCCTCCAACATGTCCCTTATCCACAAGAGCAACTTTCAGCCCTGATGAAACCGCGTTAAAGGCGATCACCAGGCCGGCATCGCCGGCACCGACAACGATAACATCATACTTTTCCATGACTCCCCCTTTGAGCGATGCGATACTTATTCAGGCTTATCGAAGTGAAATACCTAATGCTGACATCTCTTTGTCGCTTGACCCACATAACTTTACCCTGATGCTTGATCAGTTTCCGGATCCATGAAAAGCCCGATGTTCCATCCAGGCACAATGCCATTATCCGAGGGCTTTTTGGACAGTGTCTTCTTTTTCCTTTTCACTTCCCTTCTTCCTGTGGACGGAGAATCACCAATAGCCATAATTTATAGTTTTATCATAGCACTTTGTTGAAACATGTAAAGGATGAGGACAGGACACTAGTAATTTTACCAGTTGCTCTCTTTTCCAAAGTGTGCTGAAATAAAACATTGATGGGTCAGGCGCAAAAGCCTCATGCCGATTTTTTTTAAAACAGTCTTTTTAAAAGTCTATCACGCGTTAAAAGAGGTACACTATGGAAAAAACAGAAAAAAAACAGGCTTCAACCGCCGCTGAATCGTGCGAAAATACCCGGACAGGGACGAGCGTTGCCTCATTGAAACAGGCAATCCTTGACAATCTCTGTTATGTCCAGGCACGCCCTCCGGAATTTGCTACAAAGAATGACTGGTACATGGCCGTTTCCTATACGTTACGGGACCGGATGCTGGAACGTTTTATCAGCTCGCTCAAGAGTCTGCGGAACCCGAAGGTGAAGCTCGCATGCTACCTTTCTGCGGAGTTCCTGATGGGGCCCCATCTGGGCAACAATCTCCTGAACCTCGGCCTGACTGATCAGATCCGTGAAGCTTTGAAGGAACTCGATCTTGATCTGGAAGATCTGCTTTACCAGGAGGAAGAACCAGGACTTGGCAACGGCGGGCTCGGAAGGCTCGCAGCATGCTATATGGATTCTCTGGCGTCGCTGGGCGTCCCTGCGATCGGCTACGGCATACGGTATGAGTTCGGCATCTTTGACCAGGAGATCCATGATGGATGGCAGACCGAAAGGACCGACAAGTGGCTTCGCCTCGGTAACCCCTGGGAAATCTCCCGGCCGGAAATTTCGTATTATGTGAATTTCGGCGGACATACCGAGCAATATCTTGAAGATAATGGAGGTTTCAAGGTCCGATGGATACCCCACCGCGTTGTCAAGGGCATTGCCTGCGACACTCCTGTCCAGTCCTACCGGGACGACATGGTGGACCTGCTGAGGCTCTGGAAGTCAGAGGCTGTCGAATCCTTTGACTTTCAGGCGTTCAATGTCGGCGACTACTACAAGGCTGTGAATGAGAAAGTTATTTCCGAGACCGTGAGCAAAGTCCTCTACCCCAACGACGAGC
This sequence comes from uncultured Nitrospira sp., assembly GCA_963746295.1. Taxonomy (GTDB): domain Bacteria; phylum Nitrospirota; class Thermodesulfovibrionia; order Thermodesulfovibrionales; family UBA6898; genus JAOUFP01. Next base: position 79,712 of record CAVVAQ010000015.1, on the reverse strand, counting down.
CGGAAATCGGAAAGACCCTGCGGCTTGCGCAGCAGTATTTCTTCGTCTCCTGCTCTCTTCAGGACATGATCCACATTCATCTCCTGAGGGGGAAAGACATTGAGACATTTCACAAGAGCTTTGCCGTCCAGCTCAACGATACCCACCCCTCGATCGCGGTAGCTGAACTCATGCGTCTTTTCGTAGACGAGCATCGGATCGACTGGGACAAGGCATGGGAGATAACGCAGCAGACCATGGCCTATACCAACCATACGCTGCTGCCGGAGGCGCTCGAGAAATGGTCCCTGCCCCTTTTCAGCCGCTCACTCCCACGGCATCTTGAGATTATCTACGAGATCAACCGGAGGTTTCTCGATGAAGTCCGTCTCAGATATCCCGGTGATGATGAGCGGGCCGCCCGTTTGTCCATCATCGATGAAAGCGGAGAGAAGTATGTCCGCATGGCGCATCTTGCCTCGGTGGGCAGCCATCATATCAATGGCGTGGCAGCACTGCACAGCGATCTTCTGACAAAGACCGTCCTGAAAGACCTGTACGACATGTACCCGGACCGTTTCTTGAACGTGACGAACGGCGTGACGCCACGGCGCTGGATAGCACTGTCCAACCCGGGACTTACGGAGCTGCTTACAGCGAGAATCGGCGACCGGTGGGTCAGGAATTTTGAAGCTGAGATCAGGAAGATAGAACCCTTTGCCGAAGATCCTGCATTCAAGGAAGAATGGCGGAAGATCAAACGCGGCAATAAGTCCAGATTCGCATCAATGATCAAAGAAAGGACCGGCGTCGTGGTAGATCCTGATTCGCTTTTCGACATCCAGGTCAAGAGGATCCATGAGTACAAGCGGCAGCACCTGAACGTGCTCCATATCATCAGCCTGTATAACAGGATCAAAAAGGATCCATCACAGGATATTGTCCCCCGTACATTCATCTTTGGAGGCAAGGCCGCACCGGGTTATTTTATGGCGAAGAGGATCATCAAACTGATCAATTCAGTTGCCGAAGTGGTGAACAACGACCCTGATGTGGCCGGAAGACTGAAGGTCGCATTCTTTCCGGATTTCAACGTGAAGAATGCCCACCATGTCTATCCTGCCGCAGACCTCTCGGAACAGATATCAACTGCAGGGAAAGAGGCATCAGGAACAGGGAACATGAAGTTTTCGATGAACGGCGCCCTCACCATCGGTACCCTTGACGGTGCCAACGTCGAGATCCGCGAAGAGGTAGGACCTGAAAACTTCTTTCTCTTTGGTCTGACTGCTGAGGAAGTCCATGACCTGAATGTTAAAGGCTATGCCCCCCGGAGCTATTATGAATCAAACCCGGACCTGCGGGAGGCGATCGATCAGCTCGACTCAGGCTATTTCTCAAGGGGCGATGCAGAACTCTTCAGACCTCTCGTTTACAACCTGATGAATGATGATCCTTTTCTGCTGCTGGCGGACTATCAGTCATACATCGACTGCCAGGACCGGGTGAGTTCTGCCTATCGCGATCAGGAGCACTGGGTCCGCATGTCAATCCTGAACGTGGCCCGCATGGGGAAGTTCTCCTCTGACCGCTCGATACGGGAATACTGCGAAAACATCTGGAAGATAAAACCGGTCAAGGGAGAGTAGGGGGAGCAGAACGACATGAGAATATTCTTGATAAAATCCCTCCTAGCCCCTGCCTACCGGACAGGCAGGTCCCTTTACCAAAGGGAAGAAGTCCCCTCTCGGGAGGGGTGCAGGGGTGGGTACCCCTCTTTGGCAAAGAGGGGCTGGGGAGATTTATTCAATGTAAATCCTGTTTCGAGACTGTTTATAGTTGCAGGGGAACGCCATGATTGACGGAAAACCCGGCAGCAGTTTTCCTCTCGGCGCAACCGTGTCAGCCGGAGGCGTCAATTTCAGCGTCTTTTCGAAAAACGCCGATAGTGTGGAACTGCTGCTCTTTGACCATGCGGAAGATTCCGCGCCTTCACGCGCAATCCTTCTCGATCCGACGAAGAACAGGACTTACCATTACTGGCATGTCCATGTCCCGGAGATCAGACCGGGTCAGATCTATGGGTATCGCGTCCATGGCCCCCATGAACCGGAGCGCGGTTTGCGCTTCGATCCCGGGAAGGTGCTCCTCGACCCTTATGGCAGGGCAGTTGTCGTGCCCGAAACATACGACCGGATAGCAGCAAGCCGGCCAGGCGAAAATATCAGTACTGCAATGAAGAGTGTTGTGGCAGACCCGGGCCTGTATGACTGGGAGGGCGACCTTCCCCTGAAACAGCCTTTTACGCGGACGATTATCTATGAGATGCATGTCAGAGGGTTTACTGCAAATCCGAATTCGGGTGTTCCGGCGGAAAGAGGGGGACCTATGCAGGTCTGATCGAAAAGATCCCCTATCTTCAGGACCTCGGTGTCACCGCGGTCGAACTGCTGCCGGTCTATCATTTCGATGAGCAGGATGCGCCGCAGGGGTTCAGGAATTACTGGGGGTATGCACCCGTCTCTTTTTTCGCGCCCCATCCTTCGTACAGTTCGCGCAAGGACCCGCTGGGAGCGGTCGATGAGTTCCGCGATATGGTGAAGGCCCTCCACGCCGCAGGGATCGAAGTGATCCTCGATGTTGTTTACAACCATACGGCAGAGGGCAATCATGATGGCCCAACGCTGTCTTTCCGGGGGTTTGAAAATGAAGCCTATTATATACTCGAACCTGACAAGAGATACTATGGCAATTATACGGGATGCGGCAATACGCTCGATGCAAGCAATCCCTTTGTGCGCCGCATGATCATCGACAGCCTTCACTACTGGGTCCAGGAGATGCATGTGGATGGTTTCCGTTTCGACCTCGCCTCGATCCTGACCCGCGATAAGAAGGGGCAGCCCCTTGCGAACCCGCCTGTGCTCTGGGACATCGAAACAGACCCGGCACTGGCAGGCATCAAGCTTATCGCCGAGGCATGGGACGCAGCCGGGCTTTATCAGGTGGGCAGCTTTATCGGTGACAGCTGGAAGGAATGGAACGGGAGATTCAGGGATGATGTGCGCAGCTTTTTAAAAGGGGACAGGGATACGGTCTCCAAATTCGCGTCCCGCCTGCTCGGCAGTCCCGATATCTATGGATATGAGGAGCGGGAGGCGGAGCAGAGCATCAACTTCGCAACCTGCCACGACGGGTTCACCCTTAATGACCTTGTCTCCTATAACGGCAAGCATAACGAGGCCAACGGCGAAGACAACCGCGACGGCAGCAACGACAACATGAGCTGGAACTGCGGTTTCGAGGGCCCGACAGACGACCCTGCGATAGAGCGGCTCAGAAACCGTCAGGTAAAGAACTTTTTTGCAGTCACCCTGCTGGCGGCAGGCGCTCCGATGCTTCTTATGGGGGACGAGGTCAGAAGGACACAACAGGGAAATAATAATGCCTATGGTCAGGACAATGAAATCAGCTGGATGGACTGGAGCCTTGTTGAAAAACATGGAGGCCTGCTGAGGTTTGTCCGGCGGCTTATTGCCGGCCACCTGAAGAGGGACGTTTCCCGGCAGGACCCTGGATTGACCCTGAACCAGCTTATCAGTAAGGCGAAGATAGTCTGGCATGGAGTGAAGCTTAACCAGCCTGACTGGTCCGCCGACTCCCGCGCCGTCGCATTGACCATGACAAGTCTGACAGGCAGGCTCATGTTCCATATGATGATAAATACTTTCTGGGAGGAGTTGATCTTCGAAGTCCCGCCCGTCGCAGAGAACTCGGACAGCGGATGGCTGCAATGGATCGACACAGCGCTGGAATCGCCTGATGATATCTGCACCTGGGCTGAGGCAAAAGCGGTCCGTGAAACCGTTTACACCGTGCAGCCGAGGTCATTAGTGGTGCTTGTGGCACGGTTGAAGGAGTCGGGAAAATCATAATCTTGTCATTCCGGAACAACTAAGAAACGGAATATACATTATGCTATTTACACATAAACTACAAAATCCTCTTATGAGGAATCTGTCATGAAGAGCTTTGCTGTCTTACAGCTTGCAGGCTGTGCCGGCTGTGAAGTTTCGCTTCTCAATGCAGATGAATGGGTGAACGAATTCCGGCTCACCTATATGCCGCTCGTGATCTCGGCTCATGACGTTCCGAAAGTTGATCTGCTTCTGGTAAGCGGTGGTGTGCGGAATGAAGAGGACCTCTTCAATCTGCGACGCGCAGTCCCCCAGGCTGATAAGGTCATTGCGATCGGCACCTGCGCCATATCCGGAGGAGTAGCCTCTCTCGGCGACCGGGATGAGGTCCGGGAGGTTTTTCTGGCAGGCGGCGAACGGCATCATGTCCCCCGTCTTCTTCCTAAGTGCAGTCCTATCGATGCTGTTGTGGCGGTCGACCGCTACCTCCCCGGCTGCCCGCCCACACCTGAGCTCTTTATGGCCCTTCTCACCGAACCGCCGGGATTTAAAAAGAGTGCAATCGTCTGCATCGAATGCAGGAGGAAGAAATTGAAGGATATGCGTCCAACCCGGTTCTCGGGATTTCAACGGGGCGAGGTTGAACCTGATATCTGCCTCATCAACCAGGGTTTCCTCTGCATCGGCTCTTCAACGCGGGGGGGCTGCCGGGCGCCCTGTCCGCGTGCAGGCCATCCCTGTGTAGGCTGCCGGGGGCCTTCTGATTCCCTGATCGAGAAAGAATCGGCGGTATGGTTGTCGAGTATCCAGCGCGTGATCTCCGGTCTGACTGATATCCCGGCCGAGGATATTGACCGCGAATTGCGCTCTCCACACCTTTCCCTCTTTCTTTTTCAGTTCTCTGATTATTCCGGCCCGGGGCGGACGCCACGCCCGAAAGAGAAGGTGATGTGATATGCCTACCTTGACCTTTCCCTTAAGCCGGATAGAGGGACATGCCCGGGTTGTCATCGACGTGGAAGGTGGAGAAGTAAAGTCAGCCAGTTTTCAGGCCATGGAGTACCGGGGTTTTAAACAGCTTGTGCAGGGTGTCCCGGCCGAGCAGATGACGGTGATCGTGCCCCGGATCTGCGGGGTTTGCTCCACAGCGCATCATATCGCAGCGGTCAAGGCCCTCGAAGACGCATTTGGTGTCGAGCCTCCTCCTCTGGCGCGCAGGCTCAGGGAACTCCTGCTTCTGGGCCAGCTCATTCAGAACCAGGCAACATCACTCTTCATTTTCACCATGCCCGACCGGCTCGGCATCAAAAGTATCTTTGATCCGGTTCAGGAAAAAGATCAGGACGGGCATTCGCAGATCGCAAAGAGAGCGCTGGCAGTGCGCAGGGCAGGTACCCGCCTGATCACAGCAGCAGGGGGCCAATTCATACACCCGGTGAAGGCTGTAGTGGGCGGTATGACGAGCGGCATCGAGCCGGACGCAGCTGCAGTTCTTGCTGATGAACTTTCTGCACAGCTTCCTCAGGCCTGTGAACTCTTTGAGTTTTATATCAGGACATCACTGGAACTCAGTGAACGGATCGGTACCTGGGGGGACGATGCGCCTGCACATTACCTGGCTGCTGTCTCCGATTCGCTGCCGAACTATGACGGAGATGAGATCCGGCTCCTGGATACGGACGGTTCGGTCAGTACATTTCCGGCACGCTCTCATCACGATTATCTTACGTATGAACAACCTGATTACAGCTACTCGGGAAGAACGAGCTGCCGGGGTGAAGCCATACGGGCCAACAGCCTTGCGCGCATAAACCTGGCGAAATCCATGGGAACACCCCTTGCAGATGGATACCTGAAAAGGTTCCGCGACGCCTTTGGCCGACCGGCCCACGCGATCCTTCTTTTCGATCTTGCGCGGGGCATTGAGCTTGTCTACGCCATCGAACGGGCCATGCAGATCCTGGCCTCGCCGCTCAATGCGGAAGATACAGATGTCCCGTATACACCGAGAGATGGAGAGGGGTATGGTCTTGTGGAGGCGCCCAGGGGTCCTTTGATTCACCACTATGTTATCGAGAACGGTCTGATCACCGACGCCGAATTTGTGATCCCAACCGTTCATAATATCAAGTCGATCGAGAGGGCGCTCATGGTGGCTGCCCGGCGCTATGTCACCGGGGAAAGAATCGATATGGAGCTTGAGCGGGCCGTGGGAAGGGTTGTGCGCGCCTTCGACCCCTGCATAGCCTGCGCGACGCATTAGGTGACGCGCGGAAAGAAACGGTTCGTACCTTGCAGCAAAGTTATCATATCTGCCCGACGGATCAGGCCAGGAAGGCAATCACAGGGGACGACTTTTTTTGGAAAGGGCTATTGAGATCGGCCCACGGGAAGTTTTAAAAACAATCTGATTCAAGGAGGTTCATATGGCGACAAGAGTGGCGATAAACGGATTTGGAAGGATTGGGAGGCTGGTGCTGGCCGCAATGGCGGAACAGGGCCTTGTAGGAAGAGAGATCGACGTTGCGGCTGTCGCAGATGTCGGCACAGACGCGAAGTATTTTGCCTACCAAATGAAGTACGATTCCGTCCACGGCCGATTTCCGAAAAGTCTGTCTACAGAGAAGAGCGGGCCTTCGGTGGAAGAAGACGACATTCTTATTGTCGACGGACACAAAATCAGATGCGTGGCGGCCACAAAGACGCCGGATCTTCTTCCCTGGAAGGAACTTGGCGTTGAATATGTGATCGAATCCACAGGCCTGTTTACAGCCGCGGAGAAGGCTGCTCTTCATTTGAATGCCGGGGCCGGGAAAGTGATCATTACGGCGCCGGCAAAAGGGGATGTGAAGACATTTGTCATGGGCGTCAATGAAGGGGAATATGATCCGGGAAAACATCACGTCGTCTCCAATGCCTCCTGCACAACCAATGGTCTTGCCCCCATTGTTCATGTTCTCCTCAAGGAAGGGATCGGTATCGAAAAGGGGGGAATGACTACGATCCACTCCTACACAGCCACGCAGAAGATCGTGGACGGGCCTTCACGAAAGACCTGGCGGGAAGGCCGGGCCGCGGCCATCAATATCATCCCGTCCAGCACGGGTGCTGCCAAGGCCCTCCATGAGGTGATTCCGGAGATGAAGGGCAAGCTTGTAGGGATGGCGTTTCGGGTCCCCACACCGGATGTCTCCGTCATCGACTTAACGTTCCGGTCAACGAGGACGAGCACCATCGAGGAGATCGACGCCCTGATGAAGAAGGCCTCTGAGACCTACCTGAAGGGGATTCTGGAATATACAGACGAAGAGATTGTATCCACAGACCTGATTCATTCAAAAAGCTCTTCTATCTATGACTCCATCACTACCATTCGAAACAATTTTAAGGGAGAGCAGACCGGATTCAAGATCATTACCTGGTATGACAATGAATGGGGGTATTCGAACCGGGTGGTCGACCTCCTCAGATATATGGTGTCCAGGAAGGCCTGAAAATCCTGGTTAAAAAGGAGCGGCAATGATGTCAGGTAATCTGAACTTTGAAGTATCCAGGCTGAGCTAATGCACCGTCCCATCGCCCATGTGCCATGAGCCGATTCAGCTTGCCGTCCCGCAACGCTGCCGGGGGACCGGAGCGGAAACAAGATGCAAAGCAGCAACAGGAAAGGAGCACAAGACATGACAAGAAAATTCGTCACGATCGATGGGAACGAGGCAGCCGCTTCTGTTGCGTTTCGTCTCAATGAAGTGACGGCCATATTCCCTATAACCCCGTCTTCACCTATGGCCGAACTGTGTGACACGTGGTCTGCCTCAGGCAGAAAGAACATATGGGGAGATGCCGTTTCCATAACCGAGATGCAGTCCGAGGGAGGTGCTGCCGGCGCAGCACACGGCGCTCTCCTTGCTGGAGCGCTGACTACAACATTCACGGCATCGCAGGGGCTCCTCCTTATGATACCGGACATGTACAAGATCGCGGGTGAGCTTATCGCCTTTGTCATGCATGTAGCGGCAAGGACGCTGGCCACCCATGCGCTCTCCATATTCGGTGATCACTCCGACGTAATGGCCTGCCGCCAGACAGGCTTTGCCATGTTGTCTTCCAGCTCCGTACAGGAAGCACACGATATGGCCTGCATCGCACAGGCAGCTACGCTGGAGAGCCGCATCCCGTTTCTGCACTTTTTCGACGGATTCAGGACTTCCCATGAAGAAGTAAAGATTGAGCTTCTCTCAGATGACGACCTGCGCTTCATGATGCGCGATGACCTTATTAAGGCACACCGGGGCCGCAGTCTGTCTCCCGACCGTCCGGTGCTTCGGGGCACGACCGAAAACCCGGATACGTTTTTCCAGACCCGGGAAGCATCCAACAGCTTCTATCTTGCCTGTCCGCAGATCGTGCAGCGCGTGATGCAGCAATTTGCCGGACGTATCGGCCGCAGCTATAATCTGTTCGACTACTATGGCGATAAGGCCGCTGAACGGGTGATTGTCCTGATGGGCTCAGGAGCTCAGACGGTGATAGAGACAGTGGAACATCTGGCAAGTCAGGGCGAAAAGGTGGGTGTGCTGATAGTGCGGCTCTACCGGCCGTTTTCAGTGGAGCATTTCATCAGCGCCCTTCCGAAAACCTTAAAGGCGCTCGCTGTGCTTGACCGTACAAAAGAGGCCGGTTCAGTAGCTGAACCGCTCTACCTTGACGTCTTTACTGCGCTGAGGGAATCCGGCAATGCTGAAGGCGCTCACCTCGAGGACGTCCGCACTATCGGAGGACGGTACGGCCTGTCGAGCAAGGAATTTACGCCGGCTATGGTCAAGGCGGTCTTCGACGAACTTCAAAAAGAAAATCCAAAAAAGCGCTTTACCATCGGAATCGACGACGATGTCACTCATCTTTCTCTTCCCTATGACAAGACATACGACATCGAGGCCGGAGACGTGGTAGGCGCCGTCTTCTTCGGACTCGGTTCTGACGGCACAGTGGGGGCCAACAAAAACTCGATCAAGATCATCGGGGAAGAGACAGACAATTTCGCCCAGGGCTATTACGTTTATGATTCCAAGAAGTCCGGGGCGGTCACCATCTCACACCTCCGGTTCGGGCCCAGACCCATCAGATCTGCCTACCTTTTGAGACAGGCCAAGTTTGTCGCCTGTCATCAGTTTGCATTTCTTGAGAAGCTGGATGTGCTCCAGTACGCAGCTCCGGGCGCTGTGTTTCTTCTGAACAGCCCGTATGGAGCAGACGAAGTGTGGGAGCACCTTCCCGAAGAAGTCCAGTCCGCAATCATCGGGAAACAACTCCGGTTTTTTGTTATCGATGGCGGTCGTGTGGCGAGAGAGGCAGGCATGGGCAGCAGAATCAACACGATCATGCAGACCTGCTTCTTTGCCATATCGGGTGTTCTTCCGAGGGAAGAGGCGATTGGCAAGATCAAGGAATCGATCAAAAAAACTTATGGCAAGAAAGGTGAAGAGGTGGTCAAGAGAAACTGGGCTGCTGTTGACACAACGCTCGTCAACCTCCACGAAGTATCGGTTACCGGCAGGAAGGTTTCAGGACGGCCCCGTCCCGCGATTGTGCCTGAGCAGGCGCCTGATTTTATCAAGAGGGTTACCGCACCAATGATGCTCGGTGAGGGCGATCGTCTGCCGGTCAGCGCGTTTTCGCCTGACGGTACCTGGCCTACAGCAACGACACAATGGGAAAAGCGTAACATCGCATACGAGGTGCCTGTCTGGGACCCAACGGTCTGTATCCAGTGCCTGAAATGCTCGATACACTGTCCCCATGCGACCATACGGGGCAAGATCTTCGACCCCTCACTGCTCTCCGATGCCCCGCGGACTTCCAGTCTGTGCCCCTCCGCTCCAAGACCTTCGGAGAGAAACAGTTCACGATCCAGGTGGCGGCCGAGGACTGCACCGGGTGCGGTCTCTGCGTTATGGTCTGTCCTGCAAAGAACAAGGAGAACCCGAAGCGCAAGGCGATTAATATGGAGCCGCAGGCGCCATTGCGCGAAGGGCAGCGGGAGAATTATGCCTTCTTCCTGGGCCTCCCGGATTTCGACCGCTCGACAGTAGAGACGATCGATGTCAGGACTTCGCAGTATATAACCCCTCTCTTTGAATATTCCGGCGCCTGCGCAGGCTGCGGTGAGACCCCGTACGTCAAGCTGCTCACACAACTGTATGGCGACCGTCTTCTGATCGCCAACGCAACAGGGTGCTCTTCGATCTACGGTGGGAACCTTCCCACATGTCCCTACACGACCGACCGGGAAGGAAGGGGACCGGCGTGGGCCAATTCCCTTTTCGAAGACAACGCGGAATTCGGCCTTGGCATACGGTTGGCGGTAGACGCGCAACGGAGCCAGACAGAGCGCCTTCTGAGGGGACTTGGATCCGCGCTTGAGAGCGGTTTTGTAGAGGAACTCACCAGGCCGGGTCCGGAAAGCGATAAAGAAATTGCAATACAGCGCGGCCGCGTCAAGGAACTGAAACAACGTCTCCAGTCAATGAATACGCAAGAGGCACAGCAATTGGAGATGCTGGCTGATTACCTTGTGCCAAAAAGCGTCTGGATCCTCGGCGGTGACGGCTGGGCATATGACATAGGATACGGCGGACTCGACCATGTGCTGAGCACAAAACATAACGTGAACATCCTTGTGCTCGACACCGAGGTTTATTCAAACACCGGGGGACAGGCGTCAAAGGCAACGCCTCTGGGCGCTGCGGCAAAATTTGCGGCCCAAGGAAAGGACATGAATAAAAAAGACCTGGGTCTGATGGCCATGAGCTACGGACACGTTTACGTGGCAAGCGTGGCACTCGGCGCGCAGGAAGGACATACCTTGAAGGCCTTTCTGGAGGCAGGCTCTTACCAGGGCCCGTCACTCATCATCGCATACAGCCACTGTATTGCCCAGGGTTTCGATCTTCGCTTAGGCCCCCAACAGCAAAAACTTGCGGTGGACTGCGGAGTCTGGCCGCTTTACCGGTATGACCCCCGCCGCGCGGATGCAGGAGAGCCTCCCCTGACCGTTGACGCGGAAGGCGGAAAGCGTCCGGTCTCGGAGTACATGACGAACGAGACACGCTTCAAGATGGTAGAGAAGCTGGACCCCGAGGCCTTCAGAAGATACGCCGTCGGGTCGCAGCTTGCAGCCGAGCGGCGAATGGCCGTTTACCGGCATATTTCACAGCTTCGGCTTCCCGCGTCAAAGGGAGGCGGAGCAGCCGCGACCGAAGGGCCGCAGGAAAAGGAGGCATGATTTATGGATCTCACTACTACATATCTTGGACTAACTCTTCGTAATCCGTTTGTTGCCGGTCCATCCCTGCTCACTGACCGTATCGAAACTATAAAATTGTTGGAGGACGCCGGGATTGCGGCCATTATACTGCCGCCACTGTTTGAGGAACAACTTTCAAGCGAGCAGATGGCACTGTTTGATTCGATAGACACACCGGCCGAATCCTTTGCCGAGGCGCTTTCCTATTTCGCCGAGACTGAGAAAGCCATCGTTGAGCCGGAAGCCCAGATAGCGCGCCTTGCCGAGGTGAAAAAGCGTACTGACGTCCCGGTGATAGGGTCGATCAATGCGGTCACGCCTGACCGGTGGACAGATTACGCCGTGCGCATGGAGCAGGCAGGCGCCGACGCGCTGGAACTGGACTTCTACTTTGTGGCGACTGACGCCTCCGAGTCAGGCGAAGAGATTGAACGGCGGTTCATCGAAGTGCTGAGGAGAGTAAAGAGCAGCGTGCGCATCCCCGTGAGCGTGAAGCTCACGTCCTTTCACACTTCTCTCACGCACTTTGCCCGCAGCCTGGAGGCGGCAGGGGCTGACGGCCTCGTCCTGCTGCACCGGTTTTACGAGCCGGACTTAGATATAGAAAATCTGGAACCCCTTACGCGGTTCCAACTCTCCGACTCCCGTGAGCTGCTTTTGAGGCTTAGATGGCTCGCCATAATATCCGGAACGGTGAGCTGCTCTCTTGCGGCAAACGGTGGTGTCCATTCAGTGGAGGACGTGGTCAAGGCCGTCATGACAGGCGCCGACTGTGTACAGCTCACCTCGGCATTGCTGAAAAACGGAGCCGGGTATGTGACGACGCTGCGTGAAGGCCTTGCCAAATGGTTGGAGCAGAATGAGTACGACTCGCTCAGGCAGATGCGGGGCAGTATGAACATCAAGCGCATCCCCGACCCCAGGGCGCTGTCAAGGGCGCATTATATGCACCTCCTGGGCGCATGGGGTGTACAATACAGAGGAAGATGATTGGATGACCCATGTGAGTCGCAAATAGAAAACATTTGATATAAAGGGGGAGTCATGCTCACGACAATCGAAGAAAAGGATCAGGACCGGCTTCTGCACAGGGCAGCGCGTCACCTTTGCGAAAAGCTCCGGGAGGCGCTTGCCGCGAAGAAACAGGTGAATGTGGCGGTGCCGGGCGGCAGAAATGTCGCGAAGATCTTTCAGGTGATGCAAGGGGAGGATATTGACTGGCAGCGGGTGCACTTCTTCATCATCGACGAGCGCCTGGTGCCGATTGACCACCCGGACAGCAATTACAAATTGCTGCAGGACCATTTTATCGACCCGCTGGCGCGGGCCGGCAGGATTGCCCCCGGTAATGCCCACCCCTTCATCCTGGACGCCTCCAGCGTGGATCGTGGCGCAAAGCGCTACGAGGAGGTCCTGGCGGAACATGGCTTTCGGTACGACATCATCCTCCTCAGTTCCGGGGAGGACGGCCATGTGGGCGCCCTGTATCCAAACCATCATTCCATAGTGGACAAACACCATGGCTTCATCGTCATGGACGATTCGCCCAAGCCCCCACCGGACCGGATGACCTCCTCCCTGTCGCTCATGCAGACAGCGGATACTGCCCTGATCCTCTTTGTCGGTGAGGCAAAACGCGAAGCATATACAAAGTTCAACGATGCACAGTGTCCCGTTGCCGACTGCCCTGCCAAGTTTGTGCTGGCGCTAAAGGATACGACGGTTTTTACGGACCTGAACTGAGAACCAGGAGAAATGACCATGAAACCATGTGATTTTGTTTTGTTCGGCACCCTGGGCGACCTTGCCCGGCGTAAGCTCTTACCCTCGCTCTACCAATTGGAAAAGGCGGAACTCATCGCCCCGGAAACCACCATTGTCGGAGTGGCACGGGGTGAATCCACAGACGAGCAGTATATCGCCCTGGCCCGCGAGAGTCTGGAAAAATTCATGAAGGAGCCCATAGACAGTACAGCGTCTGGGAGCGTCTGGCCAGGCGGCTCCGCTATGTGAATATCGACCTCACGCAATCGGACCAGTACAGCCGCCTTCGGGAGAAGGTGGATCAATCACAGAGGGAGACGGTCAATTATTGCGCCGTGGCGCCCAGTCTGTTCGGCGCGATCTGCCAGGGGCTTTCAGTTGCAGGGCTTGCCACGGAACAGGCCAGGGTGGTGCTGGAAAAGCCAATCGGCACTGACCTCGCCTCATCAAAGGTCATCAACGATGCGGTGGGTGCCTTTTTCCACGAAGCGCAGGTGTACCGTATCGACCATTATCTCGGCAAGGAGACGGTGCTGAATCTCCTGGCGCTGCGCTTTGCCAACTCCATTTTCACCACCAACTGGGACCACAACACCATCGATCACGTCCAGATCACTGTTGCTGAGGAGGTCGGGATCGAGGGACGGTGGGGGTACTTCGATAAGTCCGGTCAACTACGCGACATGGTGCAGAATCATCTCCTGCAGATCCTGACCCTGGTCGCCATGGAGCCGCCGACCGCCCTGGACGGCGACAGCATCCGCAATGAAAAGCTTAAAGTCCTGAAAGCCCTCCGACCCATTACCCGGGACAATGTCCATGAAAAAACAGTGCGGGGGCAGTACACAGCCGGCTTCCTCAAGGGTGGACCGGTCCCGGGATACCTGGAGGAAGAGGGAGGCGACCCCCGGAGTGGCACCGAGACCTTTGTCGGCCTGCGTGTCGATATCGACAACTGGCGCTGGGCCGATGTGCCCTTCTACCTGAGGACCGGCAAACGTATGACCACCAAACGCAGCGAGGTGGTCATACACTTCAAGAGCCTGCCCCACAACATCTTCAAGGAGAGCTACAGGAAACTGCCGGCCAACCGGCTGGTTATCCGGCTCCAGCCCGATGAGGGGGTGGAGATCGAGGTGATGAACAAGGTCCCAGGTCTGGGCAAGGGGGTACAACTGCAGAAGACCATGCTGGACTTAAGTTTTACCGAGACCTTCAGAAATGAACGGATCCCTGACGCCTATGAACGGCTGCTGCTGGAGGCGATGCGGGGCAACCAAGTCCTGTTTATCCGGCGGGATGAGGTGGAGCAGGCCTGGACCTGGGTTGACTCCATCCAGGACGCCTGGGCTAGCCAGAACGAAGCGCCAAAACCCTATGCAGCCGGCACCTGGGGCCCGGTCGCCTCGATTTCCCTTCTCGCACGGGACGGCAGGGAGTGGGACGAATAACCGGATAGTGTTATTGGCTTGCATGAATTACAGCACACAGCTTTGAAAGAAGGAGAACGGATATGAACCAGACAGTCCAGGACGTAACAGAGCGGATCATCAACCGCAGCAGCAAGCACCGCCTGCGGTACCTGCAGAACATGGAGGAAAACAGGGTGGCCGGCCCATCCCGGCATCGGCTTCCCTGCAGCAACCTCGCACATGCCATGGCAGTTTGCCGGGGCACGGATGCGGAGAGAATGCGCGACCAGCACTCGCCCCATATCGCCATTATAACGTCCTATAATGATATGCTTTCGGCCCACCATACCTACGAAAACTTTCCGGCCATCATCAAAAAGGCGGTTGCTGCGGCGGGCGGTGTTGCCCAGGTCGCGGCCGGCGTTCCTGCCATGTGCGACGGGGTGACCCAGGGCGAGCCCGGCATGGACCTGAGCCTCGTCAGCCGCGACGTGATCGCCATGTCCACGGTGATCGGCCTGTCCCACGATGTCTTCGATGGCGCCCTGCTGCTCGGCATCTGTGATAAGATCATGCCCGGGCTGATCATGGGGGCGCTGCAGTACGGACACCTGCCCATGATCCTGGTGCCCGGCGGACCCATGCGCACAGGGCTCCCCAACAAGGAGAAGGCGCATGCGCGGGAACTCTTTGCCGAGGGCAAGATCGGCCGGGATGAGATGCTCGAGGTGGAATGCAAATCCTACCACAGCACCGGGACCTGCACCTTCTATGGAACAGCCAACAGCAACCAGCTCATCGCGGAACTCCTGGGGCTCCACCTGCCCGGGGCCTCCTTTGTCAATCCCGACGACCCCCTGCGGGAGGTTTTCACCATCGCCGCAGCTACCCGTGTCACCGCTATGACCCATCTTGGCGGGGCCTATTCTCCCATCAGTCAGATCGTCAGCGAAAAATCTGTGGTGAACGCCATCGTCGGGGTGCTGGCCACGGGAGGCTCCACCAACCAGACCATGCATCTGGTGGCCATGGCCAGGGCAGCCGGCATCCGCATCAACTGGGACGATTTCTCGGACCTCTCCACTGTGGTGCCCCTGCTGGTCCGGATCTATCCCAACGGGCCCGGGGACATCAACACCTTTCAGGACGCGGGAGGCATGGCGGCCCTCATAGCGGAACTCCTGGATGGCGGTTTTCTGCACAACGACGTACAGACAGTGGCGGGACAGGGCATGGAGGCTTATGCCCGCAGACCTTTATCGGATGGGGGAGCTCTGGGGTGGAAGTCTGAGCCGGAACGATCGGCAGACCTCTCGGTGATCGCCTCCGTGCAGAAGCCCTTTTCAGCGACAGGTGGGCTCAAGCTCCTGACCGGCAACCTGGGCCGCGCCGTCATCAAGGTGTCCGCCCTGACCGACGGCGCAGATACGGTCATCGAGGCCCCTGCAGTGGTCTTTCATACCCAGGAAGAACTGAACAACGCTTTCCATGAGGGCCGGCTTAACCGCAACTTCATCGCTGTGGTGCGCTTTCAGGGACCACAGGCAACAGGCATGCCGGAACTCCATAAACTGATCACGCCTCTCTCCGTGCTGATGGACCACGGCTACCAGATTGCCATGGTGACGGATGGCCGGCTTTCCGGGGCCTCAGGCAAGGTGCCTGCCGCCATCCATGTCACGCCGGAGTCACTCTGCGGCGGGTTGCTGGCCAAGGTGCAGGATGGTGACCTGATCCGGCTCGATGTCAAAGCCGGGAGACTCGACCTGCTGGTCGACGATAATGTCCTCAGGGCCCGTGAGTATGCCGACCCCGGGGTGAGGAGTATGCGTTACGGCGTCGGCCGTCAGATTTTCGCCCCCCTGCGAGGCAACATGATGAGTCCGGAGGAGGGTGCGAGTTCGCTGTTTACCTATGTCGATGAGAAGTGCCATGTGAATATTCCCTTTAAGGAGGAGTGATGGAAACAAAGAGACACTGGCAGAAAGAACCCGACGAGATACTGCGCCAGGGGCCGGTGGTACCGGTCATGGTTATTCATAAACTGGAGCAGGCGGTGCCGCTCGCAAAGGCCCTGATGGCCGGCGGTATCCGCGTGCTGGAGATCACCCTGCGCACCCCGGTGGCTGTGGAGGCCATCAGGGCCATCAGTCGGGATGTTCCCGGAGCCATGGTGGGCGCCGGGACAGTGACCCGGCCTGAAGAGCTGACTGCGGTTGCCGAGGCCGGGGCGATCTTCGCCATCAGCCCGGGGCTGACCGTGGAACTGCTTCAGGCGGCCAATCAGGGAACCATTCCCCTGATCCCCGGCATATCCACGGTCTCGGAGTTGATGACCGGCATGGCGCTGGGATACACCCACTTCAAATTTTTCCCGGCTGAAGCAGCGGGTGGCGTAAAAATGCTCAAGGCCATCTCAGGACCCTTTCCCCAGATCACCTTCTGCCCCACAGGGGGCATCACTCCCGACAACTACCTGGACTATCTTGCCCTGGGCAATGTTGCGTGTATCGGCGGCTCGTGGATCGCTCCGCAAGGGGCGATGGACCAGGGGGACTGGGCACGCATCACCGCTCTCACCCGGGAAGCGGTCGCGCGGTCGGGGCGCCCGGCGGGCTAGCCAATAGCCGGATTTTTTGTTCCTATAGAATAAAGAGTGTCCCTACGGACGCATAAACGAAGGAGAAGAAACAGCATGATACTACCCAGGAATAAAACCAAGATTGTATGCACTATCGGGCCGGCCTCGGAATCGCCCGAGGTCATGGAAAAGATGATACGGGCGGGATGAACATCGCCCGGCTCAACTTTTCACACGGTGATTTTGAAAGCCACCGGGCCGTTGTCCGCAACCTGAGATCAGCAGCCGGCGCCGCCGGGAAAAGGTTGGCGATCATGGGTGACCTTTCGGGTCCGAAAATGCGGATCGGTAAACTCGCTCAGGAGCCTGTGGAACTGAAACCGGGTGATACCTTTGTTCTGACGACCGACGACATTGTAGGTGATATAGGAAGGGCTTCGGTCACCTTCAAGAGGCTGCCTCAGGCGGTCAAATCAGGTGACACGCTTTTTCTGAATGACGGTATTATTCAAATCGACGTCACAGAGGTGAAGGGCAACGAGGTGATCTGCAAGGTGGTTGTCGGCGGCGAGCTGCGCTCCCGCAAGGGTTTGAATCTTCCTGATATAAATCTCGGCATCAGCGCGTTTACGGAACGCGACCACGAATGTCTGAAGTTCGCGGCTGAAGAAGGCGTCGATGCGGTCAGTCAGTCTTTTGTCGAGACAGGCGCTGACATCAGGGCAGTCCGTCAGGCTGCTGACGCGCTGGGCTACCATCCCTTTATCATCGCCAAGATCGAACGCTCGAATGCCCTCGGGCATATGGATGATATTCTCGATGCTGCGGACGGTATCATGATAGCCCGGGGAGACCTCGGCGTGGAGGTCCCGATAGAACAGATCGCCGTCATCCAGAAGGACCTCATGAAGCAGGCAAACAGGCGTGCAAAACCTGTCATCACCGCGACGCAGATGCTCGAGTCCATGACCGAAAACAGGCGGCCGACACGCGCGGAGGCGACGGACGTCTCAAACGCCATCCTCGATGGGACTGACTGCGTCATGCTCTCGGGTGAGTCTGCCATGGGGAAATATCCGGTGGATGCCGTAGAGATGCTGGCGAAGATCGCTGCTGAAGTCGAGCCGCAGAGACGGCAGCTCTCGGTCCGTGACCTGTATCAGGGGATCGATATCAGGAGCAGGATCAAACACGCACACCTGATCGCCATCGCGGTCGAAGCGAGTCTCGAATATGCTGATCCGGCTGCTGTATTTGTGCCGACGCACAGCGGCGCAACAGCCCGGAGCATTTCGATGTTCCGGCTTCCGGAATGGATAATTGGTATAAGCTCGAACGCGGCAACCTGTCAGGGGCTGGTATTTTCCGCTGGCGTCTATCCTGTATGCAATGAGGACCACCCGAAGGATTATACGCCCTTTGTCCGGGCATGGCTGAAAGAGCACGATCTCCAGGGCGACATCGCCGTGCTTACAGAGGGGCCTTCCTCAACACATCCGGATGCGAACCACCGGATGGAAATTATCGATCTGAAGCAATCCGGAAAGGCAGGGTAAACGCACTATGAATAGGGGAATATACATTACCAGTGCAGAATCCAGGAGCGGCAAGTCAGTCGTTGTCCTCGGCATTATGGAGATGCTTGCCGGACAGGGCAGAAAGGCCGGTTTCTTCCGTCCCGTTGTCCAGGACGAACAGAAACCGGACAATCTCGCCAGCCTTATCATCAAACGATATGATCTGCACGTCCCGTACGACAGGATGTATGGCTGCAGTTATGAGACTGCCCGGGACATGCTGGTCAGGGACAGAGACGAGGACCTCCTGAAGCTGATCATGGAGAAGTACAGGGCTCTTGAAGGAGAATACGATCACATTGTCTGCGCAGGCTCTGATTTCACGGGTCCTTCCATGACCCTTGAATTTGACATCAATGCCAGGCTGGCCAATAATCTTGGGTGCGCGATGCTGCCGGTGGTCAATGGACACGGCAGAGACACGGTACAGGTGGTGAATGCGGCGCAGGGGCTCCTCGAGTCGCTCGAAGAGCGTGAATGCGACCTGCTCGCCCTTGTTGCAAATCGTGTCCGGGCAGATATTGCCGACGATGTCAGCAAGGAACTGAAGCGGGTGATGCCGGCGGACATTCCCGCCTATGTGCTCCACGAACTCCCGGTCCTCGAAAAACCGACCGTAGGTGAGATAGCCGCCACCCTTGGGGCTGAACGTTTGAGCGGTCATGAGGAGAGCTATAACCGCGAGGTTAGGAATTTCAAGGTCGCTGCCATGGAACTCCCCCACTACCTGGATCGCATCGAAGAGGGAAGCCTTATTATCGTACCCGGCGACCGCTCGGATATCATCCTCGGCAGCCTTCTGGCAGACGCCTCGAATACCTATCCCCACATCGCCGGGATCATTCTGACGGGGGGGCTTAAGCCGGCCCCGCAGGTCAAACAATTGATCGAGGGACTCGGTGACTCTCCTGTGCCGGTGATTGCCGTACGCACGGACACCTATACGACCGCCCTGAACGTAAGCTCTCTGGAAGGCGTGCTCTCGGCTGATAATCCGCGAAAGATCGCTGCCGCGCTCGGCATAGTCGAGGCAGAGGTAAACTCCGTCGAGCTCATGGGCCGCATATCAACGGCCCGTCCCGGCCGCGTTACACCGCTTATGTTCGAGTACGAGATCATCCACCGGGCAAAGTCCGACCGCAGGCATATTGTCCTTCCTGAAGGCACGGAAGAGCGAATCCTCCGGGCTGCTGAGATCCTCAGGATGCGCGATGTTGTCGCGATCACCCTCCTTGGAAATCAGGAAGAGATCAGGCAGAAGGCTGCTGCCCTCGGGCATCTCCCTTTCCGAGATGACAGATGATCGACCCTCTGAACTCGGACCGCCGCCAGACATATGCCGATGCTTACTTCGAACTCCGAAAACATAAGGGGATCTCACCCCAGATGGCCTTCGATGCCATGGCTGACGTGAGCTATTTCGGCACGATGATGGTCCATTTCGGGGAAGCAGACGGCATGGTATCGGGCTCTGTCCATACAACCCAGCACACGATCCGGCCTGCATTCGAAATCATCAAGACCAAACCAGGCTGTTCGATCGTATCGAGTGTCTTCCTTATGTGCCTCTCCGACCGCGTGCTCGTGTTCGGCGACTGTGCGGTCAACCCTGATCCGAACCCGGAACAGCTTGCGGACATTGCTATCAGCTCTGCGGAAACTGCCCGCATGTTCGGCATCGAGCCGCTCATCGCAATGCTCAGCTATTCCACCGGCGAGTCAGGAAAAGGGGCCGAAGTGGACAAGGTGCGGGAGGCTGTGAAGATCGCAAGGGAACGTCGTCCGGACCTGAAGATCGAGGGCCCGATACAATACGACGCTGCAGTCGATGCCGGCGTTGCAAAGACGAAACTTCCCGGAAGCGAGGTCGCAGGCCATGCTACCGTCTTCATCTTTCCGGATCTGAACACCGGCAATAATACCTATAAGGCTGTCCAGCGTTCTGCCAATGCTGTAGCCGTGGGGCCGGTCCTGCAGGGGCTCAACAAACCGGTGAATGACCTCAGCCGGGGTTGCACGGTGACAGACATTGTAAACACCGTCGCAATTACCGCTATTCAGTCACAGGCTGGAGGAAACACACCATGAGGGTCATCGTGGTCAACTCAGGGAGCTCTTCGATAAAATACGAAACATTCGACCTGAATGGCCTTGCGCCAGAGTCAAAGGGTCTTTTGGAGCGCATAGGCACACCAGACAGCAGGCTGAAGCATCGGTGGCTCACTCCCTCCGGCAGGTGGGAGGAGATTGTCGAGACTCGCTCAGTCGCCGACCACCGCGAAGGTTTTTCCTTTATCCTTGAAGTGAGCGGCAGGGCGGGGTCCGGCAAAGCAGTGCCGGAGATCTTCGCTGTTGGCCACCGGGTGGTGCACGGCGGCGAGAAATTCAGTCAACCCGCGATCATCGATGATGCCGCGCTCGGGACGATAGAGGAGCTCATACCGCTGGCGCCCCTGCACAATCCGGCCAATGTAACAGGCATTAAGGTGATGCGTGAACTCCTGCCTGGTGTTCCGCAGGTGGCTGTATTCGACACGGCCTTTCATCAGACCATGCCTGCCAGGGCCTTTCGCTACGCGCTGCCGGCTGAATTCTACAGATCTTACGGCGTCCGCCGCTATGGGTTTCACGGCACGTCCCACCAGTACGTAGCCGGTGAGGCCGCACGCCATTTTGGAAGACCGCCTGAGGCGCTGAACCTCGTCACCCTTCACCTCGGCAACGGGGCGAGCGCTGCTGCCATTGAGCGGGGAAGAGGCCTCGACACCTCCATGGGGCTGACACCGCTGGAAGGGCTCATCATGGGGACGCGATGCGGAGATCTTGACCCGGCAGCACACTTCTACCTGGCAAGAAAGACAGGCAGACCTTTTGAAGAAATCGAAGGCATACTGAACAGGGAGAGCGGCCTTAAAGGCATCTGCGGCGTGAACGACATGCGGGAGATCCAGGACCGCGCAAAGGGAGGAGACGCTCAGGCGGAACTCGCCCTCGAAATGTTCTGCTATCGTATCAAAAAATACATCGGGGCGTATTACGCTGCCCTTGGCTCGGTCGACGCCATCGTCTTCACCGGAGGCATTGGTGAGAATTCGGCTGTTGTACGGAGCTAAATCCTGCGAAGGACTGTCGGCCCTCGGAATAAATCTTGATGAGGACAGAAACAATGCGGAAGCCGGGGGCCTCAGAGAAATACAGGCTGAGGGGGGCAGGGTCAGGATACTGGTCATACCGACCAATGAGGAGTACGAGATAGCGCGACAGACCGTTGAAGTGCTCGGGAGGGTGAAAGGTCAGGGCCGATGATGGACGCGAGAAACTACTCAGCTCAGGAGACTCTCAAAAACGGACTTCAGGTGACTGTCCGCGCGATCAGACCTGACGACAGGGAGGCTCTTCTGGCTGCATTGAAAGAACTGGACGAGAGGACGGTCTACCTCCGCTTCTTCGGAGCGAAGCAGGAATTTTCGCATCAGGAACTGACGGAGGCAACAGACGTTGACTTTGTACGGACCGTTGCACTCGTGACGTGCATTCAGGATGGCGCAGAAGAAAAGATCATCGGAGCAGGACGCTACATCGCGTTTGGAAATGCCGAGCCTCCTGACAGGGCCGAGGTGGCCTTCACGGTCGAAGAGGACTACCAGGGTCTCGGCATGGCCAGTATGATCTTCAGGCACCTCGCCGGGATTGCACGGGAGAAAGGGATCAGAGAGTTCCACGCAGAGGTCCTGCCGGAGAACAAGGGAATGCTCGCGGTTTTCAGCCGGAGCGGGTTTCCGATGAAACAGGAATATGCCGAGGGTGTCACCCACGTGATGCTTTCGCTTGCGAAGGATACGCAGTGAACAGGGATTTCAAAAGCTGCACTGAGAGGAAAAATATGGTACTCTCAGGAGTGAATACGATTAAATACAGCGTGAGGAGGTCTTTATGAAAGTACAGTTTGTGCGGTTATTTATTCTGTCTCTGGTTGTTTCAGCTTTTTTCGGGTGTGCCACAGCGCCCCAGCCGGGGGAAAAAACATCAGGTGGAGGTCAGCCGCTCCTGGTGGGGGTGACCCCTGATTCTCCTCCGCTCATGTTCAAACAGGGCAATCAGATCGTCGGCCTCGAAGCAGATCTTGCCATGATGCTTGGAGAAGAACTCGGCAGACCGGTGAAATTCGTTGAGATGAAGTGGGACTCACTTATTCCGGCGCTCCTCGAAGGGAAGACGGATATCATCATGTCTTCCATGACAGTCACGCGGGAACGGCAGGTCAGGATAGCATTTACAGAACCCTTCCTGAAGAGCGGCCTTGTCGCCGCAGTGCTGGCCGAAGACGTTCCTAAATACCCGACCACCGAGAGCATCATGAAAGTCATCGGCAAGGTCGGCTTTGTTCCAAACACTACAAGTGACACTTTTGTGCGGAAAAATTTCCCCTATGCCCAGCAGTATTATCTCTCTTACCCACGGCAGGCTCCCAATGCGCTGGAGCAGAGATGGATCACCATGTTTATCGGCGACGCTCCAACAGTCATCTGGCTTGTTTCCGAAAACGAGTCATCCATCGGGGGAATATGGAAGCCCCTGAATGAAGAGCATCTGGCCTGGGGTATGAGCAAGGACGACCCGGACCTCCTGGCCCGCGTCAATGCCGCTCTCGCGCAAATCCGTCTTGACGGCAGACTTGACAAGGTCCTGTACAAATGGCTTCCAAAGCAGTACATGGAGAGGATGAAATGAGAATGACTCACGGTCTGCCCGAGGCGTAACCAGTGAAATGTCTCTGTTCTGTTTCATGATACAGAGGCAGGGCTGCGCAAGGACAATTCTCGCTGCGAGCTGCTCTCTGTTGATGCGCGCCCTGCGGTTGCACTATCTTTGCGTGCTCTTCCTGATCTCTGTCTGCACGGCTGTTGTGCTGACAGTGCCGTCAGCTGTCGAAGCCCAGAAGTTTCCTCTCTTTCAGTCTGCAAAGGAGCAGGCCTCCGGAGAGGGCGCTGTCGCGCAGGCGTCGCTTCCTGCGACAGATGAAGAGATCGACAGGGCTGTTGCCCGGATAGAATCCCGGCTTTCCGGACTTCGGCAGGAGTCTGCTGCAGCCGCTGAAGCGAAGGACGAGGGGAAAGCGGGTTTGCTTGCGGCTTCACCCGAGGAACTCCGGAAGCAACAGCAGCTCCTCAGCAGCCTGGTGATTACGCTCGATAAATATGCACAGGGTCTCAGGGAGTTAAAGGATATCCGTAAAACAAACAGCGAGCGGTCTGCGGAGATCAGTGCATGGAAAGGTTTTGCCGGGAAACCACCCTTCCCTATCTCATTCCTTGACGGTCTGCGCGACTCGATCCTCGCCCAGCGGCTGGACCTCGAGACACTTGAACTGAGGCTTACCGTTGCCAGAGGGAACCTCCGGAGGTTTGCGAAAGATCTGAAAGAATCCCAGAAGCAGCTCCGTCTCTCTTCCGAACAGCTTGAAAAGAGGACCGGCACGGCAGCGGAGGGCAGGCAGCGCTGGCTCCTTGATCTTACGCGGCTCCAGAACGACCTGAATGAGGCTGCTGTGGTATCCAATGAAGCCCTGCGTCTTGTGATTGAAGAGGCGATTTCAGGCAGGAAAGAGTATATCCGGTTTCTCGAGCAGAACCTGAACGCTGCGGAAAGGGTCTCGCCGCTGTCGAAGGCTGACTTTGAGCAGAAAGTTCAGGAACTGGACAACCAACGAAGGGCTTTGGAGGGTGATATCAGCAGCCTCCTGAAAAAAGATGCGGAACTGAAAACAGCACTTCAGAGGTCCCGCGATGCATTGGCCAGGACGCTCAGCGAAATCAGGCCGGGGGTCGAGCCTTCTTCAAAGCAGTTCGCAGGAGTGGTCCTTCTCCAGTCCGCAGTCGAGAGAGAACAGATCCTGGCCGAAACCGCCGCTGCCAAGATTGAATTAATGCGGGCGATGCTCCAGCTTATTCCCCTTGCCCAGAGTATGTGGGAAGACCGCCATTGGCTCACCCGGAACAACGACCTCTCGCAGATCAGGGAAAAAATTGATCAGACACAGCTGGTGACGGCCAGTATTCAGATCTGGAAAAAATATGTCGAGTCCAGAATTTCGAAGTGGGCAACGATTATTCAGGGACAGAGGGAGAAGATTGAAAAGACGGACAGGACAGAGACAGAGCGTCAGAACGATCGCGTTGTCCTGAAGGCCTACGAGGAACGCCAGGCCCTGCTCCTGAGGGGAGCGGAGATGCTCGGACGTGTTGAACGGCTGGCAAAACGTCTGGTTGATGAGCTCCGGGAGCGGCAGAAATATGCCCCCCTGCAAAGTCATATTAAAGAGCTCTTCAGCGATATCTCCTCCTTCATCAGGAGAATCTGGAACATTGAACTCTATGTGGCAGAGGAAACAGTCATTGCAGAGGGCGTGAAGATCGTAAAACCCGTTGGGGTCACCCTCGGCAAGGTGCTCAAGGCCCTTGTGATTCTCGTTGTGGGCTGGTGGCTGGCACGGCGACTGATCAGACCAATAGAGTGGATCGTGGTCAGGAGATTAAAAAAAGACGAGAGCTATGCGCACCAGGTAAGCCAGATATTCCTGCTCATCCTGTTTGTCGGCGTGCTCGTCTTCTCGCTCGTGTCCGTGAACATTCCGCTCGCTGTCTTTGCCTTTCTCGGCGGCGCGCTGGCCATCGGCGTTGGCTTCGGTGCCCAGAACCTTATCAATAACTTCATCAGCGGCCTGATCCTGCTCTTTGACCGCTCTATCTCGGTCGGCGATATTGTCGAGGTGGACGGGCAGGGGGGAAAGGTCACTGCCATCAATATGAGGAGTTCGCATATCAAGCGTTTCGACGGCGTGGAACTGCTCGTGCCCAACAGCCAGTTCCTCCAGCAGAAGGTGACGAACTGGACCCTTTCAGACAAAAGGATGCGTTACTCCATTGCTGTCGGCGTTGCCTACGGCTCTCCCACGAGACAGGTCTCTCAGGTCCTCCTCGATGCGGTTGAAGATCATGAGATGGTGCTGAAGGACCCGGCGGTGGCGGTGCTGTTCGATGATTTTGCCGACAGTGCGCTCACCTTTACGGTTTACTTCTGGCTCGATCTCATTTCGGTCAGGGACAATCGTGCTATCGTGAGTGAGATCCGTCATCGCATATCAGAGGCCCTTGCCCGCGCGGGTATCGTGATCGCATTTCCCCAGAGAGATGTCCATATCGATGCGCAAAGTCCGATTGCCGTAAAGATCATCCCTCCCGGAGAGAGCTGAGAGTTCCTGCTTCGCCGGATGCTTCGGGCGCAGTACCATAATACATGGTAACATTAACAAAAAAGATGGTAATTAGATAGCATGTTGGAAGGACTCCTGGGTAACAACCTTAAGCTTATTCAGAACGGCTTTCAGAAAATGCCTTTCTTTCTCCTGTCACAAGCTGGTCGTAAAACTCTTGTAGTTCCTGCTTCTCCACATATGCATCAAGACTTCTTCTTTCTCCTGTCCTGTTTTGGCTTCTCCGGCGCAGGCAACAGGCTTGTGTATTTGTGGTACAGCTCAAAGAGAAACGCCACCCGCTCGGATTGGAAATTTTATCTTTATGTCTTTCAAATTCCTCAAAGGTATATTCAGGCAGCAGAATTTCTATTGATGAAAAAATAAGGATTTCTCTTGCTGCGGAATCTTTAAGATAGCGCGAGATGAGTATACCGATGTCTGTGGCTGCTGCCTACGATAACCTTCTTTTTAGTAGATCGTAGAAATTTTCTCTTTTACCGATCATTATAAAGGTGACGACCTTTTTTGCTTCGTGTATTGAATACGCTATTCTGTAATCGACCTTGTTCTTTCTGAAATGAAACGCTGAAACACCGGTAAGTTCTCCATGAAGTTCCTCCCCAGCGTGAGGTTCGCGGAGAACTTTATCAAGATGCACATCATGAATTTCTTTTGCAACATTCTTGTCCAATTTTTTCAGGTCACTCCTCACCTTTGGATGATACTCATCGTTATAGGACACCCTTAAAAGTTTCCTCTCTTGTCAGAGTTTTTACTTTGCCTGATTGTATTTCGTGCATACGCTTTTTGATTTCCTTGTCTTCTCCTGACAAGAGAAGAAGGAGTGTCTCCCTGTCTTCCTTTTTCAATTTCTTAATTGAAGTTGCAATGTCTTCAACCGTTAATTCGACCATGATTCCAACGCTCATAATTTCCTCCGGTCATCTTTGACTTTCTTTTTTCTCACTATAGCACAGTCTGCGTTCTGTTGGGAACGGTCCTCTCGCTCCTAATCTTTTGATAAGAAGTTATAGCCATACTTAAGGATATCAACTTACCACTCTCCATCACTGCATCAATGTCTTCAGCATGTCGGCTTCCTTGCCCTGTTCAATCAGATAAAATTCGGCTGCTTCAGTCATCTGCCTGAAGGGCAGCTGTTAACCGCTTCTCTTTCTGCGTTTAACCGGCTTCTCAGGCGCTGGCAGAAGACTTGTGTATTTGTGGTAGAGTTCAAATAGAAATGCCACCCGTTCAGCGTCCGACGAAAAGGTTTTCTTGCCGTCTGCAGCGTCAACAGCCTTGTCCAGTGCCTGATGGGCGTACCGCCTTAGGTCTGGCGGCATCGCGATAGCGTTGTAGAGAGCTTATAAATAGGTTTCAAATTTAGATACTTTGCTGTGTAACTGCCCCCATTATAATACGGCCACAAGTTCTCCGATAACTTTGAAGTCGTCGGCGTCTGTAGGCGGGATAATTATCGGATCAAATTTATTATTGATAGGGTCAAGTATTATTTTTTCGTGCTTCCATGTACCGTCTTTTTCAAATTGTTTCTCGCTTGAATATTTTTTGACCGTGTAACTGCCGCCTGTCTCCATATCAGCTATGCGTCGATGCTGCACCAAAACGACCTTGCCATGTCTGCTGCCACCTGCATATTGACTAAATATGCAATAACTATCATCGGGGATTAACGGTTCCATGGAGTGACCAATTACTTTAACGACAAACATCCGGTTGCTCAATTTTCTCCCTATATCTGCCTTAATCCATCCCTCTTCCTGAACATTCATGCCATCACCAAACTTCCCGGCGGCCGCTTTTAATGAATATACCGGTAAATACTCTTGATATTTTTTCTTCTCTTCAATCTCAGTTGAGATTTGAACCGGGAAAGGCAATAAGTTAGTTGCTTTTTCAATTCTACTTCTAAAATATTTTTCAGTTTCTTTATTCACAAAATAGACACAACACCCTCTCATGCCTCTTGTAAGAAGAACTCGATAAATATTTCTAACATGTGTCTCAAAGCTCTCAGGACTTTTCTTCAAGGCTGGGTCTTGAGTTGCTGTTATATCACCATTCAAACTATCCGTTTTCTCGTCATAAATTAAATCGTCTCCTATGATCACACCTATATAATCAAATTCAAAACCTTGAGCAGTATAAATACAGCCAACCTGTTTCACTCCTTCAGGTCTATAGGCCCATTCATACCACTTTACATATCCCTTGGGGGGCCTTGTTATTTTCTCATGGGTTTCCCAGGGCAACGCAAAATCGCGATGACGACATCATTTACAAGTTCCCCATTAGAATCAAGCTTCTGACTCCACGGCCAGCAAAAACCAGCGACCATACGTGCTGAATTGGGTTTTTCTTTTTCTTTCTTCAGAATAAAATCATAAATCTCTTTCGGCGAATCACAGATTTTAAAATCAAAGACTTCATTATTCTTCAGTATTCGTTTCGTATTGGTATATCCAAACACGGACTCAACCCACAGCAAGTAATCATTTGACCCCATGCATCGAAACTGAGTATTCAGTGTAACCTCAGAAAGAACACAGCCATTTCTTTTCGCAGCGTCTCTTACTAATTCAGAACTGCCAATTTCCTGAAACCTTACATTCTGTTTGTCATCAATAAAAAAGACGACCGTCTTAGCACAGCGAACAAGTTGATCGACTTGAGGTACGCTTGTCTTGTCTTCGGTTCTGGTAAATCTATGGTTGCTGATCTTCTCAATCCTGTGAGCCTCATCTACCAATAAGAGGTCAAGCTCATTCTCCTGTATTCTTGTAGGCAAGAATCTATATAGGTTTGAAAAAAGTAACGCTCCATCTCTCCCAACCAACTTCTTGAGTGCAGCAATGAAGGCGGTAGACTTGCATCCGTAAAATACTTTTTTCCCTCTTAGGGCTACTTCTGCGAGTAAATTAATAGCAATAACTGATTTCCCAGTACCTGGCCCACCATGAACGATGATTACAGATTTATCAGCCGTTTTATCAGCCTTACGCACTTTTGCCCATATTAGATTTTTGGCTTCAAGTTGTTCGTTTAATAATGAAAAGACAACTTCATTCTTTATGACCTTAGAAACATTCTCCAGCAGCTTTTTTGAAGGTCTTATAGGGCTTTGCATAAAACGATTGAAAATCTCAAAGCCCTTACCCACAGAAAGAAGGTCTTTAATCTTATGTGCCAATGGAAGCACATCTTCTTTTGTAAAAACGGGAAACTCGTCAATAAGCTTCTGATAAACTGGATTAAATAAGCCGTCCTTATCTTCCTTCTTGTAGTTATGGCAATAGGAACAGCTAAAAAGCACTAATGGTGGTTCATTCTCAAACTCGGAAATAAAGTACTTTAAATAATCGTGATAGCCTCTTACTTGTTGGGACGGATGTGCGACTACTCTATCAACCCCACCCGTGTACGTTTCGATAAAGTTTCCTTCGTCTTCCAATGCTTTTACCGATGACCATTGTTTAAGCTCAATTAGAACGATATTAGAACTATAATCAGCCCCCTTACCAAAAAGCAGACAATCTATTCGGTTTTGGTTATAAGGAACTTCATATTCCAAAGTAACCATGTTGTCAAGAAGGCCCGCCAGTTCAACCAAGTCACGAACTCTTGGCAAGGAATTCTGCCATGAATTCATTTCACTATACCCAGGAGCCCTGCCGAATTTCAGTTGGAAGTTATTCGACATAATATCGGCAATACGGTTTTCTCTTATGTCTTGAATAAACTGATCAGATGTCCCTGAATAAAGTCTCATAGCTTGTGATATTTCTTTGCCGAATTCTTAGCCTTGTCCGCAGGATATTTTTCGCTGTTTATTCTGATTTTGTTAGTAACAATATCTTTGATATCTAAATCATGCTTCTTTGCTAAGAGGAGGGCGTAGATAAAAACATCCGCCAGTTCCTCTTTAAGTTTTTCAACATCGACATCCTCTGCCTTTTTCCAGAGATACAGTTCGTTAAGTTCGGCAGCCTCAATAGAAAGGGCCAATGCCAAATCCTTTGAGTTATGAAACTGCTCCCAATTCCTTTCGTCCCGGAACTTGATCAGCCGGTCAGTGATTTCTTCTATCTCGGTTTTATTTTTTTTCATGCAGTTGCTTCGCCGCCTCATACTCTTTCTTGAAATTCAGCCCTGTATCAAGGGAAGGGTCAATGACCTGAAAAGCTGCGTACATGTAAGCCAGTAGCTGTAAACCCGTGAATTCTTTGCCGGGGATACTTTTTAGGGTATACTTCTTTTCGTTATTGGAAGGGTCAATCCCCTGCTGGCCCAGTAATCCGATTTCAAAGCCAATCTTCTTGATTTCTTCTAAATTCTTGTCTTCAAAATATTGTAAGGCGCTAAGGCAGTACATAGTTACTGCTGCTTGGCCTGCAGGTTCTTCCGAATAGTCTATCCGGTTCTTAGGGGTCGGCTCTGGTCCTGCCTTTATGAAGTGTTCTGGTTCCTGCAAAATATTCTCATCGGCTACCTTTGATTTCCGGTAGTCATTTTCATCGATCAGGCTGAAGTAGTTTTCTACCCTGAGTTCTTTCGCCCATTTTTGAAATAGAAGGTGTGCATCAAGTGACTTATCGTTTTTCAGATACTTTAGATACTCAGCGTAGAATTCTTTTGCAAGTTTAACCTGGGGTGACGTTGCCTTAAAGAGATGGCTCAGGTCAAAGCCGAACAAGTCCCTGAACTGAAAAGCATGGGTAAGGCTTAAAATTATATTGGCATTCCTGACCTTCACGGGTGCGTGTTCCAAGGCTTCTTTGCTGGTTGCCCCCTCAATGTATTCTTTGAGCAATGACAGAAGCGAAAGAAACTGAAAGGGCCGCAAGTTTGGGTAGGTCTTATACAGAAAAGCTTCGATGAAAAGATCGACTGAACTGTTATAGATCTGACTGTTAATGCCGTTGAAAAGGAAGGTTATGTAGCCAGTGATGGCTTCGTCAGGCAGTCCTTCCCTGTTGAGTCTCTGAATGGTCGGTTCATTGTCCCTGATAAAAAGTGCGTGCTGCTCTTTTGTCGAGATAAAAACAAAATTTGTGTTCCTCTTTCGGCACTGTGTGATCAGATCGAGGTGGACAAGTTCGTGCATCATCAAATGGGCCACTGCCAACCTGTCTTTCTTGAATTTGATAATGTGCTTGTCCCGTCCGTAGTTCTCGGCTATCTCGATCTTCGCCGGTGTCGGGATGGTATCATCCTGGACAATATCTATATTCTTCCCTGATTCAACGGCCAACCGCTGGGAATACTGATTGAACATTTCAGCCGGATCAATGCTTTCAACTGCTTTTAAGCTCTGCCTGCTGTGCCAGATTCAAAGGCATTACTGTATACAGGATGTCCTGGTTTGCATTTCTTCAGTGCCTGAATTGCATAGTCGAATGCGTTAAGATGATTACCCTTCATCCCGTTTATCATGCCCAACCCATACAGGGTGTTCGGGTAGTCGCTGTTTATTGATAGCGCCTGTTCAAAATATCGTTGAGCGTCATTCACCCTTCCCAACTGCATCAGATTGGCGCCGATATTATTCATTGCTATATGATCATCAGGCTTTACGGCAAGGGCATGTTCGTAATAGGACATTGCGGTGGTAACGTCATTTTTAGATCGGGCGAAGATATTGCCCATCATGGTCAAGGCATGAGTGTTTTTTGGGTCCCAGCGCAAGGCATCAATGAGGCAGTTTATGGCGTCTTCATGTCTGCCTTCGTCGGAATAGATCTGGCCTAATATCCGGTGGTATTCCGAGACAGTGGGATTTTTTTTGATGAGTTTTTCGAGGATGGGTTTTGCTTTATTGAATCTGCCTGCTTCACAATGCTTTACTGCTGCGTCAAAATCAGGCTTTTGAGTAGAAATTGAAGAGGTATCGATCTCTATGCTTACAAGATCATTTTCGATGGTGACCTTAGGCTTGTAAGGTCCGAAGGTATAGTAGTCTGTAATTTCTTCTTTTAAACGGGAGAGGTCTTTATCTCCTTCCTTCCTTCCTTCCTTCCTTCCTTCCTTGGAGGCAGGGAAAAGGTTAAAGAGAAAATCGTCTATTTTATGGATGATGACCATGGGATTTTTATTATAATTATCGATTCAGGAATAGTATACACGATCTGTTCCGCTGAAATTGTAACGGGGGCTTGGCTCTGGCATGAGCTTGTGGCACTAACGCAAAAAACTGATGGCATCATGGCAGCTTCAACAACCTTTCACTTCGCCACACTCTTACGATACGGAGCCTGTTTTTTTCATGGCGGTAAACAATCCGGAAGGGAGGGTGTATGATCTCACGCAACTGCTTCAGTCCAAATTCAGGCACAACCCTACCTGAATCAGGATAGAGGGACAACCTTTCGGTCTGAGCGATAATCTCTTCAACGAGTCTCCTGCCTGTATCCAGAGATGACTGTTCCCTATAATAGGTGAGAATGTCTTCGAGATCTGAAACTGCTGATTCGGCAAAGGAAAGAGAAAATTTCTTTGCCATTTTTATCGCAGACCTAACCGCTTCCTGACGTCATCAAGACTTACTTCCCTTCCTTTTTCAAGGTCCATGATCCCCTCTGTCACCGCCCGCATAAAGGACCTTTCCTCCTCAGCCTTTTCATAATCGCCGAGTGACTGGACCACAGCGATGCCCCGGCCATGGCTTGTCAGCAAAATTGGTCTGTGGCTCTCGGACGTGTGTTTGACGACCTTGCCGGGATTTACCTTGAGATCGCTCAAGGGGACAATATCTTCAGAAAATTTGGTGCTCATATCAGCTCTCCTTTCTGGTCTTGAAGTTAGGTCTTATTATAGCACCGGATTGCCTGTATATCAATTGCCTATACACCGGACGGCTATTCCGCACCACCTGAAAAAAAACTCATTACCTAGTAATTTTACGAGTTACATTCCTTCAGCCAAACTGATATAAAAATAGTACGGTTTTATTTGTTCTTTACCCTGCTGGAAGACCTTAGTCCTTCTAACAGGGTGACTTCAGGGTCGATGTATTCAGTTATGCCGCATCTATTACAAGAAAGGAATACGCTGGAACAACTCATCATGGATGTAGTTGAACGGCGGTAGCCTGCCGGCCGGCAGGCCTGCGAAGAAGGAGAATTATGAAACAGGGCAAGGTAATACTCGCTGACAGCCATCAGAACATGCTTGAAGGTGTAAGGAATCTCCTGGATGGCATATTTGAAACGGTCTTTATGGTGGCCGATGAGGCCTCGCTCATCGAGGCAGCGGCAAAACTCTCGCCGGATCTCATCGTTGCAGATCTTTCGCTGCCGGTCTCCCAGGAGATCAATGTCGTGAGGCGGCTGAAGAAGGCCTTTCCCTTGATCAAACTCATCATCCTGAGTGTTCATGACGAGGGCTCTGCGGTGGGTGAATGCCTTGTAGCAGGCGCGTCGGGCTTTGTCCTGAAGAGGACAGCGGTGCAGGACCTTGTCCCTGCAATCGAAAGAGTCCTCAAGGGCGAGATCTATATGTCACCGTCAGTGGTGCAGACATCCGAGAAAGATCAGCGGGAATGTGAAAGAAAAAAGGGCCTGAGGATTGGCTGAAAACCATCACGCGGGTTGAGTTTTGTAATGAAGTCGCAAGATCTAAAAGGGGAAAAGGCTATGAAGACAAGAGGTGTTGTGTCAGTGATTATGACTGTCGTCGTTATCATCATGGGGATGGCCGTGCATGTGATGGCCCAGCAGAATACCGGTGCGCCGGACCGCACGGTGCTGCCGATCCAGGAGCCGAAGCGGCCGTTGTACACGGAACTCGATGCGCGGAACGCTAAGATGCCGCCTCGCTTTGAGGTCAAGGCACCCGCCGGAGCGCCGAACGTGGTCATCATCCTGATCGACGATCTGGGCTTCGGCGCGACGGAGGCCTTTGGAGGTCCGATCCCCACTCCGACGCTCGAGCGTCTGGCGCAAGAACGGACTGCGCTACAACAACTTCCATACCACGGCACTGTGCTCGCCGACGCGCGCAGCGCTCAAGTCAGGCCGCAACCACCACACCGTGAACATGGGCTTCATCACCGAGATGGGGACCGGTTTCCCGGGCGCAACGGGCCAGATTCCCAAC
The DNA here is from genome assembly GCA_963746295.1 of uncultured Nitrospira sp. Classification (GTDB taxonomy): domain Bacteria; phylum Nitrospirota; class Thermodesulfovibrionia; order Thermodesulfovibrionales; family UBA6898; genus JAOUFP01. Next base: position 45,803 of record CAVVAQ010000015.1, on the reverse strand, counting down.
GCAACGGCACCGGTGGCCGAAATGCTGCGGCTGAACGGCTACAGCACCGCGGCGTTCGGCAAATGGCACGAGACCGCTGCCTGGGAGACCAGCGTCTCCGGTCCCTTTGACCGCTGGCCCACGCACCAGGGTTTCGACAAGTTCTACGGCTTCATCGGCGGCGAGACGAACCAGTGGGCGCCGTACCTGTTCGATGGCGTCACCCAGGTAGAACTGCCGCATGATCCGAACTACCACTTCATGACCGATATGACCGACAAGGCAGTGGCCTGGATCAAGTACCAGAAGGCCATGACGCCTGACAAGCCGTTCTTCGTCTACTTCGCGCCGGGGGCGACTCACGCGCCGCACCACGTGCCGCAGGAGTGGATCGCCAAGTGGAAAGGCAAGTTCGATCAGGGCTGGGACAAGATGCGCGAGGAGACCTACGCCGCAACAGCTCAAGATGGGGATAATCCCTCCCGGAACAAAACTGGCCCCGAAGCCGGCGGCGATCAGGGACTGGGACAAGCTCTCTGTTGACGAGAAACGACTGTATGCCCGTCAGATGGAAGTATTCGCAGCCTATCTTGATTACACGGACAGCGAGATCGGCCGGATGCTCAAGGCTGTTGAGGCGACCGGTGAGGCCGACAACACCCTTGTGTTCTACATCGCCGGCGACAACGGCGCCAGCGCTGAGGGCGGCGAGAACGGCATGTTCAACGAGTACACCTACTTCAACGGCGTGCCTGAAAAGGTGGCCGACATGCTGAAGCTGGTGGACAAATGGGGCGGCCCCGAGACCTACCCGCACTATGCCTCCGGCTGGGCAGTCGCCATGGACTCGCCGTTCACCTGGACCAAGCAGGTCGCCTCGGACTTCGGCGGCACCCGCAACGGCATGGTCATCCACTGGCCCAAGGGGAATAAAGGCAAAGAACGAGATGCGCACCCAGTTCACCCACGTGATCGACGTGGCGCCAACCATTCTGGAGGCGGCCAAACTGCCGGAACCCAAAGTGGTGGACGGCACGCCGCAGATCCCGATGGAAGGCGTGAGCATGGTATACACGTTCGAGGATGCCAAGGCAAAGGAACGTCACACTACGCAGTATTTCGAGATCGCCGGCAACCGGGCCATCTATCACGACGGCTGGATGGCCCGCATCATCCACCGGGCGCCGTGGGAATACAAGCCGCGTACGACCCTGGACAAGGATGTGTGGGAGCTTTATGACGTGCGCACTGATTTCAGCCTGTCCAACGACCTTGCCGCGAAGAATCCGAAGAAGCTGAAGGAAATGCAGGAGCTCTTCATGAAAGAGGCCGAGCAGCATCATGTGCTGCCCATTGATGATCGCGTGCTTGAGCGTATGAGCGCAGCGATGGTGAATCGCCCCGACCTGATGGGCGGGCGGACCTCGCTCACGCTGGCCGAGGGCATGACCGGCATGATGGAGAATGTGTTCATCAACGTGAAGAACAAGTCCAAGACCATCACCGCAGAAGTCGAGGTGCCGGCGAGCGGCGCGAACGGCACCATCCTTGCCCAGGGCGGCCGCTTCGGCGGCTGGTCGCTGTATGTCAAGAACGGCATTCCCGCCTACGACTACAACTTCCTCGGCCTGCAGCGCTTCTCGATCGCTTCCACCAAGCCGCTTGCCCCCGGCAAGGCGACGATAAAGTTCGACTTCGCCTATGACGGCGGCGGGCCCGGCAAGGGCGGCACCGGCACCCTGTTCGTGAACAACGAGAAGGTCAGCTGAGGGCAGGATCGAGCATACGCAGGCCGGAATGTTCTCGGCCGACGAGACCGCTGACGTGGGCATCGATCTCGGAACCCCGGTGGTCGAGGCGATTGGGTCGGAAGCCAAGTCGAAGTTCACCGGCAAGATCGACAAGGTCACCGTCGAGGTGAAGGAGATGAAACCGGCTGAAAAGGCGGAAGCCGAGAAGGGACAGAAGGAAGCCGCGAAGAAGAAGGCGATGTCGGATTAAGAAACTATCGCGCGGGGCTGTCATCAAAGAAGACGATGTGACGCTCATCCAGGTTTCAGGCAGCGCAGCCATGGCTGTCATTCTGAGTGGAGTGAAGAATCTGGGTTGAAAAAGACCAAGGCGAGATTCTTTTGGGGCCTGTCCTGAGGCGAGCCGACGTGATTCTTCGATTCTCTCAGAATGACCTACGAAGGACTCAGGGTGACAAAGCAAAGGGCTCAGAATGACAGGAGACGAGTAACAAAGGGACGAGGGAAAGAATTATGACAGGGTTGATATCAGATGACTAAAAATTATTGCAGCGCAGTAAGAGCGGATTACCTTAACCGACCAACGGATTTCGTGCCTGTATACCGGGGAAGCGCCCAAAGTCCCTGTCCGCAGTCCAGAGTTCGGTCACACCATGTTCCTTGCATAAGGCCGCTATGCGGGCGTCATGTATCTGAGGACCCGATACCCGTCCGCTCACGAGAATTGGGCGAAGGTGTATCCAGTAATCATCTGCTTCAGAAAGCAGGACAAGGCTCGGTGATTCAAACCAGGCTTCAATCTGTTCAAGGGCTTTCTCGAGAGGTGTCGGCGGAGAGTAAATCCTTGGATGAGTCACAATGGCAAGGAATTCGTGAAAACACGGCCATGGTATCGCCCACGACTGTTGCCCCTCAGCCAATTCAGCAATGCGGGCATATGCGGTATCATGCCAGGGGGCATCTTCCCGGTGCGCATAGACCAGCAGATTGGTGTCTACGGCAATCACCCGCCGCGTCCTTCATAGCTGATATCGCGAATGTGCTCCCAGGTTGCTCCTTCGAGGTGGGACTGAAGCCCCTTTCCCCGGAAAGTGGCCTTGCGGAGCTTGAAGCTTCCCCTCCGCTTATGTTCAGTGATGATACGGCGAAGGCCTTCTTCCATAAGAGATTTCAGTGTCGTATGCTCCTCGGTGGCGAGCTTCCGCGCCTCTTTCAGGAGGCTATCTGGTAGCTGTATGGTTGTCTTCATATGGCTAACCATATCACATAATATGGCAGGATGTCAAGAGGGAGAGCCTGTCCTGACTGAACGACGAGATTCTTCGTGCGCTCAGAATGACATAAAAGGATCAAGGCGGACGAGTGGTCGATCCTGAGAAACGAACCCTTTATGGAAGGAACCAATATGAAAATAGTCTCAAGCCTGTTCGTGCGTATGCCTGTTCATTTCAACACCAGTATTCGCTGATGCGTACGCAAAGACTCCTCTCCTACGCCGGTTCCGTCAGCTGCCGGGAGTGTCATGAGAAGTTCTATAAGCTCTGGTCCACATCCAGGCATGGACTGGCCATGCAGCCCTATACCGCTGAATTTGCGCAAGGCAGAGCTTACGCCCCAGCAAAAAGATATCATCATTAAGAAGAATAAATATCGCGCTGATCTAAAAGACGGCGTGGTCGTGGAGAAAGGCCCGAAAGGCACGAAGAAATACAAGATTGAACACGTACTGGGCGGAAAGAACGTCTATTATTTCCTGACGCCCCTCGAAAAAGGCAGGCTCCAGACCCTGCCGGTGGCCTATGATGTGAATAAAAAAGAATGGCTCGATACCGCAGCCAGCGGCGTGCGCCATGTCCCGGGAGAACAGCCGGAGCATCCGGTCAACTGGAAGGAATCGCCGTACACCTTCAACACCGCCTGTTATGGCTGTCATGTGAGCCAGCTCTCGACCAACTACGATCCGAAGACCGACACCTACCACACGACCTGGGCCGAGCCGGGCATCAACTGCGAGACCTGCCACGGCTCATCAGTCGAGCACAACAAGATCGCGAAGGCTACTCCCAAGGGAGAGCCTCTACCGGAACTGAGGATCATCCGCACCAAGACCATGACAAAAGAGCAGCGCAACGACCTCTGTTCGAGCTGCCATGCAAAGGCAAGTCCGCTGACCATCGAGTATAAACCCGAGGAACGGTTCTTTGACCACTTTGACCTCGTGACCCTGGAGGACCCTGATTTTTATCCTGACGGCCGTGACCTCGGAGAAAATTACACCCTGACCTCGTGGCGCATGAGCCCCTGCGTCAAGTCCGGCAAGCTCGACTGCATGCACTGCCATACCTCAAGCGGCCGCTACCGGTTCAAGAAAGAGAAGTTCAATGATGCCTGCATGCCCTGCCATGAAGACAAGGTGAAGAACCCGACAGCGCATACGCACCATCCGGCTGAGAGCGCGGGCAGCAAGTGCATTTCCTGCCATATGCCGATGACCGCCTTTGCGCGCATGAACCGAAGCGACCATTCGATGCTTCCGCCAACGCCGGCAGCGACCATGGCATACAAGTCGCCGAATGCCTGCAACATCTGCCACACCGACAAAGACGCGACATGGGCTGATAAGTACGTGCGGGAGTGGCGCACCCGGGACTATCAGGCGCCCCTGCTCAAACGCGCGGAGCTGATCGATGCGGCCCGCAAACGGGACTGGTCCAAACTCCCGGAGATGCTTGCCTATATCCAGGGCAAGGACCGCGACGAGGTCTTTGCTACCTCGCTCATCCGGCTCATCTCCTCCGTGCAGGACCAGAAGGTCCTTCCTGCTCTTGCTCGTCGCAGCCAAAGACCCGTCGCCCCTTGTGCGTGGCTGCAGCGGTCCAGGCACTGGGCCTGATACCGACCACGGAAAGCCTGCAGGCCCTGGTCGAGGCAACAGGAGATGAGTACCGTCTGGTGAGGGTCCGGGCCGCTGCAGGGATTGCGGCATTCCCGCGGATGGCAGCACCGGAGGCCTATCAGGACGCAGCTCGCAAAAGGCGAATGAGGAGTATCTTGCTTCCATCACGGCGCGGCCCGACCAGTGGACATCCCATTACAACATGGGCAACTACCAGCTCAGCCGCGGCGAGACGAAGGAGGCGGTCGCTTCATACCAGACAGCCCTGAAGCTCGAGCCCCAGGCGGTCATGGCAATGGTGAACTCATCCATCGCCTATGCCCGGATGGGAGAGAACGAGCAAGGCAGAAAAATCCCTGCAGAAGGCCCTCAAGCTGGCGCCTGACAACGCAGCAGCGAACTTCAATATGGGGCTGCTGAAGGCAGAGAAGAATGAGACTCAAGCAGGCTGAGAACTATCTCAAAAAAGCGCTGAAGGCCGATCCCCAGATGGCCCAGGCTGCATATAACCTCTGCGTCATCACCGCGAAGGACCGCATCAACGAAGCGGTGACCTGGTGCAGGCAGGCGTCAGAACTCAGGCCGCAGGAACCAAGATATGCTTTTACGCTTGCCTTCTATCTGAATCAGAAGGGAGACAGGGACGAGGCGGTCAGGACGTTAAAGACGACTAGTGGAAAAGTATCCGGGGTATAAAGATGCCGAGATGCTTCTTGAGGAGATTTCAAGCGGGAAGCCGAAATGAAGGAGAACTGAATGGTTTCAGACTTTAGGCAATTGGATCGTGTACATCAAGGAACACAAACTTCAGAAAATCGCGGTCATGGCTATACAGTTTCTTCACGCCATGCTGGCGCAGTATGGCTGCAAGATGTGCATCCGGCACAAGGTTGCCACGGGTCGGAACTTCTACAGTCAATTCCCGATAAATATCCCAGAACCCTTCTTCCTCTGAAAGGAAGCGAACATGAGGCAAACTCAGAAACATTCCGATGTTTGCCATCGCTTCGTCAGGGGTTAACGGTTGACCGAAAATCGAGGGGTGCGTTGAGATTCGCAGGTAACCCATTACTGTCGGCCAGGCAAGACAGAAGAGTTCCTCCTTCTGCATACATTTTTCCAGGAACGGCTTGGCTCGCTTGTAGTATTTACAGTCAGAATCAGAGGCATACAGAAGGATATTCACATCGACCGCGAAACTCATGGAGTGTCAGTTTTTTTTCCGGCAGGAGTCTGCCGCTCCATCGCAGAGTAAAGCGCTTCCTTGTCGTCCAAGTCAATGCGTGCGCCCATACTTTTGGATATCCAGCCGGAGGTTTTTGGTTTCTGTCTGGCGGGTTTGCACTCCCGAAGGGCCCGTGCAAGCAGGTCGGAAACGAGCCGGCCAAGGGATTTCCCCTCGGTCTTTTGAAGTTTCTTTACCTCTTTGAGGATCGGGTCGTCAATGTCTATCGTCGTTCTCATGATGTTTTGATGATAAATTATTTAGCATCAGATGTCAAGGGCATGGTCTGGGGACCGAGGGGTCAAGCGGTCGAATAGAGAGAAATTGATGGATGATACCGGCAGTTGGTTTGTCATCCTGAGTGAAACGAAGGATCTGAGATTCTTCGGCTTTCGCCTCAGAATGACAACTGAAGGGATCATTTTAATAAGGAGGTGGGGAAAGAGCCAAAAGAGAATGAAGGAGGACCTCTGAGTCAAATGCTCGGAGAGGGAACGAGGGAAAGGATGCGAATCAGTTCACTCGAATCCCTGGACCCCGGAACCCTTCAATTTTATCAGACCAAAACGGTAAATCCCTGCTCTTTGAAATGGTTATCAAAGGCAAAAACAGACTTTATGCCCGAGGAGCGCATGAGCTCAAAGCTGACACAGTCGACAAGACTGAGCGAGCGTCTTGAGGCAGACAGAAGAGCGGCAATGCCGGAGCGGTGCAGTCTCCGGGGAAACGAACTCAATAGTGATAAGCGGAAGGATATCCTCCTGAAATCCACGTACTGCTTCCAGACCGAGGCGGTTCTGCATAAGGGCAAAGGCTTCTACGAGGATATAATTACTCGTTACAAGCGTATGTTCAGCCCCGAGCAGATTAGTCCATGCCTTCTTTGCCTTTTGGTTATTGGCATCATCCCTGTCGAGCAGGGCATAGAATGCGGAGGTATCGATGAAGATTCTCATTTGCCGAATTCGTCCGCGAGGTATTTGTCGTGTCTTCTGGAAACATCGCTCTTCCCGGAGCTGAATTTACCGGCAATGTCGACCGCCCTTTTGCGTCTCTCTTCAGGCTCTGCTGTCGGACCCGACTTGATCATGCTATCAACGGCGCGCCGTATCAGTTCGGCGCTTGACAGATGGCGCTCTGCAGCCATTTTTTTGAGGGCTTTTGCCTGTTCTTCTGTCAGCTGGATCTGTGTTCTGACCATTACAGCCTCCTGTGATTACAGTTTTGATAGCATGATAACAGATGAACGAGATGAGGGTCAAGAGGGGGAGTGAAGGGAATAAAGATAGGGTCCGAGGGTCAAGGATGTCTTCGCCGGAAATGATTTGTTGCCTTATAAATAAACAAATGAGTTTTAATGTCAGGAGAGTGATGATATACTATTGCGTTACCGGATCCTTGATCCGGCAAAATATATAAATCAGAGGAGGCTGTTATGAAGAAAGTGTTTATCTGTATGGTTGTACTTGGCTGCATGCTGCTTATCGGAGGATCGGCATACGCCGCTGAAAAGGGACTGGTCGATATCGTGGCAGAAGGCTGTAAAACAGAGATTGATACCTACTGTAAGGGAGTAACACCCGGTGAAGGCCGCGTTCTTGCCTGTCTGTTCGCGTATGAAGACAAGCTTTCGAACCGCTGTGAGTACGCCCTCTATGACGCTGCAGCACAGCTTGAGAAGGCCATTACCGCACTCACGTATCTTGCCAAAGAATGCAAGGACGATCTGAAGACCTTCTGCTCTGACGTTAAACCAGGGGAAGGACGGCTTATAGATTGTATAGAGAAGAACAAGGAAAAGATCAGCAACCGTTGCAAACAGGCGATCAAGGATGTGAGCAAGTAAGCAAAAAAAGCGAATTATAGCATAGGGTATGAAAGGAGGGTATTGGATGAAGATTGTGAGGATATTGTCGATCTTCCTGCTGCTGTTCTTGGTCATGACTCCCGCGCAGACCTGGGCAGGAGGGATGTATCTGTCGGAAGTGAGTAATGCGGACGTTGCGCTCGCCTCGGCCGGGTGGGCTGCACGCGCGCAGGATGCCTCGACCCTGTTTACGAACCCTGCCGGCATGACCCGGCTGAAACAGCCTGAAGTACTTTTCGGCCTCGAGCCGTTCTATGTGAATCTGGAATTTGACTCGGACTCAAATACGTCAGCCGGCAATCAGTATCAGCCGAATGGCAGCCGCGCAGATGGTGGTGACGCGAGCACCTGGATGCCCTCGGCAAACACCTTTTATGTGCATCCCGTGAACAAGAACCTGAGTCTGGGGCTGGGCGTGTTCGGATATTTCGGGTCAGCCATTGATTATGAGAGCAACTGGGTCGGCCGTTATTACGTGAAAGAAGTAACAATGCAGGGATTTAATATCATGCCCGCAGCTGCCTACCGGGTGAATGATTGGCTTTCCTTGGGCGCCGGACTGAACGCCATGTACGGCATCCTGAACCAGAAGATAGCGATAAACAACAATCCGGAGGGGATCGGAACACATCCTGATGGTGAACTCGAACTGGATGACAAGGTCTGGGGATTCGGGGGAGTCTTTGGTGTGCTTGTGGAACCGTCGCAGCGCACGCGTTTCGGGCTCACCTATATGACAAAAACAGAGCTTGAGTTTGAGACAGAAACTGACTTCAGCGGGCTGAGGCCTGCGCTTCAGGAGATATTGGGGAACAATGGGCTGCTCGACGCAGACCTGGAACTTCCTATCAATGCCCCGCAGTCGGTCATGCTGAGCGGGTACCATGAGATCAATGACCGCTGGGCTATTATGGCCAATGTAGGATGGCAGGACTGGTCTGAATTCGGCGGCATTGATGTAACGCTGAGCGCAGAAGACACGAAAGACCTGACTGTTGATATGAATTATGACGACACCTGGCATGTGGCGGCAGGCGCCCAGTATAAAGTATCCGAGCCCCTGCTCCTTTCTTTTGGCATTGCCTATGACAGTTCGATGATGGACGATGAGGAGAGGAGCCCCTCTGTGCCGGTGGGTGAAACCTGGCGCTTTGGCGCGGGATGCCAGTATGCGTGGAAAAAGAATATCGATGTCGGCTTTGCCTATGAGTTTCTCTGGGGAGGAGACCTGTCGATGGATGTCAACAGGGGCCCGCTGGCCGGAAGGGTTTCAGGAGAGTATACTGATGTTGCCATGCATTTCATTAATCTGGCGCTGAAATGGAGGTTTTAGAAGGACGGATAAGCCCTGGAGGCTTGAGATAAATGGCAATGCGTTGAGAAGTTGAGTTGTCAAGTAGTGACCGTATAATCGCCAAACTACTTAACTATTCACTTTTCACTATTCACTATTCACTGCCTTTTCCTATACTTACGGTACCTAGTAATTTTACGAGTTGTTCTCTTTATCAAGATATGGTCAAATATAGCATTACTGCAGACAAACGCGGAGACTCGAGGTTTGCTGTTTCTCTGCCTGAGACAGAGAGGGGACGACAAGCCATAATCTCAAACTAATGTCTGCTTCAGTGGGCAACATACAATATCATGCAAAGGAGGTGTTGCAGATGACGAAGGTAAATGGCGTGAGGCATATCGGTCTGCTGATGATGTCGGTCGTGGTACTTTCGGTACTTGGGTGCATAGCCGCGATTCCGGTTGCCGTAATGTATATGAAAGATGCAAATCAAGCTGTCGCAAAGGCAGAGATGCCTGCGCCGGCTGACAAGGTCTATGCTACGGCTGTAAGTATGGCTGAAGAAAAAGACGTGAAGATACTGAAAAAAGAGGATGAAAAACTCTATCTCGAGGTGACCGACGGGGTGCAGACCGCATCTTTTAAGGCAGAGCCTGAGGGCGATCAAAAGACTGCCGTAATCGTCACCTCAACAGTCACATCAGAAGGCACGAAGGAAGAGAAAAAGACCCAGGAAAAGGAACTGGCTCTCCGCATTATCAATAGGGTCTGCGAGCGGCTGGAGGTGCAGTGCACAATTACCAAGCAGTAATAACGGGCTTCAGGGAAAAAGGGTATGTTCCCGCAGGAGAGTTTTATAAGCCGGAAAAAGTTTGTTGTATTGTTGTTGAATATTAGGTGGTATAATTGCTGAAGCTGGATAAACCGTTTTACGGGATTCAGATTTCGGAAAGAAAAGAAAGGAGAAAAGGTATGAAGAAGATGATGTCCATTTTTGCTGCAGTTGTTTTTGTGCTGTCTCTTACGTCCCTCGCTATGGCAGCCGGCATAGACAGCCCTTTTGCAATTGACAACATTCCCAATGTCGTAGGAGTAGGCGCAGGCATGTTCCCTGACTATATCGGATCTGACGATTATCAGGCAGGGGCAGCTCCGTTTTTCCGCTGGACTTTCACAGGGACGGAGAGATATCTCCAGTTGTGGGTGACTGAACTTTCCTTTAATGTTTTGAATCACCCAAGCGTTGCGTTCGGACCGGTACTGAACTACCGGTTTGGAAGAGATGACGAAGTTGATGACGATGTGGTGCAGGAGATGGAAGAGATCGATGATACGGTAGAGGCGGGCATGTTCGTCAGCTGGGTCTGGAAAGAAGCCAACAATCCGAGACACCGCTTCATCGTCTCCGGCGAGGTCCTCGCTGACATTGGTGGGGAGTATGACGGATGGACTGCAATGGCCAGTGCACGTTACTGGCTTCCTGTCAGCAAGCCGATTGATCTTCTGTTCGGAGTCGGCGGTAACTACGGCAATTCTCAGTATATGAACAAATATTTCGGGGTGAGCAGAACTGACCATGAATTAACAGGTCTCCCCCAATTTCATGCAGACGGAGATATCAGGGATTTGAATGCAACGGTTGCAGGGGTCTTTCATTTTTCAGAGAAATGGCATCTCGGCGTAGGTTTCAAGTATCTGGGACTTATGAGTGATGCATCGGACAGCCCTATTGTGGATGACCGCGGCGATTCAAACCAGTTCGTATATGGGCTTGGCGTAGCGTACAGCTGGTAAAACTTTATCATGATGAAACCCTGCGGCATGCGCCGCAGGGTTCTTTTACAGCGGTACGTTTCAAGGTATCGGGCAGAAAGCAGTGACTTTTTTTCGTGGGGGGCATGGCATTATCCTGACATTATCCAATGAAATCTCCGGGCAGTTCAGAATTCAGAAACAACAAACATCTTTTCGAACATCATAGACGTTGCCGATAAATTATAGAAGCATTAAAAATACAGAGCAGGGAATACTGTAACTGTGCATCAGGAGAGAAATCCATGAAAAAACTTTTATTTCGGAAGGAGAATACCGCATGAAAGAGGTAAAAAATTACCACTGGAAAGTATTTGTATTGGTACTGATCGCGCTGGTCTCGTTCGTAACTTTTGTTGAAGCCCAGTCGATCTCTTCGTCGCTTGGGGTTATCCCCTATCCGTCAAAAGGCCAGTCTGCCCAACAGCAGAGCAGGGATGAGGGAGAGTGCTATACCTGGGCGAAGCAGCAGACCGGGATCGACCCGGTTGCCACGGCATCTGCCCCTACGAAGGAAGAGGGACCGGCAGTGGGCGGTGGTGAACGGGTACAAGGCGCTGCGCGGGGTGCTGTTGGAGGTCTGGCGGTTGGCGCTATCGCAGGCGATGCCGGAAAGGGTGCGGCTATCGGCGCTGTTGCAGGCACCATGGTGGGTGGTCATCGTGCCCGGAAGAACAAGGCAGCAAAGGAGCAGCAGGCTGAGCAGCAGAAAGGCGCGACCCTTCAGCACTTCAACAAGGCCTTCGGTGTATGCATGGAAGGCCGGGGCTATACCGTTAAATAAGAGAATTAAGAGAGGAGTCCGGTATGAGACTTTTTATAAGTATTATTACGATGTTTTTTTTGACTGTATCGCTTGCAGCAGCTGCCGAAGATTCTTTTGACGGCACAAAAACATTACTCTGCGCGAGCATCGAGGCAATAGACTGCACGCCGGGTGAATCGTGTGAAAAAGGTCTGCCCGAAGTTATCGGGGCGCCCCAGTTCCTGCGGATCGACTTTGCAAAGAAAGAGATCACAGGTCCGAAGCGTACTACGGTGATACGGCAGATGGACAAGAGTGATGAACAGCTTACGCTCCAGGGATATGAAGTCGGAATGGGATGGACACTTGCCCTTGATCGTTTCACCGGAAAGATGACGGTCACCCTTGCAGGCAGTGAACAGGCGTTTGTTATTTTCGGGGCCTGTACAGTTCTTTAAACGCGGGATTTTGCAGCAGGAAGCTGAAACGTTAACCCAAGAGATGCAGACATTGTTCAAAAATTTATTTATTACTCCGCCAACTAAACATTACAGAAAGATACAAGGGACTTGTTCGGGAAGGCCGGCAAACGCTTAATTTATTAATGTCTACTAAACTTTTTTAAGGAGGAAAACATGCTTAAGAAGAATCGTCTTTTAGGGGTTTTATTTCGCAATGGTGTTCGCAGCAGCAATGCTTATGTCGCCGAATTCCGCAGATGCTGCGTCTGCCGCTGAAATCGACCGCGACGTTGATTCAGCCTTGATGAAGCTTTATGACAAGACCCCGGCAGCCAAAGAACTTGCCAAGGTCGCGAAGGGGATTCTCGTATTCCCGGACATTATCAAGGGCGGTTTCATTGTCGGCGGACAGTACGGAAATGGAGCCCTTCGGATAGATGGCAAGACAATGGGATATTACAACACTGCCGCAGCCTCCTACGGGCTGCAGGCAGGCGTGCAGTCTTTCGGTTACGCGCTCTTTTTCATAACTGATAAGGCGCTGGATTATCTGAAAAACAGTAAAGGCTGGGAGATCGGTGTCGGTCCGAGTGTTGTTATCGTGGACGAAGGCATTGCCAAATCACTGTCAACGACCACCGCAAAATCAGATATCTATGCCTTTTTCTTTGATCAGAAGGGGCTGATGGCTGGTCTGGGCCTGCAGGGATCGAAGATCACGCAAATTTCACCGGACAAGTAGAAAGAAAAGGAGGCATTAATTATGATGATCAAAAACCTGAGCAGCAGGGTGCTGATCTGCGTCATTGCGCTGATGCTGATCGCCCCCATGGAAGTTATATCACAGGAAGGCGGAAGCGCGAAAACATTCAAGCAGGAGGAACTGGACCAGATTCTGGCGCCGGTCGCGCTCTACCCGGACTCCCTGCTTACCCAGGTACTGATGGCCTCCACCTATCCGCTTGAGGTTGTGCAGGCTGAGCGCTGGGCAAAGCAGAACAAGGATATGAAGGGTGACGCATTGGCAAAGGCCCTTGAGGCCCAGCCCTGGGACCCGAGCGTCAAGTCCCTGGTGAATTTTCCGCAGATCCTGACTATGATGAGCGAAAAGCTTGACTGGACGCAGAAACTGGGCGACGCATTCCTCGCCCAGCAAAAGGACGTCATGGCTTCGGTTCAACAGCTCCGGCATAAGGCGCAGGAGACAGGGAATCTCAAAACCACCAAGGAGCAGGTCGTCAAGGTCGAGAAAGAGATCATCATCATCGAATCTGCCAGCCCGCAGGTTATCTATGTGCCGGCCTATAACCCGACGGTTGTTTACGGGACATGGGCCTATCCGGCCTATCCTCCGTATCCTGTCTATCCTCCGGGATATTACGCAGGTGCTGCTCTTGTTACAGGGGTTGCCATCGGCGCTGCCTGGGGTTACGCGTGGGGCAATTCAAACTGGCACGGCGGCGATGTTGATATCGACTACAACCGGAATACCAATATCAACAACAACATTGACCGCAGTAAATACAAGCAGCAGGCGCAGCAACGGGGGCAGGGCCAGGCCGGCCAGGGCAAATGGCAGCATGACGCGGGCCACAGGGGCGGGGTCTCTTACCGGGACCAGGGAACTGCTCAGAAATACAACCGGGGAACCGGGGGCGAGGCCGCGAAGTCCAGGGAGGCCTACCGAGGACGCGCTGAGGCAGGCAGACAGGACCTCTCTAAGGGCGGCGCAGACCAGTTCAAGGGCGGTGGAGGTGCAGACCGGGGAGGAAGCGCCTTCAGCGGCATGGACCGTGGAGGAAGCGCGACGCGTGATTCCAGCAGCCGGGGCGCTTCGAGCAGACAGAGCATGTCATCAGGCGGTGGTGGATCACGTGCTGGAGGCAGCAGTTTCAGCGGCGGCGGTGGATCACGTGGTGGCGGTGGCGGGTGGCGGTGGCGGTCGCGGAGGCGGCGGCGGAGGCAGGAGGTAGACATGAAAAGATACAGGACATCAATCCAAGAACATGCAAGGGAGAAGAAGACGATGCTTCCAGAAATGAACAGGAAAGAACGATCTGCGAGCTACTCTGTTTTCGGGTTTTTGCAGCGGCAGTTCTGTGCATGATCCTTGCCTTCTCAGGGCTTCAGGCAGACGCAGCAGCCAAGCAGAAGGGTTTTGCTTCTGCCTGAAGAGGCGGTGAAAGCCTGGATTACGGCAATTAAGGCAAATGACGACAAAGAGGTGCTTACGATCTTCGGTCCCGAGGCGAAAGATCTCATCTTTTCGGGAGACCCTGTCAGCGATAAAGAGAGACGGGAGAAGGTAATTGCCGCTTATGACAAAAAGAACAGCCTTGTCAAAGAAGGTGACAAGATGGTCATCATTATCGGTGAAAATGACTGGCCGTTTCCCATACCCTTGCTGAAAAAAGGAGACCAGTGGTTTTTTGACACCAAGGCAGGCAAAGAGGAGATCCTGAACCGCCAGATCGGAAAGAACGAGCTGGATACGATTCAGACCATGCTTGCTGTTGTTGATGCCCAGCGGGAATACGCTATGACCGACCATGACGGTGACGGCCTCATTGAGTATGCGGAAAAGGCCTGGAGCGATCCCGGGAAGAAGAACGGCCTCTACTGGGAGACAAAGGAAGGTGAGGAGCCAAGTCCGTTGGGTGAAATGGTAGTGAAGGCCAGGGCCGAGGGCTATTCAAAGAAAGGTTCGAAGAGTAATCCTGTGCCGTTGCACGGCTATTACTACCGGCTGCTCAATAAGCAGGGAAAGAACGCTGCCGGAGGTGCCTATGATTATATTGTGAAGGGAAACCAGATCGGCGGCTTTGCCGTAATTGCCTTTCCGGCAAAGTACGGAATTTCCGGGGTCATGACCTTTGTCGTAAACCATGACGGCGTGGTATATCAAAAGGACCTTGGCAAGAATACGGAGAAGGCAGCAAAGGCCATAAAGAAATTCGACCCGGATAAAACCTGGAAGAAAACGCAATAGAGTCGCTGTATAAAGCAGCGTTGTTGTCTGTCATTCCCGCAATCCCGAAAGTTTCGGGATTGCGGGAATGACAACTTCTGATGCTTTACGTTTGACCTCCTGAGTATCTGCTGATTTCAGGAGGGGAGTGAAGAACCCTTACGAGTAGAGATG
Source organism: uncultured Nitrospira sp. (assembly GCA_963746295.1). GTDB lineage: Bacteria > Nitrospirota > Thermodesulfovibrionia > Thermodesulfovibrionales > UBA6898 > JAOUFP01. Next base: position 30,628 of record CAVVAQ010000015.1, on the reverse strand, counting down.
AAAAGAGGAGAGATAGTTTCTATGCGCTGGAAAAAGATTATCCTGATTGCAATGATTATACTTTTATCGTTATACGGTCTGTTGTCGATTCCGGTCAAAGATACCACTCAGGTGAGCGGAGCAGGCAAACAGTCTTTTGCCTGGAACCAGAACCAGATGTGGCAGGCACTGGAGGCAAAGTTCCGTGACGCACGCTCTGCCGGATGCCCGGCCATAGAACCGGGGATCAAAACGCATCTTCAGGAAGGGAACCGGCAGCTTGCTATCATGGCCGTCAAACAGTCCGAGCCCTCGGCTTTTCTTTTCGATGCTGTGGAGTCGAACCTCTTTAATCTTGGTCCGCTGATGGCAGCCTGTCCTGAGCATATCGATGAGTATACAAAGCTTGTTTCTTCTATGAGAGAGGCGGTCAAACTGCAGTCCCGCGCTTGGGATGTCCGTGACCGTATGGTGCGCGATCGCCTCTATCGCCTTTTGTATGGGGGCAGAACCGCCCTTGAGGAGGTGATGCTGCAGGCACCGAGGGATTCCCGTCCGGCAATCATGCCGGGTACAAACGAACCCTCTCAGACCCCCTCATTCCAGCGTGCGGGAGTCGAGCTCCATAGCGGCGATATCCTTATGTCACGGGGGGGGGCTCCCACATCAGCCCTTATCGCCCGCGGCAACGATTATCCGGGGAATTTCTCGCACATCGGGCTGCTCTACGTGGATGAGGCCACCCATACACCAAGCGTTATCGAGGCGCATATCGAGCGGGGCGTGGTCATATCGTCCTTCGAGGAATATCTGAAGGATGTGAAGCTCCGCGTCATGGTGATGCGGGTCAGGGCTGATCATCCGCTTCTGATGAAAGATCCTATGCTTCCGCACCGCGCCGCAAAGATGGCGTATGAAGAGGTGAAGAAGAGACATATCCCCTACGACTTTGAGATGAATTTCAAAGAGCCGTCCAAACAATTCTGCTCCGAGGTGGCTTCGCATGCATATGCTTCTCTGGGGGTGACCTTATGGAACATCATAACTACCATGTCGTCACCGGGTATCGTGAACTGGCTGGGTGATTTTGGTTGCCGTTATTTTGAGACACAGGCGCCTGCTGATCTGGAGTATGACCCCCAACTGGTGGTTGTTGCGGAATGGCGGGATATGGGCGCTCTCTGGGACGACCACGTGGACAATGCGGTCACCGAGGCGATGCTTGAAAAAGCCGACCGCGGCCTGCGTCTTGGTTATGACTGGTATCTTCTTGCGCCGGCACGGCTGGCGAAGGGATACAGCGTTTTGCTGAACAAATTCGGGAAGGTGGGTCCTATTCCGGAGGGCATGAGCAGTTCGGTTGCACTCAAGAGCATGAGTCTCGATAAACTGCATAAGCAGATAAAAAAGCGGGTGCTTGCAGAGGCTGGCGCCTTTGAACAGAAGAACGGGTATCGTCCGCCTTACTGGGAACTGGTTAAGATGTCCGGCGATGCGTTTAAGGCGCAGAGCAGTCTGTAGGGAATATAAAATTGATGCGTTGAGCACATTCACATAGTTGCGGTACGAGTCGAAAACACAAAAAGGGGGAAAAATTAATATGCTGCCGAGGTGCAATAGCCAAACTGCCTTGCTATCTTGCATTCTTTATGCTGTCATGGTCATCATGACGAGCCTCTGGTATCCTCGCCCTGCGGATGCCCAGGAAAGCGTGCCACCCTACCGCCCGAAGATAGGCGTTGTATTCGGAGGCGGCGGGGCAAAGGGCGCGGCCCATATCGGGGTGCTGAAGGTCCTGGAAGAGCAGAAGATCCCTGTTGACTACATAGCTGGTACCAGCATGGGCGCGATCGTCGGGGCCCTCTATGCCTCAGGACTCTCTGCCGCTGAACTCGAAAAGGTGATCACCTCAATCGACTGGAAAGATGTCTTTTCGGGTAATCCGAACCGCACGGACATCGACTACCGGCGGAAGCGGGAAGATTTCCAGAATCTCACCGGCCTATCGTTGGGCATCAAAGACGGCAAGGTGGTCACGCCCAAGGGCATCATCAAGGACCAGAAGGTGAATGTGCTCTTCGAGACGCTCATGCTCCACACGTCGGATATTGATGATTTCGACAAGCTGCCGATCCCCTACCGGGCTGTTGCGGCAGACCTCGAGACCGGCGAAATGATCGTGCTCAAGGGAGGCAGGCTTGCCGATGCAGCACGTGCCAGCATGTCTGTGCCGGGCGCATTCCCCCCTATAGAGATGAACGGCAGGCTTATGATTGACGGCGGCATTGTCCGGAACGTGCCTATAGACATCGTGCGGGAAATGGGGGCTGAAATTATCATCTGCATCGATGTAGACAAGCCCTTAGAGACGAGGAAGGACCTGGGTGGAAGCCTTACCATCCTGAACCAGATGATCGATATCATGATGAAGAAGAACGTCAAAGAGCAGATCAAGACCCTCGGCCCGCAGGACGTTTATATTAATCCCCAGCTGGGAGATCTTGGCTCCGGAGATTTTGACAAGGCTGCAGAGATCTCCCGTCTCGGGGAAAAGGCCGCACGGGAAAAGATCGACAGCCTGAAGAGATATTCTGTTTCTGACGCCGAGTATGCGGCTTTTACTGCGAGCCATCACCGCGAGGTGCTGAAAGAGGTGAAGATAGCATCGGTGAAGGTCGAGGTGGAGGGTGAGACTAAGATCTCTCCGGTGGTCGTGGAGAGCAGGCTTTCGATCAAGCCCGGCGACACAGTTGACATCGAGAAGCTGAAGCGTGAGGCTGAAATAGTTTACGGCACAGGTGATTTCGAGCGCGTCGACCTGGGCATAAAAAGGCAGGGTGACGGATACGAACTCGGCGTGAAGGCAAAGGAAAAGGCCTGGGGCCCGAATTACCTGCGCTTTGGCATTGTCCCTGGAAAACGACTTCGAAGGCGATAGCAGCTACAACATTCTTATAGATTATACCCGGCGCTGGGTGAACAGCCTTGGCGCTGAATGGAAGACCCAGGTCAATCTGGGCAACCCGGCCGGTATCTATACTGAATTTTATCAGCCGCTTTCCGTCAAGCGTCTGTTCTTTATTTCTCCGTGGGCCCAGTGGAGGCAGGACGTCTATGATGTTTATGACGGAAAGGACGTAGAGGCCTCATACCGCGTGTCACGCTACGAAGGCGGGATCGATCTCGGTATTCAGCCCTGGATGTACGGTGAGGCGAGACTTGGCGTGCAATTCTCGGATCTAAACGCTGATGAGAAGGTGGGGCACGTCGATCTGCCGGAAGACCATGCATTTCGCGGCGCTGTCGTTGCCAGGGGGCGGCTTGATCAGATAGACAACGTGAATTTCCCGAATAAAGGGTATCTGGCACAGGCCAGGCTTCTCTCATCGCTGAAGGCCCTTGGCTCAGACGATGAGTACAACAGGATAGAGGGAAGCTTTGTCGGCGCATATACCTTGTGGAAGCAGACGGTCCTTGCGTCACTTGCGGCCGGAACTCACCTGGGCAATGATCTTCCGTTCTATGATCAGGTTAGCCTCGGCGGGATTTTTAATCTTTCCGGTTTGCGTACGAACCAGCTCCTCGGGCAGAGTATGGCGGTCGGAAAGATAATCACCTACCACAAGGTGGGTGAGTCGTTTATCGGCGACCTCTATCTTGGCGGATCGCTCGAAAGCGGAAATGTCTGGGAGGCGGATGAGAAGCAGTTTGACCTCGGCAATCTTCGGCTGGCAGGAAGCCTCTTCGTTGGTTATGATACGATCTTCGGTCCTCTGTACATCGCCTTCGGACACGCCGACGGAGGGTACAATGCCGGTTACTTCTATCTCGGGAGGCCGTTCTGACGTATGCGTATGGTTCTTATTGCCAAAGATGGGAGAGCTGTACAGGAGTTCTCCGGAAATGCGGGAGTTTACATGATATGAAATAGGTGATGCGCGGATTTCCAGCCGGCAGTTGAAAAGACTGTCATATTACACTATGCGTGAAAAGGAGAAACTATTATGACGAGAAGTTCCAGAGGATTTGCACTGTGTGTGTTGCTTGTAGTGACCATGCTTGCAGGGTGCGCAACAACGAATGGAAAGGCGAAGGAGGACGAGGGCCCAAAGTATACTGGTTTCCTAAGCGATTACTCGAAGCTTGAGCCGGACCCGGATGGATCGAAGGCGATGCATTACCTTAATCCCCAGGCAGATATGAAGAAATACAATAAGTTCCTTCTTGAGAGGATCGTTGTCTGGCTCAAGGACGATGCCGAATACAAGGGCATTGATCCGGATGCTATGAAGGCTATGACCGATTATTTTCACGAGGCGATCGTACGGGAGCTGGGAAGCGATTATACCCTTGTGACCGAACCCGGCCCCGACGTACTGCGTGTCAGGATTGCAGTAACCGACCTCGTACCGACCAAGCCAGCCATGTCGCTTATTGTGCTGGCAGTCCCCTTCGCGAGTGCTGCTGATCTTGCATCAGGCGTTGCGACAGAGGGCGGAGCAGGCAGCCCCCCCTATCTTGGTCGAGCAGGTGTCGAGGTTGAGGGAATAGACAGTGAAACGCTCCAGACAGTCTTCAGTTATGTGGAAGAGCGGCGCGGGAAGAAATACGATGTTGAGGATCCTGCTGGCGGGTACCTTAAGGGCTTCACCGAATGGGGACATGTAAAAAAGGCTTTCGATTACTGGGCGATGAAGTTCCGCACCCGCATGGACGAGATCAACGGTAAGACGAAGGAGACAGAGAAGAAATCCTGAGATAGCTTCTTATCCTAAAAAAAGCATTTACACAGAAAAAGGCGCCGCTTAAAGCAGCGCCTTTTTCTGTGATTTAATTTCCGTTTATATAGGGTTATTGTTCTTTTTTGGCCGGGAATACCGGTTCAATAAGGGTGACCGGCAGTTTAAATATTCTCTCCACGATGCCTAAAGTTTCGGAGGCTATGGCTGAGGGCGACAGGAAAGTCATCTGCGGGTCCTTTATATTGCCTGATATCTTCACCGGGATGGATACCAGATTATTTCCCATGACATGTCCCAGAATCGGCACGTTTCTCACCATCTTGTGGACTGTCCTCAGAGGGGAAACAAAGGCGTTGAGATTGACGGTCTCATTGCCGAGATCGAGATAACCGCGCGCTGCTATTCCCATAACAGACGAGTCAAGGGTTCCTTCCTCGATCTGAATCCTCTGCTCCCGGATGTTGCCGCGTATTTTCAAGGCAGTATAGCTGATAATCTCCCTGTCAAGATCCGGAAATTGCCCCTTGAAGTTCTCTGATTCATTCAGACGATCAAGGGTTTTGTCGAGCTGTTTTGATCTGAGTATCTTTCCGTCCTTTGCGGAGAGGGTAAAGGTGCCGTCGAGTCTGTTCGCGATCTCGCTGATCTTCCCCTCACCCTTCAGGCGGGCATTCATCTCAAAGGTGCCGGTGAAATCGGCGTTCTTATTTGTAAGGCAGAGAATCGTCGGCCGGAATGCAAGGTTTTTCGCGGAGAGCGCGATATCCAGCTTGACGCCTCTGCTCATCCATGCTGACATCTCCAGTCGTAGAGACCCCGCAGAGCGCGGCTTTCTTTGTCGCCATGTGTGCTTTGTTTCCGTCGAAAGAAACATCAGCATCAAAGGGTTCCCACTTGAACTGCCGGTATCGGAAGAAATCCGAACGGAGTCTCAGGGCCCCTCTTACCGGGAAATCTTGCATAAATCCGGCCTGATCTTTGCGGGGTTCCTGCTCTCGTTTCCGCAGCATGTTTTCGAACGTTTCCCACTCAATTCCGTTCGAGGAGACGTCCATATCAACAGCAAACCATTCCGGCAGGCTGGAAACCGTTCCTTTGGCATTGAATATCATGTCTCCTGCCGCGAGCTCTGCCGCATCGATAACAACACCCTGCTCCTTTGCCTCGAACTCGATATGCCTTACTACCAGGGGGATATCACGGTCCCAGGGGACCGAGATATTTTCCCCTTTCAATCTTCCTTCAGCAGTAGATTGCCGCGGATGCTCAATAACAATATGGGTCCTGAATGCGCCTTCAATTGAGGCATCTGAAAAGGTGTTTTCCGCGAAGATCGCTTTGAGGGTCTGTGAGGTCAGAGTCCCCTTGAAGGACGCATCGATAGTTTCCTTTGTAAGCGCGATACTCGCAGCAAAATCGTTGCTTCGGTCTTTTATCGTCAGATCACGGATCATTGTTGAATCAGGAGTCTTAGTCACGTTGAGGGACACCTCTGTCCCCTGACCGAATAAAAGCCTGCCGCTGAATGCTGTTTTTTTCTCCTTTTCGAGGGAGAGGGTAGCATCTGTTAGAGAAAAGGGCGGGCGAATCTTTATCCCAGGTGGAAGTTTGATCAATGCAGTGATCCATGCGTTAACTTCCGGACCTATCTCTCCCTGCAGGCTAAGGTCAAGGCTCCTGATATCAGACGGGAATTCCCTGACAGACCCGCTGACCGTGATCAGGCTGTCGGCGATCTTCGACCGCAGGTCCTTCAGAGAGAGTTCGTTCTGCGTAATCGCAAACGTCCCGTTCATCTCTTCTGCCTTAGCCGGAAGGAATGCTGCATCGAGGATGAGCTTTTTTGCCTCGCCGCTTACGAGAAACTTCCACTCCTCTGGCTGATGGAGAGGTCCCCGGAGGTTCATCGAGGAGACAGAGAGTGTACCATTAACAGATCGCACATCCCTGAGGACAGGCCTGATCTTTTCGAATGACGTAATCCACGGGTAGATTTCATCAGCAGAGATAGACAGCTGTCCACTCGTGATTTCAAGATCAGAGGGGTCCGTAAGACTGAGTCGTGCCGTCAAACCTGAGAAAGAAGACCCTCCGATGCTGCCCCCTGAATCTGCCAGACCCACAGTTTTTTCATCGAAGAAGAACTTTCCTCCTGTTACCGCAAGCGGAAACGGCAGAGGTTCATAATGTGTCATGATATTCATGTCATCAACAGCGATCTTCACGTGGATCGAATCGAGCCGGTCACCGAGTATCAGCCTGCCCTCAGCGCTGCCCCGGAGGTCGTGGAGACGGTCCATTTCATTGAGAACTGCTTCGTTTTTCAGCAGGTGCTTATCTTTAAGGAGCGAAGGTAATTGCTCCACAGCAGCCTTTACCCGTGTGTCAAGATGGAAAGGGGCGTCTTTTCCCTTCAGGCCGATCCGCAACTTCCCTTCGCTGCACCGGTGATTCCCGAGAGAACCCCCGACATGGTCGGCCTCCAGGATGCCCTCTGAGATGACCACATCACCGCTGACATCCTGAAACGTGAGATCTTTCGCCGCTATATGGATAATCCCAGCGCGCATCTTTCCTGCTATCCGGATATTCTTCGTCCGCCCGAGTTCGGTGATAGATTTCCCGCTGGAATGAAGATGGAGAGCCGGAATCTCACCGCCCTGTATATAGGTAAAGATAGTCTTGATAAGAGGAAGGTCATCTCCAACGGCAAGGGCAGTCTCGCGGACAGGCTGCACAGCGATTGATTCACTCTCCAGGTTGACTGTTATGGCACCGGACTTGCGATTAAGGGTATACTCCCCTGATAAATTCAGGTCAGGCCTGCTTAGCTTTGCCTCTTTGATATGAACGGATACAGCCTCTGGTTCGATTTCTATGTCGCCTATGATTATCGTGTCTCCCATCGCTACCTGTTTTTTTCCTCTGGAGACTGCCAGTCCCGATGCCGAACTCTCCATTGATGCACGTACCACTCTCAGGCCAGATGTCTCAAACTTCACTGACAGATCAAGATCAGAGACTCCTATCTGTCCGGCTGTTTCTTTTGAGAGGCGCGCGATAAGGATGTCGGGGTGGAGATGTGTGAGCCGGATGGTCCCTTCGGTTTTCAGGTCATCTGCCTCAATTGAAGACCTGACTGATAAATTTTCCCAGAGGTTCGACCTGCTGGTCAGCTCAATATCTACTGTTTTTTGTGATGTATTGAGCTGCGACTGGATCAGATCGAAGCTGAAGGCGAGCTCATCCCCCTCTGTGAGATCAAGTTTGCCATCCCGTATGACCATACGAATACCCGGTGTTGTTGATGCGAGATGATGAACCACCAAACGGACCTTCTCTTCGATCTGTTCCAGAGAAGGCTTTTCCGTGTCTTCGGAGATATTAACAATGAAGTGCGGCGCTTCAAGACTGAGTTTTGCAAGCTTTACGCTGCCTTTGATGAGTGACAAAAGGTCCGGGTATACCCTGAGGGATGCAACAGAACCTTCTGCCTTATCGGGTATTGACAGATTCACCTGATGAAAAATAATTTCAGGAAGGGGAAAGAGATGAAAGTCCGAGTTCCCGTATCGGATGCTGGCGCCGGTCTTTTCAAGTATAAAGACCTGTATTTTTCCCTTTACGGATTCTGAATTGACGAGTTTCGCTGCTGAAAAATAGAGTGCGATAGACAAGACAAGGATCAGCCCCAACAAGCCAGTGAGCAGCAGGAATATTTTACGTTTTGTACTCATGAATTGGTATTATACCTTAGCGGCTCTTTGGAAAGGATAGCAGTATCCCCTTGATTCGAAAAATGCGTTTATGTCAGGGCATGAAGACAGCTCATTTCGGCTTCAGTTCTTTAGGGCATCTTCAAAAAAATACTCGCATTTTCTCATTCAGAGTGGCACAATTAGAATGTATCTACGAGCAGGCAGGCTTACGGGAAGACGATGCCCTGCCGCAACCAGCATGCAGGAGACAAGAAATGACGACAAAGGACCCTATCACCCGTGACATTACCCGCACGATATTGGCTGTACTGTTCATCGCTGTTCTCATTGCTGTAAGTTTTTGGATACTCCGGCCGTTCCTTACCTCTATCGTATGGGCGGCGATTATTGTTATTGCCACATGGCCGGTCCTGCTCAAGCTTCAGACATGGCTCTGGGGCAAGCGCGGGCTCGCGGTGACAGTGATGACGATTGTGCTCCTGATGGTCATCGTGGTGCCTCTCATTGTCGGGATTATTGCTATTGCCGGCAAGGCGGACGACATAGCCTCCCGGATAAAGACGTTGTCTGCATTTACCCTGTCTCCGCCGCCGGAGTGGGTATACAACATCCCCCTGGGCGGCAGGAGGCTTGCTGAACGGTGGCAGCAATACGCGGCCCTCAGCCACGAAGAACTCGCTGCACAGATAACCCCCTATGCGGAGACCGCCTTACGTTGGTTCGTATCTAAAGCGGGAAGCATAGCAGGCATGATACTCCAATTCCTGCTGACGGTAATTATAGCAGCGGTCATGTACGCAAACGGCGAGGTGGCAGCAGCAGGACTCCGCAAGTTCGCGAGACGTCTGGCCGGAGAGCGGGGGGAAGAAACTGCTGTTCTCGCTGCCAAGGCGTGCCGTGGCGTTGCCCTCGGCATTGTTGTTACGGCAATCATTCAAACGGGTATTGGAGGCACTGGACTGCTTATCGCGGGCGTGCCGGCAGCTCCGGTGCTTTCAGCGATTATGTTTATGCTCTGCCTGGCACAACTCGGTCCGATTCTTGTGCTTATACCCTCGGTCATCTGGGTTTATTGGTCGGGGCAGGCTTTCTGGGGAACGGTCCTTCTTGTCATATCGATCTTCGCCGCGGTTATTGATAATTTTCTCCGGCCGATTCTTATCAAGAAGGGTGTGGACCTGCCGCTGCTGTTGATCTTTGCCGGAGTCATCGGCGGACTTATCTCCTTTGGGGTCATCGGCCTCTTTATAGGACCGGTGGTGCTGGCCGTCACGCTCGCGCTCCTTCAGGCATGGGTGTCGGACAACAAGCAGCAGGAGGCGGTCATTCCTGAGGATGAGTGACGAGTATTTAAACGTTGTTATCACACGCGAAGATGCGAACGGAGAAAAAAGTCCAGTCGCTCTGGAGTGATCCGGATATGTCGCGTCAACAATAACCGATTCGGGCATGAAGCGAATTTGTGATATGATTGAGATGAGAGAGCAGGGGCTCATCCGAACGTCTCAGAGCGGAGAGTTTCTTAACGGCGTGCTGAACATAAGAGAATGAAATGGTCTGCGCTATCGGAAATCGGAATGAAATTGATATGAAAAGAAAAAGCATCATATGGCTGCTGGTACTTTCTTTCGTTTTTCTCCCTGGCAGTGTATATGCGGGCGAGGTGGTCACAGTGCCGGAAAAACCTGCTGTTGAGGAATCGCCTGCTGAGCGGGAAGCGCTGACAGGTACAGATGAGAGAATACAGGCAGTTGAAACAGGACCTGCCGAAGAACAAACAGAAGAGGACGGAGAAATTGCCGGGGAAAACGGCATTGCAGATCCTCTGGAGCCGTGGAACCGGGCGATGTTTACCGTTAATGATAAGCTCTATTTCTGGGTCTTAAAGCCTGTTGCAAAAGGGTATAGTGCAATTGTTCCGGAATGGGGACGTGTGAGGGTGAAAAATATTTTTCAGAATATCACTATGCCGGTACGGTTTGTGAACAACCTCCTGCAACTGAAGATCAAAGGCGCGGGTACAGAATTGCTCCGCTTTGTTTTCAATACCACTGCAGGCGTTGGGGGCATGTTTGATGTTGCAAAGAACATTGACCTTGAGGCGCAGGACGAAGATCTTGGACAGACTCTGGGAGTTTTTGGAATCGGAAATGGCTTTCTACATTGTCTGGCCTGTCCTGGGTCCTTCTTCCACTTCGTGACACTGTGGGAACTGCGGGTGATTTTTTCCTGGATCCTGTAAATTATATTACTCCTGCAGAATCACGGATTGCTGTACGTTCTGTTGATATACCAACCAGACTTCTCTGCATATCGGAGACTATGAAGATATGAAGGAATCCGCTCTTGATCCCTATGTCTCTTTCAGAAGCGCTTACTTCGAGCATAGAAACAGCAAAATAAAGGAGTAAGATTTTCTCCTTTTCTGCTTATTTCAGCACCTTTCTTCTTCAGTTTTTTTACCAGGTCTTCATAAGAGCCTGAGCGTATGATCTGGTTGAATTGCGTCCGGTAGTTATTTACCAGACTGACGCCTTCAATGACGATATCATATACTTCCCACTTTTGTCCTTTTTTGAATATCTTGTAATCTACCGGTATCTCGACTTCCTTTGTCGTGACGACTTTTGTTCTTACGGTTGCGTAGGAGCCATCGGTCTTTTCATCCGTATAGACGACTTTTTCGTCTTCATAGCGTTCTATCTTTTCTTATATAGGTATCCTCAAGCAAGTCAGAGAAGAGAGCTACAAATTCCTTCTGTTCCTGAGGTGTTCTGTTTTTCCAGTGAAGGGCGAGGGAGCGTTTTGCCATTTCCTCGAAGTCGAAACTCTTTTCCACCGTCTCCCGGATCTTCGAATCTTCTCTCCGCATGTTTTTCCGGTTTGCTGAGTTCCTTATTGTTTAATATCTTTATAACAGCATCGACCGTCTGTTTTACCTGCTCTGTTGGTTCACCTGCAATCTGCTTTTTGAGGAGAAAAAACAGAGAGATGCAAAAACAGACAACAATGAGAAACATACTGGAATAACAACTTTCATTTACCATAATATCTCCTTTATACCTTTCCGAATACATATTTAGAGATCAGTTCTTCAATGTCTATGGCTGATTCTGTTTCTCTTATTTTACCACCATTGGGTATCATTTTATCAGAACCGCCCGGAGATATCTGGACATACTGTTCACCGATAAGGCCTTTGGTCTTTAATGGATGCTATTGCGTCCTCCTGGAGTTTGATGTTCTTGTCTAATCGTCAGTTCGACCTGGCAAGATAATCGCTGGTAATGCTTACGCTCTTTAACGGTTCCTACCTCAACGCCGGCTATTTCAACGATCGCCTTTGGTTTGATGCCTCCGGCCTTTTCGAATTCAGCGTAAGCACGGTATAGCCTTCTTTCCCGATGATTTCGATTTTTCCCAGGTTTATGGATATGTATGCAAGGGACAAAATTCCCAGTAAAAGGAAAAATCCCACGGTCAGTTCAATATTAAACTTTTTCATCTTAACTGTTACCTCCTCATAGCCTTAGGATAAAGATTCTATCGGGCCTTCAAGACTGCCCGTTATAAACTGTTTTATTACCGGATTGGAAGAGTTCACGATTTCTTCAGGGGTCCCATATTCTTCTATCCTGCCATTATACAGCATCGCCACCTTATCGCTGATCTCAAAAATACCCGGAACTTCATGGCTGATGATTACCGCGGCGTATCGATATTTTTCATGTGTAGCCCGTATCAGCCGGTGAATGGATCGTGAAATAATGGGATCGAGACCTGTTGTCGGCTCGTCAAAAAGAACTATGGAAGGCTCTGCAATCAGAGCCCTTGCAAGACCGGCCCTTTTTTTCATGCCCCCGCTCAGTTCCGCGGGGTACTTCTTCCCCATCCCCTTCAGCCCGACATCCTCCAGCGCCTGCATTACCCTGTCCCTGATCTCACCTCTGCTCAGTTTTGTCTTTTCCCTCAGTTGAAAGGCGACATTGCCATAAACAGTGAGCGAGTCAAAGAGAGCGCCACCCTGAAAGAGCACACCGAGTTTTTCCCTTATCCTGGTCAAGTTCCGTGACGTCAAGGGTGGTGATATCAACCCCGTCGATGAGTACGTTGCCCTTGTCAGGGGTAAGAAGACCGATGATATGTTTTATCAATACACTCTTGCCGCAACCACTTTTCCCCATGATAGTAACAACCTTTTTGTCAGGGATGTGTCAAATTAACACCGTTGAGGACTTTCTGCTCACCAAAAGATTTATAAACATCGATAAGTTCTATCACCTGTTTCCCCCCTGTGCCGGGTGTTTCAGTATGTGCGCGTTCTTCATCCTCTCTCTTATATGAAAAAAGAGCCGAGAAAATAATCCCAGACCAGAATCAAAATAGAGGACATTACAACTGCCTCTGTTGTGGATTTACTCACCCCTTCAGCTCCATATCCTGTATAAAATCCCTTATAACAGCATATCCAGGAGACGATGATCCCGAAACTTATGGATTTATAAAACCCGATCATTACGTCTTTCAGATCCACGTAATCCTTCATCAGTGAAAAGTACGTGCCGGAACTTACGCCGAGGAGTTTAACCCCTACCAGATATCCGCCGTATATGCCGATGACATTGTATATGCTGGTAAGCAGGGGAAAAACAATGATTGCCGCAGACAATATTGGGGACAATGAGATACCGTATCGGATTTAAGGCCATTGCCGTGAGCGCATCTATCTGCTCGGAGATTCTCATCATGCCTATCTCAGCAGTAAGGGCTGAGCCGGCCCTCCCGGTTATCATCAGGGCGCAGAGGACCGGACCCAATTCCCTGATGAGACTGAGCGCAATACCGGGACCGAGCAACGCCACTGAGCCGAATTTTCTGAGGATATAAAATAACTGAAGGGCCAGTACCATGCCGGTAAAGGCGCCTGTCAGCAGAATGACCAGGAGAGATTTGTTGCCCAAAAAACGTATCTGCCTTAATAATAATCTGATTTTAAAGGGCGGCTTGAATACGGTATACAGAGAATTCATCAGAAAGATGAACATACGCCCCATCTCCGTCACTATGGAAAGGAACCATGCCCCCATTAATTGCAGTATTTTCATGTAAAATATTCCCTCATACAGATTTCCTGCAGGTGTTATCTGGACCTGAAAATCCTCATATTAGGCATTATATCATACGCATCGTGCAACTGTTAGCGCACGTTTATTTTTTTGTTCTTCAGGGTTTTGTGTGGATGTCATTCCGGCTTGTCCGGAATCTTTCTGATATAATGGGAGAATGGCAGGTCAACTCCATGCTGTCTATGTAATGGCAAATGCCAGGCCGACATTATATGTTGGGGTAACAAATGACCTCATTAGAAGAGTCTATGAGCACAAGAACAATCTCGATCCACATTGCTTTACGGCCAGGTACTACCTTCATAAGCTCGTATATTATGAGGTTTGCGAAAATATCAGAAGTGCCATTATCAGGGAAAAACAGATAAAAGAATATGAGCAGGCAAGACAAAATAGAGCTTGTGAGGAAGGGGAATCCCTCCATGAGAGACCTATATGAAGACATCGCCGGAAAGATTCCGGACAAGCCGGAATGACATCAAAAGCCAAATACCCACAGGAATACCGGAAGAACCATTTTTTTTGAACTACCTTACAGACAATCAGCGAGATTTTGTTGCAGAGGACAAAAAATCTACTGTTTAATGTTATATCGCGCTATTTTATAGCCGATCTGCCTGGGGGTGATTCCGAGCATTCTCGCGGCCCGCGCCTGCACCCAGCCGGTCCTGTTCAGCGCATCGATAATCCTGTCTTTCTCGATGACTTCGACAGTCAGGGGAAGATTGTCTCTAGACTGAAGGGCATATTTTGTTTTTACAGACAGTTCTCTGATCGCTGCCGGAAGGTCGGACTTGCCGATAGTTTCTCCCTTTGCCATAACCACCAGCCGCTCAATGGTATTTTCAAGCTCTCTGATATTGCCCGGCCATTCGTAGTCGGAAAACACCTGCAAGGCTTCGGCGGAGATCTTTATGGACTTGTTGTTTTCCCGGTTATATTTTTTCAGGAAATAGTCTGAAAGCAGCCCGATGTCTTCCTTCCTTTCCCTGAGCGGCGGGAGATAGACAGGTACTACATTCAGCCGGTAGTACAGGTCTTCTCTGAATTTGCCTTCCGCAATCAGGATCTTCGAGATTTCTGCTGGTTGCGGCGATAAGCCTGACATCGACTTTGATGGTTTTTTCTCCCCCGACCCTCTCGAATTCTTTTTCCTGCAAGACCCTGAGGATTTTCGGCTGGAGCGTTACCGGCAGGTCACCGATCTCATCGAGAAAGATCGTCCCTCCGTCAGCCAGTTCAAACCGTCCTTTTCGCAATGCCATCGCGCCGGTAAAGGCGCCTTTCTCATGGCCGAAGAGCTCTGACTCAAGGAGGCCTTCGGGGATTGAGGCGCAGTTGAATTTTATGAACGACCCCTTTGCCCTCGGACTCATGTAATGGATCGCCTTTGCGACCAGCTCTTTACCTGTGCCGCTTTCACCGCGTAAAAGCACATTTGCCAATGAAGGCGATACCCGGTGGATTGATTCGAAGACTTCCTGCATGCTGTCTGACTGGCCGATGATGTTTTCGACACGGTACTTTCCCTTGAGCTGCTGCCTGAGATATTCCTTTTCCTCCATGAAGGCCTCCCGCTCCCTTT
Source organism: uncultured Nitrospira sp. (assembly GCA_963746295.1). Lineage (GTDB taxonomy): Bacteria > Nitrospirota > Thermodesulfovibrionia > Thermodesulfovibrionales > UBA6898 > JAOUFP01. Next base: position 15,477 of record CAVVAQ010000015.1, on the reverse strand, counting down.
CGAGTTCCATATGCAACTTTACTGATTGGGCCATCAGGGAAGCGATGATTTTCAGCAGCCTGAGATCTTCTTCAAGAGAAATGCCCTTAGCCCCGAAGAGACGGTCCACACTCAGGACGCCCAATACCTCGCTTTTGAATTTTATCGGGACACAGAGGAAGGCGATATTCTCCTTTTTGATAATTTTTCTTGCGCCGGTTTTATTGAGAAACAGGGGTTCATCACCGATATTGGGGATGACGATAGGAGAGCCGAGCTTTGCGACACGTCCGATAATGCCTTCTCCGAGCTTGTACCTGCCTCTTTTCATTTCTTCCCCGGACATTCCGTACGCTGCGATGATAGAGACCTCGTTGTTGCTCCTGAGTGCGACAGTCCCCCTGTTCATATCGAGGTATTCGGACAGCACCCTGAGCACTCCCCTGAGGTTTGATTTCAGGTCAAAGGATGAGCCCAGGAGCTTGCTGATTTCATACAGGGCGCTCAGTTCTATGGTCTTATTATTTTTTTGCATAGCTCTTCTGTTCCAATTAATATTAGCATTATACAATATTTGCTGATTTCATGAGTCGTAAGCTTCTTGACTTGCTGAGGCAAGCTGCTTCTCTCTTCTTACTCCTCCGGTGAGTTTTCCTTATTGTTATTAAAACAATTTTGTCCTGATTAAAACAAATATGATTCATATCCTATAACACTGTTTCGCTTAATTCATTGTTGTTGTTGGTTTTTTATCATTGGCATGTCAATTGCTCAGATGTAATGAAATACAAAAATTCTTCAGGAGGAAATGATGAGACAGATAGCAATTTACGGCAAAGGCGGAATCGGAAAATCAACAACAACACAGAACCTGGTCGCGGCGCTTGCCGAGGCGGGCCGCAAGTGCATGATCATCGGCTGTGACCCGAAGGCCGACTCAACACGGCTGATCCTCAACAGGAAGGCACAGAACACGGTCATGGACATGGCCCGGGAAAAAGGCACGGTTGAGGACCTTGATGCTCGAAGAAGTGCTTCTGACAGGATTCAAAGGCATCAGGTGCGCCGAGTCCGGCGGTCCTGAGCCGGGCGTCGGCTGCGCAGGCCGGGGTGTTATCACGGCCATCAACTTTCTCGAAGAGAACGGCGCATACGGTGACGACACCGATTTTGTCTTTTACGATGTGCTCGGCGACGTTGTCTGCGGCGGGTTTGCCATGCCGATCAGAGAAGGCAAGGCAAAGGAGATCTACATCGTGACCTCAGGTGAGATGATGGCGATGTATGCGGCGAACAATATCTCCCGGGGTGTCCTGAAATATGCGCAGAGCGGCGGTGTGCGGCTCGGTGGTCTTATCTGCAACAGCAGAAAGACGGACAAGGAATTCGAACTCATCTCCGAGCTGGCCGCAAAGCTCGGCACACAGATGATCCACTTTGTCCCGAGAGACAACGAGGTCCAGCGCGCCGAACTCCGAAGAAAGACAGTGATCGAATATTCGCCTGAACACCCGCAGGCAGACGAGTACCGGAAGCTGGCAAAGAAGATAGCGGACAATAAGAACTTCGTCATCCCCACGCCGATCACCATGGACGAACTGGAACGGCTGCTCATGGATTTCGGCATAATGGAGAGCGAAGAAGCGGCAGCATAACGTCAGGGATTAGTGTTTAGGGGTTAGGGATTGGCAAAGTGACGTAGCCAAAAACCAACCCCAATCCCCAATACGTAATACAAGGAGAAAACTATGAGCACAGCTATTAAAGATACACAAAAGATGATAGAGGAAGTCCTGGATGCATATCCGGAAAAATCGAAGAAAGACCGGGCAAAGCATCTTGCAGCAAACGACCCGTCCGGCCAGTGCAGCACCTGCCAGGTGAAATCGAATATCAAATCCCGACCCGGCGTCATGACTGTGCGCGGCTGTGCATATGCCGGCGCAAAGGGTGTTGTCTGGGGCCCGGTAAAAGACCAGATAACAATCAGCCATGGCCCTATCGGCTGCGGCCAGTACAGCTGGTGGTCACGCAGTAACTATTATAATGGACAGACTGGTATCGACACCTTCGGCACCATGCATATCACCACAGACTTCCAGGAGAAGAATATCGTGTACGGCGGCGACAAAGGCCTGGACGGTGCGCTGCATGAACTGAAAGGGCTCTTTCCCCTGGCAAAGGGGATAGGGATCCTCTCGGAATGTCCGGTCGGTCTCATCGGAGACGATATAGAGGCGGTGTCAAAAAGTGTAGAAAAGGAATTCAAATTCCCGATCGTTCCTGTCAGGTGCGAAGGGTTCCGCGGTGTGAGCCAGTCACTAGGCCATCACATCGCAAACGATACGATCAGGGACTATGTGCTTGGCAAAGGTGAGCTCGATACCTCGACTCCCTATGATGTTGCCCTGATCGGTGACTACAACATCGGCGGTGATGCCTGGGCCTCGCGGAAGATGCTTGAAGAAATGGGCCTTCGCGTCATTGCCCAGTAGACCGGCGATGCATCGATCAACGAGATCGGAATTGCGACAAAGGCAAAGCTGAACCTGATCCACTGCTACCGGTCGATGAACTATATCTGCCGGCATATGGAAGAAGAGTACGGCATTCCCTGGATGGAGTTCAACTTCTTCGGCCCGACAAAGATCTATGAGAGCATCAGAAAGATCGCATCCTAGTTCGACGAGAAGATCCAGGAGAACGCGGAAGCCGTGATCGCAAAGTACAAGCCGATCATGGACAGTATCGTGGAACAGTACAAGCCGAGGCTCGAGGGCAAGAAGGTGATGCTCTATGTCGGCGGTCTTCGTCCGCGCCACACCATCGGCGCCTATGAGGACCTCGGCATGGAGGTGGTTGCCTCGGGTTACGAGTTCGGCCACAGCGACGACTATAAGCGCACGTACCCGGATCTGAAGGAAGGCGCGGTGATCATGGACGACGCCACCCTGTATGAGCTGGAAGAGTTCACCCGCAGGCTGAAGCCGGACATGGTCGGCTCGGGCATCAAGGAAAAGTACTCCTATCACAAGCTCGGCGTGCCGTTCCGCCAGATGCACTCCTGGGACTACTCGGGACCTTATCACGGGTTCGACGGGTTCCCGGTCTTTGCGCGGGATATGGACATGACGGTCAACAGCCCGACGTGGGACCTGGTACGGAGGAAGAAATGATACAAGATAAAAGACCACAACGAACTGTTTCAATCAGCCGGAGTATCAGGAACAGTTCGAACGCAAGAAAGAGTTCGAGAAACCCTGGCCTGCAGAAAAGGTCAGGGAAGTCTCGGACTGGACAAAGACCGAGGAATATAAGGAACTGAATTTCAAGCGGGAGAACATCAAGATCAATCCTGCAAAGGCCTGCCAGCCGCTCGGCGCAGTATTCTGCGCCTCCGGTTTTGAAGGCTCCATGCCCTTTGTGCAGGGCGCCCAGGGCTGCGTAGCCTATTTCCGGAGCCACCTGAGCCGGCACTTCAAGGAGCCCTTTGCCGCGATCTCGACATCCATGACCGAAGATGCCGCAGTATTCGGCGGTCTGAACAACATGCTCGAGGGTCTGGAGAACACCTATACGCTTTACAAGCCGAAGATGATCGCGGTCTCGACGACCTGCATGGCAGAGGTTATCGGCGACGACCTGAACGCATACATCAAGACCGCGCGCGAAAAGGGCGTCATCCCTCAGGATCTGCCTGTGCCCTTTGCGCATACGCCGAGCTTTGTCGGCTCCCATATCGTCGGGTATGACAACATGCTGAAAGGGATATCTGAAGGCGCTCTCAGAAGGAAAGCGGGGCGAGCCGAACAAGAAGGTGAACATCATCCCGGGTTTTGATACCTATACCGGCAACTACCATGAGATCAAGAGGCTGATGTCGCTGATGGGAGTGGAGTACACACTGCTTGCCGATGTGAGCGATACCTTTGATTCGCCGAATACCGGTGAATACAAGCTCTATCCCGGCGGGACCCCGCTCCCTGAGGCCATGGATGCGATAAACGCCGTGGCAACAGTCGCGCTGCAGAAGTACTCGACTGTGAAGACGCTGGATTATATCCGGAAGGAGTGGGGCCAGAAGACACTCACGCTTTCACCGATCGGCATCAGGAATACCGACCAGTTCTTTGACGAGCTGAGCAAGACTGACCGGCAAGCCGGTTCCTGCTGCGATCGAGGCTGAGCGCGGCAGGGTAGTCGATGCGATGGTAGACTCGCACCCATATGTCCACGGCAAGCGCTTCGCCCTTGTCGGAGATCCTGACATACTGCTCGGCATGATCAGCCTTATCATGGAGATGGGTGGCCAGCCGGTGCATATCGTCTGCACGAACGGTGACAAACATTTCGAGGCGGAGGCGAACGAACTGCTGGCATCGAGTCCCTTTGGAGCGAACGGGAAGGTCTACATAGGCAAGGACATGTGGCATCTGCGGTCGCTCCTGTTCACTGATCCGGTGGATATTCTCATCGGAAACTCCTATGCGAAGTTTCTGATGCGAGATACAGGAACGCCGCTCATCAGGATCGGGTTTCCGCTCTTTGACCGGCATCATCTGCACAGATATCCGATCATCGGTTATCAGGGAGCGCTGAACCTCGTGACCTTGATCGTCAATACTGTGCTGGATGAGATGGACAGGAAGACGATCGATACGACGAGTTTTGATGTCATAAGGTGAGTAAGACAGTGAATCGTGAATAGTGAAACGTGAATTGTAAAGAAGAGGTGAATGCGCATTTATGTCATTCTTCACTTTCGGAAAGATTCCGGACGAGCCAATAGTAGGCTGGCCAACAGTAGGCGCTTAAGCAACGGAGCCACCGAAATGACAGAAATTAATAAAAGGGTAATGTCAGATGATAACGAACATAGATAAATTAACTGAAAACGGCTGTTCAACAGAAAACAAAGACAAGATCTGCCGTTCTCGCGGCGGAGAGTCCTGCGCCTTTGACGGGGCCATGATCGTGCTTCAGCCGATCGCGGACACTGCCCATATCGTCCATGGTCCTATCGCCTGCTGCGGCAACTCATGGGAAGGCAGAGGAAGCCTTTCCATGAACGGGACGCTCGACAGAATGGGCTTTACGACGGACATGTCTGAGCTGGATATTGTCTATGGCGCTGAAGAAAAGCTGTCCCGTGCCATACAGAAGACATTTGAGGCAGTGAGTCCGAAGGCGATATTCGTCCATGCGACCTGTGTGAGCGGGCTGATCGGCGAGGACATAGAGGCTGTCTGCAGAAAGGCCGAAACTACGTTGGGCATCCGGGTCATCCCGGTGAATGCTCCCGGTTTTGTCGGGCCGAAGAACCTCGGCAACAGGATAGCCGGCGAGGTGCTGCTTGACCACGTCATAGGCACAGGTGAGCCGTCTTATACCACAGAATACGATATAAATCTCATCGGTGAATACAACATTGCCGGAGACCTCTGGCTGATTGAGCCTGTCCTGGAAAAGGCAGGGTTGAGGGTCCTGTCCAGGATTACCGGCGATGCGACTTTCGAGGAGATCACCTGGGCCCACCGGGCAAAGCTCAATGTGGTTGTCTGCAGCCGCGCCCTCATCAACGTCGCGAAAGAAATGGAGAAGACGATACGGCATTCCCTATGTCGAAGTCTCTTTCTTCGGAAAGACCGAGATGGCAAAGGCACTCAGGGTAATCAGCTCTCAGCTCTCAGCTCACAGCGTTAAGCTTTCAGAAAAGATTGAAGAAGTAATCGCTGTTGAAGAGCAAAAGCTCTACGATCGTCTCAGTCCTTATGAACATCTGCGCGGCAAAAAGGCAGTGCTTTATACCGGCGGCGTCAAGAGCTGGTCCTTTATCTCAGCGCTTCAGGATCTCGGCATCGAGATTGTGGCTGTCGGGACAAAGAAGAGCACGGTTGAAGATGAGGAAAAAATGAAGGAAATACTCGGAGAAGAAGCGCCGCTGGTCGAGGATACGGCCCCGAAAAATCTGCTCAGGCTTCTCAGGGAAAAGAATGCCGATATGCTCATAGCAGGCGGCAGAAACCTGTATCTGGCGGTGAAGGAAGGATATCCGTTTGTCGATGTCAACCAGGAGCGTCATACTGCCTACGCAGGGTATGAAGGCCTTGTGAACCTGGCGGAACAGATCAGCAACAGCATAAAGTTTTATGCGGGGCTTGGGGACCGGGGATCAGGGATTAGCAGAAAAAGCAGCCTCCAACCCCTAAGCCCTAAGCCCGTTCTCATTAATCCGCTGAAACACTCGGCGTCAATCGGCGCTGCCATGGCGCTGCAGGGGATTGACAGGGCGCTCCCGATAATCCATGGCGCTCAGGGATGCACATTTCTCGGTAAGGTGCTTCTGACAAAGCATTTCAGGGAACCGATCGCCCTTGCCGGCACGAAACTCTTTGCTGAAGATGTGGTCATGGGGAGTGATGAAAAACTGGTACAGTGCGTTAACGGCTTCATGGACAAGAACGCTCCGGACCTTATCGGGGTCCTGACCTCCGGGCTTGTGGAAGTGAAGGGTGATGACATTTCCGCTCTTGTCAGGGGGCTCAACAGGGGGACTGCCTCTGGCAGGGTGCTCCATATTCCCACTCCTGATTACGAGGGGGGACTTGAGGCAGGCTATGGAAAGGCGGTCGAAGCACTGCTTACGCTTGCAGATGGTTCTGGCGGAGCGGGACAGAGAAAGGTTCCCGGACAGATAACCGTGCTTGCGGGCCCGCATCTTTCACCTGCTGATTTCAACGAGCTAAAGGAAATTTTCTCGGCCTTTGAACTCAGGCCCCTGCTGCTGCCAGACCTTTCCAGCCTCGACGGAAGCAGACAGGGAGTTTCTCCGCTTGCACTGGGAGGGACGACTCTCGAAGAGATCAGGAACGTGGGGTCATCCGAATTTACCATAGCGATCGGAATGTGTATGGAAGCTCCTGCACAGTCCCTCAATAAAAGATTCGGAACTGAGTACAGGACATTCGATGGTCTTTCGGACCTCATGGAAATCAATACATTTTTCGAACTGCTCTCGATGCTGAGCGGAAAGCCTGTACCCGATAAGTATGATCGTCAAAGAAGGGCGCTCATTGACGGGGTGAGAGACGCCCATTTCTTCACTGCCGGGAAAAAGGTATGTATCGCACTTGAGCCTGACCATGCTGCTCAGCAGTCACGGCTGCTCTCCTGGGCAGGCATGGAGATAGCTCTGGCCGTAATCCCGGCAGACGGGCCGGGGGCCGGAAAGATACAGGCCGCCATGACTACGATATCGGATTTATTTTCGATAGAGGGTAAGTTCGACCTCCTCGTCTCCAACTCACATGCAGAGGAGACAGCAAAGAGGCTTGGAGTGCCCCTGTTTCAGACAGGTTTTCCTGTGTATAAGCTTTTTGGAAATACCGCCCGAATCAGCATAGGGTATAGGGGAGTTCTCGGAATTATTAATGAAGTCGCCAATATTTTTCTAAAGGAGGAACACTCATGAAGATAGCTTTCGCAACTACAGACGGTACCAATGTGGATGAGCATTTCGGCAGGGCCGGAAAATTCGCCATCTATAATCTGTCCAGACAGGGCTATGATTTTGTGGAGATAAGAAGGTTCAGCGATGGCGTGGACTCATCGATCGTCGAGACAAAAGGGCTCGGGCAGGTCCACGATGACAGGGTGGCAGATAAAGTGGACAGGCTCTCGGACTGCAGGATCGTCTACCTGACCGAGATAGGAGGACCGTCAGCAGCACGGCTTATTAAGAAGGGCATGATGCCGATAAAGGTGAAGGAAGTTGTTTCGATAGAGGAGTCGGTCAAAAGGCTTCTGGAGACCGTGAAAGGCTCTCCGCCGCCGTGGCTGGCAAAAATTTTGAACAGTGAAACACAGGAATAGCGCTGTCTGACAGCGATTAAAAAAAAGGAGGAATTGAAAATGAAGATGATCAGGGCATTTATAAGGCCGGAAAAAGAGCAGGAGGTAGTCCAGGCATTAGAGGGGGCCGGCTTTCCATCACTCACGAAGATGCCGGTATTCGGACGCGGGAAACAAAAGGGATTGCAGGTAGGGCCGATACATTATGATGAACTTCCCAAAATGCTGGTCATGATGGTCGTCAACGACAGCGATGTGGACAGGGTCGTCAATCTCATGATAGATAAATCCAAAACCGGGTTTGTTGGTGACGGCAAGATATTCATAAGCCCTGTTGAGGCAGCCTATACGGTCAGAACAGGCGAGGCAGTACTCTGATTAAGGAGTGCAAACTAAGGAGAATAAGACATGAAAGAAATAACTGCAGTCATCAGAAGAGATAAACTTCAGGAAACGAAGAAGGTTTTGGAAGACCTCGGATTCCCGTCAGTGTCTATTCAGAGCGTTGACGGACGGGGTAAGCAGAGGGGTATGGTATGTGACAACGACCTGGATCCGGATCTGCCGGACAGTTTCTGCACACCTGCAAAACTGAAACCGACGCCTGCCGCTTACGCCCTTGTGCATGCGCTTCCAACGGTCGCACTTTTTGTTCCCAAAAGGATGCTTACCATGGTGGTGCCGGATGACCTGGTAACCAAGATAGTCAAGTCAATCATCAGCGTGAATAAGACCGGAAAGACTGGAGACGGCAAAATATTTGTCTCGCCGGTTGAAGGCGCAATAAGGGTCAGGACCGGCGAGACTGACGGAGAAGCAATAGCGTAAAAAAGCTCTCAGCGATCAGCCGTCAGCAACCGGCAGGAGAAATGATCCTATATTCGGCAGTTGGCTGCGCTGTCTTGCGCTCAGAACGCTCTTTTTTTGCGGTTATTAGGAATGATCAATGGAGTATGTTTTTATGATTTTTTTTCAGCTGATGGCTGATGGCTGAAAGCCGACAGCGTCTTTAAGAAAGGAGGATATATGGCGATTGTAGGGCATACCAGGGGCGGTAATACATGGACGCCCCGTTTTATAGAATCGATAGATATAGATAAATGCATAGGCTGCGGACGGTGCTTTAAGGTCTGTAGCAGGGATGTGCTTGAACTAATTGAAAAGCCCTTTGAAGGCGAGGACGACTTCGGCGATGATATGGGCAATAAAGTCATGTCCGTGGCCAATCCGAACAACTGCATTGGCTGCGAGGCATGTTTGAGGACGTGCACAAAGAAGTGTCATGTACACGTAGAAATATAATTGAACAGGCTGTGCTCTCACGATACATGCACATGAATTTTTCGGTAAGGAGGGCGACCTTCGACGATCTTCCCATGATGTGTGACCTCCTTTGTGAGCTCTTTTCGATAGAATCTGATTCAGCCCCGAGAAGGGAAAGCAGTCTGTCGTTATCATTGACACCGTGCCCCTCCTGTTGGTAGTATTTATTCATACCATAGAAAGGAGTGCGGTAATGGCGATAGCAGTCAAAAAAACCATATCACTTCCTCCTGACCTTGCTGGCGAGGCCGAGTCGCTCGCAAAGGAGGAGGGAAAGACACTCAGCGCGGTCATACAGGATGCCCTTAGACTTGCCCGGAAAGAGAGAACGAAGAAAGAATTCCGGGAGATGCAGGGGTACTGGTCCAGGAAGGCGAAGGACAAGGGAATACTTACAGAGAAAGACCTCGAAAGATACCTCAAAAAATGAGGGTCGTCTTTGATTCGAATATCTTCATCTCCGCATTGATATTCCCCGGCGGAAAGGCTGAAGATGCGATGATGAGAATTATCGACAGCGAAGATACCCTTGTTATATCCCATGAGATTATCGACGAAGTTCTGACTGTGTTGGCCCGGAAATTCAGCAAAGATGTTGAGGCATTAAGCAGGGTGGCCGTTAATCTGGCAAACCTTGGTGAGTTAGTGAGTCCCGATAAGAGACTGAACATCCTTGATGACGAACCTGATAACCGCATCCTTGAATGCGCTGTTGCAGGCAATGCTGCTGTAATCGTTACAGGCGACAAGGCCATGCTTATGCTGAAGAAGCATCAGCATATAAGGATCATTACCCTCAGTGAGTTTTTAAAATAATGAGTGGAACAGGGTCGACATTCCACCGATGTGCGCGCCGCATGAGGAGACTGGGGAGAACAGGGTAAGGTTTTTTCATCTCCTTTGCCTCTCGTTACTTGTTTTTTGCAACGGTAACGTTGACTAACCCCAAACAACAGTTAATGAATAATCTATCACCGCATTTGATTACGGCTGCAACGAGATGACGAGTTTCCTTTTGAGAGCCTTTGCCATTCTGTCGAGAAGGTCAAGTGACGGCATCCGTTTGTCTCGCGGGCTTTCAAGCCGTGAAATAACCTGCTGACTGGTGTTGATCTCTCTCGCTAACTGTGCCTGAGAAATATGCTGTGCCTTCCGCAAAAAAACTATTTCCTGAGCTATTTTTCTCTTGGCTTCAGCCCTGTCAAAATACCTCTTGAACTCTTTGTCCTTCAAATGTTTTTCAATATGTTTATCGAGGTCACTCTTCATTTCCTGTCCTCCTTATATCTTTCAACAGGAGCGTTGCCGGATGGGTTCCGCCAGTATCTGATAACAAATTTCATCTAAGAGATGATACAACCAATTGGCTGTATTATCAAACTTCGGTCTGCAAGCGCCCCGGTTTCAGCTTCTCAGAGATGAGGACAACGATCGCCGATCTGGATTTTAAGCCTCAACGGCTGGGCAGACACCAGGCTTGTGTGCATGAGGAAGATGCTCTGATGAGCTGTTTAGTTTTTGTTGTGCATCACACAAGTTTTCATTCCGGATAGCGGTTTTTCCCGATTTCCGGCCAACAGATTTCAGTTTTTGCTCTTGTTTTCACTTTCGCCCCAAAGTTGAGAGAGCAGGTATGTCATCCGAAATTTTCAATACACCTGAAAGTCCGCGCCGCGCCCTTCTCTTCAAGGCTCTCAATTTCTGATAGAAACTGTAATCCTTCATGATCGCAAGAAATTGTCTGTTTTCCGTATTGAATTTATCCGCAATACCTACTATTATTAAACGTTTTCTACGTGTGAGGATAATGATAATGAACACTCAAGATCAAGGACATTGCCCTCTAACGTCTGCGGACTCGCCCTTCAGCGCTGAAAAGATCTTGGGCATTTATTAAACTACAGTGAAGAACGAACACAATACAAGAAAAGAAATTATAGACAAGAAGCTTCAAGCAGCAGGGTGGAATGTTACTGACCTTACTCAAGTAATTGAAGAGTTTGACATCGATGTCGTACCTGACGAAGTGCATGAAGCATTTTCTCCATTTCAAGGCCACCAATTTAGCGACTATGTTTTATTGGGGAAGGACGGCAAACCCTTAGCTGTTGTTGAGGCTAAAAAGACCTCTGTTGACGCGGCCATTGGCCGGGAACAGGCCAAGCAATACTGTTCCAATATTCAGAAACAAAATGGACGTGAACTTCCATTTTGTTTTTATACCAATGGGCACGACATCTTTTTCTGGGATTTGGATAATTATCCGCCACGCAAAGTTTATGGCTTTCCGACCCGTGACGATCTTGAGCGCTATCAATATATACGCAAATCAAGAAAAGCATTGGCCGGTGAATTCATCAATGCCAAAATTGCCGGTCGTGATTATCAAATCCGTGCTATCCGCTCTGTAATGGAGGCAATTGAGAAAAGAAAAAGAAACTTTCTGCTGGTAATGGCAACGGGTACAGGAAAGACGAGAACCTGTATTGCCTTAGTAGATGCCCTGATGCGCGCAGGCTGGGCTGAAAAGACTCTTTTTTTGGTTGACCGAATTGCCTTGCGGGACCAGGCACTGGAGGCATTCAAGGAACACTTGCCCAATGAACCCCGCTGGCCTAAAGTGGGGGAAAAGGCTATTACCACGGATAGAAGAATTTATGTATCTACATATCCCACCATGCTTAACATCATTCGTGATGAAGAATCACGGCTATCTCCCCATTTCTTTGATTTAGTCGTTGTGGATGAAAGTCATCGTTCTATCTACAACACCTATCAGGAAGTGCTGGATTACTTCAGCACCATTACCCTTGGGTTGACGGCAACCCCGACAGATGTGATTGACCACAACACATTCAAATTATTTGAATGCGAAGACGGCGTGCCTACTTTTGCTTATTCCTATGAAGAAGCCATTAATCATATTCCTCCGTACCTGTGTGATTTCCAGGTGATGAAGATCAAGACCAAGTTTCAGGAAGAAGGCATAAACAAACGCAGCATTTCACTCGAAGACCAGAAGAAGCTTATTATTGAAGGGAAAGAGATTGAAGAGATAAATTACGAAGGCACGGAGATTGAGAAAACAGTGGTCAATCGCGGGACCAATGCGCTTATTGTCAGGGAGTCAATTCGCCCAGATCGTCGAAAAAGTAGAAGCCCTCAAAGTCCACTATCAGGCCAGCTTAAAAGAACTGGAAAACCTGTATGCCTCTCTCTCGCAGCGGGCGTTTAAAGGAAATTTGTAACCTGTGTAGGGGCGGTTCGCGAATAACGCAGAACAAAACGACAAATCGAATATGGTCGGGGCAAAACCGAAGAAGGGCGCGGCAAGCAGCGCCCCTACATTAGGTGCTGTTATTCGTGCATTTAAATCGATGTCAGCTATTGCCGTTAATCGTGCGATGGATCGTCAGGGCGTACCTGTCTGGCAACGAAATTACTACGAACATATTATACGTAACGAACCTGAATTAAACAGAATTCGTGAATACATCGTCAATAATCCTTTGAATTGGGAGACAGATGAAAATTACAAGAATTAAAGCCGACACTGACAGGAGAGGAAAAGGAGGCACACAATATAAATGGGCATAAAAAAGATTAAAAAAAAGAAAAATGAAATCCCTAAAAGCCAGTTTCTGGTTTATCAGGCGGAAAATGGCCAGCTCAAAATTGATGTGCGTCTGGAGAATGAAACTGTTTGGCTGACGCAAAAGCTTATGGCTGAACTGTTCCAGACAACTCCCCAGAATATTACTATTCACCTTAAGAATATCTTTAGCGAAGGGGAGTTAGACGAAGCGGCAACCTGTAAGGATTTCTTACAAGTTCAACTTGAGGGTGGCAGACAGGTAGAGCGCAAACAACGATTTTACAACCTTGATGTCATTATTTCGGTCGGCTACCGTATAAAATCCCATGTTGCCACTCGTTTTCGTCAGTGGGCAACCAGACAACTGCGTGAATATATCGTCAAGGGCTTTGTGCTCGATGATGAGCGGCTCAAGAACCCTGATCAGCCGTTTGATTATTTCGAAGAGTTGCTCCGCCGCATTCAGGATATCCGCACATCTGAAAGGCGGTTCTATCAGAAAATCACGGATATCTATGCTACCAGCGTTGATTATGACCCGACACTTGAGATAAGCATCGATTTCTTCAAAACTGTTCAGAACAAAATGCATTGGGCGATCACCGGAAAGACGGCAGCGGAGATTATCCATGAACGTGCCGATCACTCAAGGCCTAACATGGGGCTGACCAACTGGCGTGGCCCCAAAGTCCGCAAGCCTGATGTCGTTATTGCAAAGAATTATTTGGCGGAAGATGAGCTTATGTCCCTCAATAATCTGGTAGAGCAGTACCTGATATTTGCCGAGGGCCAGGCTATGAGGCGAATTCCGATGCATATGCGGGACTGGATCAAGAAGCTTGACGGCTTTCTCTCCTTGAATGAGCGTGATATTCTGACCCATGCCGGAAAGATATCTCATGAAATGGCGAAAGAACACGCGGAAAAAGAATATGATAAGTTCAGCAGTTTGCGCCTGCAGAAACAGGACGAGATAGAAACCGATTTTGAAAAAACGATCAAGGCTATTGCCCTGAGTAAAAGTTCTAAGAGCAGGAAAGGGCGAAAGGATAAATAGCAAACACGGAGGATCGAATTACAAGTCTTTACGATGGCGGAGAACCCGTTAATTTGAATATGTTAATCGGTGCACCTCAGGACGAACGGCTCAAGTCTGCATTTATTAAAGCACAAAACATAATGCACAAAATGCCCTGTAACCATGAATTCATAAAAGAAGATGAGGCTGAGGCTTTTGCCGAAAACCTGAAAAAAGAAATAGGGGCTCATCATTAGCAGAATTTTTGATGTCAGTGGGCTAGCTTGTTATTGGTTTTTGCTACCATTGCAGAATAGTTTGCGCCGTCACCTTTGTAAACAATTCCGATTTTAGTCCACAGGATTTTCAACGTAATCATTTGCGAGGGCTTCTGTGAGAATTTTGGAGAGCATCTCTCATCACTTTTCCGTTTGATTGTGGCTGAAGCTGCCGTCGGCAAATTTTTCCAGAACAGACAAAATTGTCTGCAATAGCACTGAAATGTACTCATCAAAATTCAGTAATCGAACTAATTTTTCATAAAATCAGATAGTTAAAGGTGGCACAGCCCTTGCTTCTAATTAAGATAAATAATGAGACGTGAGGTGGATTATGCAACTGACAAACACAGTTCCAATCAAAGCAAAGACAATCTCCGACATCCTGCATACACATCCCTGTTTTTCAAAGGAGGCGCATCATAAATTCGGGAGGATCCATCTTCCCGTTGCCCCTGCCTGTAATATACAGTGCAAGTACTGCATACGAAAATACGACTGTGCCAACGAATCACGGCCTGGGATCACCAGCAGGGTCATGACCCCTCGTGAGGCCATGGAGCGGGTCAGGGCGGTTGTTGACAGGAATGAAAACATCAGCGTTATCGGCATTGCCGGACCGGGCGATCCTCTTGCAAACGACGCGACTTTCGAAACGCTGCATGCCATTCATAAGGAATTTCCAGAGCTTATCCTCTGCGTATCGACCAACGGGCTTTATCTGCCCGAAAGACTTGAGGAACTCATGAAGGCCGGAGTGAGAAGCCTTACCGTCACAATAAACGCGGTCACCCCCGGAATGGCGGAGAAGGTATATTCATGGGCATCATTCAAGGGAAAACGATATGCCGGAAGGGACGCTGCATCCCTCATAGTGAACAATCAGTGGCGGGGCCTGACCAATGCCATCGATGCCGGGCTGATCGTAAAGGTCAATACCGTCTTCATCCCCGGTGTCAATGATATCGAGATTCCCCTGATTGCCTGGCACGCCGGAGAAAGGGGTGCCGACATTATGAACATCATGCCCCTGATTCCACAGGCTGAATTTGCAGGGAGAAAGCGGCCCTCACCTGAGATGATAACCAAAAAACGGGCTGAATGCGAAAAGCATATATCCCAGATGACCCACTGCAGGCAGTGTCGGGCTGATGCCTGCGGCGTCCTCGGTGAGGACAAGGACATGGAGCTTGAGGTACTGCATTCGAGGATAGGGGAGGAATACTGTGAAATGGTCTGACAGCGCGATTTTTCTTCTCGGTTGCCTGCTTGTCTTTCTCTTTGGTGCTGAGAGGGCGGCTGGTTCCGAGATAACGGTCTCTGCTGCGCTGAGCCGAAAGGGATCTCTTGAAGGGATCGGACGGGCATGAGGTGGAGTCGCTGGTCTGTATCAGGGAACGATCAGCCGCAGCTTTTCCTTTTTTACAGGGAAG
>CAVVAQ010000014.1:0-48880 GCA_963746295.1 uncultured Nitrospira sp. | reverse complement strand
GTCTGAAGGTATGAGACATGAAAGGACCATACTTGAGATGCTGATAACCAAAGCCCCGAGAAACGCTGCCTTGAAACCTTCCACACTGAACCCGAGACTAAATTTGTCGGATAACCAGGATGTCAGGCTCAGCATCATGGCATTGATAATGAATGTAAACAGACCCAGGGAAAGTATGAGCAGGGGCAACGCGAAAAGCTTTATGAATGGACGTATAAAGGTGTTTATCAGGCCGAAGATCAACCCAACCACCAGTATGCCCCACCATTGACCGGCATAGACGATGCCCGGGACAAACTTTATGGCGAGCATTATCGCTATGGTATTTACAAGCCACTTAATGAAATATTTATCCATATCTCTTTCCTGAGCGCATCCCCTTGTAAAACGACAGTCAGGTCAGCTCCTGTCCATTCGATGCACTCTTCTTAAAACCCGTATTCTTTCCATCTGGCATCAACCAGTTTTTTTATCTCTTCTGACATGAATAATTCATCAGGCCATTCCCTCATCATGCCTTCTTCCTTAGTCTTTCGGGTTGCGTCTATTCCCATCTTGGAGCCATATCTCGGCCAGTTTGCCGAATGGTCGAGATCATCGAGGGGGCCGTCGCCAAATACAGTATCGCGTTTCCAGTCAACATTGTTCAGCACCCTCCACGCGGTATAGGAGAGGTCCTGCACATCAACATCGTCATCCACAACAATGAGCAGCTTTGCAAACATCATCTGTCCTTTGCCCCAGAGACCGTGAATGATTTTCTTTGCGTGACCCGGATAGCTTTTGTTGATTGATATGATCGCGAAATTATGAAAAACCCCTTCCATCGGTAGATTGATATCCTTTATCTCCGGAAAATCAAGGCGGATGAGAGGAAGGAATATGCGCTCAGTGGCCTTTCCCATGTAACAGTCCTCCATAGGCGGCTTGCCGACGATAGTTGCAGGATAGATCATGTCCTTTCTGTGGGTAATGCAGGTCACATGAAATACCGGGTAGAGATCAGCTGCTGAATAAAAACCGGTGTGGTCTCCAAAAGGCCCTTCAATACGCGTCTCGCCAGGCTCAAGATATCCCTCTATGACAAGCTCGCTATTGGCCGGCACTTCGATGTCTGAAGTCACGCACTTGACCATCTCAACCGGCTCTTTCCTTAAAAAGCCGGCGAAAAGCATCTCGTCTATCGCCTCAGGCAGTGGTGCGCTTGAGGCGTATATGACAGCAGGGTCGCTGCCAACAGCTATGGCAGCAGGCATCTGTTTGCCCATCTTTTTGTATTTGTCGTAATGCCGTGCGCCGTCTTTGTGTATATGCCAGTGCATGCCTGTTGTTGTTTTGTCGTATATATGGATCCTGTACATGCCGCAGTTGGGCCGGCCTGTTTCAGGGTCTTTTGTAAATACCATAGGAAAGGTGATGAATCTGCCTTCATCAGTAGGTTGTCCGTCTCCTGGCCAGCATTTGATGACAGGGAACCTGCTCAAGATCAGGGTTATCATTTTCGATGACCTCCTGACACGGAGCGTTTTTCACTGTCTTCGGGCAGATATTTCGAGAACTCAAAAAGTTTGGGAAGCAATGAAAGTTTCTCCATTAAAGTCTTTGGAGGGGCCTGATTCAGCAGTTCTTCAATTCTGCCTGCAACATCATCGAGATTTTTCACCTCGAGCGCACAGACACATGCGTTCGAACGAACCGAAGAGGTTTGTAACAACAGGGTATTGTGATCCTTTGACCTTTTCAAAAAACAGCGCCTTCCCGCCATTGGGGTGATTTGCACATGCGGTCAGTAATCTCGGAAATCTCGAGTATCGGGTCAACTTCAGCAGTGATCCGCTGAAGGAGCCCTTTTTTTTCGATCAGATCAATGAATTCTCTTAAATTTTTATAAGCCATTTATGTCCTCCGGGGTGAGTGAAATATATCATACCATATACACTAATCGCAGAAAATAGAAAAAATGGCAGTAAAATATGGTAAATTATTGAAATTAAACTAAATTCTTCTTGACAATGTGCTATCTCCTTAATATAATTAAGAAAATTACTAGGGGAGACTGAAAGTATGACAAAAGCTGATCTTGTTGATTCAATTTTCGAAAAAGTTGGTCTGTCCAAAAAAGAGGCGCAGGATATCAGTTGAGATCCTGTTTGATACCATGAAACAGACATTTGCAGAAGGTGAATCAGTCAAAATATCAGGGTTCGGGACCTTCCATGTGAGGAAAAAGATGGCCCGGAGAGGGCGTAATCCAAAGACGGGCGATGACCTTGAAATTACTCCGAGAAGGGTGATAACATTTAAGATAAGCAACCAGCTGAAGGATGAGATCGAAAAAATAAATGCACAAGACAGCAACTGAAATAACCAAGGCGCACCTGCCTCTTCCTGATAAACTCTTCTATAAGATCGGTGAGGTAAGCAAAATATCCGGCGTCGAGTCGTATGTGTTGCGGTATTGGGAGACGGAATTTCCTTTCCTGAGGCCGAGGAAGAACAAGTCAGGACAACGGGTATATGTCAAGAAGGACCTCGAATTGATATTACAGGTAAAGAAGCTTCTTTATCAGGAACGGTATACCATTGAAGGCGTCAGGAAAAAACTTGGAGATGCTACGGCAAAACTTCCTGAGCCGATCGTGATTTACGAAAGTAGAGTAAAAGAACCTAAGAACCCTGCCGAAGTTGTAAGCTTTGTTAAAAAAAGACTCAGGAATATCTTAAGTCAGATCAGTTAATCGGGGCGTAGCGCAGCCTGGTAGCGCACTCGCTTGGGGTGCGAGTGGTCGACTGTTCAAATCAGGTCGCCCCGACCAATAAATTAAGGGTTTGCGGAGGATTTGCCGCAGGCCCTTTTTTTATGTTGTAGCAGCTTTGTAGCAGGCAACTCTATCAGGGCGACTGTTTTCTTGAGGTGATCCTTGATTGCGTGCAGATAACGCATAGTTGTTTCAAGGGAGTTGTGGCCGAGGATTTCTGTACTGATTTGATGTCCGAGCCGCACTTTCAGCAGGAAGCTGAAGAGCCGTCTCTCTATCCTGTCATCTGTCCAGCATGTCTCTTATCTTTCTTAAAAGATCCTTCGGCGATACTGGTTTCATGATAAAATCAAATCCTTCTTTAAGCATACGATCCTTACCTATCCTGTCCGCACTGTAACCGCTGGAGAAGAGGGTTTTCATATCAGGTCTCATTTTTATTATTCTATCGTATACCTCATTGCCGCTTTTTTTAGGCATTATCATGTCAAGCATAACAAGTTGAATTTCATCTTTGTTGTCCATAAACATATTTATTGCTTCATCTCCGTCTTTAGCGAGAATTACTTTATAACCATACGCCTGAAGTATACTTGAAAAAAGATCTCTTAATATGCTGTCATCCTCGGCCACAAGTATCGTCTCGTTCCCACGCGTTGGAAGAGGTTCAATTTCCGTTGTAACACTGACTTCTTCCGTTGATTTGATCGCGGGGAGATATAACCTGAAGGTCGTCCCCTTTTCAGGCTCACTGTAGACATTGATATAGCCTTTGTGCTGTTTGATTATGCCGTATGCCATCGCAAGACCCAGCCCTGTGCCCTTTCCGACCTCCTTGGTAGTAAAAAAAGGCTCGAATATGTTGGCCATGGTATCTTTTTCCATTCCGCTGCCTGTGTCTGACACAGAAATGACTGCAAACATTCCGGGTTCACCGTAACCATGAACCCGAATGAAGGCATCATCCAGTTCCAGGAGTCCGGTTTCCAGGGTTAGATCCCCTCCCTGTGGCATAGCGTCCCTCGCGTTCGTCGCAAGGTTCAGAAGCACCTGCTCTATCTGACCGGCATCAGCCATGCTGATTACATCTCTTTCGATAAAATGAGTGCTGATCTCGATATCTTCACCAATGAGTCTGCAGAGTAATTTTTCGAACCTCTTCATCATGGCATTTATATTAATAGGTTTAGGATTCAATATCTGCTTTCTGCCGAAGGCAAGAAGGCTGTGTGTAAGCTCAGCAGCCCTGTCTGCCGATACGAGTATCTGGTCCACGTTTTCTCTCAGAGGATCGTCGCTGTTCATATTCGTTTGCAGGAGATGTCCATAGCCCACGATTGCCGACAGGATATTGTTGAAGTCGTGCGCGATTCCGCCGGCAAGAAGTCCGACAGCTTCCATCTTCTGGGCCTGACGCAGTTGTTCTTCAAGCTTTTTGTGTTCAGTGACATCGCGAATATTACATTGTGCCAGCCTTGCCCTGTCGACGATATATATGTCCGTGTCGATATATTGCCCGGACTTGGTTTTTACCGAAACATCATCGTAATTTAAAATGCCGCTTCTGTTCAAGGCCTGCATTATCGTTGGGAAATCACTCATATCGAGCGATACACCGATATCCTGAAGCTTTTTCCCGATGCACTCCTCTTCGGAATAACCGAGCATTTTCTCGGTGGCCGGATTAGCATGGATTATATGTCCTTCGTGTTTTTCGAGAAGTACTATCCCGTCGCTTGCGGTCTCAAAAATACGCCTGTAGCGCTCTTCAGACTCTGTTAACAGGTCTTCCAGTCGCTTGCGCTCGGTAATGTCCTCAATGGCGAGAAGGATTATCGGCAAATCGTTTTTCTTTTCTCTGATTTTGCAGGCGTTCAGGAGCATGGTTTTATGTCCGATGCTCTCAAAATTATGTTCAATTTCGTAATCATCAACGGTATCGTTCTTCGGAAGAATATCCTCGAGCAGCACGCGAAGGTATGGGATGTCCCATTGTCCGTTTCCCAGATCGTATAAAAGAGAGCCGATAGTAGTTGCGGAATCTACTTTGAAAATATTGAAGAAACTGCGGTTGGCCGACAGAACTCTCATGTTTTCATCCAGTATGAGAATAGCTTCACGAACCGTGTTGAAAATGTTCTTGAAATAGTCTTCCTGGATGAACACCTGATCTCCCCCGTTCATGAAATTATGAAGTATATACCTACATGTTAGCTGCATTTACCTGCCATTGCAAGGAAATATACTGACCTCTCAATAGCTAACGCCCTGCGTTTTTCTTGAAATCCTCAACATCTTCTATTGCCTGTTTCGTTGCCTTTTCCGCGCATTCAGTACACATGCCGTGACTGAACAATACCTCCGAATGGCTGGTGATGTATGTCTCTAATTGCTCCCAGTAGCCTTTGTCATTCCTGATTTTTTTGCAGTAGGAACATATCGGCAGAAAGCCGCTTAACTGCTGTACCTTGTCAAGGGCCTCTTTGAGCTCTCTGATAAGTTTTTCCCTTTCAGCCCCAGCCTGCTTTAGCTCATTGATATCGACAAACGTCATCAGAACGCCTTCGATCCTGTTGTCAACGGTCTTATACGGCCTTATCGTTATCGAATACCAGCGGCCGTCCGTGTCCTGAATCTCCCGTACGTTTATGGCGAGGGTATCCATGACGCCGACTATCATCTGCCTGAGGTCCGACACATCTATATTGGTCCTGATATCAGTTATAGGCCGGCCTGCATCCGAGGCGATGAGATTCAGGATTTTACCTGCGGAGGGATTGAAGCGCCTGATCTGAAGTTCACTCCCAAGCAGGACAACGGGTATCTCTATGCCGGAGAGTACATTAATCAGGTCACTGTTCAGGAGTGTCATTTCTTCGTTTCTGCTATGGAGTTCATCGTTAACCGTGGTGAGTTCTTCATTCGTGGACTGAAGTTCTTCCTTGGCTGTTTCAAGTTCCTCGTTGATGCTTTGCATCTCCTCGTTGCTCGACTGCAGCTCTTCATTTAAGGCCATGCTCTCTTCTGCGGCAGCCTCATGCTCTGAGATGGCTGATTTCAGATACTCTCTGGTTGCGGCAAGCTGGTGCCTCAATTGGATAGTTTCTTCGTCCTCGGGTTGTCCTTTTGCGGCAGCTAGGGTTTCATCAGCCCCATCTCCTCCTTGCCTGGGAGGGGAACAAGGGGTGGTGTTTCCTCAAAGAGGACCAGAAAGTACAGGTCCTTTGTCGCAGGAGCTTTAAACGGTATTACTTCAATATCTGCAAGCTTGAACTGGTTGTTATGTTTGACCCGCAAACCTTCTTTTCTGACAGGCGTATTTTCCTTGTTTGCCTTGAAAATAGCTGTGCGAAGCTCCAGGGTCAGGCCTTGAAGCGCCATCTTCATAAGGTCCAGACTTGCCTCTCCTGGTGGATGTTCAAGATACAGGCTGGTGTCTCCCCTGAACTGAAGGATATGCATATCATTGTCTATAACAACGCCTGCAGGACTATACCTGTTCAGGATAATGCTGTCTGCCTCTTTCTGTATATCGGCCAGACTCGGGATCTGTTCTTTTATCTTCTTGCCGGCGCCCGCCTTTTCTTTTCCATATTCTTCCAAAGGCTGATCAAAGTGTAATCTTGAAAAAGAGAATTTTTTGGAATAAATCTTGTTCTTTTTGTCAACGAGGGTAAAAAAACCTGAGAATTCACCGATAGCCTCTGAAGTCCCCAACATGAGAAAGCCTGTCGGATTGAGGGCATAATGCAGAGTGGGAAGTGCCTTTTTCTGCATAACAGGGCCGAAATATATCAGCACGTTTCTGCAGCTGATCAAATCGATCTTTGAAAAAGGAGGGTCTTTTACAAGGTTCTGTCTCGCAAATATGCACATATCGCGGATGGTCTTGCTTATTTGGTAGCCGCCTTCCGTCTTCACAAAAAATCTCCTGAGCCTCTCTGGAGAGACATCCTTTGAAATGCTTTCAGGATATATCCCTTTGCGCGCTTTCTCAATGGCTGCCTCATCTATGTCCGATGCAAATATCTGGATCGGTCGGTATAGTTTCATGTCGTCCAAAAACTCAAGCAGGTATATGGCAAGTGAGTACGCCTCCTCTCCTGTTGAACAGCCCGGTATCCATAGCCTGATAGGCACGTCGGTGTATTCCTTTCCTGCTATATGAGGGAATACACTGTTTTTCAGGGCGTCGCAGGCTTCAGGCTCTCTGAAAAAGGAGGTGACATTAATGAGGATATCCTGATAAAGCAATTCAACCTCGGAAGGGTTCTCCCTGACATACGTTATATAATTTTCGATGGTTTCCGTCCTGTGCAGAAGCATCCGGCGCATGATCCTGCGTCTGATGGTTGAGGGTTTGTAGTAAGTAAAATCAACGCCTGTTGCAGTGCGGAGCAGTATGAATAGCTTACTGAGGCTGTCCCCTTCCCCTGCCAGCTGTTGTCCGGCTTCATCAGTTTTGGCTAAAGCCAGATATGGATGACGGCTGATCCTTGCGAGTTCGGCCGCAATTTTATCAGGCGGTAGTATAAAATCCACGCTTCCGGTTGCAATTGCACTACCGGGCATACCCGGATATTTTGCCGATTTCTCTTCCTGCGCAAAGGTGATCCCGCCTTCTGCCTTGACCGCCCGCACTCCAAGCGAACCGTCAGAGCCGGTTCCCGACAGGATGACGGCTATTGCGTCGTCCCCCCGGTCCGCTGCTAAAGACCGCAAAAAAGAATCCACCGGCATATGCAGCCCACGCGTATCCTCGCGAGGCATCAGATGAAGCACGCCGTGCAGGATAGCCATTTCAGTATTGGGAGGAATAACATAGACGTTGTCAGGTTTTACTGCCATGCCGTCCTTTACCTCTCTGACAGGCAGCGGCGTCACCTTTGAAAGGAGATCTGTCAGCATGCTTTCATGCTTAGCCGCAAGGTGTTGCACGAGTACAAACGCCATGCCGGTATCAGCAGGCAGATTCTCAAGCAAATGGGTAAACGCCTCGAGTCCGCCGGCAGAAGCCCCGACTCCTGCGATGGGGAATTGCCCGCTTCCGGATAATGCAGCCCCGGACAACTCGGTTCCGGGTTGAGCTGAGGGGGATGTGGACTTCAGTTTAGCAGGAGGTTTTTTAAAAGCCACTTTTCAGCCGCTCCATTCCAGATAAATTCAGACAAAACTTCTCTGTTATACTCAGTCATCTAATCCTCATGTTCGGGAATAGGTGATGCTGTCCTTTTGAAATTCTTCAATGACTTCATCGGCCAAAGACGGACGAATCTTCGGCGCAATCTGCAGGAAGGTATCTGTCGTCACCTGGTAATCCTGCTTGAGGGCGTATTCCTGTTCAAAAGCAAATTGCGCTACCTGCTGAAACAGATATTCCACATCTGCGGGTGTAAACCCGGATGTTGTCTTCACAATGAGATCCATGTCGATGTCCCCGGTATTAAGCGTGGACAGGTAATGCTGAATGATGGTCTTTCTCCCTGCTTCGTCTAAACCTCCGACAGGGATAATACAATCAAACCTGCCGGGGCGGAGCAGTGCGGCATCCAGCTGCCGGATGTAGTTGGTCGCGCAAACGAGCAGCACTTTGTTTCCCTGATTTTTGAGCAGGGGGACCTGTTTGAGAAATTCGTTGGTAATGGATTTGTCAATCCTGCTTGCTTCATCCCGGCTGCCGGCAATCTCTTCAAACTCGTCGATAAAGATGACCGCTTCTTCCAGGTTTCGTGCCTTTTCCATTACATTATGCAAATTAGCGCCGATCTTCTCTACGCCATTTACCATCAGCATACTGGGGAGAATCTCAATATACCACCAGGACAGGACTCCTGCTATAGCCCTCACAAAATGGGTCTTTCCCGTGCCCGGCGGTCCAAAGAAAATGATCGTCTTCGGGGGAGTAACGCCGTGCTTTCTGGCGAGACCCTCCTCCATGAGGGGAAGGATAATTCTCCGCTGAACCAGCATCTTTGGTGGCTGGGAGTCGGAAATGGTGTCCCATACTTCTCTGCTGATTAATTGAGCTCCCATCTCAGCCAGAATGTCCCTTCTCTTATAATCCATGTATTCCTTGAGGGCCTGCTCCATGTTTTCGAGAAAGTCGGTGCAAGCAGTTCTAAAGCCTACATCCCGGTGCAGCTTTTCAGACATGAGCCATTTGTGCTGTAATATTTTTGGCCACAGGTCAACAGCTGTTGCAGGTTCGAATTTCGTGCCGCTGATCTCAAATATTGTGCTTGCGCATGTCTCCGGTGACGGCATTTCCGGTTCATTGTTTATCATGATTAATCCTCGCTGTCATTGATGGATTTTCTATACTTTCGAACCCTGTATTATCCGTTCCACATCGGCCCTCTCAAGCATCTCTTCCTTTATCAGGGCCTCTGCAAGGGCATCAAGCGTATGTCTTTTTCCGGCCAATATTTCAGTCGCCCTTGATTCCGCATCGATGATTATTTTCTGGATCTCCTGGTCCATGAGCCAGGCCATCTCCTCGCTGTAGCGCTTCGGGAGAGACAGCTCCCTGCCCAGGAACGGATGTTCTTCTCCGCGTCCGAGATTGACAGGGCCGACTTTGTCGCTCATCCCCCACTGTGCCACCATCTTTTCTGCCAATGAAGTCGCCTCTTTCAGGTCGTTCTGTGCGCCGCTGCTGCTGTCGTTAAAAACGAGCTTCTCCGCAACTCTCCCGGCGAGGGCTACACTCAATTTGTTCATGAGATAGGTACGCGGATAGTAATGCCTGTCTTCTTCGGGGAGGAGCTGAGTGACACCCATCGCCATTCCGCGCGGGATGATGCTGACCTTGTAAATCGGGTCAGATCCAGGCAGTTCCCATGCGGCAAGGGTATGTCCTGCTTCATGATATGCGGTTATCCGCTTTTCCGTATCACTTATGGTCTCTTCCCTCACTGCCCCCATAAGGAGGATGTCCTCGGCCTCCTCAAAGTCGTGCATGTCTATCTTTTCTTTGTTCTTCCTCGTAGCAACGAGTGCTGCCTTGTTTGTAAGATTCTCGAGGTCGGCGCCTGTCATGCCCGGGGTGCCCCTCGCCAGAGTCTCGAAATTGACATTATCCGCCAGCACCTTTCCCCTCGCATGGATTTCAAGGATCGCCTTGCGTTCCTTCCAGCCCGGCCTGTCTATTACAATGTGACGGTCGAACCTTCCCGGCCTTAAGAGCGCTGGATCGAGCACGTCCGGCCTGTTGGTGGCAGCCATAACAATCACTTCTTCATGGGGATCGAACCCGTCCATTTCACTTAAGAGCTGGTTCAGGGTCTGTTCCCTTTCATCATGACCGCCTCCAAGTCCTGTGCCTCGTGTGCGGCCTACAGCATCGATCTCATCTATAAAAATAATGCTTGGATGGGAATCCTTTGCCTTTTTGAACATGTCCCTGACGCGGGAGGCGCCGACCCCCACAAACATCTCAATAAACTCGGAAGCGCTGATGCTGTAAAAAGGCACAGCAGCCTCTCCTGCGGTTGCGCGCGCAAGGAGGGTCTTCCCCGTTCCCGGAGGCCCGATCAGAAGCACCCCCTTGGGGACCTTTGCCCCGAGTTTCGCGAACCGGGAGGGGTCTTTCAGGAACTCTATCGTCTCCTTCAGCTCCATCTTTACGTTGTCCATTCCCGCAACGTCTTTAAAGGTTATGCTCGGTTTTTTCGAATCATACAGTTTGGCCTTGCTCGCCCCAAACGCAAAGAGTCCTCCTGGCCCACCCTGAATCTGCTGATTCCTTTTTGTCATCAGGACCCAGAAACCGATGATCAGCAGCCCACGGCAGGACCCCGATCAGAATCTGCCAGATAAATCCCTGTTCAGCGGACTCGATAGTGATAACAACTTTTTTTTCCCTCAGTTGGGGGATGAGGCCTTCATCCTGAAAAGAAGGCAGGACGGTCTGAAAGTATTTCACCTGTGCGGGTTTTTTTTCTGCCGGCAACTGTATGCTTACCTCTTTGGCCAGTTCTCCGCTTACAAGCAGCTTTCTTATTGAAACGGATTTGATATTGCCTGCGTCTAGTTGCTCCATGAACTGACTGTAATTCATCGCATAATGCAGAGGAGGACTTAAGTTGAAAAAGCTGTTCCATACGAATATAAACACTGAAGCGATAGCAAGCGCTGCAATGTACCTCCAATAGAGCGGAGGCATAGCGCCTCTGTTGTCTTTCTTATCTTCAGCCATGATTTATGCCTGTGTTCACCCTTATCTCTCCACTTCTTTTGTGCCTTTATTCTTTATAGATTCTTTTTTCAACATGGGCTTCTTCTTCAGGAGTCGAGTCTGACAAGGTTTCACGTACTACTTCAACCGGATTGTCTCCTTCTGGTTTCATTTTGCTGAGCCATAGAGCTATCTCCTTTTCAGCTTGTTCCGCTGTGTACCCATATCTCGCCTGCAACAGACCCGACAGCTGATCCAGTTTCTCATCGACTGTTTCAAGGTCTCTGTCAGTGAGCGCTCCCCAACGCTGTTTTACTGCATCTCTTAATTGTTTCAACTTGCCTTGCGGTACGTCTTTATTCATCATTATCTCTCTCCATTTACCATCTCGTTTCAGTTGGCCGGCCCTCTGTTGGTCATTCCTCTCCTCCTGCTTTTTGATGTGCAGTCTCTCGAAGATGCTAAATTACTACTCTTTTACACACGATCTGAATTTCCCGTCCGGGAACAAGCTTATCAACCCGAATTCTTTACATTTTTGGCCGCTTATCGTGACCGAATCAGCAAGAACACACGTTTCAAGCCGGCCATTATCGTGAAAAGTAACAGGACTTTGGCCTTTGCATTTGATCTCGTCTAAACGAAAATCTTCTTTCAGTACGCACGATTTAAGTGAGCCGTTGGGATATAGTGCCACTTTCTCTCCCGAAGAACAGATTGATTGATCGATTGCGTTTGCCTCAATCACGCCGAAAACCATGAGTATTAGTACCCCAAATATAATTTTGAACATGGTCATCAGACTTTCCTCCTTTAATGGTTTTGCATAGATTTGATGCTTCACTAATCCCCGGAACGTCTGCTCCGGGTAATTTGCCTCGTTATATCCGCCCAAGGAGCAACAGGATGAGCAGAATCAGGAGGATCAATCCGAGTCCGCCGCTGGGATAGTATCCCCATTTCCTGCTGTGGGGCCAGGTGGGAAGAACGCCAACCAACATGAGGACCAGGATGACAATCAGTATGGTTCCCATGACTTTTCTCCTTTCTTTGTAAACGTTTTCTCCATAGTGTTTAACAGCATAAGTTGTGCCAATACTCTATTGAAGGAAAGGATTGTCTATCCTCCTGATAACATTGAAATTTCAGCGAAGACTGCGATGGGGGAATGATATTGTAAAAGTTGCCGCTTCCTGACATATCAGGAAACTCCTGATATGTCAGGCATTCTTCTCGTCTCGTTAGAGAAAGCCATCAACACTGGCGAACCATGAGAACCCAACTGTTTCCTTTTCATCAATGTCCTGATGGACCGACCTTCCTGAAATCGATATATCCCCGGTCAACGTCTACAGATATCAGCTGTACGCGAATCCTGTTGCCGACATCAAGGCCCTCGAAACCATGCTCCACTCTCCCTTCGATAGGGATCGTGAGAAGCCGGGCCCAGGTGCCTTTTTCCGCTGCGCCGGTAACAATGGCGTCGAACTGCTCCCCAATTCTGTGTTCCAGCAGCATTGCCGCCGCGGATTTCCTGACCTGCCGTTCGACTTTGTTTGCGGCGTCTTCTTCTTCCGTGCAATGTTTCGCCAGGGCCTCAAGCTCATCATTGCTATACGGCAAGGAACTTCCTCCTATCGCGGCCTTCAACAGGCGTTGTGTGATAAGATCGGGATACCGGCGATTAGGGGCTGTGGAATGGGTATAGTCCCTGACCGCAAGACCAAAGTGTCCCGGGGCAGTGTCTCCCGGGAGTTCCGCAACGTATTCACCGGCCCCCATAAGTTTGATCACCGCGAGGGAGAGGTCGGGGAATCCGACCGGGTCGGCTGCTTTCTCCCTGGTCAGGAACTCCTCCAGGGCCTTTGAATCAGGCGCATCAGGGAGTTTGTATCCCTGTTCATCAGCAAGCCCGACAATCCGTTCCCATCGTTTCGGAGTGCGGACTATACGGCGGATAGAAGGGAAATTTTTTGACGAGAGATACCTCGCGGTCACGCCGTTTGCCCCTATCATGAAATCCTCGATAATGTCCTTTGCCCGGTTCTTTTTTTCGACTTCGAGATCACGGATTTCATCGCCGTCAAATACCGGCCTCGCCTCAACGGTTTCAAAACTGAGGGCACCTTCCACATGCCGGAGGTTCTTCATGCCTTGCGCTGCCTTGTCCTGCAGGCGCAGATTCTCCTCAAGTCCTTTTACAGCGGCAACAGCCGCAGGCACAACTCCATTCCCCTCAAGCCATGCGGCAACGCTGTTATAGGCGAGTTTCGCATGATTGCGGACACTCGCCCTGTAGATATCGGAAGCCATTAAAGAGCCGTCCGCGCCGATCATCATTTCGACGACGATTGCCAGTCGGTCCTCATTGAAATTCAGGGATGTGAGGTCAGTGGAAAGCTTTTCAGGGAGCATCGGGAATATCCTGCCGGCGGTATAAACAGAGGTAGTATTATGGCGGGCGTGTTCGTCAATTGCCGAGTCGTTCTTAACGAGCGAGTCCACGTCGGCCACGGCAACGAGTATCTTTACCTTGTCTCCCGGCATTGCCTCTGCAACGGTAAGCTGGTCCAGGTCGCGGGAATCATCGTTATCGATAGACGCCCATAACAGGTCCCTCAGGTCACGAACCTTCTCACCGTTTATTGATGCAGGCGACTGAATCCTGTCAAGTTCAGCGAGGGCCTCAGTTGAAAAGTCAGGGAGTAATCCCCTCTGAAGCATCGCTCTGTGCGCGATTCTCTGTAAAATGGAGCGGTGTTGTTTATCATCCATATTCATAGATGCACTCCTCAGGTTATTTGAAATATTTTTCTTTCATGTTGAAGGGCGAGGGGAACTGTTTCCCCCGCCCTAAAGCATGATTGTTTATCGCCCAGGTTCTTCCTCCCAGGGTTTTATCTTGTCTTTTTGAGGACTTTCATCAAGCTCAACAGGCTTCTTCTCTGCGGGCTTAACCTGCTGTTTTTCGCCTCTGCCGGTAGGCCCCCTGGGTACGTGTTTCCCTTTTTCCGGCTTAACCTGTGCTTCTCACCCCTGTCTGTGGGACTGACTTCAGGGCCGCCGGGCTTTACTCTCTCTGGAGGCTTAACCTGCTGTTTTTCGCCTCTGCCGTGGGGCCTCCCTGCGGTACTACTGCTTTTCCCTTCTCTGTGGGTTTAACCTGTTTTTCACTTCTGCCTGTGGGGGCGCCTACAGAGGTGGAGGGTTTCACTCTCTCCGGAGGCTTAACCTGCTGTTTTTCACCTCTGCCAGTGGGGCCTCCCTGCAGGTACTGCTGGCTTTTCCCTTCTCTGTAGGCTTAACCTGTGTTTTTCACCTCTGCCTGTGGGGGCGTCTACAGAGGTGGATGGTTTCACTCTCTCCGGAGGCTTGAACCTGTTGTTTTTCACCTCTGCCTGTGGGGGCGCCTACAGAAGTGGAGGGTTTCACTCTCTCTGGAGGTTTAACCTGCTGTTTTTCACCTCTGCCGGTTGGGGCTGCCTACAGAAGTGGATGGTTTCACTCTCTCTGGAGGTTTAACCTGCTGAATCATTGGCTTTTCCTTGCCCGGGAGTTCTCGGAGTAGTAACAGTATTCACCGGCAGTGACCTGGGCTTAACGCCGGGGTTTAAGACAGATTTATTTTGCATCTTTAATAAGCGGGCGTGAGTTTTTTAATTCCTTCACCTGCAGGTTCCTGACGGGCTGCGGCGGAAGTTTCGCCGGCTGAATCTGTCTTGGTCGATGCAAAATAACTCTCTCTCGTTGGTTTAATTGCCGGCGTGCCGACGCTGAAATTACTTCTTGTAAATATTTTTTGCTGTATGATGCTCTGGTCCACATTAACAATCCTGGGCGAAGCAGTTGCAAAGGTATTACGGTCGACTATCGTCACACCATTGTTAATATTTACATTTTTATAAACATTGGTGATGTTGACCTGGTTGATATTTACATTGGTAATGTTTACGCTGTTACGGCCGTAATAGCCCCGGCCGTAGTAGATTTCTCCCGGCGCCAGGGGAACCCATGCCACATAATCCGCTGTCCCGACCCAGCCGACGTATCCCGGACTCCAGTAAACCTCTCTGGCAACAGGAGGCACCCAGAACCAGCCTATGTTTATACTAAAACTCCATCTGCCATAATGGTAGGGCGCCCAGCCCCAGGGCTCAAAACCCACCCATACGTAATTACCACCCCTCCAGATCCATCGGCCATCTCTGTAAGGTGACCAGCTGACACCGATTGCGATTGTCGGGGTCCAGACATGGCCGTAATCAGGAACATTTACCCACCGGCCATAACTGTCAAAGTCGGAAGAATACGATCTGAGTTCTGAGGGCAGATAGCGAGAGCCTGCGTCGCTTCGTGCGTAGACCCTGTCGTTTCTCATCTTGTTCCATGTTTCCCAATCATCGGGTGGTCCCATCGGGGCAAGCTCTCCATTTGTGTTCTGTCCGAGAGACACCATTTGTCCTGCGTTTATTCTTGTCCTTCCTACATTGTTCTCTGTTTCAACGTATCCCTTGTAGACCGACACGTCGGTGTACTGCTCCGACATGTCGATTCTGAAAATAGCCTTGTTGAATGCGCGGGTCGAGGCATCAGGGGTATCGACCTGTATGACGCTCCCTCTCGGAGCGTCATTATATATATACGCATAGCCCTGTGACAGATAAAACTGGGAAGAGTCTTTATCCATCGAGAGTATCTGGAGCGCTGAGTCCTGGTCAAGTCTTATATATGTTCCGCTGTTCAGCTGGAGTTCGACCCTTCCCCCTTGAGGGGCCCAAACCTGATCACCTTCGGCGAGCGGTGTATTTATAGAGGCGTAACCCCAGTCTCCCGCGTCAGGCGTCTTCATCTGGACGTCGCCTTCGATAAGGCTTATGCGCATATAGCCGAAATTCGCAGAGAGGGCATAAACCGGCACCAAAAGTAGCACAACCACAAGCATCACTGTCTTTAAGATCTTCATATCATTCTCCTTCACTTTAATCAGTCTGCTTTCAGCGACCGTATTTTGCAGGGTCGGGGGGTTTCTTAACCTCTCCCGCAGGAGTTTCTTATTCTCTTTTCCAAAGATGGTATAGGCAACCTCGTTATTTAGAGGTATCTCCTCAGGCATCCTAAGCCTGGAGGCTCCCCTTCATCACCTCCTCACGATAAGTACCGGGATTTTTGTTTCTTTGTGGATTACGCCATAGGTAACACTGCCGAGGACCGCTTGTGCCAGAGCGCTTTTCCCGTGAGAACCCATAATAATCATATCTGCCTTTGCCCTCGCAGCCTCTTTCACAATACCCTCAACAGGATGCCCGGCCGTTATTACAGTCTTTGAGGGGACTCCATTTTTATCGCAGAGCTTCTTTACTTCTCCGGTATACCCTTCGGCAGCCTCTCTCAGATAATCCTCGATAGGCTCTGTTACATGCCTTGAAGCCTTCCCGGCGGGAACTGTCTGGCCTATAAATGAGCGTTTATCAATAATGCTCAGTGCAATTGCTGTGGCTTTTAACTGTTTTGCGAGCTCAACCGCATACGTTACCGCCTTCTGAGCTGCCTTTGACCCGTCTGTCGGAATAAGAATCTTTGAAATCATAACTCCTCCTTTAATCGGGTGAATTTCCCGATGGTTTGTATCGGGGTCTCCATAAATACCTCCCCATTGACGTTCTGTTCGTTAATGTTATTGATCAATGACCTCCTTGCGACACTTGGTGCTTCATAGGACGCTGACTCAACTCCTCATTTTTCCTGATTAACGGAAACGCTCAGTAATTCAGACATCTCAGCAGAAGAAGTGTCTGTTGCCACTGCTGTTGCGGCTGAATCGCCTTTCAGGTAAGCGTTAATATTCTGTTCCATTTGAACCGGAAACTCCGGCACCGGCCCTGCGAGCTTTTCCCGGTACACTCTGAGCATGATTTCCCTGAACACCGGAAGCGCTACCCTGCCGCCGGTTTCTTCTGGTCCGAGGGAACGGTTGTCGTCAAAGCCTATACGGACCGCGACAGTGATTCCTTTGGGACCGTAAGTCGAGCCTATGAAGAGCGCATCCCTGAACTCATTTGTCGTCCCTGTCTTGCCCATAACGGCGATAGGGAACCCTCTGGAGTCAAGAGCATGCGCCGTACCGGTGGGAATTCGCACGACACCACGCAGGCCCTCCTGAATGAGAGAAAGAGCGTCATCGTAGAGCTCGCCCGGTGACCGCTTGCCCTCGTTATCAGCATCAGACGCTACCTCGCCGGAATCGCGGACGATTTTCCGGATTAGATACGGCTGGGTGAGGATGCCCGATGCCATGGCGCGGTACGCATTGGCCAGTTCCAGTAAATTCACTTCAGAGGCGCCCAACGCAGTCGAAGCGTAGGGCTGTAACGGCGTGTGGATCCCAAGATTCCGGGACGTCTGCAGGACGCTGTCAATACCGATTTGCTCTGTAACCCAAATCGCGCTGGTATTTCTGGATTCCGCGAGCGCCTCCCGGAGTGGCATCAAACCCTTGAATTGCCCATCGTAGTTTGAGACCCATTTCGCACTTTTTTCCCCCCGTCCGGAACGTCGATCGGTTCGTCGGGAACCATGGACTCAAGGGTAAATCTTCCCTGCCGAAAAGCAGCGAGATAGACAATGGGTTTCATTGTGGACCCGGGTTGCCGCAGGGACTGCGTGACGCGGTTAAAGTCGCTGTATGATGCGGAGCGGCCTTTGTAGAACTGACGACCTCCTGTCTCGGCGAGGATGCCGGCATCGCTGTTCCTCAGCATGATGACAGATCCCTGGATCAGCCCTTTGGAACTCGGGTGTCGCTTCTCATAGAGCTCGAGACCGTGCTCCAGCGCCTCATTCATAATCTGCTGCATACGTGCATCCACTGTCGAGTAAACATGGATACGTCCCTGCAGAAGGTCTTCAACGCTGAGGTCGGCGCTGCGGAGCTTGAGTTCCTGTAAGACATTTTCAACGACTGCAGCCGTCTGGAGAATTTTTTCCTTGCGCCGTGCGACCACCTGAATCGGGCGCTGTTCAGCCTCCCTCACCGTGTCGGGAGAGATAAAACCGTTGCCTGCCATAAGCGCCAGGATTTGATTTCTCCGGCGCAGGATTTTCCTGGTCTCTTGAGCGCTGGGGGCATAGGAACGAGGCGACTTTGCGATACCTGCCAGCAGCGCTGCCTTGTCAGCGTCGTCTATGGTGAACGTGGAGATTGGCCGCCCAAAGTAGTATTCAGCAGCTCTCGCAATTCCGTACTGACCGTTTCCCATGTAAACAAAGCTGGCATAACGGGCCAGAATTTCTTCCTTGGCCCTGCGTTTAGAACCGAAGCGCTTCTGCATCTCTTCCTCGACCCACAACGAGAGTCTCATCTCCTCCAGCTTCCGAAACAGCTTGTTGACGCTTCGCGGTCCGATTACGTAAGACAGTCCGCGGAGCAGGAGAGCCCCGTGCAGGAGCGGTTTGCTGTTTTCCTGAGCCGTCAGCTTTTGAAGAGAAATGACCACGCACGAGCTGTTGCGTGATGGTGGATCCGCCTTGCGGGAAGATGCCGCCGCTCGTAACCTCTTTGTGCCCTGCCGAATGTGTAAGGTGTGACACCAGGGCCCTGAACCGCACTTTGCTTAATACGCGGGGAATTGTGGAATAGTCAACCCCGCTGTGTGAGAAGAAGTTCTTGTCCTCGGTAGCGAGGATCGCATCACGAACAATGGGCGGCAGGTCTTCATACTTGGTGATCCGCCGATACTCTCTTGCCAGTTCAATGAGCGGCCGGCCATCGGCATCGTAGACGCAGCCGATCGCGGGAAACTCAAACCGGGCGAATGCTTCCATGTCAGGCAGGCTGGTTCGATCAAAATAGACGTGATAGAATCCGGCTGCAACGAGAGCGGCAGTAATGACTGTTGCGCAGACGAGAGGGTAAGCGAGCCAACGCAGTTTGCCTAAACCGATACTGCGGATTCCCCGAACTGCCGATAGGGCACGCGCCCGCAGATTCCTGAACCAGGTTGAGACCCCTGAAAGAGTCTCATAGAGTTCTTCTTTCCATCCATGGCTTAACAAGGCTGTATTCCCAATCTTCTCTTCACGTTAGAAGGTCCGGTACTCTTTATGGCCGTTCGCGGCCCTGTTTGTATTCCTATTCATCCTGTGAAAAAATTACCACCGTGTATGGCCCGATGCCGATTTCTCCGGAGCAGGGCAGCCCATCGGATCCTTCCCCACGGGTTTCAACGTCCGGGGTGGGATGATTGGCGAAATTTGGGCCGTAGTTATAAGAGTCACTGTTAAAACGCGTTTTCCACAATCCGGCCCGCGGAAAACCGATGACATAACCATCTCGATTCTGATTGGTCATATTAACAACCACAACGACGCTATCTTTTGGACCTTGTTCGTCCCAGCGATGGAAAGCGATGAGCTTCGCGTCACCGTTCATATGATAGATATGGATGTTTTGCCCGCACAACCCCCGCGTCACGCCTGAGAGGTTTCGCCGCAGGGCGATCAGATCAAGATACATGTTGAAAATGCCGTTTTCCCTCTTGGCCCGGGACCAATCGATCGGGTCTTTATCCTGGAACCACCGATCTTCCAGTAACTCCTGACCCTGAAAAAGCATCGGGATGCCGGGTGAAGTAAGAACAAGAGCAGCTCCCAAAGTGGAGCGCTTCTTGGAAAACCAGCTGTCCACTTTTCCCGGCCAGATCTCCTCCGGTACGCGTGCCCGGCCATTCGCAATCTCGTCGTGCGACTCTGTATAAATGACCCGCTTGAAGGCGTCTGAATCGTAGCGGTGCTCAATAGCTTTGCTGACCTCTCCGACATCACGTGATGCATCATCAAGGACGATAACAGCCTGGCGGACGGGGTGAATAAATTCGGCATCCCATTGCGCATTGAAGCCTGCGCCGCCCGCTCCAACATCTTTCGTGACCCAGGGGTTATTTCTCATGCTTTCGCCGATGCTGATCCTGCCGGGAAACAGTTGCTGGATTTCCACATTGATCCACTGCATCAATTTCCAGCCTTCGGGAATATCAGTAGCCGGATTGCCTTCATTGCCGTCAATACTTTTGATATAGATTATCATGTCCCAACGCAAGCCGTCGGCGTGATACTCCTCAAGCCACATCAGGGCGTTATTGCGCAGATATTGGCGCACTTCATCCCGGCCATAATCAGGGCGTGTATCGCCCCAGGGTGTGTGCGAGCGCTGATCATTATAAAAGTAGATCCCCCCCTTCCCATTTTCGCTCCAGCCGTCAAACTGCCACAGATTGAGATCGCCCGGACCAAAGTGGTTGTAAACAACATCAACGATGACAGCGATGCCTTGCTCGTGGGCCGCTTTCACAAAGCGCTTAAAGCTGTCCGGTCCACCGTAAATGCTTTCGACAGCAAAGGGATGGGCAGGATTGTATCCCCACGAAAAATCGCCTG
Organism: uncultured Nitrospira sp.; assembly: GCA_963746295.1. Taxonomy (GTDB): domain Bacteria; phylum Nitrospirota; class Thermodesulfovibrionia; order Thermodesulfovibrionales; family UBA6898; genus JAOUFP01. The sequence continues at coordinate 28,513 of CAVVAQ010000014.1, read as the reverse complement.
CAAACTCCACGATCGGCATTACTTCGATGGCATTGATACCCAGTTCTTTAAGATAGGGAAATTTTTCAATGGCACTATCAAACGTCCCCGGGTGCCCCTTCTCTTTAACATGAAAGGTGCCGATATGCATTTCGTAAATGACAAGCTCATTGCCCGTGGCCATGTGGAAGGTATTATCACCCCAATCGAATGCCCCGGGATCATAGATGATTCCGTTGCCCGTTGCGTTTGTCACCTTTCTGGCATAAGGATCAATGCGGGAGAGAGGGGAGAGACCCCAATCAGCAGGGGGGTGAATCACATACCGGTACTCGTCTCCTGCTTTTGCCCCTGACACATCAGCCGACCAGTACCCGTTCTGCTCGCTGGCCAGGGGTGTAGCAGTTTCATTCCAGTCATTGAAGGAGCCGGTCACGTAGACCTTTTCGGCATGGAGCGCCCATACCCGAAAGGTCACACCCTTTGCGCTGGGAATGGCCCCCATACCCGATTGTTTTGCTATGGTGCGAGTTTTTTCTGCCATTTTTTCCTCCAAAGTTTAATCAAAGAATTCCTCGATGCTTACATCGGAGTAAAAACATACTGTTGTTTGTTGTTGTCATTGCCGCTTGTCGGCAATCCTTCTTCAGAAAGATTCCGGACAAGCCGGAATGACAAATTGACGGTTTTTGATTTTGATACCTCGCAGCTTGCTGCGGGGTGATTCATTCCTTTCTGCCTCTCTTCGACACCGGTGGAATGCTTTCAGCGGGCACCTCAGGCCCGAGCAATACCGCGATCCATTGTGTGCCTTTATTGTTCTCGCATGCGAACTTCAGGGTCATGGTAAGCGGTATGCACAAAACCATGCCGACCGGACCAAGCAGGCTTCCCCAAAAAATCAACGAGAGAAAGACGACCAGCGTGGACAGTCCGAGCCTCTGCCCCATGAGCCTCGTTTCAATCACATTGTCGAGTATGAAGTTAACGGCCATATATCCTGCTGTTGCCATCACGGCGCTGCCTATCCCTAACTGGATAAAGGCAAGAAGAACCGCTGGAATGGCGGCGACCGTGGAGCCGACATTCGGCACATAGTTGAGCAGAAAGGCCAGAAAACCCCAGAGAATGGGAAAATCCACGCCGAGAATGGACAGCCATATCCCTATCAGGATCCCCGTGGCCAGGCTGATGAGCGTCTTGATGACCATATAGCGTTCAATATCACCGACGAACCTCGTGAACTGGGGAAATGCCTGCTGAGGATCACCGAGAACAGCGCGGAGCTTGATCGGGAAAGCTTGAGGCCTCGAGCAGGATGAAGGTTACGGTGAGCAAAATCAGGACAATGTTCGAAAGTGCCGAGCCCAACTCCGCGAGCAAGCGCGCGGTCAGGCTCATCACCGCTGCTGGATTGATATATCCGAGCAGAACCTTGTCCATGCCCCGGATGCCTTTGGTCGCCAAAAACGCACTGAAATGCCGAGACTTGCTCCTGTAAACGAGTCTGATAGACAGGCAACTCAGTGTAAAAGCTGTTGATGGACGCGCCTACGATTGCGCCGACGATCAGCAGAATGGTGATCATGCCGGCCACCACGAGCAGCACCGCGACAACGGAGGGAATGCGTTTCCGCTCGAGCCAGAGTACCGGCGGCGTCCCGAGCATAGCGAGGAAAACGGCGACAAGAAAGGACACCAGGACCGACTGCGCCTGATTGATGCCCCACGATGATGATCACGAGCGCTGCCGCGATGACGAGGAAGCGGATTCCCCGCTGAGAATTATTCTGTTCAGTCATAGATAAACATCTCCCCGACAAACTCCTGTCAGAATCCCAGAGACACCCCCATGCCATAGTATTCAACCTTATTGTTGTAAAACTGGCCGTGCGGATCAAACCCCTTGTACCACTCGGCCATGAGGCGCAGGCGACGCTGCCCCGGGTTGGGATGACCGAACTCAAGGCCGGCCTTGACGCTGGTATCGATGGACCAGTTATGCTCCTCGAGGCTCTTCATGTCCACCCCGACAATCGGCCTGCCGTTCCACACAAGCGGCTTGCTGCCGCGATACTCGATCCCCCAGTGGGCGCTCATCGGCTTTAGATCAGCCGGTTCCTTGTGGATCAGGTACTCACCGCCGCCGTACACTCGCCATCCGCGCCATTCGCGGGAATAGATGAGCTCAATGGCTTCGTAGCTGAGGTTGACCCGTTCCGGAGGATTAACACTCTGGAGGAATTCATCCCCCAGGTGCGAGCTCTGGTGATAAATGCGGAAGCGGAGCGAATTGTCGCCATACCGGTAGGTGACGGGAATGCCGATGGTGTAATCCGCGTTGATGAGGTCGTAGGAAGGGGTGTCCAGGTTGAACTGGGCGAACAGGGCGCCTTCCACGCTCAGTTGCAGGCCGTCCCCCTCACGGCTGCCGAAGAACCTGTACATGCCGAATGTCTCTCCGAAGCCGACTGACGCCATGGTGTATCGCACACCCGATGATTTGAAGCTGTTGATGCTGACAAAGAACTGCGGCTGCTTCGGGTCGGCGATGAGTGGCCGGAACAGGTCGCCCGTTGGAAAGGCTTCTCCTTCGCCGGTAATCCCCATAACCCTGCTTACCGCTCCCGGCTTACCAGCGTCTGCAGGCTTCACCACAATCGCTATCCCCTGCAGTCCGTCGATAGTGCGCAGCTGCTTGTCGGCCGCCTCCCGTCGCATCGGGTCATCTTTAAACAGGGTAATCGTGGCAACCCCGTTGGCAATCTTCAAAATATAGCTGTCTCTCTCCCAGTGCAGGTCCCGCTCAAGGATGGAGGCAATATAACCGGTCAGAAATTCATCGCCGGCCCTGTCCGCAGCCACTGCAGGGGGAGATGGGAAAAGGAGCATGAGACAGAGAGAGGCGGCGCACAGGCAGCCGGTAACATTGAGACAGGTGCTGATGCGCATCAGCATGGTCATTTCATCCTCCGTTTTTTTGACATAAATAATCTGACATAAAGTCTTAAAGTGCTGTTCTTATGCTGCGTAAACTCTTTTTAAAACCGGCATGCGCGAGCATTCTGAGCATGGCAAGCTGTTTGATATAGCTGAGCCCCGCAATTTCGGAACAGAGTACAAACCCGTCGCCCTCAAAAAACAGCAGACTTCCTTTCTTGCACACGGGGTTCCAGAGGTCTTCAATGGATTGCAGGATTACCGCTTCGGCAAGACTCCTGGCATGACCATTGGCAGCGTGGCCGGCTGTCTTAGTCATCTGAACTTTGAGAGCGCCTCGTGGAAGGCAGTCTTGACTTCAGTCCCAGGCCTTTTCCGCGCCTGTCTTGATGTCTTCCCATGCCTCATCTCCGGCGGTCTTCAGCTCGTGCAGCTTTGTTCCCGGCCTCATCGTGCCTGTGCTGCAGGGCTTCGATGGTTTTGTAGTATTCGATCTTCGCCTCGGCCTTGGCCTTGTCCGCCCTCGCCTTGAGCAGAGCGATCTGCGCGTTCCATTCCTCCAACTGCGCATCGAGCTTCTCTTCGTATGCTTTTCGTTTGTCCTTCATATTAATCTCCTCGTGGTTGAAACGTTTTGCTTCTTGTCAGCCCTTTTTGTTTCCCATGACCAGCAATACGATGCCGCCCACGAGCGCAATACCACCTACGATCGGCGGCAGTGGAAGCGTCTTTGTCTTATCAGCCGTCACCTGGATCGGACCGAGATCGACGACCTTCTCCCTGGTCGTGTAGGTGATGCCCTGATACGCGAACGCGATGATTCCGATCACGATAAGGATGATGCCTATCAACGAGTTTGTTTTCATTTTGCTCCTTCTTTTTCTGCTGTCACCCGGTATGGGTTGATAACCTCCTGCAGGCTACAAAGCTCTGCGTCCCTGAATAACGTTGAGCAAAATCACGATAATAGCAATCACCAGCAGGACGTGAATCAACCCGCCCATCGTGTAACTGCTCACCAGCCCCAGCAACCACAGAATTATCAGTATTACAGCGATCGTCCACAACATAGCATCCTCCTTTCAGTTTGCTTTAGATCCATCGCCTGTTTGCGCAGTTTGCGCCAGATGGCAATGATCCAGGTTCTATTTGGACTCCTCGATGATCATCTGGTTCTTTACGCTGCTGACGCCAGCTACGTCATTGGCGAGTTTGGACACGAGCTCCTTTTCGGCTGCGTTTTTGGCTTTGCCGCCTACGGTGACCACGCCAAGCTTTGTCTCGACCGTGGTGTGCAGGGCGCTGGTGGAGCGATGGAACAGCAACGCCATCTTGACCTGGGCGGTTATTGAGGCGTCATCGATCCTTTCACCCGTTGTACGGGGTGACTCTTTCGAAGTCTTTGACACAGTCATCTCATTTTTTACCTCTTTGACCCCTTCGACATCCCTGGCGTATTCGGTCGTCAGTTCCTTTTGTGCCTGGCTGACGGCATTGCCGCGCAGGGTCACGATGCCGTCTTTGAAGTCAACCTCCGTATTGCCGGCGCTCACGCTCGGATGCAGCAAGAGCGTGGCTTTCACTTTGTCTCTGAGCCATGCATCCGAGTTTGCAATGGGGGGCACTCCTCTGAGTTCCAGCCTGTTGTCCACGCTTTTCACACCAGGCAGGCCTGCCACAGTCTCCTTGGCCAATGATCTGTGGGATTCTTCTGAGACAGTCCCGGTCAGGGAGACGACGCCATCCTTGGAGCGGATTTTAATATCATCCCCCTGAAGGTAGGTCTTGAACACATACGACCTCTTGGCCGATAATTCGATGCGGTCATCCATCTCAGACGCGCACACAGGCATGCCGGTCACTAATAGAGCGACAAAGCCACCATCAGCGCCACAGAATATATTGCTTTCATTTTCATTGTACTTTTTCCTTTATGTTGTTGTGTTTTGTGCTTAGAGATACCCGTGCTTTTACAGGAACTGTGTTCAGTTTTCACTCTATTATGCGTATGTTCAACCCCGTTAGAAGACCTTAGCCCTTCCAGCGGGGTTTACTTCCCAATACGAATCGTTGAGAGGTTTCCTATGAGTCCGAAGACACTCAATAGCCAGATAATCACTGCAATAATCACGACGACGTTGAGGATTTTCTTTATGGTGGCCTGCATCGGTATGTAGCTGTTAATCACCCATAGAATCACCCCAACGACAACCAAAACAATCACTAATTGAATCAACGGCATAGTATTTCTCCTTTCATGCTGCGCGTTGAAGGAGAAGGGATGATTTTCCCTTCTCCAGAGAGCAGTGTGAGGTCATAAAACTCGCAGCTGGAGGGGCACCCCGGCGGGAATTCAGGATACATGAGGAGTGCTTTCACGGAATGCCCCTTATCCACCTACTTTTTCTCTTCTATCTTCAAAAGGCTCTTCACGGATTTCACGCCCTTGATCTGCCTGAGCTCTTTGAGAAGCCGTGTTTCGGTATCTCTGCTGTTCACAAAACCCTGCAGAACAACATCTCCCTGTGTTGTTGTCACATCGATCTTGAAATACTGGGCATCCGGGTCTTTGACTATCTCCGCGTTGACTTTTGTGGTTATCATCGAGTCATCAATATATTCACCCGCTGTTGCGCTCTTAGGCTTCAGTTGGCTATTGACAGATTTCACGCCCTTGATCTGCTTGATCTTTCCTACTATCCGGTCCTCCGCTGCTTTGTCGGGTATGGAACCCTGGAGAACAACGTTTCCCTCTGTTGAGGTAACATCGATCTTCAAATACTTGGCGTCCTGGTCTTTGACGATCACATCATTCGCTTTCGTGGTAATGGTCGCGTCATCGACATGCTCGCCAGCTGTTCTGCCTGTCATAGAGGCGCAACCCGAAAACAGGGCCAATCCGAAAACCATTAACACCGTCATAAAGAAAACCTTTTGACTTAAATCCCTACTGTTGGTCATTTCACTCCTCCTGTCTTTCAATGTGCAATCATACGATTGCACTGTTAATACATGTAACCAGGGCAACTCAATACCCGTAAATCATTTACAGAGGTCTTTGTCCCCGGCCACTGATTTTCTGAAAAAGTCTACCGATACCGATTCATATCCGTTTCCAATGAATCGAGCCGGCGGGAAATGTCTGTTCTCTCCTCGTACGTGCTGTATCTGCCTCCTTCCGTCATCCGCAAATAATCACGCCGAATGGAGTCCAGTCTGGATTGAAATTCTCTCTCCTCTGTCAGAGGCAAACGCCTGCTGATTCTTCCATCATCAATTCTCCTCTGGAGTGTGACAATCCTGTCCCCATTCCTTGGTTCTTCAATTCTTGTGGTCCGGTCAAGCGCCCTGTTGATCTCATCTCCAAGCGCATCAAGTCTTCCAAGAAGGCTTGTCCCACTCGTCCCGGTAGACCCTTTTGTCTCTCAGCTCCTCATAGTCTGTTCGAATACCCTTCAGTGTCGTCAGAAACATCTGGGACTGATCAGGGCGTAAGCGCACCGGTTTTCAGCCCATCCCCAATCTTCTCCTGGATTACAACCATCTTGTTCTCTGCATTCCTTTCATAATCCGGCCATGTTTGGATAGTGGCGCAGCCCGAAAACAAGGCCAATCCAAAAACCATTAACACTGCCATAAGAATAAACTTTCTGTTCAAGCTCCTTCTGTTGGTCATGTTTCTCCTCCTTTCTTTAGATGTGCCATCAGCAGATCGCACGGTTAATATATATTTACCCAGGGGTAGGGTCCGGAACAATTCAAATGACTTTCCGGACCCTTGACCTCGCGCTCCTATTTCACGAATACTTCAAAGTGAATACGTCTGTTTGCCTTTGCTTCATTTGACTCCTTGTTTTTCGATGTCGGTGTCTCAGGCATCGCGAGCCTTGTTTCGCCATAGCTGATTGTTGTCATCCTGCCGGCAGCTACACCTCGATTTGCAAGGTACTCTCTTACCGCATTGGCCCTTCTTTCGCCCAGTGCCATATTGTAGTCCTCAGCGCCATGCGCACAGGTATGCCCCTCGATCTGGACATTTACGCCCGGGTTTTCTTTCAGTGTCTTTATGTTGCTGTCGAGAATACCCGTTGCGACTTTCGTAAGGGTGGCCTTGTCAAAGTCGAAATGGATGTCCTCAAGAATAATTTTGATCTCCCTCACCGTGAGGGTCGCACTATCGGTCGCCACACCGCCTTCATTCCTGGCAGTTATCGTGTAGGTCGTGGTTTTGGCGGGTGAGACCTTGCGCGAGCCAACGGCAGGGACATCACCGATGCCCTGATCCAGGGAAAGAGTCGTCGCGTCTTTGGAAGTCCAGGACAGATCAGAGGATTCACCCTTCTCAATGGTGCCCGGATTCGCTTCGATCTTTACCGTAGGTTTAGCTACCCCTGGTTTGGCTTCCTGTTTGGGTTCAGGTTTTATCTCGGCAATGGGTTTTGCCGGGCAAAGGGCCTTAATTTTGCCGATCGCATCCTGGGCCATGGCAATCGCTCCCTTGGTATCGCATGCGAAGTAGATCTCATAGGCCTTGTCCACCTTATCTTTTGCAGCATTAAATTCTGCAGGACATTCCTTGTCTTTGCCGGCCATACGCGCCTGATCCAGTGCCCGCGATGCTTCCGGCAGCGGTTTGTGATAGTACAAATATCCCGGCCTGTCTTTTGGCCTTTTCTCCATATTGGCACACCCCACCAGCAAGCTCATGGAAAATACGGCGAGCACGAACAGGAACACCCTCTTTGATAATATTGATTGCATCATTAGACCTCCTCATGAATTTTTTTTCACAGCCTCAACATGCCCTAAACAAATGTTTCTATATTCTCACCACCTTTACACCCGCTCTCCTTTCCTTTCTGCCTGCACTTACAGCGGCTTACGTCCTGAAATTATTCTGATCAACACCACAACGATTGCGATAACCAGCAGTATATGAATGAATCCGCCAATCGTGTAACCGCTCACGAGCCCCAACAGCCAGAGTATCACGAGTATTACAAAAATCGTCCACAGCATAACAACCTCCTTTTGTTATATGAGGCCTTGCCTCACGTGTGTACATCGAACCCGACAGCATAACCGTCCCCAAGTCATCCCGGTCCTTTTTTCTTGAGGACATTTTCTATGAGATCCATCCCCGCTGTGTGTGACACCGTGTTGAACCGCAATTCAGGTTGCTCGCTCAGGAGATCCATGAGCGCGAGCAGCCGGTGTTGATTGTCTTTAGAGATGTGTCTCTCAAGATCTTCCTGTGTCGCCCATTCCTCCAGCAGGACAAAGGCATTTCTGTCTTCTACGTCTTCATAGAGACGATAACTCAGGCAGCCCCTTTCGACCCGTACGGGTTCGAGCGAACCCCGCATTGTTTCTAAAAGATCTCGCCGCCTTTCAGGCAGGACAATCATTCTTAATGTCGATAGTATCACGGTGCCTCCTGTACCACGACCGCAAGTGCTCTACTGAACTTCACCGGCAGGCATGGACTCTATCCTGCTGATCATCCCCTTGAGTGTCTTTTTCTCAATCTGGACGCCTTTTTCTTCGCCCATCTTCTCTACTTCCTTCAGATAATGCTGCAGGGCGGTCATCAGTGCAACCGCCTCTGTATTAGTCAATTTCAAATCCATAGTCTTGCTCTCCTTTCTCTCTGAGCATTTATTTACAATGGTTTAAGAGCATAAGTTGTGCCAGGACCTGTGTTAAAAGAAAGGCTTCTCTAAGACTCCGAAATCATTGAAATTTTAGCGAATACTACGATGGGGGAATGATACGGTGAAAGGTTCAATCTTCTGATATATCAGGAGTCTCCTGATATATCAGGCATTTTTTTCGTCCTGTTAGAGAAAGCCGCCGACACCGGCGATCCCTTCCTTTTACCTGTTGTCTATGCGGGTCAGTTCTGGAGGGCTCTCTCCGAACATTTCATCCTTCAGTCGGAGGAACATCGCAGACCGCCCAAACTGAGAAATGAGCACCCCTTTTCTGGCCCACGCCTACCGCGCCTTTGGTGAGATAGAGAGCCCACGCCCAGTCAGGTTCGAACATGCTCGTCGTTGATGACCAGTATCCTTCCCTGACATCGCTGAATGGATGTCCCTGGGGAAGCGCCGGGCTGTGCGCGCTGCAATCCACGAGCGATTCCAGTTCATTGATGTTCGGCAGCCGCCATGAATACGTTCCCCCCTGCTGTTGGTTAAGGTCTGTCACTGCTTTGAGCGCTTCCTCCCATGTCGACAGTCTTCCGGTGAGGTCGGCCGATGAGCGCCAGCAGAGATTCGTGAGCCGGTCGACGACCATACTTCCCTCCTCCCCGAAGCGGGGTTCTGGCCATCGCACCCCTGACCGGAACTCTCCGTCCTGTCCCGATCCTGCGCAGGAGATGAGGTGTCCCTTTGCGTCATAACACCGGGTTTGACCGGTAGCAGGGAGAATTGTGTCCCCCTTTCCCCGAACAGGCCATACAAGGAAAAACTGCTCCTTCCGTCCGTAGAACATTCGCGCTCCCTCCATATGGATATACCACGCATAGGCGGTGTTGATCGCCGCAGTCGTGGATGTCCAGTACCATCCACTGAATACCTTGAGAAAGGGATGCCCCTCCGGCAAAGCCGGTTTCCTGGTCTGGTGACTTATAAGGCTTCGGAGTTCACGGCGGTTGGGAAGACGCCAGTCAAGAGAACCGAATACCTTGTCACGATTCATCGTTGCGATGTATTCGAGGGCGTCCTGCCATGTCAAAGGGAATTCAGATATATTAGCGTTTCTTGTCCAGACGAGCCCTGTCATCTGATCGAGGACCGTATCGTCAAGGACCTCGAATCGTGGCGCAGGCCAGGACAAGCCGCTTCTGAAATCCGCATCCTGTCCGCTCCCTGAGCATTCGATCATGCGGCCCCCCGCGTCGTGGCAGGTGATCTGACCTGTCTGGAGGCAGGTGTGGGTGTTCCTGGATTTATGCCGGCTGAGCATCATACATACTTCCTCGTACGCTGCCGGTCGTCTCCCAGAGCGCGCGCCGGGGCATGAACAACCGTTCTCCTAATTCCCCAGAACCTTCTTGCGCTGTCCGATCTTTTTCTGAGTTTTGCCGGCTATCTTTTCGGCTTTGCCTTCGGCCTCCCACTCGGGATTGTCGGTGATTTCCCCTGCCATTTCCTTAACCTTACCCTTTGCTTCGTGAAACGTGCCTTTTATTTTGTCCTTCATGCTGGATTTCATGATAGTCCCCTTTATGAGTCCTGTTTCCTGGTCACTAACGGCCCCGCCCCCTCCAGTAGAATCCACCACCGCCGAAGATCAGAATCAAAACAATGATGATAAGTATGGTTTCTATGCCCAACCTCCTTAGAAAGAATGTTCGGCTGTTTGCCGTCCCAGTGCTGTCAGGCGCTCCAAAGCGACGTCATGCCTCGAGGAACGTGAGCAGATCGACATTGATCTGGTCCTTATTGGTAGAGCACAAGCCGTGCGGCAAGCCGGGATAGACTTTCAGCGTGGCCCCTTTGACAATCCCGGCAGAGAGCAAGGCCGAAGCTCCGATCGGCACGATCTGATCGTCATCGCCGTGCATGATGAGTGTCGGGACGTCGAACTTCCTGAGGTCTTCAGTGAAGTCAGTCTCGGAGAAGGCCTTAATGCAATCAATGACTGCTTTGAATCCGGCCTGCATCCCTTGCAGCCAGAATGAATCCCGCAGCCCCTGCGAGACCTTGGAGTCCGGCCTGTTGGCGCCATAGAACGGAACGGTTAGATCCTTGAAAAACTGCGAGCGGTCGGCGATCACTCCGGCACGGATCTGGTCGAACACCTCAATCGGCAACCCGGCGGGGTTGGCGTCAGTCTTCAGCATCAGCGGTGTCACCGAGCCGATAAGCACGGCCTTGGCCACGCGTTTGGTGCCGTGGAGGCCTATGTACCGGGCGACTTCGCCGCCTCCAGTGGAGTGACCGACATGGATCACTTTCGTGAGGTCGAGTTTTTCCACGAGCGCCGCGAGGTCGTCGGCGTAGGTGTCCATTTCGTTGCCGTTCCAGGGCTGGCCTGATCGCCCATGGCCGCGGCGGTCATGGGCAATGCAACGGTATCCGCGGGCGCCCAGAAACACCATCTGGTCTTCCCACGCGTCCGCGCTCAGCGGCCAGCCATGGCTGAAGACTACGGGCTGTCCGCTGCCCCAGTCTTTGTAATATATCTGCGTACCGTCTTTTGTCGTGATCGTGTTCATCGGTTGCCTCCGTTTCACCCGAACTGATCTATTTCTTGAATTTCTTTGGGAATTGTTTCACGATACCATCTGTGAGGGCATCTGCGAACATGAGCATGTGTACATGGCCTTTATCATAATAATCAATATCGGCTATTCAATCCTGTCACGCAGAATACCATAAGTATTGGTACGCAACCGGCCGTTTCCCAAAGGGCGTACCGGCTTAAGAGAAACTGCTCTCCTAACTTCCCAGAACCTTCTTGACTTCTCCGATCTTTTTCTGAGCTTTGCCGGCTATCTTTTCGGCTTTGCCTCTGGCCTCCAACTTGGGATTATCGCTGACTTTCCCCGGCCATTTCCTTGGCCTTGCCCTTTGCTTCGTGAAACGTGCCTTTTACTTTGTCCTTCATGCTGGATTTCATGGTATTCCTCCTTTAGGATTTCGATTTGTACTGCTGGTACTTGGGCCGCATGTCTAACGGCCCCGCCCCCTCCAGTAGAATCCACCACCGCCGAAGATCAGAATCAAAACAATGATGATAAGTATGGTTTCTATGCCCATGACTTTTCTCCTTTCCCTTTGAACGTTAACTACATACTGTTTAAAAGCATAAGTTGTGCCAGGATCTGTGTTGAAAGAAAAGGTCATCTAAGACTTTGAAAACATTGATATTTCAGCGAAGACTACGATGGGGGAATGATATGGTGAAAGGCTGTTGCCTTCTGATATATCAGGAGACTCCTGATATATCAGGCATTTATCTTAGTGTAGTGCGGCCAATGCTTCTTTACAAATAGATTGTCACCCTGAACGAAGTGAAGGGTCTCATGTACTTGAAAAGACGAGATTCTTCGCTACACTCAGAATGACAAACAATGCAAAGGAATTTATGACGCAGTACACTAACGGGGCTTATTTCTTTGGATGCCCAGTCTTTGTATCCTCGATTCAAGCGTCTTTGGATTGATGCCTAAAAGCTCTGCTGCACCGCCTTTGCCGCTTACCCGCCATCCGGTGGTGTTCAGCGCCTCGATAATGTGCCGTTTCTCCACCTCTTCGAGCGTCCCGGACTGTTCTGCACCTGACTGCGCAATCTTTGGTACATCCAAATGCAGCACAGGTCCGGTGGTGATGATCATCGCACGCTCGGTAACATTCCTCAGTTCCCTTACGTTGCCCGGCCAGGGATAGGCCTGCAGGGCTTCAACGTCCTTCTGCGGTATTGATTCGATCCGCTTGCCCATCCTCTTGCTTAACTCCTGTACAAAAGACCATACGAGCGGCAATATGTCCTCCCGACGCTCACGAAGCGGCGGCACAATAATCTGAAAAACATTCAAACGGTAGTAAAGGTCTTCCCGGAACCCGCCCTCGCTGACCAACCTGGCAAGATCGCGGTTCGTCGCCGAAATGATTCTGACGTCGACCTTCACGGTCCTGGGGCTGCCCAGGCGCTCAAACTCACCGCTCTCCAGTACCCGAAGCAGCTTGGCCTGGAGATCCAGCGGCAGGGCGTCGATCTCATCCAGAAAAATCGTTGAAGCGTCCGCAAGCTCAAAACGGCCTATCTGCTTCGACAGCGAGCCGGTAAATGCGCCCTTCTCGCGGCCGAACAGTTCACTTTCGATGAGGGTCGGCGGCAGGGCCGCACAGTTGACTTTAATCATGAGCCGGTCTTTTCGGGAACTCAGGCCATGGATCGCATTTGCGACCAGTTCCTTTCCTGTGCCTGTCTCCCCCTGGATCAGGACCGTCGAGTCTGTTTCCGCAACTTGTTCTATCTGCTTCAAGACAGTCCTGATCGCTTCACTGTTGCCTACGATGTCCTTATGTGACTGCAATAGATTAATTTCTTCCTTAAGGTAGATATTCTCCTCCTGCAACTGGTCTTTTAATTGCTTGATTATCGAGAGTGCTTCCCTGAGTGATTTTGCCGCCTGCTTGCGGTCCTCGATTTCACCTAACAGCTGTTGATTTGCCCTGAGCAGATCAGCAGTCCGTTCCTTTACGATTGACTCCAGGCTGTCATGTGATTCTTGCAGCTCATCTCTTAACTGCCTGTCAACCGTACTGTCAACAAATGAGGAAAGGATACAACAGTCCTTGCCCTCGATAATGTCCGTTGCAACGCTCTGAAGCAGGCCCTGGACCACTTGGCCGTCTTTTCCCGTGAATCCGATTTCACATCTCTGCATGCCCTTTCTTTTCAAAACACTCTTGAGGTGATTAGAAAAAATCTCTCTTCCGTCTGCATCAGCAATAAAACTGCTCAAGGGTTTGTTGGCCAGCAGCTGCCTCTCCATTCCCAGCAAATGCGCACCGACAAAATTTACCTTCCATATCAGTCCGGCCGTATCAAGGGTGAAATAGCCGACTGGTGCAAAGTCATATAGTTCGGCATACTGGTTGCGTGATAACTCAAGCTCATTCCTGGCCCGGCTGCAGCTCATCGTTTTGCATCTCCAGTTCGATCTGGTGGACCTCAAGTTCATGGATGAGCCGCTGGGTCTCCTGCCTGGTCCGGGGGGGATCGATTCCGCAGTTTTCGCACGCAGCCGCTCTTCCGCCTGGCGGCGCAGTTCAGCGGCCACTGCTGACAGGCTCTTGTCTTTGTTGCCGCCCATTACTAACCTCCAGCCTCAAGCAGGCTCTTAAGTCTTGCATTCTCATCGCGCAATTCCGCCTCCAGCGCCTTGGCCGCGGTGATGTTCGAAAAGGTGATCACCACCCCGCCGATTACGTCCTCCATGGTGCGGTAGGGCATGATGCGCACCGAAAACCAGCGCCCATCGGTGGTGGCGATCTGCTTTTCCGAAAAGACCAGCGTCCGCAGCACCTCCCGCGCTTCTTCGATCATCCCGGGATAGAGCAGGTCGCTTGCGATGTCGGAAAGCGGCCGCCCCACATCGCCCGGGATCAGCTTGAAGAGTTTGTCCGCCCCGGTGGTGAAGCGCCGTACATGGAGTTCGTTGTCCAGGAACACGGTGACTATTTCCGTGCTGTTGAGCAGGTTCCTCATGTCGTTGTTTATCCTGCAGAGCTCGTCCATTTTGGACTGTTGCTCGGCGTTCACCGTCTGCAGCTCTTCGTTCAGGGACTGCATCTCTTCCCTGGAGGTGGTCAGCTCCTCATTGGTGGACTGCAACTCCTCGTTGGTGGACTGCAGTTCCTCGTTGGTGGATTTGAGCTCTTCCTGCGAGGATTGCATCTCCTCGCGGGTGGTCTGCAGTTCTTCCCGGAAATGCTGGAGTTCCTGCTCCAGTTCGGAAACCCTGGTCATTGCCGGCTGGCGCAGTTTTGGCCCGGCCCGGAGCTTTCTTTTCCAGCGGCGATCGCTGCGTCGGTAAAGACGATCATCACCATCCCCCGCAGCGCCTCCGGCTCTTCGATCGCCTGGACCGTGATATCAACGGTCTGCGTGCCGCCGTCTTCCCCGACCTTGAGACCCTTGACGGTGATTGCTCTCTTTTTGCCGGAGCGCCTTCTGGAAGGCGCTTCCCAGCTCGAACCGGAGTCCCTTCACGGGCCATGGCAAAAATATTCCAGTTGGCCTTGCCGGCCGCCGGCTCCAGATATTTGCCCGTCCGCCCGCTGATATAGAGGATATCACCCTTGTCGTTGACCAGCACGGCAGGCGGGGAAAAGTGCTGCAGGAGCAGCTGGTCGGCGAGTGACTGGAGATTGACTGCAGGTTTCGACATCGTTAACTCCTTGGGAACTCCCGGCAGGGCGGGGACAAACGAGGGTGGAAACGCTACCGGTTCGGCCGGCAGGACCGATTCGCGCCGCCGGAAGAGTCTCGTCTTGATGTCCAGCGGCGCAAAGAGATCGGTGAAGGTGCTGACGGTCTCGGCGCTCCCCAGAAACAGGACGCCGCCGGGGTTCAGGCTGTAGTGAAAGAGCGGCAGGAGCTTTTTCTGCAGTTCCGGCGTCAGATAGATCAAAAGGTTGCGGCAGATGAGGATATCCAGCTTGGTAAAGGGGGGGTCCATGATGACGTTCTGCGTGGCGAAGGTCACCATCTCCCGGATCTCCTTGCCGACCCGGTAGCCGTTCTCTTCCTTGATAAAAAACCGGCGCAGGCGCTCGGGAGAAACGTCCGCGGCGATGTTGGCCGGATAGACCCCCTGGCGGGCCTTGTCGATCGCGTCCCGGTCCAGGTCGGTGGCAAAGATCTGCAGCGTGAAATTCTTCCGCGGGCTTGACCTGTTCCAGCGCCTCCTTGAAGGCAATGGCCAGCGAATAAGCCTCCTCCCCGGTCGAGCAGCCTGCCGACCAGGCCCGCAGCATCCCGCCGGCCGGGCGGCCCGCCAGGAGCGCCGGGATGGCCTCTCCCTGCAGTTGTTCCCATGCCGCCGGGTCGCGGAAAAAGCTGGTCACCCCGATCAAAAGTTCCTTGAAGAGCAGTTCCACCTCCTGGGAATTCTCCTGCAGATAGCGGACATAGGAGGCGATCCTGTCGATCTGGTGAATGCCCATGCGCCGCTCGATCCGGCGGTACACGGTGTTCTTCTTGTACAGCGAGAAGTCCTGGCCGGTCTTGGCCCGCAGCAGGATGAGGATTTTCTCCAGGGCGCTCTGGTCCTTCTCCTCCAAAGGGCGCTCTGCCTTGGCGATGACGAGGGCGTGCCGGAGATAGTCGATGATCTTTCCGGGCAGCTCCTCCGCCGGGGCCACCAGGTCGGCCAGCCCGGCCTCGATGGCGCTCCTGGGCATGCTGTCGAACTTGGCCGAGGCCGGCTCCTGCACCAGCGCCACTCCCGCCTTTTCCTTGATGGCCCGCAGCCCCATCGTGCCGTCCGAGCCCATGCCGGAGAGGATGACGCCGATGCTGCGCTCCTGCCGGTCCTCGGCCAGGGAGCGGAGGAAGAAATCGATCGGGAGACGCAGGCCGCGGGGCGCCGTCGGCTCGAACAGGTGCAGCACACCGTGCAGAATGGACATGTCCTTGTTGGGGGGGATCACATAGACGCAGTTCGGCTTGACCTGCATCCGGTCCCTGACCTGGAAAACCTCCATCCCGGTGGCGCGCTGGAGCAGTTCGGGCATGATCCCCTTGTGGGTCGGGTCCAGGTGCTGGACGATGACAAAGGCCATGCCGCTGCCTTCGCGGCACCTGCCGCAGGAACTGTTCCAGCGCCTCCAGTCCGCCGGCGGAGGCGCCGATGCCGACAATGTAGAAGGCTCCTGCATTGGTTGTGCGTCTTTCAGCCTTATCCGGAGCAGCCGGAGATAATGATCGTTTCGTTTTATCCGGCGTGCCGGAACGAGCTGGTTTTTTCGCAGCAGGCTTACGTCTGTCTTTTGATCCTGCATTCCTTTGCTTCTCCTCCATTATCCTCCCTGTCAACTGCCGAAAAATTTAAAACCGGAATCCGCAATAGCTCATAATTATACAGGGTTTCCCATTAATTCCATTAAAGAGCATTCTCGATATTTATATGTAGTTATCTTCTATCAAAATACGTAGCGTATGTCAATTTTATAAGGAATTTAAAATAACCTCTCTTTATCAAGGCGTTCCTTAAAATTCAGAACAATCAAACTCTCTTGTGTTTTCTCAGATAATAGACAGACCCAAGCCCGGCAAGCATCATGAAGATTATCACACCCCACTCGTTAAGCGTGGGCACGGACGTGGCCGTGCCATCGCCCGGGACGCAAACGCCGGTTGTGATGGTGTTGGTCATCCATCGTCACTGCGCCTGTTTGTGCCAGTGCCCGACCATTCAGGTTTGCGCCGGTATTTAGGGAAATGCTCGTAAGCGCGAGAATATTTCCTATCAACGTAGTGTTTGTACCGAGAGTCGCGGAGCTGACCACCCGCCACCATACGTTACAGGGGTCGCCACCCACAACATTAGCAGTGCCTGACGTAATGAGAGTGCTCGCTGACTTAAATATCCAGACGCCTGACCCACTGAGGGTGAGTGTTCCCGATAAGGTAAAGGCATCCGCACAGTAGACACCAGGCACGAGGTTTGCTCCAACCAGATCGTGACCGTAAATGCCGGGGTATGTGACATCGCAACCCTGGTCGATAAAACCGAAGGCAGCAGTGTTGTCAACCTGAGCCGCTGCCGCGTTCGCATCAGCGTCATGTATCGTGCCTGGGGGCCGACGACACCCGGAGGAAAGCCGGTGAAATGCGGTGGTACACCAATACCAGGGCTGACACCCAGATTTCCAGGCATGGTGGTCGGGCCGGTATTGGTCACTACTGAGCCAGCCAGAACCGATAACTCCCTACTGCACCTAGTGTTGGAGAGGTTGCGGCCGATGCCGGGGCAGCAACGTAAAGAAGCGCAACGAATACCAGGCTTGCCCGGAAACTCAAGCCCATCATTCGGTTAAGGATATTTTTTGTATGAAACATTCTTGACTCCTCCTATTATTTTTTTGAATTTTTTTAAACCATCCCTCACAGAAGAGCTTCCATGCCGGCCTTTCTTCCTCTCCTCCTGTCTTTAGATGTCCAATCATCAGATAAGACTCTAACTTTTTTGAGATATAATCTGCACCGTCAGAATTATTCCTGAAGCCGCTCCGGCAAGAAAAGCGCCTGTTTGCATCACACTGTTGCCTGATTCAATACTAGCTTATTTTCAGATAATGTCAAGGCAATGTGCCTTCTTTGAGTGCAGTGTCACAGGGTTGGAGTGTCCGGGAGCTTACTGAAGACCCGTCCCGATCCGCCGCTGGAGCATCACCTGGTTCTTATGCTCCTTTGTCTTGAATGTGAGGTAGTCCTTCTTGTCCAGATCGAAGAGCTGTTTCCTGTAGCGGGTCGTAAGATCATACCACTCGCTGATTCTCATGCTGAAACGACTTTTTTCGGGATAGCGCAACGTATTCATGAAGGACTGGATCGCGAAATAGTACCGGACAGCGTTGCGCTCAATCGCGCCGCGAGGCCCGCCGATATAGACGGGGTTGCCGTTTCTGTCTGTTCCGGTCACGGTGAACCCTACCTTGCCCCGACCGAGTGTCGCAAAATAGACCTTTGCCGCGAGGCGAAGCGCAACACTGTCGCTGTATGCATAACTGACGTGGACAAAAGTCCTTCCCCCATCAAGGGGCAGGGCCTCGAACCTCATCCTGTGGTCCTTTGTGCCGAAAGGGCCTGCATCGGCACTGAGAATGATATCCAGATACCCCTGCTGCTGATCAACGTTCCGGTAATGGTAAATGACTTGACGCGTGTCTTCCGGAGGTTGATAGACTTTGCGGCCGATGTAAAAGGTCAGCAGCCAGGCGCCCGGCAGTTCCCTGTAGGTGCAGGCCTTGACATTGAGGATGGAGGGATACGATATCGCACCAGTTTGCCGGGACCTTGAGCACGTTGACAACGCTGCTGAAGGGATAATCGAAGATCCCGTAGACATCCACATGCACCCTGTCGTCTCGCTCAAAAGACTCCAGAAAGAGAGGAAGGCCGAAGCTGTTTCTCTCCAATCTGGCCATGTTCCTGTGATAGGTGTCGAGCAGGATGTCTTCGCCCTGCCGGGGCTTTTCGACAGCTGAAGCGAAACCGGCAGAAAAAAGAAACGCAGCTGCGACCATGAACAGGAAGAATTTCAGAAGGTTTTTGATCTTATGCATCTGATTCACATGATTTACTTTTCCTGCAGGAAACGGATTTTCGAAGAAATGTTACAGCCATCGGACGAATAAATTCACAAACCACTCCCTGATCCTGGGCAACAAGGGTCTTTTTTTCCACTCATCCCATTGAATCTGCCTGGAATTCGCAAGGTCCCTGGCAAACATCTTCTCCATTTCGACGGCAAACTCGCGACTCAGGATAACCGCATTCACCTCGTCATTGTTTAATAAGCTCAGGAAGTCCATGTTGGTTGAGCCGACTGTTGACCAGACCTTGTCAATCACCGCGGTTTTCGCGTGCAGCAGGGAAGTACTGTGCTCGTATATCTTCACTCCCGATTTCAAAAGCTCGGAATAATGATACCTCTGCGCATATAATGCCAGCTGGGAATCGGTGATCCCGGGGAGAATGATCTTTACGTCAACACCGCGCTCGGCAGCATCAGTAAGGGCCTTTACTATCTGGTCGTCAGGGATGAAATAGGAATTCGTCATGTGAATCGAATGCTCCGCAAAAGTGATGGCCGACACATACACAATAAAAGGGATCCTGTTGTCCTCTCCCGGGGTGCTGCCGACCACCCGCACCAGGGCATTCCCTGCTTCTTTCAGATCAGGGAAATAGTTTCGTTCGGAAAGTTCCGGGCCCTTCTGCTTCTGCCAGGTGTCAAGAAAGAGCTTCTGGAATTCAGCCACGGCACGGGCCTTCAATTTGAATGTCCGTGTCACGCCAGTGAATTGGCGCCTTTTCGTCTTGTTTCCGTTTGAAAGGACTGCTCGAATAAACCTTGCTGATGTTGATGCCCCCGATAATGGCGACTTTGCCGTCGACGATCAAAATCTTGCGGTGGTCCCGGTGTGTCAGTCCCCAATTCCCACGGGCCTTCAGTGGATTTATCGGATTGAATTCGACAACCTGAATTCCGCCGTCGCGCAGGCGCTGGAAAAAGGAAGCGGGAGTATTCATACTGCCCACGCTGTCATAAATGACATTGACCTGGACACCTTCCGCCTGTTTTTGCAGCAACAGATCGGCAAATTTGCGGCCTGTTTCATCATCTTCAATGATATAGCTTTCAAGGTTGATATGGTCTTTGGCATTCTCTATGGCTTTGAACATGGCGGCATAGGTAGCCTGACCATCGGCGAGCAGAGTGACTTTGTTCCCCTTTGTCAGCGGGCTTTCGGTGACCGATTCTACCACGGCAAGTGTGGCGTTCCAGAATGTCCGTCGGGTTGACCGATTGCTTCAGCCGTTCCATGATGGCCTTGCTTTTTTCGGGAGATAACAGTCCTTTGGACGAAACGATTTGACGAGGTTTCTGTGCAGTCGGCGCCTCATCAATCTTTTCAGAGACGTTCGGCAAGGTCGCACAGCCATAGCTGGGGCTCAAGATGGACACGAACAGAAAGAGCAAAAAGAAAGGCTTGACGATTGTCATATTTCAATCCTTCGCAAGCATGGCCTCAGTTTCCTCTATTATGGCTTCTGCCGTTGATTTATCCTTCACTAAAAAGTTCTTTTTTGCATCCACACTTATCTTTGTGGATTTCGGTGTAATCCTGTTGAGGTCGATATAAATTTTTAATTCAGAGGTTTTTGCGAAAATTCTTGCCCGATTTTCTGTTTTTATTACTTCAACATATTTGATTCCCATTTTCATGAGTGCGAGACGGTTCGCTAAGTCAACCTGGTCAAGCGGACATGAAATAGTTTTATAAGCGATATTTGTAACGCTATATGCAACTCCGCCGCTTGCACCCGCGATCAGAACACTGGCGCAGCCGGACAGGAGCAGGAGACAAACATACGCAAAATGGAGTGTTTTTTTATTCTGCCTCATGAAGGCCATGTTACCTGTTATGTTACTATTTGATTAGTCAAAGATCAACGTGCTCTCTCTTTAGTCAGATACCCTGATGCGCGGAGTAAACGCTTGGGAGCATCCGGATCAGACTGCGGAGTAGAAGCGGAAAGCGGTAATAAACACAGTTTTCTGGGACACTAAATCTAAGAGATGCCAAAAAGGCATCGACTACTCTGCTATATCCTTTGTAATTTCATCCATCAGATTGGCAATTGAGGTTTTTATTTCAGGAAGCCGTTCCTTGACAACCTTCCAGACAATCTCATAATTGAAGAATCCCTCCGGCAAGACCGTAGGGAATCTCAATGCAAGGTATTTTTTATTATATTCGCTCGCTAACCCCGTGGCAAGACCACGGGGAATATCGCTCGCTATCCATTTATCCCGAAGTAGACATGACTGATCTTATCGCGCATCTTGGCCATATCTTGCCACGGCAATTCCTTGTGCTTGTCTCGAATTGCTTTAGGGATATTCTTGGCTGCTTCTCCGATAACTTCTATCTCTCTGACAACTGCTCCCCTGGTTTTTTTATCCGAAGAAAACATATCAAAATCCATATCCCCAATAAAGCTTTCGATATCTTCTGCAGCCTGGAGAATGTCCTTCAGAAACAGGGAATAGTCCCTCTTCATATGTAGACAACCTCATTTAGAATCCTGTCCCGCAGCTCCGGCCTGATACCGCTCTTCTCCACCAGGTCCACTTTCTTTCTCAATATTCGCTGGAGGAGTCTTTCAAGTTCTATGAGTTTTAGAAGGTCAGGGAGTTCAGAATATTCGACAAGGATATCTATATCGCTTCTTCTGCCCTGCTCACCGCGTACTACAGAGCCGAAGATGCCGAGCTCTTTGACCTTATAGTCTCGAATGACCTCTTCTTTATGCTTTTTCAGCGTATCTCTGATTTCATCTAGTGTTTGCATGTTATATATCCTGTGACACTGCCTTACCAGATAGTTGAGACAACGCCCGAAAAATACCAGACAAGCGAATGCGTATCAGTAACATAATCCATCAGATGCCTCTCTTGTTCTCATATGGAAAAAGTGATTTTCTGGCCTCGGATAAAAGGGTATCATCTATTTGACTGCCCTTCCATATCCCTCTTAAGGAAGCCCTTTTGCCTGTCTTTTTTGTGCCCGATGTGATATCCCCTGTCAATAAATGAATAATTTTGTAAATATTCCCAAGCTTGTCATCCGGAATCTTTTCGATCTCTTTCAATATTTTTTCTTTGTAGCTCGTCTGCATGCATCCTCCTTTCCTGCCTGGTTCCCTTTTTATTATTATCTCACAATTATCCATTTTAGTTCCTCACCAAAATGCGCCATCCTTTAATGTCCTTACCTCGCACTCTTCTTCAGGATAAATGCTCGGGATCAGAACAGGGAGGATCGGCCGCAGTCACTGCGCCGCTTGTTGCGACAGATGAAGAGGCAAAGACAGCTGTTGTCTTCTTCATAGCAGCTCTCTTTTATAGATTATCATTCGTCGTCATCACCATTAACGCATGTCTCCAGGATATTGACTTCAGGAAGAACCTAAGGCTCTGTCCTCTTTCATTTCTTAACATACCTGTCACGGAATTATGTCATGGGCGTTTTGTTCAAGGGGCAGCTCACCTGGTCGGTTACACCTCCGACCCCTCACTTTAAAGAAACCGAAACTCTATCAAGATTACAAACGGAATATAACGCCTTTGAAAACAGCTGAGTGCGAGAAATACAGACACAAAGCCTCATTTATAAACGGGCAAAATAATTCACTATTTCCGGGTGAAAAACGTATTTCTGAAAGTGTCAGTAAACATATAACTCTTTCCTTAATGGTTCATAATCCTGTAAAATCTATTACATCTGCCATGTCAAAAACACCTTCAAAGAACGGCAACCGGGATATCGTCTCGATCATGAGGAAAGTGCGCTCCACCGACACGTCGCCGGAAGTAGCTTTGCGCGAAGCGCTTGCGGCCAGAGGGCTGCATCTCAGTAATAACTGTGGGGCTGGGCTTGCCGGGAAAGCCCGATATTGTATTGTCTGAAGAGCGCGTAGCCATTTTTATCGATGGGGATTTCTGGCATGGCGGGCAGTGGCGGAAAAGAAAACTTGCCTCTCTTGAGGAACAGTTTAAGGAAACTCCTCAAAAAGATTATTGGGTGAATAAAATCAGGCGTAATGTGAACAGGGATTTTGGTAATACAAAAAAGCTCCTTGATGAGGGCTGGAAGGTAATCCGCTTCTGGGAAAGTCAGATAGGGAAGGATTTGGACACTTGTGTCAAAATCACTCTTGACGCCTCAAAGAAGAAATTGAAATCAAATGTCTGCTCTATCGTCCCTAACAGGACCTTTGCGGAATTCTTTGCGGGCATCGGGCTGATGCGCATAGGGTTAGAGCGGAAAGGCTGGCAGGTCTTATTTGCGAATGATATAGACGCTCAAAAATGTGAGATGTACAGAGACCATTTCCCGGACGCCGACAATCATCTTGTATGCGGTGACATTCATCACTTGAAGGCCGAACTTATCCCGTCTGTTACACTGGCGACCGCCTCATTTCCCTGCAACGACCTGTCGCTCGCCGGGGCAAGAAAAGGACTTCACGGAAAGGAATCGTCGGCCTTTTGGGGGTTTATCAGCGCTCTTGAAAATATGAAGAGCCGAAGACCGCCAATCGTGCTTTTGGAAAATGTAACAGGTTTTCTCTCCTCGCATAAAGGGAATGATTTCAGGAAGGCATTACTCGCCCTAAATAAACTCGGTTACGCGGTGGATGCGTTTGTTTTAGACGCCGCTATGTTTGTGCCTCAAAGCAGGCAGCGGCTCTTTGTTGTGGGTATCCTTGAATCCTGCATTCCCTCAAACGAAGTCAGGGAGCAACTAAGCTTTTATGAAAGCCCGGTCAGGCCCCCGGCCCTCAGCCGATTTTATTTTCCAAAACACCGGGATAAACTGGAATATCAGAACATTGCCCGTGCCGCCAACAAGGAATCTTTCACTTACTGATATTCTCGATGATCCGGATGAGACGTCTCCCGAGTGGTGGAGCGTTGAACGGGCCGAATATCTTTTAAATCAAATGAGCCCGCGTCATCGGGAGATGGCCGAACGGATGATCCAAGGAAGACGATATTCGTATGGGACCGTCTTTAGGCGCATTCGCAATGACAGGTCAATGGCCGAGTTGAGGACTGACGGCGTTGCCGGATGTCTGAGGACACCTCGCGGCGGGAGTGGCAGACAGATACTCTTCAAGGCGGGCAGAGGGAAATATTTTGCCAGGCTTCTTAATCCCAGAGAATGCGCCCGGTTGATGGGTGCCGCCGACTTTATCATTAAGGCACCGTTGAATCAGGCGTTATTCGGCTTCGGTGACGCGGTCTGCGTGCCTGCAATCGAATGGCTCGCGGAATACTACCTGAATCCCGTGGTAAACGAGTTGATGAAAGGGCGACCCTTGACGCCTTTCGGCCGCAGCAAAGACACCCGGAGGCATCATGAAAAAAGCGCTTGAGATGTTTGAGACCTGGTACAGTCATCTGCCGGTCCATAAGGCAAGCGGAGGTCCGGCCAAAGGGACACTATCGGCGGCCCTCGTAGTCTTGGAACGATTAAAGGAAGATTACCAGTTGAAAATTGAAGCCCACACAGCTCAAGGCGGTGCGCAAATCAGCGGTGCAAGCGGACAGGCCGTAAAGAAGATTCTTGCAAGATTCGGAGAAACAAGACCATTTGCCAAAGAGGGTGGGCGCACAAATAGAGGCGGGCCGGGTGATATCAAAACAATGCTTGAGTCCCTGAAGAAGGCGAACTTAGAAAAGCTTGTCCCCGATAAAAGAAAAGAAATCCTGAACGAGATGCAGCGTTTTCTTGTCAAGAAGGTCGTTGAATTTCACAATCGTGAACGCATTAAAATAGTATATGATCCATCAAAGAGTACATGGCAAAATATTCAGGGGTTGCTTTCAGCGTCCCGCGAAACCGGCAAAGAGGGGCCTGTGGCCCAGCATCTTGTTGGAGCTAAACTCCAGTTGAGATTCCCGGACATCGCAGTCGGCAATGAATCTTACAGCACTGCCGATGACCAGTTGAGCAGGCCGGGAGACTTCTATATCGGGGATACCGCATTTCATGTCACGGTTGCTCCCATGATCGGAGTCTATGAAAAATGTAAGGTTAACCTTGAAAATGGATATAGGGTCTTTCTCCTCGTGCCGGAAAGGGCTGTGACAGGTGCGCGGCAAAATGCAGAGCTTATGGACCCCGGACGCATAGCGGTTGAGTCAATAGAGTCTTTTGTCGGGCAGAACATCGAGGAGTTGTCATATTTTTCGAGGGACAAACTGACAAACGGTTTCAGGCGGCTTCTTGAAACCTATAACGCCCGCGTTGCCTCGGCTGAGACTGATAAGTCGATGTTGGTTGAGATACCGAGAAATTTGTGAGGGGAGCAAGATTGTGAATGTGAAATGTGTACACAGCGCGCAGACTTCTTTCTTTAATAATATCGTTCAATGCTGGATACGAGAATGAGCAGAAAATATAAAATGACTATATCTCGACTTACGGTCGATAAGCTTGGAGTAAAGCTTTACGATAAGGTATCGGCAGTAATCGCGGAGCTAGTAGCCAACAGTTATGATGGAGATGCAACCGAGGTTGAAGTTAAGGCCCCAATGGGTGAATTCTTGGCTACCAAGCAAAAGGGAAAGCTCATAGATAAGAACTATATAATCGAGGTCAGTGATAATGGGATTGGGATGACCCCTAAAGAGGTTAATGATTTTTACCTCATTGTCGGAGCTGAAAGGCGAACAGACGCACGACGCGGTGATTTATCAAAGATTTACCAGCGAAAAGTAATGGGGCGTAAAGGCGTTGGTAAACTTGCTCCTTTCGGAGTGTGTCAAAAGATTGAGGTCTTAACATCTGGGGGGAAACCTGTTAATGGCAAAGATGAAAAGGGGAAGAACATAAAAGGGTACTTAACCGCTCATTTAATCTTAGATAAAAGCAAAATTCTATCAGAAACCGACAAGCCTTATTACCCGACTATGGGACGGTTCGATGGAATCGTGAGAAAGCGAGCCGGTACTAATATTAAACTGACATTTTTTGATCATCGCAAGGTTCCTATGATGGATGACTTCGAACGTCAATTGGCACAACGTTTTGGTGTTGTCTCGCCTAACTGGAAAATTAAACTTATTGATGCGTTGAAGACACCCACCGATCCAAACCATGCAAGACAGGTTGGAGAATTTGCAGTTGCAACAATGGATGAAACAGAAGTTCTCTTTAAAGAAGTAATCGAGCCTGATGGCAAGCCGAAGAACCCAAGAGAATATGGAGCCTTTGATAATAATGGAAACGAATACGCGGAGATTACAGCCGGTTTTGAACATGAAGGAAAATTCTATCCGATAACGGGGTGGGTAGCTTATTCAAAATCACCATACAAAGACGACCTTATGGCAGGAGTGCGCATATACTGTAGAGGGAAAATTGCGGCTCAGACACATATTTTTAATATGAAGGCTGGCTTCACTGGCGAGTACGATATACGTTCTTATCTTGTTGGCGAGTTGAATACTGACTGGCTGGACGAAGCAGAAGATTTAATTCGCACTGATCGCCAAGATATATTGTGGTCTCACGATTTAGGTCAAGCATTTGAAAGCTGGGGACAACGCCTTGTCAAGAAAATTGGCATACACGTGAACCGAGGAGAAAAAAGGCTTGGGAATACTTCAAAGAAACATCGAAAATAGAAGAACGCATTACAAAGGCTTTCCCAGCTGAAGGGCAGAAAGCAATTCGTGAAAACACCCTCGAAATTGCAAAGACTCTCTGCAAAGACAACGCGTGAAGATGAGTTGAAGGAACCAGAACATATTGAGTCGCTTATTCAATTAAGCTTGCTTTTGGGACCCCACATTACCTTAGATCAGAAATTGCGACAAGCCGCTGAGAGCCAGGGAAGCCCTCTTTGACAATAACCGGTATTTTAAAAACTGCTCGAATTGCGGAATTATCTTCATTTGGTAAAATTGCGGATGACAGAGTAAGGGTGATAAAAAGGGTAAAAGAACCGAAGGACGACTTCAGACCCTTGAGGCTGCATTTTCAAAGGCTTATCACGGAAGCGCCTTGGCTGATCAATCCACAGTGGTCACCGATTGCGGCCAATCAATCTTTTGCAACGCTTAAATCTGAATTCCCAGAAATTCTACAAACAAAAGACTGGGCATAATTTATTCTTAGATGATTTCTCTGATCCAGCTAAAAGAGCGGATTTTGTACTGTCGAATCAAGACAGAGTAATTCAAATAATCGAAATTAAAAAACCTAATCATAGTCTGCAGAATGAAGAGATGGAGCGCATCAACACTTATATTGACCTAATGGAGGAATTTCTTGCTTTGCCAGGCAACAAAGATTTTCGCGATCTTTTCTCTGGATTTCATATTACACTTGTTTGCGACAAGATTAGTTTATCTGGCGTCCATAAGTCAGCTTTTAAGAACCATGAAAATCTAAATAAATTGGAACATATCAACTGGAAAACCTTTCTGCTTAGAACGAAGAAAATGCACGAAGAATTTTTAAACGAAGCGGAAAGGCAGAGAAAAGTGCCGACAGGATGAATAAACTCACTGCTGTTGATATCTTTGCTGGTGGCGGTGGATTGACCGTAGGTCTAAAAGCTTTGCGGGTTTTCAAGTAGTTGCGGCAATTGAGATAGAAGACCACGCGTTTGCCACATATAAGGCGAATCATCCAGATGTCCATGCATACAAACAGGATGTAAGAACTATTAAGGGTGTTTCTCTTCGCAGTTTATCGCCAAATAAAATTGATTTGCTTGCCGGCTGTCCGCCATGCCAAGGATTCTGTAGTCTACTACTAAATATCGCAGAGAAGATCCTCGAAATGAATTAGTCTTGGAAATGGGGCGGCTTATCAAAGAAATTAGACCGCGCGCCGTCATGATGGAAAATGTTCCTGGCTTAGTGCAAAAGGGGAAATCGTCGTTGACGACTTCGTTAATAATCCTTCAGCACTTGGTTATAAGATCACCTGGGATATTTTGCAGATTCTGGCCACGAGGAATTCCACAAAGTCGCAGACGGCTTTATTGGCGGGAGAGGTTTCTTATCCCTCTTCCTTCACCGACGCATTTCAAGAAGGATGCAGGCAACTCCACCAGTGAGGAGATCGCTGGCAACTGTAATCAAGGGTATGCCTCCGCCTGTGACGTTAGCCGAATCATACACTAAGGGAGGACCACAGGCCTTTAATTGGCATATAAATGAAGCTCTGGTCACCGATAAATGTATTACGGATGAAGCGAACGAAACCGGGCGTGAGCAGGGCTAAGTTGCCGAAGAAACTTCGTCCTGAATGCCACAAAGATAAGGAAAAGGGGTTTAGCAACGTATATGGGCGAGCTTCGTGGGACCAGGTCTCTCCCACAATTACGGGCGGATGTACTACTCTTAGTAAAGGGCGTTTCGGTCATCCAGTGGAAGATCGCACGTTATCCTTACGTGAGGCTGCCCTCACACAAATTTTTCCTAAAGATTATATATTTGATACCCCTTACATGGATCATGCCTGCAATATAGTGGGTAATGCGCTACCTTGCGACTTTGGGAGACTTCGTGCTGGTCAGATGCAGGGAAGCATTAATTAATCAGACCAGTTAAGAGTTTGAGCATGTCAAAGTGGCCGGGAAATGCTGGGAAAATACAATTATTTCGGGGTCTTTCTCGATCTGAATTAATGTCAAGAGTCAGAAGCACTGGGAATGTAACTACCGAAATTGGAATGATGATCCCCGGTTAAACTTCTCAGGCAGACTGGTTTGAAAGGCTGGCGTCGTCATGCAAAGCTCCTTGGCAAACCTG
>CAVVAQ010000013.1:0-170870 GCA_963746295.1 uncultured Nitrospira sp. | reverse complement strand
CAGCGCCCTCCCCCTGATCACCGTATCGTTATCCTCTGCCTCTTTTAGGTGACATTGCAGATCCCGTCGAGACGCTTGGCAAACGCCGCGGTAAAATGTTCGGGCATGTGCTGGACAATAACAATGCCCGGAGCGTCGAGAGGCATGGCCTCGAGAAAGACCCTGAGCGCCTCTGTCCCTCCTGTTGAGGCCCCGACCACAACAACCTTTTCCGTTGTATGTATCATGGCATTGCCTGAGGGTTTTGGTATGACCGCATCAGCAGACAATTTCGGGGTGACTTTATAGGATTTTGCAGGAATCGGTCTGGGCCTCACCATTGCGGCTGCCTTGATCGCATCGCATATGCGTATCCTCGATTCTTCAAGAAACTGTTTTGAGCCCAGACGGGGTTTTTGTATGATTTCGCTTGCACCGTATTCAAGGGCTTTCAGCGTAGTTTCCGCGCCCTTTTCCGTCAGGCTCGAACAGATGACTACAGGAATGGGATGCTGGGTCATGATCTTATGCAGGAAGGTAATGCCGTCCATCCGGGGCATTTCAATATCAAGCATGATAACGTCCGGGAGAGCCCTATGGATTTTTTCAGCCGCGATAAATGGGTCGGGGGCTGTCGCAATAACCTCTATCTGCGGATCAGAGGAGAGGATCTCCGAAAGCGTCCGGCGTACGACTGCCGAATCATCTACGATAAGGACTTTAATCTTTTTTTCCATTTCCTTTACCCGGCATGTTCACATTCCTCAGTCGTTTTAAAAAGACTTGCCCTGTATGTGAATAAAATATCAGCTTCCTGCCAAATGAGTCGCCAACGTCCATGGCAACAACACTGAGGTGCTCTTCCCGCAATATGCTCAGCGCAGCCTGTACATTTTTGCTTCCCACGGTATTGCTGCTCTGCGATATCAGTGTGTCGGCGCCGCCGAACATCTTTATCTCTATCTCTTTATTCTGAACCCCCCGTTCCCTGAACGCGCCGAGCATATATCTCAGGGCACAGTCCATAAACTTGAAGGCCTCGATGCACAGTGATTCGCACTTCTCTGTTGTCCTGCATTCCGGCAATGTTGCATGGCAGATCGCGCCGAGACAAAGGCGCGGATTGAATAGGGTGACCGAGACGCATGAGCCCAGGACCGTGATCACCTTCGTAGGTTCATCACAGACACAGAGTTCTCCCGGATGGAGATATACTGTTTGAGAATGCGCCAATTCACTATATTTCATAGAGACTTTCTGTATACCATATGCCCGACTGACACGAGGGGGACCTTTAATCCGCTTAAGGTCTCGGAATGTCCCATGAAGAGATACCCCCCGTTTGTCAGGTGGTTGCAAAGCCTGTTGATAAGCTTTTCCTGTGTAGGCTTGTCGAAATATATAATAACGTTCCGGCAGAATATGATATCCATGGGTTCCCGCATACCGAAATCACCGTCCATAAAGTTCAGTCTGCGAAACCGGACCTGTGCCCTGAGTTCCGGCACGATCCTGACAAGACGGTTTTTCGGGTCTTTGCTCTTCATGACATATTTCTTTTTTAATGGCTGGGGTACTGCCTCAACCCTTTCCTGCGCGTAAATCGCCCGCACTGCCCTTTCCAATACCTTCGTGGAAATGTCCGTCCCCAGGAGCATAAACTGGAAAGCCGGATGCTGTTCCCTGTATTCGTTAAGTACCATCGCTATTGTATAGGGCTCCTCTCCTGTGGAACATCCTGCTGACCAGACCGCGAGCTGTCTCTTTATTCCGGCGCCATGCGTCCTCATTAAATCCGGCAGGGCGTGTCTGAGAAGAAAATCAAAGTGCCTCGGCTCGCGGAAAAAATCGGTTTTATTGGTGGTGATAACATCAATCATCCTGATCAGTTCATCCTTCATCCCTTCGGGACTGAACAGATACTTGCAATATGCATTAAATGATTTCATCCCGAGGTCCCGCAGTCTTTTCCTCAATCTCGCCTCAAGCATGATCTTCTTTGGTCCGGGCATCTTGATACCGCATTCCGCGTGAATAAGCTCGCTGAGACGCTCGAAATCCCTCGCGGTAAGCACCGCCGACATCGCTGAATCGCTGTAAGTACTGCCTATATTTTTCATGGTTGCTTCCATGGAGTAATCACAATATCCTTAGTGGTTATTCCTGCTACGCATAAATTCAGGAACCCACGGCGCTTTCATAAGCACAGTAATCGCCGTCACCTCACGGACCTTTGATATGGCCGCAAAGATCTCTTCTTCTGGTTTCTAGAACTTCTCAAATTCATCTTCAGAGGTCTCCCCCATGCCGTTGTCCATGTCAGGCAATACTCCGGACTTTTTGAAAGATGAGGAGGCTTTCGCGGTAATCGCCTTTGCCGGTCTCAATGCTGCCCGGGACAGTCCCGGCCCTTTTTTCATTCCGGATTGAGGTGTATACATTTCATCTGCCTCCGCGTTTTTTGCCTGTCCGCTTCCGTTGCCCTCTATCTTGAAAAACTCCACTGCGCGCTGCAGGTGTTCAGCCTGTGAGGAAAGCTCCCCTGCTGTCGCAGACATCTCCTCTGAACTGCCCGCGTTCTGCTGTACCACCTTGTCAAGCTGCTGTATCGCCTTGTTTATCTGTTCTGCACCGCTGTTCTGCTCTGAACTCGCCCCGTTGATCTCCTGCACCAGCTCTGCTGTCTTCTGGATATCAGGCACCAGTTTCGCCAGCATCTCCCCTGCCTTCTCTGCCACGTTTACGCACGAGGACGACAGGTTGCTGATCTCACCGGCTGCTGCCTGGCTCCTCTCCGCCAGCTTCCGCACCTCTGAGGCGACCACCGCAAATCCCTTGCCGTGCTCTCCTGCACGGGCCGCTTCTATTGCGGCGTTCAGCGCAAGCAGGTTCGTCTGGCGCGCTATCTCCTCGATGATCGATATCTTCCCGGCGATCTCCTTCATCGCAGCAACTGTCTCGGTCACTGCCTTGCCGCTCTCCTTTGCGTCATTGGCCGACTTCAGCGCTATCTTCTCTGTCTGCTGCGCGTTGTCAGCATTCTGCCTGATGTTCGACACCATCTCTTCCATCGAAGAGGAGACCTCTTCCACTGAACTCGCCTGCTCGGATGCGCCCTGAGACAGTTCCTCTGAACTCGAGCTCAGGTGCTGACTGCTGGAGGCCACGTTGTCTGAGGCGATTTTTACATCCGCGACCGTATCCCGCAACCTCTCTACCATGTCCTTCAGAGCGCTGTTGAGGAGCCCGATCTCATCGTGTTTTTTGACCTCGATATCAGAACTGAGGTCTCCCGCAGCCACTTTCTCGACAGCTGCCCTGAGTTCCTCAATCGGTCTGATAGCGATCACCCTGAAAAGCATAAAAACAATGAAAGAGATCAGAACCATGGTTGCAACGGCTAAAACAGCAAGGATAATCTGGCTGTTTCTCACGGTCTCGTTGATACGGGTCGTCGAAAACACGATTTTTACTGTACCGATTTTCTCCTCGTTCTGCATAATTGGGCTCGAAATCTCCACGACGCCAGTCCTGCTCTTCTCTTCGGTCTTCACACCATGGGTAAGCGGGTTTCCGTCTTTGTCTGATATCTCCGCGTAGATGATGTCGCTGTCGCCGGCAGCCACATCCCTGACGTAATTTTCAAGGTACGTGAAATTATAGCTCAGTATCGGCTCAGCCGAGATTCCGGCCATGAACTTTGTCAGATTATCGCCCTTGACCTTGAGCCCGGTCATCAGCACTGATTTTTGATTTATACTGATTATCACCGAAGTGATCGCAAATACCGTCAGGACGGCTATAAGAATACCTGCGATAAATTTTTTCGTAATCGTCCATGAACTTGTGTTTATTTTTTTCATAATAGTCATTCCTCTCTTTCTATCAGCGGACTCTGCCGGAAAAATGCCCGGCTGAGTCCGCTGATAAGCTTTCTGCTCCTACAGGTCTCTCACAAGTTTCAATGCCTTGCGTAAATTATCATAGTCCTTATCCGTTACCGGGACACAACCCGTAAGCTTTGCCGGATTCAGGACCTTCGCAGCCTGCGGATCATTGGGTTTCAGCTTGAGCAGGGCTGCCCTGATCTTTGCTGCCTTGTCCTTTGCCAGTTTTGGTGTGGCATATAAGGGCCAGTTCGGGAAAAATTCCGAGTACCCAACAATCTTGATCTGGGAGAGGTCCACCTTGTCCTTCATTTTGTCGAAATCATCTTCCCTGATGCCGCCTGCGTCAGCTGCCTTGTTAAATACCGCCATCGTCACATTGTCGTGCTTCTTGGCAAAAGGCAGTGTCGTGAAATCCTTCTTTACATCTAATCCCGCCTCGGACAGAAAGTGCATCTGAAAAACATAGCCTGCTGCTGAATCCTTGTCCACAAAGATCAGTTTCTTGCCCTTCAGATCCTGAACTTTCTGGATACCGGAATCCTTTCGCGCGATGATGATCCCACGGAATTTAGTCCCTCCCTTTACCTCCGAAGTAAGTACGAGCGGTTCGAGATTGACTCCCTCCTTTAACTCGACATAGACAACCGGATTAGAATATCCGAGATCAACCTGACCGCTCTTGACCGCGTCCATATAGGCCGCAAAATCCTTCGGGATTACAAGACTCACTTTCTCGCCTGTTTCCTTGCTCAGGTATTCTGCGAGCGGTCCGAACATAGCCGTCATCTCCACAGCGCTCAGACGCGGAAGCACGCCAAGTTTGATTTCCGGCCACGCAGCACCGGACTGAAACAGGGTAAATACGATAAAGCTGACCATTACCACTACTGACTTCTTAACCTTTGACTTCATAACAGTGTCCTCCTTCATGAGAAATATCGTGATTCATATCACGAAGTAATACTATACCTTTGGCTGTTAAGCCGCATTATATCCGGCAGAAAGTGTCTTTCATTACCTTTCACCCGCCTCCTGCACCAGTGCCAGCTCATCAGCTGAAAAGACCTTGTCGATATCGAGGATGATGATGAAGCCCTCGCCCCGCTTCCCCATCCCCTGAATGAAGTCCGTCTTCAGCCGTGTCCCTATCTTCGGCGCAGGCTCTATCTGACCACTTCCGAGTTCTATAACCTCCTGCACCGCATCCGCAAGCGCCCCGAGCACCGTCGTCTCCCCGTCCAGGTTTATCTCGACTATGATGATGCAAGTGTTAACCGTATTTTCAGTCTTCGTCATTCCGAACTTCAGCCTCATGTCCACCACCGGCACCACATTGCCCCTGAGGTTGATCACCCCGCGCATGAACTCAGGGGTCCTCGGAACCTTCGTGATCGTTGTAAAGTCCAGCACCTCTCGGACCTTTGATATGTCAAGCGCGAATATCTCCTCTTCGAGTTTGAATGTCAGATACTGCGTTGTCTCTATAATCTCTGTTACAGCCATATCATCACCCCCTTAAAATTTCTCGAACTCGTCGTCATCAGCGTCCCTGCCGCCGTTGCCCATGTCCAACGCAATCCCTGACTTTCTCATGCCCAAAGCCCCGGATATGGCAAAGGCTTTTTTCGGCAGTGTCCTGTCATCTGATAAATGTGCAATTGTTGGCCTTTTGATCGCGCGGGTCTCTGTATGGGGCACGGCCATTCTTCTTGCCGATCTGCGGTCACCATCTTTGATCTTAAAGAATTCTATTACGCTCTGGAGGTATTCAGCCTGCGAGGAAAGCTCCTCGGCAGTGGCGGATATCTCCTCTGAACCTCCGGCGTTCTGCTGAATGACCTGGTCGAGCTGCTGGATCGCCTTGTTTATCTGCTCTGCTCCGCTGTTCTGCTCTAAACTCGCACCGTTGATCTCCTGCACCAGCTCTGCTGTCTTCTGGATATCAGGAACGAGTTTCGCCAGCATCTCCCCTGCCTGCTCTGCTATCTCCACGCTCGATCCCGACAACTGACTTATCTCACCGGCTGCTGCCTGGCTCCGCTCCGCCAATTTCCGTACTTCTGAGGCGACCACCGCAAATCCCTTGCCGTGCTCTCCTGCACGGGCTGCCTCTATCGCAGCGTTCAGGGCCAGCAGGTTTGTCTGTCTTGCTATCTCCTCGATAATCGATATCTTCCCGGCGATCTCCTTCATCGCAGAGACTGTCTCGCTCACTGCCTTGCCGCTCTCCTTTGCGTCATTTGCCGACTTCAGCGCTATCTTCTCTGTCTGCTGCGCGTTGTCCGCGTTCTGTCTGATATTCGACACCATCTGCTCCATCGAAGAAGAGACCTCTTCCACTGAACTGGCCTGCTCAGAGGCGCCCTGAGACATCTCCTCAGAACTCGAGCTCAGCTGCTGGCTGCCTGAGGCCACATTTATTGAGGCTGTCTTAACGTCGGCTACGATCTCCCGAAGCTTTTCAACCATATTCTTCATGGCGCGCATCAACTGACCTGTTTCGTCCTGTGATGAGACAGAAATATCGAGTGAGAGATCACCCTCGGAAAGGCGGCTGGAAACATTCACCGCTTCCTTGATAGGCTTCGTGATACTTTGGGCAATAAGATATCCTATCACAACAGCCAGGATAAAGCTGAACACCGTAACAACTATGATCAGGCTGTTCGCGAGGGCATGGGCTGAATCAGCGGACTTCATTGCCGCATGCATCTCCTCTTTCGAATATTTTTCAGCGTCTTCCATGTTCTGGTGGAGGGTCTCGCCGGCCCTGTCCACCCCGGCCATGGCCTCCCTTGCCTTAGTCGCTGATTCGGAGA
The DNA here is from genome assembly GCA_963746295.1 of uncultured Nitrospira sp. Classification (GTDB taxonomy): domain Bacteria; phylum Nitrospirota; class Thermodesulfovibrionia; order Thermodesulfovibrionales; family UBA6898; genus JAOUFP01. Next base: position 164,182 of record CAVVAQ010000013.1, on the reverse strand, counting down.
GTTCCGCGACCCCTGCCGCGACAGTGCTATTGTGCTGCGCCATCAGCTCTTTGGCATACGTATCGAGTTCCGCCTGTGCTGTTTTACTGTCTTCAATCGCCTTGATAAGCTCCTTGTTTGTTGTTGCGATGATCTTTTGTCCGTCGATCTCTCCGCCGGCCAATACCGCCGCGGTTGTCTTCTGGAAATTCCCGGACAATTCCTCATATTCCTTCTGCATAGTATCGAGCTTTCCCTGGTCTGTCTCGAGCATATATTCCGCAGAATGTCCTGCATTGATACAATGTCGGTCTTTATCTCCATTGCCATATCTGCTATCGGTACATTCTCATCTAAAATAGAATCCGCAGCCTTCATCACCTTGCCCAGTTGGAGATAGGATAAAACACCCACTACTGCCACAAGTAAAGCCATAAAAAGAAAACTCCCCAGCATCTTCGTACCGATTTTAATGTCTTTCAGACTCTTCATGATCTCCTCTTCCAGCGCCTTTTTTGAATTTCTCTCCCGCCTTATTTTCTCTATTTTTTGTCTTTAATCAGTCATATTGTTGTCTGAGAATGTATCTCCCCCCTTCTGCACAAGTGCCAGTTCATCGGCTGAAAAAACCTTGTCGATATCGAGGATGATAATAAAGCCCTCGCCCCGCTTCCCCATCCCCTGTATGAAGTCCGTCTTCAGCCGCGTCCCTATCTTCGGCGCAGGTTCTATCTGACCACTTCCGAGTTCTATAACCTCCTGCACCGCATCCGCAAGAGCCCCGAGCACTGTCGTCTCCCCGTCCAGGTTTATCTCGACTATGATGATGCAGGTGTTAACCGTATTTTCAGTCTTCGTCATCCCGAACTTCAGCCTCATGTCCACCACCGGCACCACATTGCCCCTGAGGTTGATCACCCCGCGCATGAACTCAGGGGTCCTCGGAACCTTCGTGATCGTTGTAAAGTCCAGCACCTCTCGGACCTTTGATATGTCGAGCGCGAATATCTCCTCTTCGAGTTTGAATGTAAGATACTGTGTTGTCTCTATAGTCTCTGCTACAGCCATATCATCACCCCCTTAAAATTTCTCGAACTCGTCGTCACCAGCGTCCCTGCCGCCGTTGCCCATGTCCAACGCAATCCCTGACTTTTTCAGGGCAACCGCTGTTGTGTTGTCAAAGCCCTTTTTCAACTGCTTTCTTTTTTCCGGCAGACGCGCAAATCTCCTTTTCCGGGGTATCTCAGGGGAAAGCTTCTGAGGGGCCACCTCTCCTGGCGATCCGTCATCGTTGTCTTTCAGCTTAAAGAACTCAATTGCAACCTGCAGGTGTTCAGCCTGCGAGGAAAGCTCCTCGGCTGTCGCGGACATCTCCTCAGACCCACCTGCATTCTGCTGGATGACCTGGTCGAGCTGCTGGATCGCCTTGTTTATCTGCTCTGCCCCGCTGTTCTGCTCTGAACTCGCACCGTTTATCTCCTGCACCAGCTCTGCTGTCTTCTGGATATCAGGTACCAGTTTTGCCAGCATCTCCCCTGCCTTCTCTGCTATCTCCACGCTCGATCCCGACAACTGACTTATCTCACCGGCTGCTGCCTGGCTCCGCTCCGCCAATTTCCGTACCTCTGAGGCGACCACCGCAAATCCCTTGCCGTGCTCTCCTGCACGGGCTGCCTCTATCGCAGCGTTCAGGGCCAGCAGGTTTGTCTGTCGTGCTATCTCCTCGATAATCGATATCTTCCCGGCGATCTCCTTCATCGCAGAGACTGTCTCGCTCACTGCCTTGCCGCTCTCCTTTGCGTCATTTGCCGACTTCAGCGCTATCTTCTCTGTCTGCTGCGCGTTGTCCGCGTTCTGTCTGATATTCGACACCATCTGCTCCATCGAAGAAGAGACCTCTTCCACTGAACTGGCCTGCTCAGAGGCGCCCTGAGACAATTGTTCTGAACTGGCGCTCATCTGAGTACTGCCCGAGGCTACGTTTTTGGCAGCAGTTTTGACATCGACCACAATATCAGTAATCGCCGCAGTCATGAGATTCAGTGCCTTGGCCATCTCGCCGACCTCATCATCGCGTTCTTCGTCAAGACGATCGCCCAGATGCCCCCTGCTTATCTTTTGAAGAACTTCGACAGTACCGGCAATCGGCCTGGTGATTCCCCTGCTTATGAGCTGGGAAAGAAACAGGCCAAGGAATAATCCGATCGCCGTAATAGTAAAGATTGTAATCTGCGCTGCCCGGTAGGTCACATTTGCATTGGCGTCCGATGCGTTGGCAATAGCAAGAACAATCTCCTGCAGCTCATTGAGATAACCGCGCATTTCTTCAAAACTCTTATTTGCGGGTCCAAGGGTCACGTCTATGGCCAGCCTGCGGCCTTCAGCAGAATCTTCCATCCGGCCGCTGACCACTTGCCTGGAAAGGACCTTCCATTCCTCCCTTGCCTTGTCGTATTTCGTTATGATTTCTTTTTCCTGGCCCGAGAGGCCCGGAAGGGCCTTGTACTTCTGCCAGCGCTCTTCAGACTGCTGGAGGTTTTCTTCATAATCCTTTATAAATTGTTTGAATTCTTCCGACTCGGTACTGGCAAAAATCATCGACCTTTCGGCAACGAGGAGTTGCTGAAGATCACGGTCTGCCTCAACAAGATAATCGATGCTCGGCAGTCTTGATTCGAAGATATTGTCAAGCTCAGCATTGATTTTGTAGGTAGACTGGTAACCCGTGAACCCGATGATGCCCATCATTATCAAAATAATTAGAAAGCCGATCAGCAGTTTTCTGTTTATCTTCATGTGCCTCAATTTCATAGCCATTGTAATATCTCCCTCGTTAAGAGAGCCCGGGACGTGTGAAAGTCCCGGGCCTTCCCTTTTTTTTGTTATTTCATTTTGTCGGGGTTTATGCCGAAGGTGATTGCACCGATTACCTTGCCGCCGTCTTTCACCGGCACAGATACCTGGACAATATATGACTGGCTGCTGTCGTCAAACTTCACGTCGGGAATATGTGTCCCCCCCGCGCCCTTGTTGAAAGATTTTGTGAATTTGTCTTCGTCGCCCTGCCAGTAGTCGCTCGTCTTGTTGGTCATGCAGACATTCGCCCCCTGATTATCCATCACAAAGATTTCCTCATAATAGGAAGCTGACTTCTGGATCTCTTTCAGACGCTTTCCGCAATCGTTCTCGATCAGCGCCTTCATATAGTCCGCGACACCCGGCGTTGCCATCCACTTTTTGTCCATCTCTTTGATCTGGTCAAGCGTCTTCCCTTTACTGTTTTCCGCGTTCACCGCCTTCACAATTACCGGGTCTGTCCCGATTTTCACGAGTTTCGAGTTAGCCAGATCCACAACCTTCTGCGGGGCCTGCTGTCCTGCATAGAGCACACCCGCAAAAACGACCAGAACGATTGCTGCCAAAACTACTGTTAATCCCTTTTTCATGTCATCTTCCTCCCGTTACCTTTTTTGGGCATATGAAATATGCCGTATTACTGCCTGTCATCCCTCACTGATGCATAGCCTGCGCATAAACTGGCCGCCAGACTCACTTCCTCACGCTCAAACATCTTTACCATCTTCGCTATATCAATAATCAGTGCAACCGTCCCGTCTCCCAGGATCGTGGCCCCTGATAGCCCCTCGATATTCCTGAATAAGGTCCCGAGGCTCTTGATGACTGTCTGGTGCTCTCCGACAACACTGTCCACCACGAACCCGACCCGCTGCCCTTCGTGAGCGATAATCACGATCTGCTCACGTTCCGGCGCAGTTCCTTCGACAATAAACTTCTCACGCAACCGTATATAGGGAACAATATGAGAGCGCACATCCGTGATATGCCGTCCGTGGGCCTTCGCGATATCTTCGGCAGTCAGCTCAACACATTCCTCGACAGCGGCAAGCGGCAGGACAAAATATTCTCTGCCGATCTTTACGAGCAGTCCCTCGATAATAGCCAGTGTCAGGGGGAGCCTCAGGATGATCGTAGTCCCGATTCCTCTCCTGCTTTCTATTTCCACGGTTCCGCCGAGGGCATCGACCGCCCGTTTCACCACATCCATCCCTACCCCACGGCCTGATACATTGGTCACCTTTGCTGCTGTGGTAAAGCCGGGAGCGAAAATGAGTGAGAAAATCTCTTTTTCAGACAGTTCTGCCTCAGGGGCGATAAGACCGTTTTCCAGCGCCTTTGCACGAATATGTTTCGGGTCTATCCCGGCCCCGTCATCCTGTATGCTTATCAGAACCTGTCCTCCGGAATGCATCGCCGACAGAAGCACGGTGCCCTTCCGCTGTTTGCCGTTTCGTTCCCTTTCCTCAGGCAGTTCAAGACCATGGTCAATAGAGTTTCTGATAATGTGGACAAGGGGGTCATTGAGTTTTTCTATGACGGTCTTGTCCATCTCGGTCTCGCTCCCGGTCGTAATAAGCTCGACTTCCTTGCCGAGTTCTTTTGAGAGATCGCGTACGAGCCGTTTAAATGTGCTGAAGGTCTTTCCTATCGGCATCATCCGAATGTCCATGGCAGTTTCCCTGAGCTCCCCGGTCAGTCTGCTGACCTCTTCTGCTATCGATTCCAGCTCAGGGTCGTTTTTATTTGTGGAAGTCTGAGTGAGACGCGCCTGTACTGTTACCAGTTCGCCGACCAGATTCATAAGCTTGTCAAGCTTTCTTGAGGAAACCCGTATGTTCATCATCGATTCCATTTTCTGCCGGTTTTCCCGTATCTGTTTAAGCCGGTCCTGTTCGATAAGCGCTGCTTCTACGCTTATCGGATGTACCAGTCCCTCTTCGATCACTATTTCCCCAAACAGCTTCTTTTCCCTGAGCACCTTATCGAGGTCTTCTTTTTTCAGTTCGTTCTTCTCCACGAGTATATCCCCCAGTTTGCTGATATCCTCAGCCTCAAAGTGGTTTTCCCCGTCATCGATCACGTCAATCTTCACTTCAGAATCATTCTCGACAAAGATAAACACGTCCCTGACCGCGTTCATGCCGGCCCCGGTAGTGAGTACAATGTCCCAGTAGGTGTAGCATTTCTCGGGATCGATGTCCTTCAGCTCAGGGATTGCGTCTGTGCATGCAATAACCTCTGCATTGCCCATTCTGCGGAGTTCATTCAGGAGGAGCAGGGGGTTTGTCCCATTCGTAAAAATCTCAGGTGAAGGACGAAAACGTATCCTGTAGGTGACCTCCTTTTCCGGTTGCCCTGATATTTCCGCAGGTTTTGTCTGCATACCCTTCCTGCCGTCCGTCTCCTCGGTCCCGGCCACCTCCACTCGTAAGCTCTGCGAATGAAGAAAGCATCTCTGCCGCGCGGCCATTTAGTCCATTCTGGTTTGCTGCCGGAGATTCGATCATGCGGTGTATCAGGTCGCACGAAGTCAGCGTCAGGTCTATCAGGAGCTTGTCAGCAGTAATTTTTTTGTTGCGGACAAGGTTGTAGACCGTTTCAATGTGATGGGTGAATTGAGAAATTTCATCGAACCCGCACATGGCCCCGGACCCCTTCAGGGTATGGAACGCCCTGAAGATAGAGGAAATGATCTCCGCGTCTCCGGGTGCTTTTTCGAGTTCGATCAATGAGGCCTCCAGTTCCGAAAGCAGTTCAAGCGCCTCTTCCCTGAACGTCTGTCTCAGTTGATCCTTCTCTGATTTATCCAGTCCATCCATCATCCCATCACCTTCCTTACTGCTGATATGAGGTCTTCAGGCCTGAAAGGTTTTACGATCCATCCGGTGGCTCCGGCTGCCTTGCCCTCCAGTTTTTTTTCAGCCTCGGATTCTGTCGTCAGTATGATGATCGGGATAAACCGGTAAGACGGGTTCTCCCTTACTTTGCGCACAAGGCTGATGCCGTCGAGTCCGGGCATGTTCACGTCGGTTATCAGCATATCGACCGGACTTCTTTTCCAGCTTTGCCAGCGCGTCATCTCCGTTCACCGCCTCTACGATCTCTACACCCAGTTCACCGAGGGTGAAACTGACCATCATGCGCACGCTGGCAGAGTCGTCTACTGTCATAATTGTCTTCATCTCTTTCCACCTTTCACGCAAATTCCCCCCAGGCAAAGCCGGGCGTTACGGTTTCCTGTCTTCCCGAGCATCGTTACCTCCTCAACCAGAAGCATTCATGATTTTTATCTGATTTGCATATCATCTCGCGGAAATAGCCTGCCTCTTCCGCTTTTCTTAAAAGATATGCCTTAAGCGTATCGCTCAGCTTCAGCAGTCTGTCTGACTGCAGTGCCGTCCGGTGGGCAGAACAGACAAGCTGAAGGAAGGAAAGATCCATATCCGTACCTTCACTGCATGCAAGGACAATCTGATCATTGATTTTCAAAGAATCTGAAATAATCTGTCTGAGTTCCCCGGCACGGCCAATGGTCAGGTCTCCACCAAGATCGATCACCCTTGTTTTCTCCGGTTTTTCCGGAACTGAATTGTTCATCTCCATAAATTTCTCTGCCTTTCTGTTTTTTTGTATCTATGCCGGCTGTTCCCTCTGCCTTAATAAAATTCAACGCCATTGCCTGCTCCCTGCCTCCCTCCGCCAGCATCCTGTTTTAAAACAGGGACGCTTCGTGATCTTTCATACGACCACCCTATGATTTTCCCTGACCATTCCGGATCACGTTCCAGTTCTGCAGGGAGCAGCATACGCGCATGAGACGATATCTCCCGGAGTCCGGACAAAGCGGTATCCACCACCCGGTCAATAAGGGTGTGAATACGGATACCTTTCATCACCTGTCCGATGTCCTCTGAAAGGGTGCCCCCGGCCTTGTCTATATCCTGAAAAGTGGCGAGGATATGTTGGTTCAGGCCTGAAAGCGCAGAGATAAGGCTCTCAAGGTCGCGGGAAATGGCTTCAATCTCGCTGAAGGAACCATCAAGCTCTGAGTCAATACACTCAGCCAGTTCACCTGACGAGGAAGTTATTGTTTTAAGCATCCCCGACACGGTTTCTATCTTTGAGCAGGTCTCAACAGAGAGCTTCTGGATGTGCCCGGCCAGCACCACAAAAGCAGCGCCTTCTGTTCCGATCTGTGAGGATTTGATCTCGGCGTTAAAGGCGATGAGCTCGACATCCTCCGTGATCTCCTCTATCTCCACGACATATTCCGACATCTCCGCAGTCGCTGCGGTAATAGAGAGCACCGCAGCAGAAAGCTCCGTGCTTGCAGCCGCGTTCTCGTTCAGGGCTGAGAAGGAGTCCCTCACAAATGACAAGGTCCCTTCGACCCCGGTCAGAAACGTTCCGTCATTCCCCACGATCTTTTTCGCATCATCGGATATGGCTGCCACATTCAGGGCGATCCGGCCGAGATTTCCGGTGATCTCCTGTATGGCATTCATGAATGTGTCCCGGACATGGGAGAGCTGCGCTGCCTGATGCTCGCAAAAATCCTCTATCCCGGCAGCAACAGCCGCCGCGCTGCCGCTGTTCTTCTGAAAGCGGGCACCGGATACGCGGTGATAATATGCATGGACAGTATTCAGCTCATTTTGAATGCCTTCAAACTGCTGGCGGGTTATATCATGAAACTGGATCGACGTAACAATTTCACCCGTACTTCCGGAGATTGCTGCAGAGCAGGCGGCTATATCCATGGCAGCGGATTTCGAAAGACCGTACTGCCCGGTAAGGGAACAGAGGACATTCATGGTATTGTCAAGGATCGTCCTTGCTTTTCTCAGCTGTCTTTCTTCAAAGCCAAGGAACCGGGAAATCGTCTGTTCGATAAGGCATTCGAGTGATTTCATTTTGGCATCAATCGTTTCTGATTTCAGAGACATGATCCCGGAAAGCTTCCGTATATCATCGAGAAGGATTTTGAATTCCCCGTGTTTCGTTATCAGGAGCGCGTTCTGCACCATGCCGGTGATGCTGAGCGACCGCAGGCCTTTTGCGATACGATGGAAATCTTCCAGGTGGCCGTATACATCGCTCATCAGGCTCAGGACTTCTCTCAGCCTGCTTATTCTTTCGCGGGTTTCGGTCTCTGATCTCTTCAGATAGGATTCCATCCTCTCCATTAATTCGTTCAGACCGTCAATCGCCCCGACAATTTCAGCACCAGTCATTTTGCCGGCGACTTCGGCAGAGATTTCCGAGATCATCCTTGCACGACGGTGAAAATCACTGAACCTTCTTCCGATAGAGAGAAATTCCTCCTCTGCCTGGTCTGTTATCCTGTCCAGTTCACCTTCGATCTGCTTCAGTCTGTTGACCCATTCACCCGCAAACTCAGTAATACCGGTATATTCGGTCTCCCGGACGCTCCCCAGTGCGCTGCTTATTCTCACAAGATCGCCCTTCATCTTAGCCATGTCTCCGCAGCTTGCGGTTTTCCGAACCAGAAGCCCTGGGCAAAGCCAACCCCGATGTTATTGAGCACCGTTACCTGTCCCGGATTTTCTATGCCCTCTGCGATCAGGTGCAGCCCCATGGTACCGGACATTACATGGAGGCTCTGGACGAGTGCGTGCTTTCTCCGGGATGTATCAATATCATGGATAAAAGACTTGTCCACCTTCAGATAGGAAGGCTTTATATCAAGCATATTATGCAGCCAGTTGAAACTGCCGCCGATATCGTCGATCGCCACCTGGATGCCGAGTTTCACGAATTCGCGAAGATATTTTTCAACGTCAACAGCACAGGCGAGATCGGTCTTTTCAGATATTTCAAAAACAAGATTTTCAGGATTGATATCAAGATCCCTGAGGAGAGACGAAAAAGAATCCAGGTGGCCGAATAAAGATTGCAGGGTGGAGAAATGGATATTGATAAAGAGACGATGTGTCTTTGCCAGTTCCCTTCCTGACCTGAGGGCAGAGCCTACGCAGGCCATATCCAGCCTCAGGAGCATTTCATTATCAAGATATCCCTCCTGGTTGAAAAGAATGTCAGGATTGGGCAGAGACGTCCCGTTTGATCCTCTCAGCAATGCCTCGAAACCCGTAAATTTTTTCAGACGACAGCTTGAAGGATCGGTTGAAATGCCATGGTACATAATCCGCTGTGCAGGAGGTCTCCCAGATCATCGGTCCTGTTAATCCAAAGCTTGTCTTTCATACACCTCCCGGTCAGGATAGTTTTGTTTACAGGGATATGTATATCAAGATAAGTGCCAGGAGATAAGCACTTTGATTTTAAAGGAATTACAATTATGAAGAGGCTCAGAAAACTATGGCATTATGCTTTACTATTGCAAAATACTATAGTGAAATGCCATACATCTTTATTTTTCTCAATAGGGTTGAATAGTCTATCTGCAATATTGAGGCGGCCTTTGTCTTATTGCCGCCTGTCATTTCAAGTACCTGCAGAATAGTGTTTTTTTCCACTTCCGCCAGACTCATTCCTGCTCCTGTCCTGACCGAGGGGGACTGTATGATTTCAGCCGATGAATTTGCCGGCAGAAAAGAGATATATTCCGGGGTGATTTCATGGCTGTCGGAAAGCAGGACCGCCCTTTTAACGACATTCCTCAGCTCCCTGACATTTCCGGGCCATGAATAGTCCTGCAAGAGTCCGGCAGCCTCCTCAGATATCTCCGGTGTCTGTTTTTTCAGCTCCCGTGCTGCTTCGAAGCAGAACTTTCTTGCAAGAAACGGTATGTCCTCGACCCGTTGTTTGAGAGGCGGAATAAGGATCATAAACTCGCAGAGCCTGAAATAAAGATCTTCCCTGAATTTCTTCTCCTTCACGGAACATTGTATGTCCGTGTTCGTTGCGGCAATAATGCGGATATCTATGGCCTCAGGCTGAGTGCCGCCGACAGGGTATATGTTCCGTTCCTCGACAACTCTCAGGAGCTTGCTCTGTATATAGGGAGAAGTGTTTTGCACCTCGTCCAGCAAGATAGTGCCGTGGTCAGCGACCTCAAAATAACCCTTCTTCTTTTTTTCAGCGCCGGTAAAAGCCCCCTTTTCATAACCGAAAAGCTCGCTTTCAACCAGGGACTCGGGTATTGCGCCAAGGTCCACCGTCACAAAAGGGCCTTTTGCCCTTCCGCTCAGGTTATGTATGATATTGGCGATATACGTCTTCCCGGTCCCTGTCTCCCCCTGAATGATCACCGAAAAATCGCTGTTCGCAACCTGTTGTATCTGCTCGATGACCTTCTTCATGGCGCTGCTGACACCGAGAGAATTTTCGATCGACGCCTCTATCTTTGTATTGAGTCCCGCAATCTTCAGTTCGAGCTCTCTTCTTTCAATGGCCTTTTTCAGCCGTATCGTAAGACTGCTGAAGTCCGGAGGTTTTAACATGAAATCATGCGCCCCGAGCTGGATAGCCTCGACCGCGGTCTGGACATCGCCGTATGAAGTTATGATAATAACCGTTACCTGACGGATCTATCTCCTTCAAGGCCTTCAGGGTATCAATACCGTTCATGCCCGGCATTTTAAGGTCCAGGAGGACAGCGGAAGGTCTTTCCTTCCGGTATATCTCCAGGGCTTCATTGCCATTGGAGGCCTCAATAGCGGAAAACCCCTCCATGCCCAGAATTTCACAGAAGTTGGCCCTGATAACCTTTTCATCATCTACAACCAGAATTTTGTTCATTTCAGATCAGTTGCCTTTCTCCAGCCTGAGTCCTGCGTCCAAAACTTCCCTTATCGTCTTTAAGAGTGCAACAGGAGATACCGGTTTTGCAATATAATGCAGTCCGTCTTCAAGAAGAAACCTGCTCTGCAAGATGTCCGCAGAGTATCCGCTCATAAAAATGGTCCTGATATCAGGACGAATTATTTTTATTTCTTCATACGCCTCTTTCCCGTTCATCTTTGGCATAATGACATCAAGGAGGAGGAGCTGTACAGCGTCTTTGTTCTCCCGGAACAGACTCAGTGCATCTTCACCATCAACGGCGGTTATCACCGTATACCCGAATTCTTCAAGGAGCTCCTTTGTCGTCGCCCTGACGCTGGATTCATCTTCTGCGAAAAGTATCGTCTCATGTCCACCTCCGGGAAGGGTTGGTTCTCCGGTCTCTGTTCCTTGAACATGGGTGGGAATCAGGGGGAGAAATATCTTAACGGTCGTCCCTATTCCCGGCGTGCTGTATACCTCAACATGACCATTATGCTGCTTGATCATTCCGTAGGTCGAAGAGAGTCCGAGTCCTGTCCCTTTCCCCACCTCTTTTGTAGTAAAGAAGGGATCGAACGCCCTCTCCCTCGTCTTCTCATCCATGCCGGTACCGGAATCAGAGATGACGAGCAGGGCGTATTTCCCGGGCTTTAAATCAGCGGGAATATGAAGAGTGGTCCTCATCCAATTCCGCAAAATCCGTGCTTATGGATATCAGTCCTCCCGAGGGCATCGCGTCCCGGGAATTGGAAATCAGATTGATCAGGATCTGTTCTATCTGTGTCCTGTCGGCCCTGACAGGCAGTACCCTGTCAGCCGGTTTTATCTGCAGTTCGATATCCGCCGGGATAAGTCTCCGGATCAGCGGTTCAATCCCTTCGATGATCTCATTGAGGTCCAGGGAGACAGGATACAGAATATCCTTTCTGCTGAACGTCAGCAGTCCCTTGACCAGACCAATACCCCTTTTCGTCGCATCCACAATATAGTCTGCATAGAGCCCTCAGCGGACTTTCCCTTTCCACCTTCATCTCGAGCAATTGAACACTGCTCAGGATCACGGTAAGGATATTATTGAAGTCATGCGCTATGCCCCCTGCGAGCTGACCGACAGCTTCCATCTTCTGCGCATGGAGAAGCTGCTCTTTAAATTTCTTCTGCTCGGTGATGTCCCTGATGATATGGATCAGGCCTATCAGAGTCATGAGTGCTGCTGAACCTCGGAATGGCGGTTACCTCGAAGAAACGCTGTAAACGTGATTCATGCATTTCGGCTGTCACAGGTTTGCCGGTCATGATACACTGCTGTCCAGCGCACTCTCCGGAAGCCTCACTGTCCCTTTGAAATAATTCAGTGCACTTTTTACCCAAAATCTGCGGGAAAGGTATTCCCAGCATTTTTTCGACAGCCCTGTTCGCCCTGAGGACCGTCATGTCCCTGTCGAGTATGAATATCATGTCGGTGATACTGTCGAACGTCTCCCTCCACTCCTTATGAGAAATGCTGACCAGATCAACGAGTTTCTGGAGCTCAGCGATAAGCTTTTCCTGCTCTGCTTCGGCATTGCTTCGCTCCAATTCAGCCGAGGCACGCGCAGCAAAGATATTGAGCATAGTCTCGATTTGCTGCTCATTCTGCAAAGGTTGCCGGTGGAGCATCACGAGAATACCGAGGGTCCGGCCCTCGGAATCGCAGAGCGGGGCCCCGGCATAGCACTCAATATCCATCTCTGCCAGAGCATCATCATGGGGGAATAACTGTTGCACCCCTCCGGGGTATACCATGCATACCTGTTTGTCTAAAACACCCTCACCGGGCGTCCCGGAGATATCATGCTCATGGCCTGTCTGCAGCTTTTCTGCGTTGTTGGCAGCGATTACCAGGACCCTCCGGTTCTCCTCGTCAGACGATAATTTCCCCACATACGCATAGTCAACACCAAGGGCCTTAACCATATGCTCAACGAGTGACTGAAAGAATGTCTCACCTGCAGCAGAGGATACACCTTTGGCGATATTGAGGAGTTGTTCTTCGGAGCTTTTGCTTTTTGTGATGTCGCGCAGTGTTTCTATCGACCCGATAACAGTCCCTTTTCTGTCCAGAAGCTCAGTTGCTATCGCAGACAGGTACCCTCCTTTCCCCCCATACAGGTTTTCCACAAACCTTTCCATCGAAAAAACCCGTTTCTTTCCCTCGGGAAAAGCACCGGGTTCACCCGTCGCTTCCAGCGGCATCAGGACAAGATCGGCCAGTGGGGATGACGGACCGGAACTTTCGAGAAAGAACCGCCCATTGGCATCAACTCCCTTGTCCAGCATATCCTCTTTCCTGATTCCCGTCATCTCTTCCATAGCCCGGTTCCATGCGATAATTTTTTTATCATTATTGATCGCAAATACAGCATCAGGAAGAAACTCGATGATGTCCGACATTCGCTCATTGATTGTTCTCGCCTCTTCATTCTTGATGAAAAAATAAATGAGAATCGGGGCAATGATCAACGGAACAAAAAAAGCATCAATTGCAACAATGCTCATTACCTCATAAGATACAGCGCCCCCCCGGAGATAGCCCTGAATACCCGTAAAAGCAAGCGCAAATAATTCTGAGAGTACGACTGAAATCCAGAGAAAGTGCCAGGGATTCATTGCTTTCAGCATCCTGAGCCGGTTATTTTTCACGGTATCCATTACCCGCTTCCGTTGAGAAAATATTTTACAGCACAAATACCGGCAGTTGTCTCAGGCATGTGGTTTCCCTCTGTTGCTTCTCAGCTTGATCATGGACAGATGTATACTGCTTCCTGTCTGAACGATAATAGATTATACCTCTATTTCCCGAGTATTTTCACCCGAAATGTTCTCCGGGAAGGCTTTCCGGCAGCACTGTTACCGGGAGCACTTCCGTCATAATCGTGTTTCACGCATTATGAACGTTTATTAATCATTGTGGGTAATAATGTTTGCGATTTGTGATATAAATTACAGAATTTTATATAATTTTATGTTTATACTAATACATGTTTAAAACCAGTGATGAAAACAGGACCACTTGAAATATAACAGACTCCGCATAACAGACACCCGGGAGCGCGGGATTAGAACAGCTTTTTTGCTTTTCTTTTCTCTTGTACTGTGCTCACTGCTTCCTCTTGCAGTCGCTTCTGCTGAGGAACTGCAATCAAGGTCCGCCGTTGTCATGGATGCCGACACCGGAAACGTACTTTTCGCAAAGAACCCCGACCTCAGGCTGCTGCCCGCAAGCACCACAAAATTAATGACTGCATTGGTAGTCATCGAAAGGACAGCCTTAAGCGATGTTGTTACGATAAGCAAAAATGCCTCACTGGCAGCGCCCACAAAGATCGGCTTAAGGCCGGGAGAAAGGATTACCGTTGAAGCGCTCCTGTACTCGGCCCTCATGAAATCTGCCAATGACGCGGCTGTAGCTCTCGCCGAGGCAGTGGCAGGTTCTGAAGAACAGTTTATCAATCTCATGAATATGAAAGCTGCTGCCCTCGGACTGCAGGATACCAGATTCATCAACTCCAACGGTCTCCCGGGGACAGGGCAGTACATCACCGCATATGATCTGGCAAAGCTCTTGCGGGAAGCGATCAGATATCCCCTGCTCAGAGAGATACTCGGAACACGTCTCGCCGAGATCACCACCGGAGACGGCAAAACAGTATTCGTGAAAAACACAAACCGGCTTCTCTGGGCTGACGAAGAATTTCTGGGAGGCAAGACAGGGTATACAAGGGAGGCAAGACACTGTTTTGTGGGCGCGGGCGAACGGGAAGGCAGGACAATGATCGTTGCCCTGCTCGGCACACCGGTCAGGGACTTCCTGTGGAAGGAGACTGCGTTCCTGATGGATTTCGGCACCAGAGTATTACATAATCTTGAAGAACCCGTCGTTTATCTTACACAATACGATTACGATACCGCGAAGATCAAAAAAGCCTCTTATAAGAAGAAAAGCCGGCCCAAAAAGAGAGCTAAAAAAAGGCACTATTAGTATTGTAAGAGTCAGCCCTTCTCTTTTCCATCGCCAAGGTAGTTGCCGAGAATGTTTCTGCTGTGCTCGTCATCGTGACAATAGACACAGAGGTTTTCCCAGTTGGAGCCGTCAGGAGGATTATTTCTGGAGTTCCCGTCCTTATGATGGACAGTCAAAAGGTGCCGGTCCTTAGATTCAAATTCTCTTCCGCATTTGGCACAGATGAGGCCGTGTATTTTAAGGGACTGTTCCCGGTAATTGCCTGAGGGAGCGGAGACCTGTTTTAATTCCCTGACAATCTCCTCAACAGATTTTCCGCTGTCTTTCTTTGCAGACATCTTCTTTGCAGTATTTCTAAATTTGTTGTTTCTCATATAATTTCCCTCTTTCCCTCCAGGCCTTAAGTCAGAGGAAGTAATATTTTTAGTTTAGCCAGCGGGGCAGCAGGCCGAAATTAAAAACAAACCGATTGACAGCTATTCTTTGAGAAATATCATAAGCCTTAATAACTTCCCGATCATTAAGCCGTCCTTTTTTTGACTGTAATCTATCTGACTGGTGCTGGCAATTCTCTTTTCTTCATTCTTTCCATAAGTCGTTTCTTAATAGGTTCCGCTTCTGACTTAATCGTCATGATCTGTTCTTTTACTGATAGCCATCTCATTCTTTCATAATTTGCTTCTCTTATCGAATGGAGCTGCTTCATGTTTTTTGGTTCATTCATTATTGTCCTCCTGAATCCAGCTTTGAGGCGTTAATATTTCCAACTCCTTAAACCCAAGCATCCTGTGTATTCCATTTACTCCGCGAATGGTCTTCAATTTCACCATATGTTTGAAATTCCAACTGATAAGAGCATCTGCTTCATTGTAAGTGGCAAGAGCTATATGCAGAGCATCATCTTGATACTTTTGTACTATTGAGGTAAAAGTGGGTCAGGCATGGTATTACGGTATTTACAGCAAGGCTTTTTCAAGTGATAGCTTCCTTCCTGCAAGATCGCTGTCCTCTTTAGATCGGCTTAATACCCTCTCTGCAGCCCCACTCAGACTGCTTGCGTCTCGCTTCATTCGTATGCTCAAATCAGTCAGCGACAATCCGCTCACTTCCCGGACCAAATGGGCGATCATCCCCCGCGCCTCGGCTGGATATCTTTGCTTCCCTCCGGCCGTAATCTCTTCTGCCGTCAGTCCATACAGGTTGCCGACCCTTTCTATTATATCATCGAGGGTTACCGCTTTCTTTTCTCCCTGTTCCGACTCCGTGTATACCCTCTCAACAAATGTATCATCTCCCAATACGCGCCCCTCGCTTGTCCCTTGATGGAACTCCGCCCGATGACCTTCGGATTTTCCATTCGCCACGAACTCACTATACCTTGTCCTTGCTGTTTTCTGTCTTTGTGCAAATTGCGACAGCACCCACTCGGTTGTCAGCCAGGGCAGCGTTTCCTGCCCCATATACGCCCTATGACCGCTCCAACGATATTTTCCAGGGTCCTTAACAAGCTTCGCCCTTACGGGATTCAGATGTATATACCGCACCAGCTCCGCCAGGTATTCATCCGCATCAACCACTATGTCCTTGTATCGGCCCTGGAAGAGATGTCCTACTCTCTTTTGTCTGCTGTTGACCCATTGCGTATACCGAAAGCAGAGGTTTTGCATGATCCGCGACAACGGCTTTTCTCCCACCTGTATCGCCAGATGCACATGATTATTCATTAAACAAAACGCATGGATTCGATGTCCGAACTTTTCAACTCCCTCCTGAAGAAAGAGATAAAAACGATATCTGTCCTCTTCATCCGTGAAGATATTCTGGCCGCCATTGCCACGCACCATCACGTGATATAAGGCACCTATATAATGAACTCTTGGTTTCCGTACCATTGCGTTTGACTATTTCACAAATGATCTTTCAAATACCATATTCCAAGGCCCCGCCACAATATCAAGATAACAAAGACCCCGCTACATGAATTTGTTGGTCGTTACTCCGTCTTTACAAATTTCCAGTAATTTACTCCTCTAAGTTTCTTAAAATAAGGTGCGCTGCTACTTTTTGAAACTATTTGCCAGTGAGCCTTGGAAAAATGAAGCTTTTCATTTTCGTTCCTTAATTTCTGTCCAAAGACAAAAGCAGTTGTATATGGATTTTGCATACCATGAAGGACACAATACCGCTCAAAGGCATTGACGATTTGTTTTGAGGTGGCGAGGAATTCAAGTTGATCAAATTTAGGAGTGGGCTCATCATTTGAGGAAGGCGATCTTCTGACAGTAAATTGGAGGAGATAGTCTTGATGGGAGTAAACTGTAACATTATCGGCATTCGGCGGCAAATGCTTCGGCTGTTTTAAGTATTCTGCCGCAATAACGTCAAGAAGCTTTGCGATACTAAGCGCGACAATGACGGGCGTTGCGCGTGGCGAACTTTCCGATTTGCCCCACCTCATTTTATGCCTTTTTTCCTCTAACTGAAAAATCAGTCTATCGACGTTCCCTTCTAGAAAATGCTTTAACTCATCAGTTTCAGGGCTGTAGCCACAAATCTCTTTAGTCGTTTCGGAAAGACGTTCAAGAAGAGTCACGTCAGGCTGAGCAATAAGTTTATTCCATGCCGCTGGTAACGTGTCTGCTATGCTTTTTGACCGATAAACTGCTTCAGCATTTGATAGAGTGCTGGCGTTCCCTTTGGAAAGAAGATCAACAAGCTTTTGGGCGACATGTAATGAGTCTTGCTGGGTCAGATCAAGTGCAGCAAATTTGCGCGTTTGCCAATCGCCGCGCTTCATGGGCAAATAAAACCACCAAAGAGTTCCGTTAGTCAGAACGGCAAATTCAACACCTCGCAGAAACGAATATTCAAGGAGCTGTTTTTCGCATTGTTCAAGATCCTCACCGATCTTTTTAACTTCGATAAAAAAAAGGCGCCCGTTGACGTGAAGAGAAAAATCTACTTTCCTATTTTCAATCGGAAATTCTGGCCTAACTTCTTCAACGCTGTAAGTATTCCATCCAAGACGCTGTAAAAGAGGCAAAACAACAAACTGCTTCGTGGCCGCCTCATCAAAACTCACAATACGGGGATTCGATTTGAGTTCCTCAATAAAATCTTTAATCTTTTCGATCATTGCTTTGAATGAAGTGGAGTTGGATTTTCAATTTGTTTATTACAATAGAAACAGAACGGATTAGCAATAAAATCCACAACAAGAAAATGGTTAGTACAAATGGGACAATCTAATGCGCCGGGGAATTGAGCTGGCAGTTCATTTTCTTCTGGTTTCCATTCGGGAAAGACCTTCAGTAAAAAATGTGTTATCCGCTGTTGCGCGAGTGCCGCAATTTCCTGATAATTGAAAATTGTTTTTTCAATCTTATTCATTAAATCATGGCTGACAAACCTGTGTAACTTTTCGTGTAATTGGCTTTCAACAAAATATTGCACGAACTTAAGTGCCTCGCCGATGACAAATGGATCAGTATCTTCCAGTGCATATGTATGATGTTCGATACGATTTCTCCTTTTCTGAATTCTTCTTATTATCTCCTGTTCTTCTTTAGGAAGACCGATATTTAAATTAGTAAGCCTAAAAATAATCTCATTTATTCCCACGGTGGAGGAATCTTCTGCTATTCTTGCATCAATATTTTTATAAATCAGTATTGGATGAACCCTATATAAAAATTCTTTCAAGAAAAGTTCAATGCTGTGGAATATTGCCAATATTGCATGTTTGTTTGCAGTTGGCGATTTGGCTTCGAGAAAAAATTGCATGCCAACCTTCAATGAGTCAATCGCGTTGAAAAAAATCGGATTTATTTCTTTTTCTTTCATTTTGAACATCATGCTCATTCGACAGACGCGCTTTATTACATTCCCGCAGCTATTTCATAGTCTCCAATAGCTTCATGTCCCCTCGAAGCAACTGATTTACGACCGAAGAGTAGTCAGTCTTGCGTTTTTTTGCAATTGTCTGTACGAACGCTTGAACCTCATCGTCAAGGTATACAGGTATATTCAGTTTTGCATCGGGTCTATACAATTTACCCCTTGCTGCTTTCGAAAAATCATACTCTTTTCTCATATTATGCTCCTTCATAGTTTTTGATTTCCTTGGATGTCGGACGGCGTGCTGAGTAGATGCGAACCGTAACCAAATCATCCGGCCCCTCCCTGAACGTATGACAGACTACCAAAAGCCTGCCTGAAGTGGATATTCCGAGAGTTATCCACCGATCTTCTGATTCACTGTGATCGGGATCATACATGTTCATAGCACGAGGGTCATGCATGACGGTTGCAGCCTCCTCAAACGTGACCCTGTGCTTTTGCATATTTGATTTCGCCTTGCCCATATCCCATTCAAAATCAAAGTTTGTCAACTGTCAATCTCCTAAGTTTTCGCACCAAGTAGTTTCGTCTTATTATACAATAGGTCAGTGCTTTCACCATATCATTATTCAAATCAGTCAACGAACTGCGGGTTATCGAACGCACACCTTGAAAAGTAAGAAAAGTACTTTTAGAAACAACGTCAGCAAGTCTGTTGTCTAATTGAGATGATTCTTTATTTGGCGGTGAGAGTCCGCCAAATAAAAGGCCCTCCTTCGTATCAAATCATACATTTTTTTGCGGTCTTATTAGCCCTCAGCGGCCTCGCTTAGAAGCGCCTACTGTTGGCTGCGTTAAAATTTCCGTTTTGGAAAGGAATAAAAAAAATGATGACCAGATTATTTCGCGATTATTTGTAATACAATGATCTTATCGGGGAACTTTTTCTGAATCATAGCTGTCAAGTAAACTGAATCAGTTAAAAAAACTTACAGGAGGTTTGATATGAAAAGAAAACTTGCATTATGTATTATTCACGGCGATCATCTGTCTCGCAGGGATCGCCTCCGGAGCAGAACAAAGTGCCGTAAAGGCAAAATCACTGAGCAGCACGCTGGAAGACCAGAGCGGCGTGGCGGTTACGATCTATAACGTCAACCTCGGACTGGTGAAGGACCAGCGGTTGATAAATCTGCCGGAGGGTCTTGGTGAACTGAAGTTCATGGATGTCGCATCACAGATAATCCCGCCCAGTGTCCATATAAAATCCCTGGTTGATCCGGACACCCTGCAGGTGCTGGAGCAGAACTATGAATATGACCTGCTGAATCCTCAAAAGCTCCTCGATAAGTACGTCGGCAAAGAGGTGAAGCTCTACACTAAAAACCCTTACACAGAAAGAGAGGAGATCCAGACAGCCACGCTGCTCTCGAATAACGGAGGCCCCATATTCAGGATCGGGGATGAGATAACGTTCGGCCATCCGGGGAGAATCATATTCTCCGGCGTACCGGAAAACCTCATTTCAAAACCGACCCTTGTATGGCTCATCGAAAACAGTCTGAAAAACCCCCAAAAAGTCGAGGCATCGTACCTCACGAACGGAATAAACTGGAGGGCGGACTATGTCGTGACCCTGAACGACAAAGACACAAAGGCGGACCTTTCCGGCTGGGTCACCATTGACAACAAAAGCGGGGCGACCTACAGGGACGCAAAACTCAAACTTGTCGCAGGTGACGTAAACCGGGTAAAAGAAGAACATGACATACAAAGACAAGATGATGAGGGTTGCGGAGATGGCCGCGGCGCCGGCCCCACAGTTTAAGGAGGAAGAATTTTTCGAGTATCACATCTATACCCTTCAGCGGCCTTCGACAATCAAGGAGAACCAGACAAAGCAGATAAGCCTCCTGACTGCCGATGCAGTGCCTGTCAGAAAAGAACTTCTCTACCGTGGCGCGGCATACTATTACTATAATCGCTATGGAGAGGCGATAACCAATCAGAAGGTCGGGGTGTTTGTAGAGATCGAGAACAAGAAAGATCATAACCTCGGCATACCTGTTCCGAAAGGCATTGTCAGGGTCTATAAGCAGGATTCTGAGGGGAGCCTCCAGTTTGTCGGGGAAGACGCCATCGACCATACGCCAAAAGATGAAAAGATCAGAATCAAGCTGGGAGACGCCTTTGACGTCGTCGGCAGCAGGAAACAGACAGACTGGAAAAAGATCGCCTCTGATACCTACGAGGCGGAGTTCGAGATATCGCTGAGGAATCATAAGAAGGAAGACGTTACCGTGAAGGTCATCGAACCGATACCCGGCGACTGGACAATGCTCAGGTCCTCTCATGAATACAAAAAATCAGAAGCCTTTACCGCAGAATTCAGTATTCCGGTGCCGAAAGACAAAGAAATAAAACTTGCATACAGGGTGCGGATGAGATTTTAGGACAGGAACCAACACACGGATACCCGGGTCATCCCGGGTATCCGTGCAGAAACCGTTACTCGATAGGGACCTTCTTCTCTTTCTTTATTGCCTCTTCGGTCTCTGGGACTTTCACCTCGAGAACACCGTCCTTAAGGCAACAGGCACCGGCGTATATCAAGTTCTGTGTGCCGATACCTCCATCCAGAACGTCTTTACCGGCTTCTCTCTAGTATCCCGCAGCCGGTTTTTTCGATTTCAATGACTTTATGTAGGCGACCATCTCTTTCATCTGCTCGGACTTGACATCGAGCGCCTTCCCTTTGTTCGCATTGACGATACAGGAGTTTATCATCTCCTCAAGACTTTTCTTAGTCTCTCCGAACTCTTTTTTGTCTCCTGCTTTCTCCAGCCCTTTCCCGTTCGGATGACAGGAACTGCAGGCCTTCACACCTCCTGAAAACTTTGCGTCATTGAATAGGGCCTTCCCCTTTTCCGCTTCGCCTGCTGCAAAAGCAAAACTGAAAATCAGAGCAAAAGCGGTTACTGACAGAAATGCAATTTTTAACAGCTTCATTGCTATCACCTCCTTTTTTGTAACGATACCATAAAAAATATTACTCTATATCTGCCTGCTTCGCAACCCGTTTTATAAACTTTTCGTTTTATTTTTTATAGATTGATGTTTTTTTATTTGCTATAATGAATAATATTTTTGAGGAGGGAACACGTATGATGAAAGATGCTATCGAGACAGCGATCAAAATGGAAACTGATGCAATGGCTTTCTATCGGGAGGCAGCTGATAAAACAACCCATCCTTTTGGAAAGGAGATGTTCAAGGGGTTCATAAAAGACGAAACCAGACACCTGAAGATATTGCAGGACGTGTTCAGGGGGAATGATGTCAATGCGGAACTGGTCAGGCCACGGGAAAGCATAAAAACGGTCTTCAGTGAACTGAAAGATGCGATGATGCAGCGGGTAAAGGCACTGGACACTGAAATGGAGGCAGTAAATATAGCGCTGAAATTCGAAAAAGAAGGTTTCGACTTTTATAAGAAGTCTGCCGCTGCCGCAGAATCGCAGAAGGAAAAAGAGCTGTTTGAAAAATTGTCCATTGAGGAAAATGACCACTATACCATACTCCTGGAGACATCCAAATTTCTCGAAAATACCGGCCACTGGTATATGTATGAAGAGAGAGGAATCGTGGAAGGTTAGTTTTTAAACCCATAGTTAATAACCCACACAAATTCATATTTTTTTATTACGAAGGGAGTATGCATGAAGACAGTTCAAATTAAACCCGATATTTACTGGGTCGGCGCGATCGACTGGGGAGTACGGGATTTTCATGGTTATGTCACGCCCAACGGAACAACCTATAACAACTACCTGATCATGGACGAGCAGGTCACACTCGTCGACACCGTGAAACACGATTTTTCAGACGTCACCATCGACAACATCCGCAGCATCGTTGATCCGGCAAAGATAAAAAATCTTGTGATCAACCATATCGAACCTGACCATGCCAGCAGCATCGACAAGGTCATGGAACTGACCCCCGAGGCGATGATTTATATTACCGAGAAGGGGAAAAAAGGTCTGGACAGGTCGTTTGACACGTCAAAGTGGAAATTCAAGATCGTAAAAACAGGCGAATCCCTGAACATCGGGAAATATAATCTCCTCTTCCTTGAGACCCCGATGCTCCATTGGCCTGACTCGATGGTCACGTATGTCAGGGAGGCGAAACTGCTGATTTCCCAGGACGCCTTCGGACAGCATCTTGCCACAACAGCACGCTTTGATGACGAATTCGTCGAGTGCGCCTCACACGCGGAACTGGATGATGCGATCATCGATTACTATGCCAATATCCTCATGCCCTTCGGCAGACTCATAAAGAATAAGATTGCTGATATCCAGAAACTTGGGCTCGAAATCGACATGATCGCGCCGGACCACGGAATCATCTGGAGAAGTTCGCCACAGAAGGTGATACAGGACTATCTTGCCATGGCCAATGGGCGGGCCGCTCTCCGTGTCGCGATAATTTATGATACGATGTGGCACAGCACTGAACGCATGACAATCCCTCTCATGCAGGGTATTAAAGACGAAGGGGTGGACTGCAAGGTCATCAAGCTGAGGGCTACCCCGATGAGCACTGCGATCAAGGAGTTCTGGAAATCCAGAGGCGCGCTTATCGGCACGCCGACATTAAACAATATCATGTTCCCCTCTGTGGCGGAATATCTGACCCACCTCAGGGGATTGCGGCCCCAGAACAGAATCACCGGGGCCTTCGGCAGCTACGGCTGGGGCGGAGGCGCGGTCAAGGAAGCATATGAGGACTTTAAACGCATGGGGCTTGAAGTCGTTGAGCCCGGGATGCAGGTACTCTACCGGCCCTCTCCCGAGGATGAAATGCAGTGTTATAACTTCGCCAGGGAGTTTGCGAAGCGGGTAAAAGAATACCATAAGAAATTTGATTAGGAATTCCTGTAATTCCGGACTGTTCTGCCGGCAGAGGGGTGCAGAAACAAACGATAAATACCGGTTTCGTGCGTGTTCTTCTCTCCGGCAACTGAGCAGACAGAACATAATCTATCGAGAAGAAGCTCAACCGGAACACAATGAGGAGGATTTATGGAACGGACGATCTTCAGGAACATGCTGCACCTTATCATTATTGTTATTCTTGCTGTTCCGTTTTCAGTGTTGGCTGATGAGGATCAGAACAGGAAGGAAGATGAACAGAACAGCGCCTCCTCTTACAGTCCGGAAACCCAGGGATGTATCGCCTGCCATAAACAGGTCACACCCGGAATTTACAAAGACTGGCTTACAAGCAGGCATGCAAACATTACTCCCGCGGATGCCCTGAAAAAACCGTCTCTTGAACGAAGGATCTCAACAGACGCCCCGCCTGAGCATATGAAGAACACCGTGGTCGGATGCTATGAATGTCACAGCCTGAATCCGGGAAAACACAAGGACAATTTTCAGCATATGGGCTATAGCATAAACGTCATCGTCTCGCCGGACGACTGCAATACCTGCCACCCGACTGAAGTGAAACAGTACGCAGGGAGCAAAAAAGGCAATGCCTATAAAAATATCATGAAAAACCCCGTGTATCATACCCTGGTCAATACTACCGACGGGAAAAAATCAATTGAAAACGGAAAGCTTGTGATGAAGGATGCTTCTTACGAAACCCTCCATGAGACCTGCCTCGGCTGTCACGGCACAAAGATAGAAGTGAAGGGAATGAAGAAGGTATACACGGGAAAGGCATGGGGCGATATTACTGTCCCTGACCTTGCAAACTGGCCGAGCCAGGGTGTCGGAAGGGAAAACCCTGACGGCAGCATAGGCGCGTGCACCTCATGTCACCCGAGACACAGTTTTGCGATCGAGATTGCGAGAAAACCATACACCTGCGGCCAGTGCCACCTTGATCCTGACGTTCCCGCGTATAACGTCTATAAAGAAAGCAAACACGGCAATATCTATGAGGTCAAGGAAAATGACTGGAACTTCACGAACGTCCCCTGGGTCATCGGTACAGACATCAAGGCGCCGACGTGCGCGACCTGCCACAACAGCCTTATCGTAGCTCCCGAGGGCAATGTGATCGCTGAAAGGTCGCATGATTTCGGCAGCAGGTTGTGGATCAGGCTTTTCGGTCTGATTTACAGCCATCCCCAGCCGAAATCAGGTGATACAACGATAATCAAAAATAAAGACGGTCTGCCCCTTCCCGTAACCTTTGGCGGTGAGCCGGCAGTCGATTTTCTCATCGATACAGCCGAGCAGGGGAAAAGATTCGAGACGATGAAAAACGTCTGCAGAGGCTGCCACAGCACAAGCTGGGTAAGCGGTCATTTCAGGAAGTTCGACAACACCATTAAAGAGACGAATGAAATGACCCTCACCGCAACAGGACTCATGCTTGAGACCTGGAACAAGGGGATAGAAGATAAGACGAACCCCTTTGACGAACAGATCGAAAAGCTCTGGACAAGACACTGGCTGTTCTATGCAAATTCTGTCCGGTATGCATCAGCCATGACCGGCGCCCCGGATTACGCGGCATTCAAGAACGGCTGGTGGGAACTCTCAGACAACCTTCAGAAAATGAGGGACATGATCGACCTGAAAGAACTCTCAAACAAGAAGATGACCGGACAGAAAAAGGACAATTAACCCCCGTGAAAATAATCGCGTTTCTGGGCAGCCCGAGAAAAGAGGGCAATACTGATCTGCTTCTGCGGGAGGCGATCAGGGGCATAGAGTCCTCCGGCCATGGCGTGAAAACCTTTCCGCTGAATCTCATGAATTTAAAGCCCTGTCAGAACTGCGGCGGCTGTGAGGAGACCGGAGAATGCATTATAGAAGACGATATGGCCGCGATCTATCCTGAAATACGCGGCGCCGACAGGATCATACTTGCCTCGCCGATTTTCTTTTTCACGGTGAGCGCCCAGACAAAAATCCTCATAGACCGCTGCCAGAGCTTCTGGTGCGAAAAGTATCTGCTCAGGAAACCCCTCAGTGAGGGCAAATACGGACGCAAAGGGCTCCTCCTGCTCGTCGGGGGGATGAAAAAGGATATCGGCATCCAGTGCTCGGAAGCAACGGCAAAGGCTTTTTTCAGAACAATCAGCGTGCCGGAGCACGCTTCGTTCGGGTACCTTGGAGTCGATGCCAAAGGAGCAATTCTGGATCATCCGTCCGCCCTGAAAGAGGTGTTTGAGGCAGGGGTAAAACTGGTAACCTGACGCTATGGGGTTTCCGGTCCCTGAATACATACAACTCTATCCCACCACACGATGCAATCAGCGTTGTTCCTTCTGCTTTAATCAGGAAAACACCCTCACCCGTGACCTCAGCCTTCAGAACGCCCTGTTACTTCTTGATATCCTCGCTGAAAACAGCATCAGTGATATTGATGTAATGGGAGGTGAACCTTTGCTGCTCCCCTGGATCCCTGACTTCATCAGGACAGCGCTATCCCGGGGTATGTCATTACATGTCAGCACAAACGGAAGCATACCCGCTATGATTGAACGTTTCCGGGGGATCTCCCCTGATCATTTCGATATCGGCATCTCTTTGGAAGGAAGTACCGCGGAAAGGCATAACAGGGTGACCGGCTCAAGCAATTTCAGCTGCGCCCTCCAAAGCATAAGAAAACTGCTCGACCTCTCCCTTGATCCGCTTGTGAAAACCGTAGTAAACGGGGAGACCGCTGGCGATATTCAAAATATCGTGAATCTCCTCAGGAGAACCGGCGTGAGGCGTTACTACCTGATCCAGATGGACGTATTCGGCAAAAAAAAACACCGCGGAACAAATTCGTTCTCCTATACCGCCTTTCTGAAATTTCATGAAAAAATCAGGGACGAAAATCCTGATATTGCGGTACACCGTGTAACCGCGTCCTGTTTTGATAAAACTACCCTGCCTCCCGGGGCGCGCTGTGCCGGGGGGGTCAGAAAGCTCTCAATCCTGCCGGACGGTACGGTCTTCCCGTGCAATTTATTTCATCCCCTCAAGGGCTTTTCGATCGGAAATATTTTTAAAGACAGCTTTGCTGATATCTGGGCAGATCCCAGGCTCGGCCGGTTCAGAAATCATCAGGGAAACAGGTGCGGTATCTCTCACTGCGAAAATCACGCATCCTGCACAGGCGGTTGTCCGGCGCACGGGTATTATCACTGCGGCAATCCTGATGCGGCCGATATCAGATGCGTCGGGTCGTCAAGGATGTCCTGAACACTCATTGCGTCTACAGTCCTTGTAAACGCACATCTTGTTTCGCTTTTGCCAGTCTTCGCAGAAAGCTCGTCATTCCTGCCCGAGAGTGGCACTATAGCCCAGCGTCCTTAATCCGAAGCCCACTCACCGCTCAATAGTTCAGCTTGCTCTAATACCGTCTGCGTTGCTTTCTCCTGCTTGTCCGGTGGATAGCCGTACTTGCGGAGTATCCTCTTCACGATTACCCTAAGTTGTGCTCTTACGTTCTCACGCACTGTCCAGTCGATGGTGACATTTTTCTTGACAGTTTCCACCAGTTCACGAGCAATCGTCTTCAGGGTTGGCTCTCCAAGTATCTTGACTGCACTATCATTGACCTCCGGCGCATCATAGAAAGCAAGTTCATCCTCTGAAAGCACCAGCGCTTCTCCCCGCGCATCCGCAGCGCGCATGTCTTTTGCCAACGCAATTAATTCCTCTATGACTTGTGCAGTTTCGATTGCCCGGTTCTGGTACTTGCGAATCGACTTCCCCAGCAATTCAGCAAATGACCTTGCCTGCACGACGTTTCTTCGTGACCTGGACTTGACCTCGCCAGAAAGGAGTTTCCTCAATAGCTCAACTGCAAGATTGCGCTGCGGCATGCCCTGCACTTCCGCAAGAAACTCATCAGATAGAATAGAAATGTCAGGTTTCTTAAGCCCAGCAGCAGCGAAGATGTCCAGAACCTCGTCTGAAACAACGGCCTTTGATATGATCTGCCGGATAGCGTGGTCGAGTTCTTCATCAGTCTTGCGCTCGCCTGGTGCGCCTTTGGCCATCACAGAGCGTACTGCCTGGAAGAAGGCGACATCAACTCTTATTCGGATTGCCTCGCCATGAGGTACCGCAAGCGCAAAGGCCTGCGACAACTCAGTAACGCTGCGCAGCAGCCGTGCCTTTCCGTCCTCTTGAGCAAGGATATGCTCCTGGGCTGACGGCAATAGTGTCAGTCTATCTTGCGGCGATCCCGTGGTCCAGTGTAACCAGTTGAAGCCGTGGAAGAGCCCTTTGCAGACCTCGTATTTCTCCAGCATGAGCGCAACAGCTTCTGACTGATCTATGGCTGTCTTGCCGGTGCCTCCGCTTTCCGTATACGTAGCAAGCGCTTCCTTCAGTTCATCAGCCAGTCCGAGATAGTCCACGACAAGCCCGCCGGGCTTATCTTTAAAAACACGGTTTACGCGCTCAATAGCCTGCATAAGCCCGTGCCCTCGCATTGGTTTGTCCACATACATGGTGTGCAGACTTGGGGCGTCGAAACCGGTCAGCCACATATCACGCACAATCACAATCTTAAACGGATCTTTCGCATCGCGGAAGCGTAGTGCAAGTGCTTCACGGCGAGATTTATTGCGAACATGCATCTGCCAGTCCAGCGGATCAGATGCAGAGCCTGTCATCACAACCTTGAGAGCACCATTGTCATCATTGTCGCTATGCCACGCAGGGCGCAGAGCAACAAGCTGCCGGTACAGTTCAACGCAAATTCTCCGGCTCATGCATACGATCATCGCCTTGCCGTCCATGGCTGCAAGACGGTTCTCGAAGTGATCAACAATATCTCGTGCAATTAATTTGACCCTATTCTCTGATCCTACAACCGCTTCGAGCTGCGCCCATCTCGTCTTGAGCTTTTCTTTACGCTCAACTTCCTCTCCCTCTGTTGCCTCCTCAAACTCCGGGTCGATCCGCGGACGCTCTGATTCCTTAAGCTCTAATTTGGCGAGTCTGCTCTCATAGTAGATAGGCACAGTGGCGCCATCGATAACCGCCCGCTGAATGTCGTAGACACTGATATAGTCGCCAAAGACCGCGCGAGTGTTCGCATCCGTCTTCTCAATGGGCGTGCCGGTAAAGCCGATAAATGATGCATTGGGCAGTGCATCGCGCATATGGCGGGCAAATCCGTCATAAAGTCGTACTGGCTGCGGTGCGCTTCATCGGCGATTACCACGATGTTGCGCCGGTCAGAAAGCACCTCCATTATTCCCCCTCGCCCGCTTGCGGGAGAGGGTTGGGGTGAGGGCGATTCAGGGAAGAACTTCTGAATTGTAGTAAATACCACACCACCGGAGCCGCGTCGTAGTTTCTCCCGAAGGTCAGCACGGTTTTCAGCCTGCTCCGGTTCATATCGCAACAGATCACGACAGCGGGAAAATGTTCCGAAAAGTTGGTCATCGAGATCATTGCGATCCGTAAGAACAACAATCGTTGGATTCTCCATTGCCGGATGCAGAATCATACGGCCTGCGTAAAACGCCATAGTCAGGCTCTTGCCCGATCCCTGCGTATGCCAGACAACACCAACCCGTCTGTCTCCCGGCTCACCTCCAGGCCTTCGGCCTGAGTCATAGCGGCCCAACAACTCACCGCCTTGGTCGCCTGCTGCGTGCTCAGCTGCCCGCAAGGTCTCCTCAACCGCGACATTCACTGCATGGAACTGATGATAGCCTGCCATTTTCTTAATCAGCTTCCCCCCACCGTAATCTTCGAAAACGATAAAATACCTTATGAGATCAAGAAATCTCCTTTTATCAAAGACGCCTTCGAGCACCACCTGAAGCTCGGTAAGGGTGGGCAAGGCGTCTTCCCGACCGGTTATCGTTCGCCAGGGTTTGAACCACTCTTTGCCGGCACCGAGCGTGCCGATTCGTGCCTGCATTCCGTCGGAAATAATGAGTACTGCATTCGTAGAGAACAATGAAGGAATCTGTGCCTGATAGGTCTGGAACTGCTGGAATGCGGACCAGATCGTTGCATTCTCGTCAGCAGGATTTTTCAGCTCGATTATGCCGAGCGGCAGACCATTCACAAATAGCACCACATCAGGCCGTCTCGGATGTTGCCCTTCAGCAACAGTGAACTGGTTGATGGCGAGCCAGTCGTTATTGTCCAGCCTGATATAGTCAAGAACTCGCGCCTGTGCGCCGCCAATAGACCCATCAGGTCGGCGATACTCCACAGGGATGCCATCAACAAGCATGCGGTGCACAATACGGTTGCGCTCTACGAGAGACGGTGCATCAACCCTTGTCAGCTTGCGGAAAGCGTCGTCGAGAGCCTCTGATGGCAGGTCAGGATTGAGAATTACAAGGGCCTGAAGCAAGCGCCCTTCCAATATCACGTCGCGGTAGTTCGGATCGTTTCGCTCGGCACCCAGAACGCCTGGTGCTATGTCTTGGTCGTGCTTAACTGTGTAGCCAAGGCTTTCCAACCAGGCAAGAGTGGCGTCTTCGACGACTGATTCGGTAAATTTAGACACTGGCATTACTCCTGCCTCCTGAATAAAGGCTCCGCCGCCGAAACAGCCTGATATCGAACAGGTTTTGTGAGCTTGCGCAGCACGCCTTCACTGACTAAACGCTGTAACCACTCTTTGGCCTGCTTTTTGGTGACCTTGAGCTCTTCGGCCACATCAGCATCAGTTCTGGGAGTATCCATCCGTGACAGAAGCTCCCTGACCATGACAAAAGGTTCTTCTGCAGGAGACGCAGGTGACGTTGCAGTCTGTGAAAGCGTTGTTGGTTCACTCGGCAAAACACTTGCTTGAGCTTCGTAGAGCTTCCCCGATTCTTCATGGACTGTAAACAGCAGCTCATCCTGGCCAGGTGCATTCCTTCCCACCGCATTTTTGATAGCGAGTGCCTCTACAAAAGCATCTGGTGATATAGGCTCAGGCCACGGCAATGCTCCTTTTTTCCTGAGTGCTTCCAGACCGTTACCGTTTTCGCCATTCGTCCGAACATAGACCGGAACTAATCTCAGCTTTTCCAATTGCTCGACGGCTCCGGCCCATGTGCCACCCTTTTCAAGATCAGAACTCACGACCAGCGCTACATCAGACAATGCATAGATCACCTTGTTCCGCTGCATGGCGTTCCCGACATTAAACCCGGCTGATGGATCATAAGGCGAAATCAAAACGAGTTGTCCCTCCATTAAAAGATTCCGGTGATCCCTGTTCATGGCTGTCCGTTCAAGGCTGTCCGCCATAACTCCTGAAACCTTGCCGCCGGCTTCAAGCGCGCCCCGCATTGCCGCCTGATCGATGCCCCGCGCTCCGCCCGAAACAATCGTACAACGGGCAGCGGCAGCAAGCCTGCCGACGCTCTCGGTATAACTGACAAGAGCCTCATCCACATGTCGCGACCCGACAACCGCCAAACCGCCCGTATCCAAAATTGCAGCGTCACCACAGCCGTAAAGGACCGGAGGAGCATCACCTTTGAGATGTTTCTTGATCCGCATTGGGTAGTTGTCATCAGCTCTGCTTACCACCCAAATCGCCCGCGCCTGCCAACGATCTAATGCCTGGCTTAAGAGAAAACCCCGCTCCAACAGGCGTTTAAGTCTGTCGCTCACGATAACCAGACGACACTCTTCGATCAACGCACCGGCATCCTGGGCAAGCAGGTCGGACGGCTGACGTTGCTTTTCATGGAGGAAGCGTGCCAATTTCTTGTATTCCCCGAAAGTCAAAAGGTCGGTTGAGGCTTGATTGCGACCGGCAATTAACGGAGCTGTCAACAGAAGAATTGCCTGTGCATTTGGTGAAAGCGGCATATTCATTTATCGTGTCCTGTCAGGGCAAGAGCCAAAGGAAACACTTCAGCGCCTCCATGTGCCCTTAATAGCCATGCTGCAACAGTCATAGTCCACCGTGAGTCTACCATATCATCCACAAGCAGGACAGGGCCGGACGGCAGTTGTTCAACGTCGATTGCAAGAGATCCGTCTATATTTCGAGCCTGTTGGATGCTGTTGGCCATGGCCTTTTGTTCCGGTCGGTCGGCAGTCTTTTCCATTACGATATGAAATGGCAGGTTCAATGCCGCTGCCAGACGCCGGGCAAAATCAGGAACAAGAGAAGAATGCCGTCGTGAAGGAATGCACGTTACCCACGCAGGAGCAGGCTGCGGGTTCCAATCCTGTATCAGGGAAACACAGGCTTGAACCAGCTCATCGGAATAGCGCCTTTCACGGTACTTTCCGTCGCGCACCAAACTGCCCCAGCCAGCGTCGCCCCATACACAGAGAGCTTTCCCCTCCTGTGCCTGCATATCGGCATTAATTTTCCCTTTAACATTATACGAAGGCATCCCGCCTGCGGGCCATAACTTCCGAGGTTCGATGGGGAAATTGGTGCGGCGTAAGTATGCCACAGCCGCAATCGCCAGCTCCGGATTAATCGAAGTCGGCAGAGGCAGCGAAAGGTTAGGAGAAACAGTTCGTGGATCGCCGTCGAGCGCCCGGATAAGAAACTCCATGTGCCCTGATGTAAGCCTCACATATTCCTGCATCTGCCGCTGTTCTTCGCGCCGCAAGGCAGTCAGTCTCTCAGCCCTCTCCCAAAATGTTTCACTCAACTTTGCGGCCGTCAGTTGCCACTTTGAGTCCTGCTTGGCGATAGGTGAAGGAGATTCCAAAGACAAAAGGTCGATGGTTTTATCGATACGGCCTCTACGAATGTTCAGCTTTGCAAGCAATCCATTAACCGACAGACCATGTGGCGCTGATTCCAGAGCTAAAAGCACCTTCCGAACTTCCTCGCGTGTCGGAAAAGCGCTTTCGATGAAGTAATCAGTAATCTCCGTTTCCTCCTCGCCGCTTAGCAGGATGCCGTAGGCGGACTCAAGCGCACGTCCGGCACGACCGACCTGCTGATAATAAGCTACGACCGATCCCGGAGCCTGGTAATGAATAACAAAGGAAAGATCAGGCTTATCGTAGCCCATCCCCAACGCCATTGTCGCGACGAGCGCCTTCACCCTATTCTCCAATAACGCCTGCTCCAGTTCGGCCCGGCCTTCACCGGTTTCACTGGTATAAGGCGCTACATTCAACCCGCGTGATTTAAGCCAGCCAGCAACCTCAACTGCGTCTCGAACCGTCAGTGTGTAAATAATTCCGTGACCGGGCAAAGCCGCCACCCGATCGGCAAGCCAGGCCATACGTGCCACCTGACTAACTAACCGTATTGTCTGGAGCATGAGAGACGGCCGGTTCAGATCGCCGCGTGAAATGCTGAGGTCAGGCCCCAGAACTGTTTGAAGGTCTTCCATAA
Source organism: uncultured Nitrospira sp. (assembly GCA_963746295.1). Taxonomy (GTDB): domain Bacteria; phylum Nitrospirota; class Thermodesulfovibrionia; order Thermodesulfovibrionales; family UBA6898; genus JAOUFP01. The sequence continues at coordinate 131,436 of CAVVAQ010000013.1, read as the reverse complement.
CCCGATTGTTCGCTGTCGCCGTAGTGGCCAGCAGCCGCAAGTTCTGCGGAAGAGTGCGGGCTATCCTTTCTATCAGGCGGTAGTGAGGCCGGAAGTCGTGGCCCCAATCAGATATACAGTGGGCTTCGTCAATAACCAGCAGGGCGATCTGCGCTCCAATCCGGGCCAGAACCTCCTGCCGGAAGTGTTCGTTTGCAAGCCGCTCCGGTGAGATAAGCAGAATATCGACTTCGTTACGATGAATGGCTGCTTCAATATCCGGCCAGCCCTCAGTATTATCGGAGTTGATTGTTACAGCTCTCACCCCCATGCGCTCGGCTGCTGCAATCTGGTTCCGCATCAGCGCAAGCAATGGTGAGATGAGCAGAGTCAGTCCGCTGCCCGATTCTCGTAACAGTTTTGTTGCGATGAAATATACAAAGCTCTTGCCCCAGCCGGTTTTCTGCACCACCAGCAATCGGCCTCGGCCATCGACCACATGACGTATTGCTTCCTCCTGGCCTTCCCGGAAAACAGCGTCAGGTTGGCCAGTGCCTTGACGAAGCAATTCCAATGCACGATTAGGATTGTAGCTCATGGCATAATCTCCAAAAGCCGCTCGACATCCGGTTCACCATACGCGATTACCGGGTTGTGCAGCACGGGATAGCCGAGTAACGCACCATGGCAAACGCTTAAATAAGATTTCTCTTTAATTTCCATAAGTTATCGTTCTTGGTCGATTCCTTGCCGGCTCTATCTTAAATAAGATTCACACCCAGAATACGTCGCTCCTGCTGGTTTCCTCGATTTGAACTACTAAGAAATATTTAGTAGTAGCCATTCTTTCAAATGCATTCACGAGCCAGGTCGAGTCCGGGCCTGGCAAAGTCTTTGGGTAACACGCCCTTGAGAGATGGATTATCCCGCTCGATTGCCGTCATCGCATCGTCTACAATTTTGCCGATTGTCGGCTGCGGCGCACTTGCTTTAAGATGAGCCCAACGAGCTTCCTTTGGAACCCAGAAGATGCTGGCAGCGCGATACTCGTCAGGGTCTTCTGCATCCGCACCTTGCGCTTGCTGTGACTCCAATTCGGCATGCTTCGCATCGAAAGCGTCGGAGATATATTTAAGAAAGATCAGTCCTAGAACTACATGCTTGTACTCTGCTGCATCCATATTGTTCCGCAGTGCGTCGGCAGCCTGCCAGAGTTTCTGCTCGAAACCGAGATTTGCAGCTGTATCGCCATTTCCATTCTTTTTCTGCTTAGCCATCATCTTTCCTCAACTTATATTTATATACAAAGGCATCGGACAATTACAGGCAATCTACGTCTATGAGCATCACGGAAGCCCAGACCGAAAATGAATTCTCCGGGACCATATCAGGCAGTTCTATCTCTGAGATTTCGAGATCTGCAAGATATTTCACATTTTTAAAATACCTGAAAACAAAGGCATCAAACGTATCTTCAGTCACCTTTTCCAGGACCGTCCTGTAATCGAGGGAGGCAAGGATTTCCTTTATCAGCCTGTTCACCCGCTCTTTTTCCTCAACCATCAGTTTCATGCCGTTTTCCATCCCCCTCATAGCGCTGCGCTGCGTTACCGTCTCCACTTCATCAAATGAGACCATTTTTTTCATCATTTCAGCAGTTATATCAAGCGCGTCCTTTTTATTCATGTGACCTCCTCACATAGCATGCCGAATATGTGCGATCATCCAGCTATCTTTTTTGTATGTTTCCACCTGCGGTGTATCCAGAGCCATTCAGCCGGGTTCTTTTTTATATAATCCTCGATATACCCTGAAAATTTCAGCGTATCGTTACGGACAGCCTGTTCATAATCCTCCGAGGTATCAAGCGCTATCTCTTCGCCTATCTCAATCACATGCCCGCAGTCAGTCCTTCTGATAAAAGCCGGCAGTACCGGTGAGCCTGTTTTTCTTGCGATAATCGCCGGGGTCTTCATGGTATAGTCTTTTTGTCCCAGAAACTCAGCAACAACCCCCTCGGATCTGACGACACTCTGGTCCATCAGAATACCCACCGCTTCATTTTTCTTCAGGGCATGGAGGATCTTCTTCAGGGCGCCCTTTTTATATATTACACGGTTACCGTATTTTCTCCGTGTCTTCTCCATAAGCCGGTTGAGATACGGGTTGTCCAGTGGCCTTGCAACAATATGGATTCTTATCAGTTCCGTTGATACAAAGATAGCTTTCAGCTCCCAATTGCCGCAATGGCCGGTAATAAGAATCATCCCTCTTTCCCTGGCCTGTGCTTTCCTTAAGTGCTCTATCCCTTTTATCTCTACCCGTCTGAATATCCCCTGACCGAAACCATAATAAATTTTTGCGATCTCGGCAAAGGATCTGCCCATATTTTTGAAGTTCTGCTTTATGACTGTTTCAGGGTCGGAATCGATAATTAACGCACCCCGTGAAACAGCCTCACGAAGGTTATTTATCGCGATCGCCCTTCTGCTTCTCCAGAGATAAAAAAGCAGCGCCCCCATGCCCTCACCAATTTTCAGTGAGAGTGGCGAGGGCGTTACCGCAAATGGCAATGAAAAAAACGCAAGCAGGACAAAAGAAAAAAACGGAAGCACACGCCTCATGTATTGTTTTCTTCTTTGTCTTTATCTTTCTTGTCCTTGAACGATTTGGTGATCTCCTGAAGTCTCTTCATGACGAGGCCATTGATCGTGCCATCAGGAAAGGTGCCGTCTTCCTGCATCCGGCCCGCGGGCATGCCGGTAAATATCTCAAGCCCCTCTTCGACCCGATCTATCGGGTATATGGTGAATTTGCCGTCCCTGACCGCGTCCACAACCTCTTTCTTCAGCATCAGATGACTAATGTTCTTACCGGGGATAACAACTCCATGCGTCCCGTCCAATCCCCGCATTTTACAGAGTTCGAAAAACCCTTCGATTTTTTCATTAACTCCCCCTATCGGCTGAACATCCCCGTTCTGGTCCATGGAACCCGTAACAGCGATATGCTGCTTCAGAGGCACGCCGGAAAGACTGCTTAATATCACATAGAGCTCTGCGCAGGTCGCGCTGTCACCCTCAACCATGTCATAGAGCTGCTCGAACGTGATGGATGCGGTAAAGCTGATGGCCTTGTCCCTGGCATAGGTACTGCCGATGTAATGGGTTATGATAAGGACCGCCTTTTCATGGATCTTGCCGCTCATCTTTGTTTCCCGTTCAATATTGATAAGGCCTGCTTTCCCCGCATAGGTCTTTGCCGTAATACGGGAGGGCTTTCCGAAACTGTAGTCACCCATGTCAAGAACCGCGAGGCCGTTCACCTGGCCTATCTTCGCCCCTTCCGTATCGATAATGAGGGTGCCTTCAAGGATCAGCTCCTGAAGTCTCTCCTCTATCCTGTTCGTCCGGTATATTCGTTCCTCGATCGCCTGCTCAACATGTTCTGCCTTCACAATAGAGCTGCCTGCTTTGGTTGCCCAGTAGTTGGACTCTCTGATCACATCTGCTACATCACTGAACTTGGAAGACAGCTTTTTCTGGTGGCCCGCGAGCCGAGATCCATATTCCACGATCTTGGCAACACCGCTTCTGTCAAAGGGTGTCAGTCCTTCCTTACTGCAGCAGTGGCCCACAAAGGCGGCATATTTCTGTATCGTGTCCGGCGTACATTCCATACGGTTGTCAAAGTCTGCCTTCACCTTGAAAAGCTCCCGGTATTCCTCATCCAGGTTGTACAGGAGATAATAGAGATACGGGGTCCCCATGAGGATCACCTTTACATGAAGCGGGATTGCCTCCGGTCTTAACGTAGAGGTTGAGATCATCCGGTACTGCTCCCATATGTCCTCTATCTTTATCTCCCTGTTCTGTATCGCCCGCTTCAGCGCGTCATAGGAGAACATATTTCGTAAGAGGTCGAGCACATTGATAACGATATAGCCGCCATTCGCCTTATGGAGGGAACCGCCCTTTATCATCGAAAAATCGGTCGTGGCAACGCCGTACTGGAATTTATATTCCAGTCTCCCGATCAGATTGAAAAAAGTCGGATTGCTCTCATAAACGCAGGGCGCTCCTTTCGTGTCCTGATTGTTGACAAGTACGTTTACCATATATCTGGTAAACGTAGGCTCCGGCTTCTGCATCTTCATAAAGGGAAGAGGAGGACTCTGCTCTTCCTGTACCTTGAAGTCCTCTATATGGCCGAGTATGTCCTCCGTGGCATCAGCCAGGTACGAGCCGATCTTTTCATTCCCCTGATACTTCTTTTTCAGATCCTCCATATAGTGCCCGACAGCTGACAGGGTAGCTTCTTTTTCGAGCTTCGCAAGCAGTTCTTTTACATGCTTATCCGACTCTCTCACTTCCCGGGCAATATCGTTCAGTTTTTCCTGAAGGAGTTTTCCCAGCTCATCGACTTTTCCCTTGACTCCTTCTTCAAGTGCCTCGTATTCCTCCTCGGTAAGCGGCTCTCCACCCTTTTTCACCGGAACGATCATAAGGCCGCCGACGGTCTTCCTTATCGAGAAACCTTTCGCCAGGGCCTCTTCCTCCAAATCAGCAAAAAGCTCCTTCTGCTTCTTCTGGAACTCTTCCAGAATCCTGTTCTTCTGCTTTTCGTATTCCTTGGATTCGAAGACCTTGGGGATTTCGACCTTGAGAATGCGTATCAGCTCCTGCATATCTTTATGGAAAATAAAAGCAGCTCCGGGCGGCAGTGATATCGCGAGAGGGATATCAGGATCTTTGAAATTGTATACATAGCACCAGTCAGGAGGGACCGGTTCTCCGGCAGCCTTTTCCGCCAGGACAGACTTTATCGTCGTCAGTTTCCCTGTGCCGTTCTCGCCGAGGACAAAGATATTGAACCCCTTGCTGTCCACCAGGTTCAGGCCGAAATCAATGGCCCGCAATGCCCTGGCCTGCCCTATGATTTCTATCGTCTCGGGAATTTCTTCCGTTGTATTGAATTTAAAGACGTTTTGGTCGCAACACTTATACAGTTCCTCTGCCGTGAGAAGTTTTGGCATCAGCGTCCTCCTGTAAAAAATATATTTTTCTCATGTGAGGAAATTATATGAGAAACCATGAAGATTTTCCAGGTTGTTTCTGAATAATTTCCTATTTTTTTCTTGCGGCGAGCTTGTTTAACGCGTTCAGATAGGCCTTGGCAGCAGCTATGATAATATTCGTGTCAGCGCCATGTCCACGCACTGTCTTGCCGTCCTCTTCAACCGTAACAAAGACCTCCCCGAGAGCGTCCGTGCCGCCGGTAATGCTTTTCACCTCAAACTTCAGGAGATTGCTCTTTGTTTCGGTAATCCCTGCGATAGCGCGATACGTCGCATCCACGGGACCATCTCCGTCCTCCGTCCTCTCAAAAGTCTTCTCCCCGACCTTCAGTTTGACCGTAGCCGTCGGTTTCTGGTTCATGCCCCCGGAGGTCGACATATCGACCAGACTGTAAAGTCCGTAAACCTTGGAGACCTCCTCAGAGATCAGGGCTTCGATGTCCTCGTCGAATATATATTTCTTCTGGTCTGCAAGCTGTTTGAACTTCAGGAACGCTGTCTCTATCTCCTCAGGAGCAAGTCCGTAACCGAGTTCCGTGAGTCTCGACTTGAAGGCATGCCTGCCGGAATGCTTGCCGAGCACGAGTTCTGTCTTATGAAAACCAACGTCCTCAGGCTTCATGATTTCGTAGGTCATCTTCTCCTTTAACAGACCGTCCTGATGAATCCCCGATTCATGGGCGAAGGCATTTGCGCCTACAATCGCCTTGTTCGGCTGCACGGGTATTCCCGTAATCCGGGTAATGAGCCTGCTCGTGCGGACAATCTCCCGTGTGTTTATGTTCGTGTCGGCCTTGAAGAATTCCCTCCGGGTCTTCAAAGCCATAACAATCTCTTCCATGGAACAGTTGCCGGCGCGTTCCCCTATGCCGTTTATCGTGCATTCGATCTGTCCGGCGCCGTTTAAAACAGCAGACAGCGAATTCGCGACAGAAAGACCGAGATCATCATGGCAATGCACGGCAATGACCGCGCTGTCGCCGATCTTTTCCTTTATGGTCCTGATCAGTTCCCCGAATTCAGACGGTGTTATATATCCTACCGTGTCGGGGATATTGACTGTGCCGGCGCCTGCCTCTATCACTGCCGAGACGACCTCCAGCAGATACTGCGTATCTGTCCTCGTAGCGTCCATGGGAGAAAATTCAACATCTTCCACAAGGCTCTTTGCGAGTCTGACCATCTCCACAGACCGCTTCAAGGCCTCGTCCCGGCTGATCCGGTACTGGTATTTCAGATGTATGTCCGACGTGGAATGAAAGGTGTGGATACGCCGTTGAGGGGCATCTTTTACCGCCTCCCAGGCCCGCCTGATGTCTTCTTCCTTGGCCCTCGCGAGCCCGGCAATGACCGCACCCTTTACTTCCTCTGATATGCGCCTGACCGCGTCAAAATCACCCGGCGAAGCTATCGGAAAACCTGCCTCGATGATATCAACCCCAAGCTTTACCAGCTGCCTGGCGATCTGGATCTTTTCCTCCACATTCATGGAAGCGCCCGGTGACTGCTCACCGTCACGAAGCGTTGTATCGAATATTTTTATTGTTCTCATGGTTTTACCTCTTTTGTCCTCATTTTACGTCTTCTGTAAAATAAATATATATTTTCCGCCATCCCCTCCGCAAGATAGATCATGGCAAAAACAAACAGCGCTACCGGCGGATGCATAACAAAGATCGCGATAAAGAGCACGAAAGCCACGAGAATCCAAAAGGGTTTTTTCTGGTTGAAATCGATCTCCTTCAGCCCGTGGAATCTGAGCGTGCTGACCATGAGAAGGGCAAGCGACAGGGTAAGGAGAAGGACGAATATGTTCTTTTCCGGTACCCCGTCCCAGAATTCATAATAGAATATTACCAGCGAGGCCAGCACCGACGCAGCGCCGGGGATAGGCATACCGGTGAATGCCTTTGATTCCGTGGATCCCATCTGCACATTATACCGTGCGAGCCTGAGGGCGCCGCAGGCCGCGAAGAAAAAAGCAACCGCGACGCCTATCCTTCCAAACGGCGCGATCGACCACTTGTAAACCATCACCGCAGGCGCGACGCCAAAGGCCACAAGATCGGAGAGCGAATCAAGCTCTATGCCGAAGCGTGTTGTGCTGTGGGTAAGCCGGGCTACCCACCCGTCAAGACCGTCGAACACGTTCGCGATCATGATCGCCCATGCAGCGTGGATATAATTTCCCTTTATGGCGGAGAGTATCGCGTAGAAACCGAAGAACATCCCGCAGAGGGTAAGACCGTTCGGAAGTATGTATATGCCTTTTTTCATAATGTAATTATAATAGAAATAAAGGGTAATTGTTAAAAAATCGTAATGAAGAGCATATGGGGGTACTCTTTCTGATACCTTTCGATAATTACTTAAGGCAGGTAATATGCTTCTTTTCGTCGCAGGTGCAGCCATTGTATACTAAATCATGACACCTGTATGTGTTGTAGGAATTTCAGGCTTCTCAGGCTCCGGCAAGACAACGCTGATCAGAAAGATACTGCCTAAACTGAATAAACAGGGGCTCACGGTGGGCGTACTCAAGCATACACATCACACGCTGAAAATCGACAGGAAGGGAAAGGACACGGACCAGATTTATCGTGCCGGAGCTGATATTGTCCTTGCCCATGATGATACGCAGGGTTTTACGCGTTATAAGAACAGTGACAGAACCCTTGCCGATCATATCAGGAGATTCCCGGCTTCACTGGATCTCATCATTGTCGAGGGCCACAAAGATATCGACCTTCCGGGCATCTGGATCGAGAAAGGAACGGTCAGGAAAAAGACGGAAGAATTTAGTTGCGGAAAGAGGATTGTTGTCTTCCGGGATGATCCGAAGTATGACGAAATAGTTCTTGCCTTCATACGAAAGGCATTGAAGAGGTTTCATTCGGAAAGACCTCTTATGTCAGGGTTGTTGATCGGCGGGAAGAGTTTGCGCATGGGGACCCCCAAAGCGCTTTTACAGATAAAGGGAAGTACGTTGGTGGAGCGGTCTCTCAATATCCTCTCAGCAGTTTCTGACAGAGTCATGTTGCTCGGATCAGGGCCTTTACCGGAAAGCCTCGACGAGGTTGACCGTCTTCCCGATGTCCTCAATCTGGAAGGCCCTGTGTCAGGCTTGCTGAGCGCCTTCAGATGGGCGCCCGGGAGCACATGGATCATATCATCCGTGGATATGCCCCTTATGCAGAGAGCTGCGTGGGAATGGCTATTGAGCAAGCGCAAGCCGGGCGTCTGGGCCGTGCTTCCGAAGATAAGGGGCAGCAGGGGAGTTGAGACAACCGGCGCGGTGTATGAACCGATGATCTTTGAGCACATAGAATCCCTTGCGAGAGAGGGCATGGGGAAAATACAGGATATCGCGCAACATCCGAAAGTGAAGACGCCCCTAATCCCTGACTCCCTCTGTCATGCCTGGCATAATGTAAATACGCCTCACGAATGGGAAAAAACCATTTTTCTTCCCGTGAAAGATAAACGATGATTCTTCACCTTATCGTTGCACGCGCCACTCCCAAATTCAGAATCCCCTTAGTTCCACAAAAAAGATGTATTTCGGTTTTTTGTGGTACTATGGACTGCAACAACGACAGTACTTGTGCACGGTCACGGTCGGGGCCCTTCCCTGAGAGGAGTGCCGCATCACCTCTTGAGGGCCTGTCGTTACAATCGAAACAGAACCACACCTATTTGCTATAGAAGACTTGATGGACGATATATCGTTTAAAAAGGCATTTGATGCAACGATCAGCGCTATTCAACCGCTCCCTTCCGAGCGTGTTGAAATAGGCGCGCTGCTCAAGAGGGTTGTCTCCAGTGATATCCACGCCCTTGTCAATGTCCCTTCCGCCGATATCTCTCTTAAGGATGGCTACGCGGTACTGTCCTCCGACCTTGTCCTTGCATCCGGATCAAACCCAGTGACATTGCAGTTGGAGGGGCGACTCACGGCAGGCTCAAACGAGTCGTTTTCGGTCACCTCAGGCATCACGGTAAAAATCATGTCAGGGGCAGTCATCCCGGACGGTTCTGATGCGGTTGTCCCGCAGGAATTCACGTCCGGCGATGGCAGGAAGGTGCATATTTACAACCATGCGCACAGCGGAAGAAATATATTTAAAAAAGGCTCGGACGTTTCCAGCGGAGACGTGATTATCGAGAAGGGAACGCTATTTAGCTCCCGCGTCAGTGGGACTCATCGCCGCAGCAGGACATGAAGGAGCCGAGGTTTATAAAAATCCGAACGTCACCATTATCGCAACCGGGGATGAGATAGTCGCGATCGGAAAGCCGCTCGATCGAGGGAAGGTATTTGCGAGCAACCTCGTCACCATCTCCGCATGGTGCGGTCTCTACGGCATGCGTGCAAAAACGGTTGTGGTAAGAGATAACGAGGAAGAAATCTTCAATGCCGTTCAAGACTCCCTGTTCGATTCTGATTGCCTGATTACGAGTGGCGGGGCATGGAAAGGTGACCGGGACCTGGTGGTAAAAATCCTTGATCGTGCCGGATGGGAAAAAATCTATCACCGGGTAACAATGGGGCCCGGAAAGGCGATCGGATTCGGGATGCTCAAGGGAAAACCTGTCTTCTGCCTCCCCGGAGGACCTCCGTCGAATCAAATGGCATTTATGCAACTGGCCCTTCCCGGGCTCCTTACCCTCGCGGGGCACAGGCATATCACCCTGCCGCTTATCGATGCGGTGCTGTCTGAAGATATTTCAGGGCAGAGCGACTGGACACAGTTCATTCACGGGATACTCTCACGACAAGAAGACCAACTCACCTTCAAGCCCCTGCGCATGATGAGCCGCCTCCAATCCATGGCAAAAGCCGATGCAATCGCATGCATTCCCGAAGGAGTCGAGAAGATCGACAAAGGATGCAGAATTTCCGTGCAACTGCTTAGCGTATAGGCTCTCACTCTTTTGAATCTTCTCCCGGTGACAATTGCGTTCTATTTATCGCCGCTATCACTGTCTCACCCGCCTTCACAGTCTCGTTCATCTTTACCTTAATTTCTGCATCCTTCGGCAGGTATACATCAAGCCGGGAGCTGAATTTAATTATCCCGTACCGTTCCCCGCGATCCAGGTGATCGCCTTCCCTTTTCCTGCATACCGCGCGTCTGGCAACAAAACCGGCAACCTGCCTGACAAGAATATCTCCGTATTCTGTCTCAAGCACCATCTCGATATTCTCATTCCGCACGGACGCTTCATCTTTGTATGCAGCAAGGAACCGTCCCTTATTATGGACGACCTTCTTCACCATCCCGTCACAGGGCGCGCGGTTCACATGTACATTGAGCGGGGACATGAAAATGCTGATCTGCTTTACATCAGCGCGCAGGTAGCGTGGTTCATGAACATCCCTGATCACGATAATCCTGCCGTCGGCAGGCGACACAAAAAGGTCCTTTCCCCCAGGGATATGCCTCGCAGGGTCCCTGAAGAAATAGAGCATGAAAGCGGCGAGGAGCAGGAAAAGCAGGGTAACAACCGGGACGACCATGAAAACAAGAACGGTCAGAACAAGGGACCCAAATATGAACGGATATCCCTCAGGGGCGAATTTAAACATTCTGAAAACAGGCTGCGGTCAGGGTCAAGATTGAGAATGACTCAACCTTAACCCCGGCCTCAAACTTAGCCTTGACCTTTCTCAAGGTTAAGCCTTGGACTTGTCTACGAGTTTGCCTTTCTTGAGCCACGGCATCATCGCCCTGAGCTTTGCGCCTACCTCCTCAATCTGGTGCCTCTCGCCTTTCTTTGTAAGCGCGTTGAAGACCGGCTTGTTCGCCTTGCACTCGAGCATCCACTCTCTTGCAAATACCCCATCCTGGATTTCCTGGAGGATCTTCTTCATCTCTTTCTTTGTCTCATCGGTAACAATCCGCGGTCCCCGTGTGAGATCGCCATACTGTGCCGTATTGCTGATCGAATATCTCATGGTTGAGATACCACCTTCATAGATAAGGTCGACAATAAGTTTTACCTCATGGAGACATTCGAAGTATGCCATCTCCGGAGAATAACCCGCCTCAACAAGGGTCTCAAACCCTGCCTGGATAAGTGAGACCAGCCCGCCACAAAGAACGACCTGCTCTCCGAAGAGGTCTGTCTCTGTCTCTTCCCTGAATGAGGTCTCGATAATGCCTGCCCTTCCCCCGCCGATCGCGGAGGCATAAGCCAGCGCAATATCCTTGGTGTTCTTTGAGGGGTCCTGGTATACCGCTATGAGGCATGGCACACCGCTGCCCTTTGTATATTCAGACCTTACCAGATGGCCGGGACCCTTTGGAGCAGTCATAAAAACATTTGCGTCAGCAGGGGGTACTATCTGGCCGAAGTGGATATTGAACCCGTGCGCAAATCCGAGACAGACCCCTTTTTTCATGTTCTGCTGGATCTCGTTCCTGTATATCTCTGCCTGGTATTCATCAGGGAGAAGCAGCATCACCACATCCGCTCCCTTGACAGCATCGGATGCCTTGGAGACCTTAAATCCGGCCTTTTCAGCCTTTGTCCAGTTATCGCCCTTTGTCTCACCGACGACAACATTCATCCCGCTCTCCTTGAGATTATTCGCATGGGCATGTCCCTGACTGCCATAACCGATGACCGCGATCTTTTTTGTTTTCAGCATTTTCAGATTTGCGTCCTTATCATAATAAATCTTTACCATACCTTCCTCCTTTAAAAAATAAATGGTTTTGTTCTGAACAGAATCAATATTATATTACAATCGTTCTGTTTTTGCTATTTCGGATTTGGGAAAAGGCTGTCAGCTGAAGATTTCTTCAAACGCGGGAGCAACTGCTGTAAAGGCATGCAATACATCCGGATCAAAGTGGCCCGGCATGGTTCTGCCGTCTCCTTCTGTTATGATTTTGCAGGCCTCCTGATGGCTGCACGGTCCCCGGTAAGGCCGTTTGTTCCTCAAGGCATCGTACTGGTCCGCGAGCAAGACGATTCTCCCTTCGATCGGGATATCGTTCCCGCGCAATCCTGCCGGGTAACCCGTACCGTCCCATCTTTCATGATGAGACAAGGCGATAGTCTCCGCCATCCTTATCATAGGCCAGGATGAGCCTGAAAGCACCTTTGCCCCTTCTGTTGTATGGGCCTGAATAATTGCATACTCTTCCGGCGTACATGCCTCGCGCTTAAACAATATCCTGTCAGGGATGAAGACCTTTCCGATATCATGCATCTGGCCTGAGGCAGTTATCATCTCAATAAAATCATCACCCAAGCCCAATGCCCTGGCGATACTGCCTGCAAGCACCCCTGTTTTTACCCTGAAAAGACCTGCGTCAGCTTCCCTGAATTCGGCCAGACAGATCAACCGCTGGATGATCTCGTCGCTGCTCTTTTTTAGCATCTCCAGTGCGTCGGTAAATTCCTCTTTCTTTTTACGCAGTTCCTCTTCAAGCATCGTCCGGTAGTCCCGCTCAACCTTTTTCAGTCTGACAAATTCAACGGCCCTTTTAACGGAATGGACCAGTTGTTCCTGCTTGTAGGGTTTTGTTATGAAATCAAATGCTCCCTTTTTGATCGCCTCTATCGCTGTACTGAGTTCAGCATATGCGGTCAGCAGGATCACAGGGACATCAGGGTAGGAATATCGTATTCTCTCAAGGAGGTCTATGCCTGAAAGCCCGGGCATTTTGATGTCAGTAACCACGATATCTATCTTTTCTTCCTTTACTTTCAGAAATGCGTCCCTGGCGTTGTCTGTCACAATAGGAGAACAACCGAAGGCCTGCAGCATCAGTCGTATCGACTGCAATACCTGCGGGTCGTCATCAACAACAAGAATTGCACTTTTATTCTCTGGCTTCACCGCTAATACCCTTTTTATCCTGGATATTTATTTACTTCATATATATTTTATACTAACTAGTTTAATAAATGTAAAGTAAGGAGCTCGTCAGAGAAAATCCAGAAGTTATCCACCTATCTTCGATTCTGTTTCAAGCCTTGTACTTCTCTTAAAAGGTCACTGATCCTTTTCTTCAGGACAGGATGCAGCAGATCTTTCGCTATTTGGGATAATGGTCCAAGCACAAATTCCCTTTCATGCATAAGGGGGTGGGGGATGGTTAGCGCATCGTTATGTAAGACGATTTCATCATAGAGAAGGATATCGAGGTCAATAATGCGGGGGCCCCATCTTGCTGTTTCCTGACGGCCCATCTCTTTTTCAATTCGCCTGAGCAGGACCAAAAGCCTTTGAGGGTCAAGGTCAGTCTCAATTTCAATAGCCATATTTACAAATGCGGGCTGGCCGGTCACACCCCACGGTTCTGTTTCATACATCGATGACTGTTTTGATACAATGAGCCCGCTCTCTTTGAGAAGTTCGATCGCGCAGAGACAGTTTTCATGCCTGTTTCCAAGATTCGAACCTATCCCGATATATACAATGGCCATAGAGAAGATCAAAAGCCAAGAAGCTTTTAGAAGGCCTTCCTGAGTCTTTCAACAGCTTCCTTCATCCTCACGACCGGCACGGTCAATGCAAACCGGACATATCCTTCACCCGGCGCGCCAAAACCATTGCCGGGTGTTGTGAGAATCCCTGACGTTTCCAGGATATGTGCGACAAATCCCGAAGAATCAAACTGTTTGGGAACCCTGGCCCAGAGATAGAAACTCGCCTTCGGTTTTGCGACTTCGATGCCGATATCCCTGAGTCCTTCATACAACGTATCACGCCTCGCCTGATAGGTCATCCTGATATCGGACAAAATCCTTTCTTCAGTATGCAGGGCAGAAATCGATGCCTCCTGTATAGCCTGAAACACTCCGGAATCAAGATTGGACTTGATCTTACCCAGACCGGCAATTACCTTAGCGTTGCCGACGGCAAACCCTATCCTCCATCCGGTCATATTGTATGTCTTGGAAAGGGAATGGAATTCTATGCCCACATCCTTTGCCCCTTCAATCTGCATAAAGCTCAGGGGCTTCTCATCATCGAAATAAATCTCACTGTAGGCAGCGTCATGACAGACGATGATGTTGTATTTGTCGGCAATACGGTATTACTTCCTCATAGAATGATTTCGGCGCGATCGCGGCTGTCGGGTTATTGGGATAGTTGATGAACATAAGTTTCGCCTTCTTTAATGTCCCTTCAGGGACCGCACTGAAATCAGGCAGAAAACCGTTCTCCTCCCTGAGGGGCATGATATGACTTTCACCGCCTGCAAACAATACGCTTACCGGATATACCGGATAACCGGGCGACGGCACCAATACCGTATCACCTGCCTCGACAAATGCAAGGGGTACATGACCAATCCCTTCCTTTGAGCCGATCAGTGAAAGCGCCTCGGTCGCCGGATCAATCGTCGCATTGAAGCGCTTTTTATACCAGTCTGCAACCGCCTCCCGGTATGAGAGCATCCCTTCATAGGAAGGATAGCGGTGGTGTTCGCTTTTCGCTACCGCGATCTTCATCGCTTCGACAATATGCACCGGCGTAGGGATATCAGGGTCGCCAATGCTGAGGTCTATCAGATCGACCCCCTTTGCAATGGCATCCTGCTTCATCTTGTCTATGGTTGCAAAGAGATAAGGGGGCAGATTTTTTACCCGCGATGCGAGGGTCAACATCTATCTTTGGTTTCAAGTTTACCTCCTCAGACTGTTATTGGGTTTCTATTATATAATATTTCTGTGTATCTCTTCATTACGGATAACGGTATGACACAATCCTCAAATACACCTACGACTCGGAGACATTCTGAAAGGCCGCTCGAAGTGTATGAAATCAGCAGGTTTGAACTTGAAGATATTATAGAGAAGAACCCTTCCCTCCTTCAGAAGATCGAGGACTGTTATGAATACCGCGTCCAGGACACGATAAAAAAAACAGAGCCCTGATCCCGCCCCTTTTTGATCCTTTGAATTTACCCGGATTTTTCTGTTAAGATTTGCTGTGTTTTTACAGCAATTACTGAACGGTCTGACCCTCGGCAGTGTTTATGCCCTGATCGCGCTGGGCTACACAATGGTATATGGTATCCTGGAACTGATCAATTTTGCTCACGGTGAGATTTACATGCTCGGGGCCTATCTCGCCATTATTCTGCTCGGGTTCTTTACCGCTATCGGTCTTACCTCGTACAGCCTTACGCTCTCTCTGCTGCTGACCCTGATCGCAACAGTCATCTTCTGCTCCTCCTACGGATTCACGATCGAAAAAATCGCCTACCGGCCTCTCAGGAATGCCCCGAGGCTCAGTCCTCTCATCAGCGCGATCGGTGTTTCCATTTTTCTCCAGAATTATGTGATGCTCACCCAGGGGGCGACAGACAAGGTTTTTCCCTCACTTTTCGGTGATGCGGGATTCACTCTCTTGTCGTCCCGGGTCACCTACCTGCAGGCCATGATAATCCTTGTCTCCGGATTCATGATGATTACGCTCCATACCTTTATCAGAAAGACAAAGACCGGCAAGGCGATGCGTGCCGTAGCGCAGGACAAGAACATGGCTTCACTGCTCGGCATTAACGTAGACAGCATCATCGCGATAACCTTCATCATCGGTTCAGGACTTGCCGCTGTTGCGGGAATGATGGTCGCGATGTATTACGGCCTGGTAAATTATTACATCGGCTATTCCGCAGGCATCAAGGCCTTCACCGCAGCAGTCCTCGGGGGCATCGGCAGCATCCCCGGCGCGATGTTCGGCGGGATACTGCTCGGACTCATCGAAAGTCTCGGCGCAAGCTATATATCGAGCGAATACAAGGACGCATACGCCTTCATCATCCTCATCATCATACTGCTTGCCAAGCCAGAAGGTCTCTTCGGCAAAAATCTGGAAGAAAAGATATGATCAGATGAACAGGGCGCTGGCCATACTTACTGCTCCTCTTTTAAAACCGGCTGTCATAGCCCTCTGGGCCGCTTTTCTTTTACTGCCTTTCAGAGGCATCAGGGCCGCATCAGTCCTCTTTATTATCCTGTTGTGTATCGATACCGGCTTTCAGGATACTGACCCGATACCTTTCACCATTCTTTAGAGCAGTCCATAATACGGGAGAACAGTTCAGACAGTACCTGCCCTCTGACAGCCGTCTCCTTTTTCTGATACTGCTTCCGGTCGCTGCCATCCCCATCTTCGCCCAGGGATATATTGTCGATGTGGCGATTCTCTCGGGTATCTATATCATCCTGGCGCTGGGTCTGAATGTTGTCGTCGGCTTCACGGGTCTGCTGAACCTTGGATTCGTGGCATATTACGCAATCGGCGCATACAGTTTTGCCCTCCTGAATACAAAGCTCGGAATGGGTTTCTGGAGCGCAATGCCGTTCTCTGTTCTCATAACCATCCTCGGCGGATTTCTCTTCGCGATTCCGGCCCTGAGACTGAAAGGCGATTACCTCGCGCTCGTCACTCTCGGGTTTCGGAGAGATCGTCCGCATAACACTCAATAACTGGGACAGCTTCACAAAAGGTCCAAACGGGATTTCCGGCATCACCCCGCCTTCCTTCTTTCAAATTGAGCTGACATCCCTTACCGGCTTTTACTATCTCGTGATGTTCTTTGTCACCGCAGCGGTAATCGTGATGCGGCGGGTCCACGCCTCAAAGATTGGAAGGGCCTGGATCGCGATCAGGGAAGACGAGATAGCGACAGCGGCAATGGGGATCAACAATACCCTCTACAAGCTGTATTCCATAGCCTTCGGGGCGTTCTGGGCAGGCATCGCCGGCTGTCTTTTCGCCGCCAAGATGAGGTTTATTTCACCGGAAAGTTTTACCTTCATGGAGTCCGTCCTCATCCTCTGTATGGTAATCATCGGAGGACTCGGCAGCATCGCAGGGGTGATCTTTGGCGCTGTAATCCTTGTTTTTCTCCCGGAGGTCCTCCGGGAAGTCCAGCTCTACCGGATGCTTGCCCTGGGGGCAGGACTGGTGCTTCTTATGATATTCAGACCGCAGGGACTTTTCGGAGGGAAACATGTATCCGCTGGAAGTTAAAGATCTCTCGAAATTTTTCGGCGGCATACGGGCGATCGAAGAGATAAGTTTCCATACGACAGACAAGATCATCCTCAGTATCATCGGTCCGAACGGAGCCGGGAAAACCACCCTTTTCAACTGCCTGACCGGCTTTATGAAACCCTCAAAAGGCAGCATTGTATTTTCCGGACAAAAAATATCAGGGCTCTCCGCCGACAAAATTAACAGGATGGGCATTGCGAGGACCTTTCAGAACATACGGCTGTTTAAAGAAATGACGGTACTTGAAAATGTGATGGTAGCGCAGCACACCTCGATCCGCTCCGGCTTCTTCTCCGCAATCCTTCGTCCACCTCTTTTCAGGCAGGAAGAAAAAGCAATCAGGGAAAAAGGACATGAATACCTCGGCCTTCTCGGGCTCGGACCTTACGCCGACAAAATCTCCGGGAGCATGCCCTACGGAGCACAACGCAGGCTCGAAATCGCAAGGGCGCTCGCCACAGAAGCATCACTATTACTCTTCGATGAACCCACGGCAGGGATGAATCCTCAGGAGACCGATGAGATGATGAGAACGATCATGAATTTAAAGAAGCTTGGCAAGACCATACTTCTTATAGAACATGACATGAAGTTTGTGATGGGCATCTCCGACCGGATTATCGTTCTCGACCACGGTGTCAAGATAGCAGAGGGTACTCCTGAGGAAATAAAGACCGACCCGATGGTCATTGAGGCATATCTGGGCAAGGAGACGCATGATTGATCCGGAAGTTTCCATAACACCCTTTACCACAGAGAGCGCAGAGGTCGCAGAGTAATATCGGTATGCTGAAACTTGAACATGTTCGTACCAGTTACGGCCCTATTGAGGCGATCAGGAGTATAGACCTCGAAATCGGCAAGGGAGAAATTGTTTCACTGATCGGGAGCAACGGGGCAGGCAAATCAACCTGTCTGATGACCATCTCGGGCATTTTAAAACCTTCGGCAGGCAGGATACTCCTGAACGACGCTGATATAACCGGCTTACCTCCCCACCAGATCGTCTCCCTCGGAATAAGTCAGGTTCCTGAAGGAAGAAGGATATTCCCGAAACTGACCGTCCTTGAAAATCTGGAAATGGGCAATTTTCTTGAGCGGGGAGACCTGAAGTCAGCTTTTGAGACAGTTTACACATTATTCCCGATCCTGAACGAAAGGAAAAACCAGCAGGGCGGCACCCTGAGCGGCGGGGAACAGCAGATGCTGGCGATAGCGAGGGCCTTAATGTCCAGTCCTGAAATTCTTCTTCTTGATGAACCTTCCCTGGGCCTTGCGCCGATACTGGTCAGTAAAATATTCAAGACGATCCGGGAGATTAACAGCAAGGGAGTGACCGTGCTCCTTGTCGAACAGAACGCGAAGGCCGCCCTGAAGCTCTCTCACAGAGGATATGTCATAGAAAACGGGACGATCACCCTGCAGGGCGGGAGTGAGGACCTGCTCCATAACGAGAAAGTCAGACACGCCTATCTCGGAGAGTGAGATCGTCTATTATTGTGCGCATAATAGATATCCCCGAAAAAAGTGATGATTATTTCGCAGGAATTATACACGGATTTGACATCTTTTTATATTATTGATAAGCTATCTTTATAGCTTAAGAGTCGGCATCATAATGGAGAAACCGTATATCGGTGAAGCAGAAATTGCCCCGTCAGTTTTCTTATAGAAGCGCATCCTTTCTTTATTGCGAATCAGCCAGTCACTGCCGTAATACCTCGACACATTTACTATCCAACCAAACAGGCAGAGAACATGAGTTTACCTTTGATCGGCGGAGCTTCAGGTAGGGAGGCACTTGATGAAGGATAAACTGATGGTCCTCAATCTTGAAGACAATCCGAACGATACCGAGCTTATTCTGGCCAGCCTCGAAGAGGGGGGGATACCGTGCGAGATAACCCGCGTTGACACGGAACGGGACTTTGTATCAACGCTTGCGCGGGAATGTTTCGACCTGTTTCTTATCGACTATAACCTCCCCTCATTTGACGGGCTGTCGGCCCTGACAATTGCCCGGCAGCTAGGTCCGGATGTTCCATTCATATTCGTTTCCGCCTCCATCGGGATTGAGGCGCTCAAGCACGGAGCGCTCGATTATGTTCTGAAGAGCAATCTGTCACGCCTTGCTCCGGCTGTGCGCAGGGCATTAAAGGAAGTGGAGAAGAAGAAAGAGCGCCGACGTGCCGAGGAAAAATTAAAACAAAGCGAAGAAAGGTTCCGAACCTCCTTCAATCTCGGGCTGATCGGCATGGCCATCACGTCGCCGACGAAGGGTATTGTCGAGGTCAACGACAGGATCTGCGAAATCCTGGGATACGAACGCGAAGAGCTGATGCAGACTACGTGGGCAGAGTTGACCCATCCGGACGATCTGTCCGCTGATATCGCTAACTTCAACCGGGTTCTGGCCGGGGAGATCGACGGCTATACGATGGACAAACGGTGGCTCCGAAAGGACGGCCGGATCATTTATACAACTATTTCGGTAAAATGCGTGCGTCGTGCAGACGGTTCGGTCGATTATTTCGTGGCTCTTTTACAGGACAACACCGAGCGCAAGCGGGCGGAACAGGAGCGCGAGATAACGATCGAATTCCTGCGTCTGGTGAATGAAAGCACGGGGACGCGGGACCTGATCAAGGCGGCTACGACCTTTTTCCAGGGACAATCCGGGTGCGAGGCGGTCGGAATCCGGCTGCGTGAGGGTGAGGATTATCCCTACTTCGAGGCCCGCGGATTTCCGAAAGCGTTCGTTCTGATGGAGAACAGCCTTTGCGCCAAGGACAGCGCCAACTGCGTCATCCGGGACAGCGAGGGCAATCCCGTTATCGAATGCATGTGCGGCAACGTGATTTGCGGACGATTCAATCCCGCGAAGCCGTTTTTCACGGCGCATGGGAGTTTCTGGACAAACAACACGACTGAACTGCTGCGCAGCACCACCGAAGCGGACCGGCAAGCCCGCACGCGCAACCGCTGCAACGGCGAGGGATACGAGTCTGTGGCGCTGCTCCCCTTGCGGCTCGGCGAGCAGCGCCTGGGCCTCCTGCAGCTGAACGACCGGAGAACCGGGGTTTTCTCGCTGGAAGATATCGGCGTGTGGGAAAGGCTGGCGGACCATCTTGCCGTGGCTCTTGCGAAATTTCGAACCGAGGAGACGTTGAGAGAGAGTGAGGACAGGTATCGGTCGCTATTCGAAAACAGTCTCGACGCCGTATTGCTCACTTTCCCGGACGGGACCATCCTGGCCGCCAACCAGGCAGCCTGCCGCATATTCGGAATGTCTGAAGCGGAGATATGCGCGGCCGGGCGCAGGGGTCTGGTGGACACGGCCGACCCGAGACTCCCGGTCTTGCTGGAAGAACGATCGCGCAGGGGCATGGCTAGCGGCGAACTTTATTTTATTCGAAAAGGCGGAACTATATTCCCGGGCGAAGTGTCGTCCTCACTTTTCGAAGACAAGAACGGCCTCACGAAAAGCAGCATGGTCATCCGTGACATCACGGACCGCAAGCACAAGGAAGAGGAACTCCAAAAGCTGAACAGGACATTGCAGGCGAAGAGCAACAGCAGCCTGGCCATGTTAAACGCCAAGGATGAGACGTGGTATCTCAATGAAGTCTGCCGGATCATCGTCGAAGACTGCGGTCATGCCCTGGTCTGGATCGGATTTGCGGAGCAGGATGAAGGCAGGGCTGTCAGACCGGTGGCCCACGCAGGCTTTGAGGAGGGCTATCTTGATTCAATAAAAATCACATGGTCGGACACGGAACTCGGCCGCGGTCCCGTCGGGACGGCCATCAGAACAGGCAAACCTTCCATATTGCGCAATATCCTCGCCAATCCCGCATTCGCACCCTGGCGCGAGGAGGCCGTCAAGCGGGGATATGCCGCGATAATCAGCGTTCCCCTCCTCGCAGAGGGAAAAGCCTCCGGTTCTCTTAACATTTACTCCCGGTACCCGGACCCTTTTTCCGAAGACGAGGTGCAACTGCTTACTGATCTGGCCGCGGACATGTCTTACGGCATTACCGCTATCAGGCTGCATGCCGCGCAGGCGGTGGCGGAAGCGGCTCTGCGGGAGAGCGAAATGCGTTATCGTTCGCTGTTCGATAATATGCTCGAAGGTTTTGCATATTGTAAACTGATCCTGGAGCATGGCATGGCTCGGGATTTCGTCTATCTCGCTGTAAATAGCGCATTTGAAGCGTTGACCGGGCTCAGGGATGTTGCTGGGAAGAAAGTCACCGAAGTGATCCCAGGGATACGAGAGGCTAATCCGGAGCTTTTCGAAATTTATGGCCGCGTTGCATTGACCGGCAAACCGGAAAGGTTTGAAACGTATATCGAGTCCTTGGGCATCTGGTTTTCGATTGCCGCCTACAGTCCTGAAAAAGATCATTTTGTTGCAGTGTTTGACAACATTACCGAGCGTAGGCGAACTGAAGACGCGCTCAGAACGTCGGAGCGTCAATATCGGCAGCTGGTAGACAACGCGCCTGTTGGCGTATACAAAACGACTCTGGAAGGGAATTTCCTTTACGCGAACAATGCGCTCGCAAGGATATTCGAATATGAAAACGCGGATGAAGTGATGCGACTGCCCGTCGGGATGCGATACAAAAGACCCGAGGACCGGGAGGCCTTTCTAAATGCCCTTAAGGAGCGGGGGGAGGTCCCTTACTATGAGATCGAAGTTTCCACGAAGACCGGGAAACTGAAAACCATTGTCCTAAGCGCTGTTCTTGAGGACGGGTTTATTACGGGAATGATCACCGACATCACCGAGCGCATGCGTGCGGAAGCTGCGCTGAGGGATGCCGAGGTCCGCTACCACCTGTTGTTCGATCATTCACCCGACGGTATTGTGATTATTGATCCCGCAACAACCGGTTTTCTGGAGTTCAATGAAACAGCCTGCAGGCAATTGGGATATTCACACGAGGAGTTTGCCCGGTTGAGACATAGCCGATCTGGAAGCGGCAGAAACGCCTGAGGATACCAAAAAACGTGTAGCAAAAGTAATGCTCGAAGGACGGAACGATTTTGAGACCCTGCAACGCACCCGTCAGGGCGAAGTCAGGAACGTACATGTGACGGCGCAGAAGACTGAGATGTTGGGCCGCTCGGTTTACCACTGCGTCTGGCGTGACATAACCGAGAGCAAGCAGCTGGAATCCCAACTTCGCCACTCCCAGAAGATGGAGGCTGTCGGCACGCTGGCAGGGGGCATTGCGCATGATTTCAATAATATGCTCAATGTGATCATTGGTTATGGCACCCTGGTGATGGACAATCTCGAAGCCGGTAGTCCTTCCAAGGAACACATGAACGAGGTGCTCAGTGCTGCCGAGAGGGCTGCTTTTCTCACCAAAAGACTTCTTGTCTTCAGCAGAAAACAGGTTGTCTCCATGAAGTGCGTTGACATCAATGGGCTTATAACCGACATCCGGAAAATGCTTGTGCGGATCATCGGCGAAGACATAGATTTTCAGATAAATCTTGCGGACAGGCGTCTGACAGTGATGGCGGATGCCGGGCAGATGGAACAGGTACTGATGAACCTTGTCTCAAATGCCAAAGACGCAATGCCAAACGGCGGACGTCTGACGATCGGCACCGGCCTTCAGGAAATAGATGATAAAGATATTGCGATGCATGGATTTGGAGCGTCCGGAACGTATGCGCTTATCACGGTTTCTGATACAGGGAACGGAATGGATACGGCAACCCAGAAGAAGATATTCGAGCCTTTTTTTACAACAAAAGGTGTTGGAGAAGGCTCAGGACTTGGCCTTGCAATCTCCTACGGGATTATAAAACAGCATAGCGGATACATCACGGTCTCCAGCGAGCCGGGCAAAGGCACTCTCTTTTCAATATACCTTCCTCTCACTGAAAATGTAACAGCTATGGACGCTGAGACGGGAGTCCCTGAATCAGTCCAGGGCGGAAATGAGACGGTCCTCGTGGCCGAAGACGACGCTTCCCTGAGGAAATTGACAAAGATAGTCGCTGGAGTCCTTCGGCTACAGTGTGATTACCGCAGAAGACGGAGAAGATGCGATCACAAAATTTTATGGAAAACAGGGAAAAGATTCACCTCGCCATACTTGACGTGATCATGCCGAAAAAAAACGGAAAAGAGGTCAGCGACGGTAGTCAGGAGAGCTTAGTCCCCGGATAAAGATACTCTTTGTAAGCGGATATACGATGGACACTGTCAAAACCCGGAAATTGACAGAATTCGACGTTGACTTCATCCATAAACCTGTCAGGCCGCAAGATCTTTTAATAAAGGTGAGGGAGATTTTGGATAGATGAGCAACAATAAAGTGACAAACAAAAGCTCTGCACAAAGGTTTTTTTCATCTATCAGTTTTCGCTTATCGCTGATAAGCGTTTGTGCGTTCGCTCTTGTATCCCTTGGCGTTATCTGGATAGTGTTTTCGTTTGTCCGTAGTGAGGCCTTGCGTCAAGCTGAGGAAAAGGCGATGATCGTTCTCAACAGAAATCTTGCTTCCCATAAGTATTTCAACAGTGAAATGAAGCCCCGGCTCTTTTCTTTTACCAAACCCATTCTTAATCCTGATTACTTTGACCCCTTCTGGATGTCTTCCACGTTTGCTGTCCGGGAGATAAACAGGATAAATGATGACTTAAGCGGAAAGGACGGATATTACTACAAGGAATGCGCTATCAATGCTCGAAGTCCTCTCAATGAGGCCGATGCTTTTGAAAAGCTGTTCCTCCTGGCATTGAATAAAGAGCCGGAGCTTAACGTGCAGTCAGGAGTGAGGATTTTTGAGGGGAAACCATATTTTTATGTACTCAGGCGTGGTGAGTCTATGGAAGATGTTTGTATGAGGTGCCACAGCACTTCTGAGGAAGCGCCTGGCGGCTTAGTCGACCGGTATGGTCCTGACCGGAGCTTTCACCGGAAGGTCGGTGACGTAGTATCGGCGCTGTCGATTCGTATTCCTCTTGAACATGCGTATGTGGAAGCAAATTTACTGGCCCTGCGGTTATCCCTCGTGGTGATCATTTTTTTTGCCTGCATGTTTCTGTTTCTGTACATACTCATGCAACGCTATATTTTTATCCCTCTCTCGTTTATGAGACAGAAGACTGAAGAGATTATCAGGAGCGACCAGAATCTTGGAGTTGAGATGCCGGTCTCGCATGGTACCGAGCTGAACGAACTGGCTGTCGCCTTTAACACAATGTCACACAAGCTGAAAGATCAAATGGACAAACTCGAAAACCATGTGCAAGAACGGACAAAAGAACTTGAAGAGACTCTTTCTCAGGTAAAGACCCTCAAGGGTATGCTTCCCATCTGTGCTTCATGCAAGAAAATAAGGGATGACAAGGGATACTGGAGCCAGGTGGAGACATATGTAAGCAGACACACAGAGGCTGTGTTCACCTCCGGCATGTGTCCGGAATGTGAGAAAAAGATGTATGAGGAACTGGAGAAACTTAATAATGAAAAACCATGAGACGCAAAGATGCAGCGTCATTCCTGAAAATATTCAAAATGAGGAGATCTCGAATGCCTAATGAAAAAATATTGATTGTCGACGATGAGGAGGTTAATCTCAAACTGCTCACCCAATGGCTCATTCCGCTGGGTTACGATATCGAACTTGCCTTAAACGGCCGAGAGGCAGTACAGAAAGCCCGGGACTATAGTCCTGACCTGATAATCCTTGACATCATGATGCCGGTTATGGACGGGTACGAGGCATGCAGTCTTATAAAAAAAGACCCGCAAACAAATAATATACCCATCATTATCGTGACGGCGCTTCACGACAGGGAGTCAAAATTAAAAGGCCTCTCCGTCTCCGCAAATGATTTTCTTTCCAAACCCATCGATCAGACTGAATTAATGATACGCGTCAAGAACCTTCTCAAGATCAAGTCGTTTGAAGATTTCATGCTCAGGCATAATCAGACACTGGAAGAAGAGGTCCGAAAAAGGACACTGGAGCTTGACGGTGCCCTAAGAGAGCTGGAAAACATGAGTAACGAGATGGTTCAGAAATTGACGGCCGCCGCTGAATTCCGAGATACGGACACAGGAGCTCATATCTCACGAATAGGGGTTTTTGCACAGAAGATCGCCGAAACAATGGATTTGCCCCAGGACTTTATCGAAACTATAACCTACTCAAGCCAGCTTCATGACATAGGAAAGATAGGGATTCCGGACAGCATACTCCTGAAGCCGGGTCAGCTCACAAAGGAAGAATTTGAGATCATGAAGACGCATACATCCATCGGTGGAAAGATACTCTCAGGTTCGACCCATCAAAAAATTCAAATGGCAGTTTCCATTGCATTGAACCATCACGAACGATGGGACGGCAGGGGATATCCGAGAGGGCTTAAAGGTGAGGAAATACCGGTTGAGGGCCGAATCGTAATGCTCGTCGATCAGTATGATGCGTTACGCAGTCAAAGGCCCTACAAACAGGCTTTCGACCACCAACAGACGTTCAAGATTATCACTGAGGGTGATGGAAGAACCATGCCGGAACACTTTGATCCGGCTGTACTCAAGGCTTTTGCCGAAATCGCGCCCTTGTTTGAAGAGATATATGAACAGCACCAATAGAGCTGATTTGCTATACTATTTTTGATGGATACAACTCGGGCGCATCTGCTCATAGAAGGCAGGGTCCAGGGGGTCTTTTACCGGGCTTTCACGAGAAATGTTGCAACAAAATTCGGGATTTACGGTTGGGTAAGAAACCTTCATGACGGCCGTGTGGAGGTGCTTTTCGAGGGAAAGAGAGAACTTATAGAGCAGGCCATTCAGACATGCCGGAAAGGCCCGTCCGGTTCTTTTGTCACTAATATCGATGTCAGATGGGAAGAATATTCTGCAGAATTTAAAGGTTTCGAGATTCGGTACTAATAATTTTCATAAAGCTTATCGACCCTTCTCTGATGTTCAACTCATACGTCAATGTCTTTTGCTCGTGAGATCTTCCCCTTCGAAAATTTTAGGGCTACGACCGGGTCCGCGTGCCAAGGATTTGGGGCTGTTTGAGCGAAGCGAGTTCCCCAAATTCAGAGCGGAAGACCGAGTTGCCCGTTTAAAAATTTACGCGGGGTGCGTTCTTTTGGCTACTTTTCTTGCGCGAACAGGAAAAGTAACCGGGGTAGCGGGGGAAAACCCCATAAATTGTAAACCTGCAATCCCTCCACCGGTTGACAATAAAACACCCTTCTGCAAGAATATCCGATGCTTAAAAAACTTGAGGAAAAAGTCTTAGGCGGAAAGAAAATATCAAAAGAGGAAGCCCTCTCCATTACAGCTTTTTCCGCTCAGGATATTTTCGATCTGTTCTCTTCCGCAAACCGGATACGACACCACTTCAGAGGCAATACTGTTGACCTCTGCGCAATCATAAACGCGAAGTCCGGTGCCTGTCCTGAAGATTGTTCATACTGCGCTCAGTCTGCAAGAAGTACTGAGGAGATCAAAACATTTCAGCTTGTTGAAAAAGAAACTATTCTTGAAAAGGCAAAGAAGGCAAGGGAAGGCGGCGCAAAACGTTTCTGCATTGTGACAAGCGGTAAAAAAGCATCAGCAGCGGATCTCCTCATAATCGCTCAAATGGTATCTGCTGTCAGGGAACTCGGCCTATTGCCCTGCGCCACGCTCGGACTCTTATCAAGGGAAGAGCTCCTGCTCCTCAGGGAGGCCGGCCTCGAACGCTACCACAACAACCTCGAAACCTCGGAACGTTTTTTCCCGGAAATATGCAGCACGCATACCTATCAGGACAAGGTCAAAACAATAAGAGAAGTGCAGGCATCCGGTCTTTCCTTATGTTCCGGGGGGATATTCGGCCTCGGTGAGATCTGGGAAGACAGGATCGATATGGCATTCGCGCTCAGGAATATCAGTCCTGACTCTGTCCCGATCAATTTTCTGACTCCGGTAAAAGGCACCAGGCTCGGAGTGCAGAATCTTCTCGCGCCTTTTGATGCACTAAAAATAATCAGCCTCTACCGTTTCATACTCCCTGAAAAAGAAATACGGGTCTGCGGAGGACGCATACAAACACTCGGTGAATTACACTCCCTTATCTTTGCTGCCGGCGCGGACGGACTGCTCACAGGCGATTACCTCACGACCCTTGGCAGGAATTTTGAGGCCGACCTGAGGTTAATCAGCCTATGCGGCCTGACGGCACAATAATGCCCTCAGGGTATTAAGGGCACCTTTTTTCGGAACGCTAGTCCCCCTGCTAAACCCTGATCAGTACCTGGGCTGCCCCGAAGGCGGGGGATAGTCAGGAGGAGGTATGCTTGGGGACCTTCCCTTTGCAGGAGCTGACAACGTCGGCTCTGAGAAATCCCCATAGACAGGTATCCGGTTTCCCTTCGCGTACATACACTGCAGGTAGGCATAGTCATAGCGTCGCTGATTCTCGTAATAAGATGCCGACGCATAGCCGGAGCCTGAGGCGCTCCCGAGAACCAGTCCGCTGCCTGCTCCGATGGCTGCACCAGCGCCCATATCACCGGTAGCGCTGCCAATGACCGCACCTGCTGCGGCTCCCAGTACCGTGCCGACAACAGCGCTTTTTACAGCCGCATCCTGTCCGGCCTGCTGACCGGTCATTCCTCCCACCTGTTCAAAGGCAAACTGGCGACACACAGCGTCATCGGTGCGGAACTGATCAAAGCTCTTGCCTGTGCCGGGGAGTGACATAACACTCGGACCTGTCGGGAATGTCGCACAGGCCGCTGACATTGTCATCAGGACGAGTAGAGAAAACATCAGTAAACGTCTCATACCATTACCTCCGTTGTTCAGATGGGGGCTGGGCCGGTACCATTTGCCAACCGCCCGGGCATTCCTTGACATAGGGATAATACGCTTTAGAGTCAGGGCAGTAAAACCAGACGTCCTGCGGCACATAAGAATCCTTTGGCTCCTCCCGCTCAATGTAAACCGGCGACGATGAAGGCGCGGAGCTTGCGGGAGGATAGTAGGAAGGATAGGGGTAGTTATACGGATAGTAGGAAGGGTAGTAATAAGGCGTCGGATAGTACCACGAAGCCCCCCAGAACGGCCAGCCGATATACAGATCAAAGTCATCATGATGATGGCCACCGTAATAACTTCCGGGATAAGAACCGCTGTAACGGCCTCTGCCATAATTTCCTCCGTAATAACCTCTGGGATAAGGAGCGATGTAACGGCCTCCGCCGCTATAATGGGAACTGGAATACCCCCCGCCGCGAGAGTAAGGCCGGGCTGATGATGTATCGGCTGCCAACAGGATTATTGCCAATACAACAAGAAGGAGTACTGCAGGTCTGAGCGATCTCATTTTTCGTCCCCCTTATCACGCAGGGTGTTACGGGAAGATGTAAAAAAAAGCACAATTTTTTCTTTCATACGAGCCCTCAAGTCTTATCACCTGAGTTTTAACAGCTTCTATATATATGCTATGGCAAAAAAGCGCTGATGTCAAGAATTGGGAATAGAACACGAGAACACGTGTGCAGGTTCAGTTAAACCTTACCCCTGCCTTGTAGAGGGTCTCACCTATTTTCGCATTCCAGATTACGGTTCCTGTTTGATGCGCGTTCGGCAACCGGGTCCTGATCCAAATTTCCTCCCCCTTTTCCAGCATGCTTGATGAGGCAAAGCATATGCCTGATTCGCTGAGATTTACCGCATATCCTGTCAATATTCTCTTCTGTTCACTCTCCGGGGCGTATTCTATTGCCCGGCTGAACGGATAGCGCTCATGCCTCCTTGTATGACGATCTTCATCTGTCATGGCATCCTCCTCATCTTTTTCCTATGGTATCGATCCCACCTGGAATCTGCACCTTTTTAAATTATATCACAGCATCGGATTTCAGGGAGGAGTTTCATATCCGGGCAAATCCTTTTTTATCTCTCATCCATGAAATTTCTTCATGCCTGTCCAAAACATTTTCAGGCCTTTGTGCAGGATTATTTTTGTTGGTCAACTCTGATATATTGTATAATCTGTTCCATGTGGAATATCCGTATGAGGGCTTCGAAAAAAACCGGAAGACAAGGCGCAAAATCCCCGGACGACAACCCCTGCTCACCTGAATTACATATATCGGGGGCCGAAGGCATATATGGGGAAAAAGAGATAGCAAAAATAGTCAGGGGATATATAGACAGGGCGCTCAGTCATCCGAAAGGAAAACCGGACACTATTGTCGTATCCGCAGAAGAATTAACCCGGAGGCCTCTGAAAATCCATAGTCTTCCGGTTACAACACTATCATCAAGATCGTCCCTTCAAACCGGAAGCCTGACGCAAAATCTCCTGAGAACCTGCGGCTTATCCGACAAGGCCATACGGGCCGCGCTGGACGTGATAAACAGCCCGGATTCCATGCGCGGCGCTGCGCTCGTACTATCAGTTTCAGGCAGAAGAGTTGAACCGGACAAAAAACGCGGAATCCGCGCATCGCGGCTCGGGATAACCAGATCCGCGCAGGGGGTTCTTTCCCGGAAACTCGGAAAATACGGGATTAACAATGCTACGGTCAGAGAAGCCATAATCCTTGCCTCAAAAGTAGCAGCATGCAAAGAGGTTATCGCAGAACTCTGCGTATCGGATGATCCCGGCTACACCACAGGCTATATAGCATCGGGGAATTTCGGATATATCAGAATTCCCCATATGAAAAAGAAAGGTGAGAAAAAAGGCGGCAGGATATTCTTCGTGGGAGAATACGCTGACGTCGATGCGGTAAGAGAGTTTATGGAAAAAACACCTGTGATTATAGACAATGTTTCTCCCTGCTTCGGAAGCCGGACGATACATGAGATCATCGATAATACTGATCAGTAACCCTGCGGCAAGGCGGGCTGCCCTGAAAAAGTTCGAATTCGCCTCTGTCTTTCTGAGGGAAAGGGGTTTTGAAGCGAAGATACTCGTGACAGAAAAAAGCGGTGACGCGACCCTGCTCGCGCGGGATGCTGTCGGAAAAAGCCCTTATGCGATTATGGCAGCAGGGGGAGACGGAACGATCAACGAAGTAATCAACGGCATGGCCGGTTCCGACGTCCCTCTGGCGATATTGCCTCTCGGCACCACGAATGTCCTTGCAAAAGAACTCGGGATACCCGAGGATATCAGCAGGGCACTGGAGACAGCGGTTACACAGAAGCCAAAAACAGTTTCACTTGGAAGGATAGAGCTGGACCCTGACACCGGCTCCGGACAGTCCCGTTATTTCTGTCTCATGGCAGGGATCGGCTTTGACGCCCAGTCAGTCCATGACATCAATCCCGCGGTAAAGAAAATATCCGGTAAAGCTGCATACCTGTGGAGCGGGACTCAGAACCTCCTCCATTACGCGCCAAACCACCTGTTTTATAACATTGACGGGAAAGAGTATGGGGGGGTTGCCTCGATTACCTGCAAGGCAGGCAGATACGGCGGCAACTTCAGAATTGCGCCTGATGCCGACATCGCGGAACCGGCCCTGTATACCTTTATTTTTCAGGGGAACAGACGCAGAGACCTCCTGAGATATGTCTCTAGGGTTGTGACAGGGACACTCCGCGAGGACAGGGATATTGTGTACCTGAAATCCGCAAGCATAGACGTTCTCGGGACAGCCCACATTCAGATAGACGGAGATTACTTCGGTACCACGCCCGCCAGGATTACCGTTGAAAAGGATGCGCTGCAGATTATTTATTGACAGATGAGATCATGTAATCCAGATATGGAACTCGCTGAAAAAAGGGGGCATCACATGAAGAAAACACTGAAGCTCTTTTTTGTCATTTGGGGAGCACTGGTGCTTACTGTTCTCTGTTCGCTCTCGAAGGCGGACACATCGGGATGTCGCACATGCGATGATGTGACACCAGGATCGCCACACGAGGTGCGCATCGAATATCAGGATGGGACGGGACGATCCGCATGCGGTCTTCGCTGTGCAGGAGCGATGCTTGCTGCATACCGCGGGCAGGATGTAAAGACAATCTGGATCAGGGAGCACGGGATCGAAAAATTTCTTGATGCAAAGAAGGCCTTCTGGGTGCTCGGCCTCAGCGA
Organism: uncultured Nitrospira sp.; assembly: GCA_963746295.1. Lineage (GTDB taxonomy): Bacteria > Nitrospirota > Thermodesulfovibrionia > Thermodesulfovibrionales > UBA6898 > JAOUFP01. The sequence goes on along the minus strand of CAVVAQ010000013.1, from coordinate 100,247 downwards.
CAGGAGCAGGGAGGCCTTTTCCCAGAAACTGGATGCCGAAGCGTTTTCAACAGCCCACGGCGGCAGAGTCGCAACTTTCAGAGATGCGATGGCTGCGGTATTTTCAGGGATGTTCGACGAGATTCAGAAAGTGCGGCCGATGACCCCTGAAGAGATCAGCGACGACATTACCACCCACCCCAAATGTGTTTACTGCGGCATGGACCGTAAGCAGTACGCATACAGCAGAGTGCTGCTGAGGTACCGCGACGGATCGGAAGTCGGTCTCTGCAGTGTCCACTGCGCGGGCATCGACCTGGCGCTTCACCCGGAAAAAGGAACAGCACGGATTATGGCCGGCACCTTTGATCGCGGGAACCTTGTCGACGCGGAGAAGGCGATCTGGGTGCTTGGCGGGTCTGAAACAGGGGGTCATGTCGATAAGAGGCAAATGGGCCTTCGAAAGAAGGGAAGATGCCGAGTCGTTCATGCGTGAGTTCGGCGGCTCGATCGCCAGCTTCCGGAATGTTATGACCGCAGCCTTCGAGGATATGTGGGAGATCATCCGGTAGATTGAACCGACAACTTTGACAAATTTCTTCTTGACAGCAACCGGGCGATGGCCTAGAGTGGAATCATACCTTATAACCGTAACTTCGGAGAAACGTAAAGGAGGTGAAATCATGAGGAAGATTATGTTCTTTGCACTCCTCGTTCTGTTCTGCGCTGCAGTGGCATTCGCCGGCAGCACCGGCAAGATGGACCTGAAGGTGGGCGACGAAATCTACGCCTGCGACTGCGGTGCGGACTGCCCGTGCAATACCATGTCGAGAAATGCAGGCAAATGCACCTGCGGCAAGGATATGGTGAAGGCGAAGGTAATGAGCGTTGGAGACGGCAAGGTGATGTTGAAGGCCGCTTCATGGGACAAGGAACGCCCCTTCAAAACCACAGGTAAGTATGCCTGCGCCTGCGGGCCTGAATGCAAGTGCGATACCATCAGCCAGAACCCCGGCAAATGTACCTGCGGCACGGAAATGAAGAAAGTCGAATAGCGCGGGACGGAAGTCAGTCAGGAAAAAGGGCAGGACATCCCCTGCCCTTTTTTTATTCGTAGTGGAGTGGGAGTGGAGCACATTATCAGGCTTAAAAAGCTTTCACCCTTCTTTTCAAACACCATTGATAAACTATCCTTGAAATAATTATCCCTATAATATAATAATTCTCTATGGCGAAGGCTTCCAGGGGGAAGAAGTATCTTGGCAATGCCTACAAATCTCAAGGTCTTTTGGATAGGGCAAAAACAGAATATCAGACTGCATTACGCTTGAAACCTGATCTATATCAGGCACGCCAGCGTCTTAATGATATCGTCTCAAGGCAGCAATGAGGTGCTTTAAGAAACTGCTTCCGGGTGAACATCCCGAAGTGCTTGGCAATCGCAGGGTGCGCGGACACTGTCTGCAGGTTCAGGCAACAGCCTACCGGTCACAGATTCACCACAGAGGACGCAGTGAAAGACAAAAAGGCATGAAGGGTGAACGGTGAAAAGCTATCAGGAGAAAGGACCGGCGAGGCGGGCTAACTACTCAACTACTTAACCATTCGGGCATTCACTACTCGCATATTAATTGCTGCCGGAGAAAATCAGATATCTCGAACAGGGATATCTCTCCCTGTGAAGAATCAGAGAGTTTTTTCCACTTTAATCTGCCTGATTTCAGTTCGTCCTCACCGATGATAAAAACATATCTGGACAATATTCTGTCCGCCTTCCTCATCTGACTCTTGAGGGAATTACTCGGAATCTCCGAGTTCGACCCAGAACCCTTTTTCCCGCAATCTGTCGGCAATCACCAAACCCTCCCGTGCAGGCAGGTCTCCTAAGACAGCGACGAAGACGTCCGGAATCGGGAAAATCGTGAGCAACAGAGTTCCTGAGCAGTTCAATGATTCTCTCCATGCCCATCGCAAACCCGATTGCCGGGGTCTCCGGTCCGCCGAACTCACTTCACAAGCCGGTCATACCTTCCTCCGGCAGCAACCGCATTCTGTGCCCCCAGGTTCTCGCTCGTCACTTCAAAGGTAGTACGCGTATAGTAATCCAGTCCTCTCACCATATCAGGATTCACGGTATGGGACACTCCCAGCTGTCCGAGAAATGAGAGGAGGCTGTCGAAATGTGTCCTGCAGTCGCTGCACAGGGAGTCAGTAACCTTCGGCGCGCCTTTCCGCATCTCCCTGCACCGCTCCACCTTGCAGTCCAGAATCCTCAGAGGGTTTGTATGGTACCTCCGGTTGCAGTCAGGACAGAGGCTGTCGAGTCCTCCGGCAAAAAATTCCATAAGCTGTTCCCTGTAGGCAGGACGGCACTCAGCGCATCCGATTGAATTCACGTTAAAGGTCACTCCCTTTAATCCAAGCCTCTCCAGGCAGCGCCGCAACATCGAGATCACCTCGGCATCCATCCGGGGACTCGGATCTCCAAAGGCCTCGACCCCGATCTGATAGAACTGCCGGAAACGTCCGGACTGGGGCCTTTCATATCGGAACATGGGCCCTGTATAATAGAATTTCTGCGGAGACGGCAGGGTATGCAGGTTTTTCTCCACATAACATCTCACGACGGACGCTGTTCCCTCGGGCCGCAGCGAAATGCTGCGGTCGCCCTTGTCGGTAAAGGTATACATCTCCTTTTCGACGATGTCCGTATTTTCACCGATGCTCCGCGTAAAGACATTCGTCGCCTCCATAACAGGGGGACGGATCTCCTGAAAGCCGTAGGAGGAAAAAACCTCACGGCTGACTTTCTCAACCTTCTGCCAGATATAGATATCAGGGGGCAGGATATCCTGCATGCCCTTTAACGCCTTATACTGAGAAGCGCTCACTCCGCGACCTCATCGCTGTCTTCTCTTTCCCGTTTGTTATCAAATTCGAGCATCGTCAGGTGGTTTTCGATAAGCCTCTTCAGTTCCTCCTTGAAATGGCGGCGTATCCCCTTCATGTCCGTTATGTCCTCATGTATCTTGATGACCTTTTCATGGGCCTCCTTGATCATCTCGTCCGCCCTGAACTCCGCTTCTTTCAACAGGAGTTCCGCCTCTTTCCGTGCATTGATCTTGTAGTCTTCGACCATCTGCTGGGCGGTCATAAGGGTCTCACGCAGGGTGGTTTCCATGTCCTTGTATTCCTTGATCTGGTTCTCCGTCCTCTGTACGGTCTCCTTGAGGTTCGCGTTCTCCCTGAGAAGCTCCTCCATCTCTTCGCGTATTACTTCGAGAAACGCATAGACCTCTTCAACATCAAACCCCCTGAACTTCATGGGGAACTGTTTCTGCTGGATATCAAGCGGCGTGATTCTCATCTTAACCTCCTCCGAACTTATAACCGACTTTTATTATTGTCCTTACCAGAAATGACTGGATGAATATAATAGCAAGAATTACGACGATTGGTGAAATATCTATCGGCCCAAGCCGGTGCCCGATGATCCGGCGTATCGGCCTGAAGACCGGCTCGGTGACAGAATAGAGAAACCTGACGATAGGATTATAGGGATCAGGGTTCACCCAGCTTATCAGCGCAGAAATGATAACCACCCACTTATAAATCTCCAGAAGCGTATCAGCTATCTTCGCGACAGCTATGAGCAGATCTCCGAAAACAAACATTACCCCCTCCTTCCCAGTTCGTCCGCCCTCATCCGGGCGGCCTTCAGGGCGTCCGCAACAATATCCATGAAATTCCTTTCCTCAAACACCTTTAACCCGGCAGCTGTCGTGCCTCCCGGCGACGTAACCATCTTTCTGAGGTTCTCGGGCGACATCCCGGTATCGAGAAGCTTCGCCGTGCCAAGCACTGTCTGAACAGCAAGCTCAACAGCGTCAGGCCTGTTCAGTCCCAGTTTCACGCCAGCCTCGATCATCGCCTCAGTGAACAACGCGATAAAACCAGGACCGCTGCCTGAAAGCGCGGTCACCGCGTTCATCTGTTCCTCAGGGAGAACAAGCACCTTGCCGACAGACATCAGAATGCTCTTCACCAGATCAAGCTCTTTGCCGTAAAAACATCCGCACAAAGACATGACCGACATGCCCTCCTGAACAAGCGCAGGGGTATTCGGCATTACCCTGACGATAAGCTTTGTCTTCAGCCTTGATTCGAGATAGGGAAGCGTGATGCCCGCGGCAATCGATACCACCATCTTTTTGTCCGTAATGTCACTGGCTATCTCTTCAAGCACGGCCTCCATATTCTGGGGCTTCACCGCAAGGATGATGATATCGCAGGAGGCAGCGACCTCTCTGTTTGAAGTCGTCGTCTTTACCCCATAAGCCCGTTGCAGTTCCTTTCCCCTGTCCTCCCTCGGTTCAGAGACAAAGATATCCTTCATGCCCTTTGATGTCATCCCCTTTATCAAGGCCTCCGCCATATTGCCGCCGCCGATAAAACCGATCATCTAATAACTCCTCTCTCCAAATATTGCGGTACCGACCCTCACCATGGTCGCACCTTCTTCAATGGCAACCTCGAAATCATTTGACATACCCATCGAAAGCTCCGGAAGTCTGAAACCCGTTTTTTCCAGCCTCGTCCCTGAGCGTCCTGTCAGTTTCCTGAAATACGGTCTCGCCTTTTCAGGGTCATCGAAAAAAGGGGGCATGGTCATCAGGCCTTCGAGCTTCAGGTTTCTGAGGGCCTGATATTCTGCCGAGCAGGTGAAAACAGTTCATCTTCTGACAGGCCATACTTTGTTTCCTCCTCAGACAATTTTACCTGAACCAGGATTCTCTGCACCTTTGCGATACTGCGCAGCCTGTCTGTCAATATCCTCTGCAAGTTCCAGGGAATCAACAGAATGGATAAGATCAAACAGGCCTACGGCGGTCTTAACCTTGTTCTTCTGAAGATGACCGATCAGATGCCATGAATTCTTTCACCCATCTGCTCTTAACTCATCACTCTTAACTTTTCATGTGCGCCTCCTGCACCCGGTTTTCCCCGAATTCCCTCAACCCGATATCCACTGCCTTCCTGATGAGATCAGGACTCCACCGTCTTGGTGACCGCAATCAGTCTGACCTCTGAAGGTTCCCTTCCCGCTCTCATCGCTGCATGGGCCATTTTCCGGTAAATCTCTTTCAGGTTGTCGAGAAGCTGTATCTCATCCATATATGTTTCAAATCCGAACGGATCATTTAAAATATGTATATAGTATTATCTATGCGCTTAAAATTCAATGGAACCCTGGATCGACAGATATATTATTTGCATGCGCCGGTCAAAAACCATCCTCCGAAAAAGATCAGAAAAATTCCGCAGGCTGAAAGCAGATAGCGGTATCCCCGCTCTCCCATGATCTTCTGGCCTCTGGATACAGCATACGATATCATGCTGTACCACAAAAGGTCCGCTGAGATATGCCCTGAAAAAAACGCGATAATACCCGGAATCCCGTATCTGAGTGCGCTTACTAAATAACCAAGACCTATAGTGACCCACCAGATCGTCCAGTAAGGATTTGAAGGCTCCCGAGTATGCCCGAAACAACCGGGTGCATGCCTGCCTGCTTTTCTCCGCTTGACAGCACAAGCCGGGCCTTTTGGGCATCTCTGAACAGAAGGCCGCCCATGATCATCAGGACAATGCCTCCAACAACACTGATAACCATGTCTTGCGCTGGCACCTGTGAGAAAAGGAGTTATCTTAAAAAAAAGCAGGATCACGATGGTCATCTCAAGCAGTCCATGTCCGAGAATTATCAGTGGACCAGCCTTAAATCCCTTTCTGAGAGACTCACTAACGGTGATCGTAAAGAGCGGCCCCGGAACAAGCGCGCCTGAAAGGGCAAGGACAAAGGATGAAAAAAAAATAAGGACTATATTCACCCTTCAATCGCCTTTTCATACTCCTGCCAGAGTTTTTCCTTTGAAAGGCCCGCGTCAATAAAATCCCACGGAAGATTTTCAGCTATGTCCTTTCTTTCTGAAGACATAAAAGTCCAGTGCCTTTTCATACGACTGGTCTTTGAGCGCAAGGGGATCACCCGAAGCAATCCTTTCGATCAGCGTCGCCTATACTCCTGCTGCCCAGAGCAAATAACCCCTGCATATAAGCGTATTTCGGGACATCATGGACACCCTCACGCCCTTTTCCCCGATAAGCCCTTTCTTGATCATCTTCAGCCTTTCCTTGACCTCTTTCAAAGGGACCATGGGATGCCACTGGAATGGGGTAAATGGCTTCGGCACAAAGGTGCTGATGCTCAGGGTGATAAACCCTTTCCTGGCAATTCGCGCGTATCTTTTTTGCCAGAACAATGATCCCGTCTATGTCCTCCATCGTCTCTGTCGGAAGACCGATCATGAAATAGAGCCGCAGGGTCTCAATATCGCTGTCAAGGATGTGCCGGGCGGTATCGAGTATGTCCTCCTCGCTGATTCTCTTATTGACGACTCTCCTGAGTCTTTCCGTCCCTGCCTCAGGGGCAATGGAAACACTCTTATGCCCCTCATCAATGCAGCGATCCGTGCGCTTTTCATGTTGGCGCGGAGAGAAGTAATCGAAAAATCAACCCCCTCCATCATGAGAATCTCTTCCGCGTGAGGATAATCAGAAAGCGACGGGCCGATCAGTCCCACCCTCCTCGTCATCGAAAGGGCTTCTCCGATCTCAGCCTTGAGCACGGCAAAATCCTTTTTTCTCACAGGATTATAGATATGCCCTGCCAGACAGAACCTGCACGACCACGGACATCCGCGCATGGCTTCAAGCAGATACATATCCGAAAATTCAATTTCTGGAGTAGTAATGGCAGACTTCATGAAAGATTTCGATAAATCCGTTATCGTCTGCTTCCTGATCACCGGAGGAGCATTGTTCTTTGATCTCCCTCCGCACAATTCTCCGGCCTCATCATAGTCCGAACAGAATAATAACCGGGGACATAGATACCCTCCTGGCGTAAAAGGCGTTCGAGCAATTCTGTCTTTCCCCGGTTGACTCTGTAGACAGACAGAAATTCCGCGAGCATTTCCTCTGCCTCACCGGTAAAACATACGTCCATGAAATCAGCCAGCGGCTCAGGGTTATAAAACGCACAGACCCCGCCCATGATCACCAGAGGACCGGACTCACCCCGCTCGGCGCTTTTCACCGGAATCTTTGCCAGGTTCAGGATCTGCACAATATTCGGATAGTCATTCTCAAATGAGACTGAAAAGGCCACGATATCAAACTTGTCGAGGGTCCTCTTCGATTCGAACGAAAAAAGCCTCGTATGTGTCCTCACGTACTCTTCCAGATCATCTTCATCCGGCAAGAAAACCCTCTCACATACAACATCCTGCATGCTGTTTAAAAAACCGTATATCCCCTGAAACCCAAGGCTCGACATGCCGACAAAATACCTGTTCGGATACACGAGGGCAATATTGATCCTGCCTCCAGGATCTTTAAATATTGTCCCTTTTTCTTTTGAAATCAAATAGTTGACTTTATCAATAAGTTTTCTTTTCATTACAGACCCAAGTTTAGTCTCATTTATTATTTCTTTGCCGGTTTGATATGTTCATTCCAGCAGGCAATTCGTCCGGATTTTATTAAGCAAAGGCACGAGATGGGCCGCCTCTCTCAGTGAGTGGCAGGGATTCGGGAGACTTAGCAATCATAGAATTCAACACTCTATCCTGTTTCGGCCCTTCCTTTTTGCTTCATAGAGGGCCTTATCTGATGCTTCGACGAATTCTTCTTTTGAATTAAGCGACGGACTTGAGTGAGAAAGCCCGATACTGACGGTAATGCGTCTGCCAGGGAATTGCTCAAACTCATGGGTGGAAACCTTATTCAGTATCCTTTGTGCCACTATCAATCCCTGGTCTTTATCTGAGCAAGGCAAAACCACAACAAATTCCTCTCCACCCCATCGGGCGACAGTATCAACGTCTCTGATGTTTTTCCTCAGGATGTTTGCGATTTCAATAAGAACCAAATCCCCTGCCCTGTGTCCATAGGTATCGTTCACTGCTTTAAAGAAGTCAATGTCCACCATAAGACAGGAAATAGGATGGTGGTATCGCTGAGACTTTTTCCATTCGGCCTCAAGTACAACATCGAGTTGTCTTCTGTTATAAAGCCCCGTCAAAGGATCCAGGATTGCCAGGGCCTCCACCTGTGCCAGAAGTTCGCTCAACTGCCTGTTCTTCTGCCTTAATTCATCCTGCAGAGCTTTCGTCCTCAATGCAGCATAGATTTTCGCATTAAGCTCTATGTCGTTGTACGGCTTTGGGAGATAATCATCAGCCCCGGCCTTAATCCCCGAAGCCTTATCATCCACTGAACTCAGTGCGGAAAGCATAATCACAGGAATGCCTTTCGTATCATTGTTGAGTTTTATCCATCTGCAGACCTCTGTGCCGCTCATACCAGGAAGGAGAAGATCCAGGAGCACTACATCAGGGGAAGTTGTTACAACAGCCTTTATTGCAGAGACGCCGTCGTCGGCCCATACTACTTCATAGCCGCTTCTCTGGAGCACCTCTTTTGTTGTCCCTGCCTGGACTTCGCTGTCCTCCACAAGGAGAATCTTTGCCTTCGACATGTTTTTAATGTAACAGATAGTCGGTGTGTTAGGAAAGGGGGATAGGATCCGAAGAAAGTTTCAACGAGTAACAGGCCGTTTTTTCTGAATTACAAAATTCATAACAGTTCAACGCAACCAACAGCAGACGCCCCCCCTCTGCGTCTTCTGCATCTCACCTGCGAACCATAGAACCGTAGCCCTTTCATTTAATCAAAGAGCATGTTACTATTTTCCATGAAAATCGTTGCGCAAAACCGAAAGGCCTTTCACGACTATACGATTGAAGAGACCCTGGAGGCAGGTATTATGCTCACCGGCACCGAGGTAAAATCCTTGCGTGACGGCAAGGCAAACCTGAAAGACAGTTATGTTATTGTGAAGGGCCCAGAGGTTTTTCTCCTGAATTGTCATATCAGCCCTTATACCCACGGAAATATCATGAACCATGACCCCATCCGGACGAGAAAACTGCTTCTCCACAAAAAAGAGATAATCAAGATCCAGGAGAAGGCAGCCCAAAAAGGGTATTCCCTCATTCCCCTGAAGATATATTTTAAAGGGTCCCACGCGAAGATCGAAATCGGTCTTGCACGGGGCAAAAAGCAGTACGAGAAAAGAGACAGCATAAAGAAGAGAGAGGCCGACCGGGAGATAGAACGCGCCATGAAAAGCCGCTGATATGGTATACTATAAATGTAAAACCTTGGGGGCGAATGGGCTCGACGGGGGTTATGAGGCTCATGTTGCATGTCGTGGCTCCATCACCACGTAAAAAGACGGAAAAAAACACAAACGCCAACAACGAACTGGCACTCGCTGCTTAATTAAAGCAGCTCGCTGCTCTGGAATTGCCTGTGTTCCGGGGATAGCGACGATCAGCAGGCTGGCTGCAGGGGGCTGCTCCTGACCCTGGAGCGAGACAAAGGGAGATTGGATTTCAGGAAGCCTGTCTGCCGGCGTCCTGAAGTCCGAAACTGAAAAGACAGTCTACACATGTAGAAGCCTGAGAGTAGTACTTTCGGACGCGGGTTCAATTCCCGCCGCCTCCACCATATTTTTTATGTAATATCAATGAGTTGCATTTATTAAAGCCGTTTCTTTTTCGTTTCTTTTTGAGTGTTACTTTCGGGGCGTCATTGAGGGTTACTTTCGGGGCGTCACTGAGGGTAGTTACCTGCCTGTGAATCTAAAGAAGAGGTCTTTTTTTTATTTCTGTGATGGTTTCAATCGCCCACGTCTTTAGACGGGTTTTCCCTTACTCACTGTTTTCCGCCTTCTTAATCTGGACCTGAAAGACTTTCCCGCGCCGGTTTACTATGTTCCTGATTTTTTCGTCTCGCGGATGGCAATACCCCTTTGTTGTCCTGATGTCAGAATGCCTCATTAGGTCCTGCAGGATCATCGGGTTTTCCTCTGCCTCGCCCAGCTGAGAACAGAATGAGTGTCTACAGGCCTCATGAAAGCAGGTGGTAAACCCTGAATAGTTCTTCCATAGCTGGTTCAGTTTCTTGGCTGTATATCGTCTCTGAGTGTCAGAGTTGATAAAGAGATAATCGTTTAATCCCTTCCCTCTCAGATTCTTGATAAGTATCTCCCAGGCATGATCTGAGAGAATAACATCATCCTTGCGTTTTCCCTTTGTGGTTTCCCTCTCAACTCCGTTGCTAAACCTGCCTCTGTACGCGGATTTTCCTTGCTGCTGCCTTAATATCGCAAATCTTTATAGCGCAGAGCTCGCCTGATCTCAGACCTGTTTCAAAGCCGAATCCGATAATGTCCCGGTGCTGCTCCGGGATCTTCTTCAAACCTTCTTCCTGTTCTTCGATCGTGCTGAGCCTCCCTGATCGTTGCGTCAAAACCTTCGATAGCAGGGAAAGGCGGCACTTCTTGTCAATATCACCCTGCTTCCATAACCAGATAAAAGCCGCGTGTAAGGCATTGAGGATGTTCCGGCGCGTCTTCAGTTTAAGAGAGCCGGGCAGCCTGTTTCTGAAATCATTGAGTTGTTCATATCTGATATCTTTAATATCGAGTATGCCCATCATCGGAATAAAATAATTTTTCACATATCCGCAATAATCCTTCAGCGTTCCCGGTGAAAGCTCTCCCTGTGCTGCCTCGGCTTTCTTCTGCTCAATCCATTTTTCGATTATGTTTTCAATCTTCCGGGCCTGAACATTCGGGGCGAGATAATCCAGGACATTAAACGATCTGCTTTTTTCAGGGTCCCGCATTTCTCTGTTGATATCCAGAAGAAAATCAAGCGCCTGCATATATCCAAAAGGCTTGCCGTACATTTCCCTGCCTTATAGCATAATGCTTGCCTTTCCAGTAGATATCTACCCAGCCCTTATAATGACCGCATTTTTTGCATATGCCTTTTTGCGTATCAAAGGAAGAATTGCACTTCGTACAGCGGATCGTCCCAGCCATGATTAACCCCCTCAAAAGGTCTATGGGGGAATTCTAATACAGATACGCTGCAGCTTGCAATTCAGTCAGGGGGACCATCAGCGGAAGGCTGTCTCATACAAACAACCTCATAAACTCCGCGCCGTTGTATTTATCCTCTCTTCTCATTCTTTCGTATAGCTATTTTTCAATTAAATTTTTGATCTTTGCTTGCTCTTTGCTGTCCTGCAACCCGTTGATTTATAAAGCTCTGCCTGCTTCTTGCTTGCTCTTTGCTCCCGGTCTTGCTTTTCATTTATCGCTGAATTTCGTCTTCATCTTGTCCCATATCAGCTCTATGTTCCCGGTTCCTATGTTCCTGCCTTTTGCAACCTCGATGTTTTGAATCCCCTCTTCTTTCGATGGATAGATGAAAATAATGATGTCTGCATCCTGCTCAATCTGGCCTGAGTCTCTGAGGTCTGACAAATACGGCCTTTTATCTGGGCGCTTCTCAACCTCTCTGTTGAGCTGAGACAGAACTATTACCGGAATATCCATACTCTGTGCCATTTCCTTGAGCATCATAGATATACTGCCTATCTCTCGCTCCCGTATTTTCTCTTCTGGGTTGCGGATCAGCTGAAGATAATCGACGAGGATCGCCCGGCATGCCTTGTTCTCGACAAGTCCGCTGATCTCTGCCTGAATACTCTTCAAGGTTCGGGCGGTAGAAGCTGAAATGAATCGGTAATTGTGCAAGGTGAGCGGGGTCCCTGCGCTTGTAATTTTCTGCCATTCTATAGGTCGTAATGATCCCTTGTTTAAAGCCCACATAGGGACCGTAGAGGTTGAAGACAGGGCGCGGGTTCCTAACTGCGTCACTCCCATTTCAAGGTTTATGATTCCTCCTGAAAAGCCATATTCTGCGATGTGCTGCATGATCTCCATTCCAAGTGCTGTTTTCCCTTGCCCTGGTCTGCCTGCGATAACGATCAAATCCCCTTTTTGAAAACCGTCCGTCAAAAGATCTAATCTTGAAAAGCCTGAAGGCATGCCGGAGAGATTACCTTCTATTTTCATAACGATGTTCAACGCGTTCCAGTGTCCTTTTGACAACCTCTTTCATGCTGATAATATTACCGGTCCTGTTCTGCGTGATGGTCTTCAGTCCTGCTGAAAGCTTCATGCTTGCCTGCGCTGCCGTAATCCTCAATATCTCCGCTCTCAATCCCTCCCAGAACATCCATACACATTTTCTGGAACTGTCTCAGACCTGCTTTCTCTCTTACGATTTCCGCATGGTATTTGATATTCGCTGCCGTTACTGTTTCGGCGGCTATCCCCCTCAGTATCGAATTTTCCTCAGGAGTGAAGAAGACTGGAAAGCATAGCAAAATCAACCGGCCGGTTTTCAGCGTCGATCTTTATCATTGCCTCAAATATCGCCCGGTGAAAGCTTTTATAGAAATCATCCGGCTGCAGCGCAATCTTTTTTAAGGCGTTGCTTTGTCCTTCAATACCTTCGAGAAGTACCGCGCCCAGAACTCCTCTTTCCGCTTCTTCGTTATACTTTGGAGTAATCATTTACTCTTTCCCTCTCTTCTCGTTCTCTTTCTGCCTGCGTGATCTTATCGAGCAAGGTATTATCAACCCGGTTTAACAAAGGTGATACTCTGGAGCGTGGTTCCTGTATAACTTCAAAGTCCCTCCATGATTTAAACCATGTCTTACCCAGCTGTGCGGATCGCCATGGAGTTAAGGCAAGGAGATGAAGATAATTTTTGAGGGCCTTTCTGATATCAGATACGTCCTGATCTGTCTTGACTGAGGAAATGAAATATTTACAGGCCTTCTTTTTGCCTTCCTTGTTCGGGTAGTCTTTCCAGAGTTCTTCAAAAACGACTATATATTCTTTTTTATTTATTATAGTAGTGCTCTTTGCTTGATCTTCGCTTGCTTCTTGCTCGCTCTTTGCTTGCTCTTTGCTGATGTCTAACCCTTCGGAAAATAAAGGCAAGTCTGCTCTTTGCTCGCTCTTTGCTTGCTCGTTGTCTGCTCTTTGGTTGATTTTGTCTTTTTCTATGAATCTGAACTTGATAAGGCCTCTTGTGTTCATCGCTTCTTCTGTTTTTGTGCCCTGCTGATTCTTTATAAAGTTGGCTGTCTTCGAGTAGGTCCACTGCCATAATCGCTCGTAATCCCTGAAGCCCCTTACTGTCCCCTTGTCCAGGTCGATTTGATATGAAAAAGCAGCCTCAAGGAAGGTGTACGGGCGTTTTTTTGGCAAGGCATTTATGAGGTCTTTGTCTAAGGCGATCCAGTTACCTTGTTTCATTTCCTGTCTTCTCTTTCCTTTTTCTTCTTCATTTTCGTTTGCTCACGTCTTCGCGTGATCGTTAAGCTGGCCCGCGTCTTCCCGCTGCTCCCGATTTTCCGTATGATCGAAAAGAAAATATTTCCTCCCGGAAGGTGGTATCAGGCGGTCCTCTTTTTTCATATCTACACACAGTCCTTTTGCACCTATGATCTCATCGGTGATACCTGACCCCTGGGAAGTTTTCCCGGAGTCAGGTATTCTTTCGGGTATCGCTGCTGCTAAGACGACGCTTCTTGTATGAGAAAATTGATAGAATCCTCGATGTCCTGCACGAACAGCCTTTTTTCGGTACGCTCATGTCCTGCTTCCGTGAGGTTTTTTGCTGGGGATACATTGATCGGCATAGCCATATCATTGTATCTTTCTCTTAAAAATGCGGTCAGCCGTGACAGATTATTGGTATCCTCTTCAAGTGTCATAATTTTATCCTCTCTGCGTTTTTTGCGTTAATTGGTCTTTATGACATACGCTTGGCGATCTCCGCCTGCGCTGCGTCCTTTGCTGCCATGTTAGCCGCTGCCTTCCGGCTGTAGAATGCGTCAATCCTTGCTTTAATATCGAGATATGCCTTGTCGTTTTTACTCTTCGGGTTGCGGTATGCTTCAGACTCCATTAAAGCCTTGATGTGGCGTTCATCATCCCCGCCGAGGCTGAACGATCCTGCGGCTTGTTTTATCTGGCTTTCTTTGTCTTGATAATAGGTGTCAACTCTTCTCTTGATTGCCAGGTATTCAGGATCATGACTGTTTTTCGGGTTCCGGTACGCCTCGGAATTCATAAGTATTTTTATTTCGTCATCAATCGTCAAGTATCCCTCCTTTCTTTCCACTCCGTATTTTCAGGCGTTCATCAAAGAATCAAGCTTCGCTATCTGCAGCCGTTCCACTTCAGAGGTAAGTTCGCTTATCCGCGCCTCCGCGTTCGCCAGCGCAAGCTCTGCTTTGCTTGCCTGTTCGATTGCAGCGTCCTTTTCATTTCGGGCTGCTTCCAGCTTCATCGAGAGTTCTTTGACTTTGTTTTTTGCTGTCTCGATCTCAGCCTGAAAAATGCTCCACTTCGCTGTTATTCTGCTCATCTCGGAATTCAGTCTTTGATTCTCATGATACAGCAGGCCAAAAACACGTTTGGATTCTTCAAAGGCCTCTACCCCCTTCAATATTGTTCCGGGGTCCGATTGCTCAGGAGTAACCTGAATCCCCTCCGGTGTCATTTTTTGTTTAAAGCTCATATTTGTTTACCCTTTCTGTAAAAAATAGATTTAAGATTCTAAGAATCTCCTTTATTATTCAGTACTTAAAACAGCGTATTTCCATGAAAACGTGCTGGCCCCGGTCTGCGTACATACCCAGATACGATACTGCGGGGTGTCTGAATACCGGGTAGCAAGCTTCACCGATCCTATTTCTTCCGCTGCGTCGCAATCTCCTGATGCGGGCGGGCCTGCGGTATCCGTAGCGAGCGGAGTAGCGATAATAGCCCCTGTGGGGCCGATGTCGCCGACAGAACCAGTGGGGCCGATGTCGCCAGTAGGTCCGGTAGGGCCAGTAGGGCCGGTAGGTCCTGTGGGTCCGGCGGGTCCGCCTTCGGGGCCTGTGGGACCGGTTGCGCCGGTAGGGCCAGTAGGGCCGGTAAGGCCAGGTGCAAAGCTTCCTCCCGAGAAAAAGGCCTCTGTGTGATGCATATAAAATGGAGTCAGGATTACTGCTGCTAAAATCAAGACAATGGCTGTAAATTTCATCTTTTTTTCCTTTCTGTATTTAAGATCAATCTAAGAATACTGCCCGATACTCCCTTTATTCACCTCCTTTTCAAAATTATGGAAACATGAATTCAGCAATGCGGCCTTTCCCTGTCAAAAGGTTGTAACCGTTTATCTCAACACGATAAACATTCGGCTTCGAAGTAACTTCCCAGCGCGCGTCATCCCTGATAAGTTCTGCTGCGGCATCATTGCTGAATCCAACTATCCCGCCCATGGACTTTATAAGGCCCGCGTCGATCTTGCTGACAGCGTTCTTGAATTTTCCTTCTGTGTATCCTTCCGTAGAATAATTTTTTTGCCGCTTATCGACGCCGTTTCCCCGACTACCTCTTTAAATGCCTTGCTCGCCAGGCCGTTGTCTACTGTGTCGCCTGTTAAATCGCCTGCCTTGCCTGCAAGGGCTGCATAGTAGGACTTGAAGGCCTCATAGTGCCTCTGTTGGGTTAATGGCAATCCTGTCATTGCATCTCCGATAAGGGTTTCAAACTTGTTTTTAAGCAAATCCGTTCCGCTTTTGCTTATCGGGAGCGTTACAGCCTTCTCTCTTAAATAGCGTGTTCCTTCAAGAATCTTTTCAGCGGTATTTGTTTTTCCTTCTGCGATCATGCTGATCACTGTTGATATGTGTGGATCTTTCTTGGAAAGCTGCTCTGCTACCAGAATACTGTTTTCCTTGCCAAAGCTCCTTACAAGTTCATTTATCGTGTTTAAACTGAAATCTATGTTCTGTTTTTGAATTAAACTGGTGAACGAGTCCGCTTCCTGTGGCGTAAGGGGTGACAACTTAACGCCTGACTTCTGGAATATCTCCTTGATTGCCGCTTTTCTGTATTCGATCTGAGGTTTCAGCGGCTGCATGATATTGAGGTCCGTCATGGGTATGCCGTAATAATTGGCCAGAAACTTGATGCCGTGTTTTTCGATCTGTTCATTTCTCCATTGAACTGAGGTTGTCTTTTCCAGCACAGTCTTGAAATTACTCTCCCAGCGGGTTCCCTTAACCAGAGAATGCACCTCAGCAGTAAGGTTCGGGTTGAACGATCCCTGCTCTGCCAGGTCTTTCCAGCTTTCATATACGCTTTTTGCGTTCTCGTTTCTGATGTGCATAGCCTCCCGCTGTTGCGTCTCTATCTTGCCTTTCATCTGCTCAATGTCGACGTTGAGCGCCTCTATAAACCCGTTTCTCTTTGCCGGGTCAATCCCGGTCCAGGTAACAAAATCTCCGCTCTTATCTGTGTTGCTCAGCAATGCTTTGATCGTTGAAAGTTTTTTTACAGCTTCGGCGGGTCTGTTTCTGTCCACGGCCGTAATTGCGGCTACAATCTCGTTTCCCTGCACTTTTTCGTAAAAGCCCTGTTTGAGCTTTTCCCGGTCCTGCGCGCTTATCATGCTTTTATCAATCATCTCAAACATGGCTTCTGCTTCTCTCCGGGCCTTGGGACCGGCTGCGGCCCTCTGAATTAATGAATCTACCATGCTTGAAAGGTTCGCCTTTGCCTCTGAGATTGATTTGTCTGTCAGATATTCCCTCCATACATCCTGCGCGGCTGCCTTGGCCTTTGTGTGGAGTGGTTCAACAAGGTGTTCATTTGCCTGACCATATCGTTTTTCAGGTCGTCTTTGAATACGTCTGCAATCCTGTTGATCTCGGAGTATTTTTTTTCATCGTCAATGTCCGGGTCATTAATAATATTTGCCGTCGCAAGCTTCAGATTCGTCGAATATTCAATTACTGCCTTCTCCCTGGTTGATGCTTCGAGGGTCGCCTGTGAGTGCTCAAACCTTGCCAGTTGGATATTTGAGAATGAGTCTTTCGCATGAAGAAGTGCCTTTCCGTGGGCTGTATCAAAGTCCTGTTGCTGTTCCGGGGTAAGCCCGGAAATCATCTTCTGGCGGACAGCGGTTGCCTTTTCCTCGAACTGCTGATAATACTGATCCGGGGCGAGTGTCTTGTCCATCAGAATCTTGTTTCGCTCGTCAACAAGACTTGAGCTGTATTCTGTGAATAATTTTTCCATAAGTGCGCGCTCTGATCTATCGGCTGCTATCCTGTCTTTGCGGTAAAGATCATCTGCAATGCCCTGCAGGGACCCTGAAAAATTGTTTAACCCTTGGCTTATGCTCATATCTGCTTCAGGTATGGCCTTTCTCTGTATTACCTGCTGTGTTCTTCTTCCTAACCCGTAATCCGCTGCTGATGGTATTCTCACAATATTTTTTCACCCTCCTTATTTATCATGGTTATCTGCTGCCGCCTAACATATAGCCGATGTCCGGGGCCTCCTGCGGGAAAGTGTCTTCAGGTTCCCAATAAAAGGTTTGTTCGTTCTCGCGCTCAACACGCCTCTTCATCCTGCGAAGATATCCGGGGTTGATGCTCTCCTGCACCTGGTATAAAAGCATATGGTCAAGCGCTGCCCTTGTGTACCAGAGATTAACCAGCGGCGTGTAGTTTTTTACAAACTGGAAAGTCTCGGCGCCGAACTTTGTATCCTTGCCCTGCATTGCATCACGAGCATTGCCAAGCGTTAATCTCCCGGCATCCCATAAAAAACTGCCTACCGGCCCGGCTGCTGTCGTTCCCAAATCCTGCCCGAAGCGGTTGTAATCTGCGAAAAGAAAGTCCCCGAATATCCCAAGCCCTCCGGATTGCGCGGCCGCCACCCAAAATGACGGGGTTGTGATGTCCCTCGGATTTCTCCCAAAGGCAAGCTGTTTTAATTGATATGCTATTCCTCCGGTTATGATCATGCTGACCGCGAATTGAGCTGCAAGCCCTGCCCGGTAACCTTTTGTCCCCTCTGCCGCGAACACCCGCGGCAACACCTTTGTTGTTAAGGCAACTGTGAAGGTTTTGAAAAGGAAAATTGTTCTCATCAACTCCCCGGAAGAGTGCCGGGCTTCGTACTGTTTTTTATGAAGGCGTATTCCCTTGTCCCTGGTGTAACTATCGCTCTGTCCGCCTCTTCCGTGAGCATGGCCGCATATTTAACAGCCGCGTCCCTGACTAAATTAATTTTATCTGCATAATCTTGTCTTTCTTTTTTTATGATCTTTTCTCTTAATTCAGGATGTTCAACTGCTATGTCGTCTAATGGCATAGTCTCAGTAGTAGGTTTTTGAACAGTATTTCCTAGCATGCGGATTGACATAGGCGTAATCATCTTCTGCCCCTGTATCTCCGCCTTTTGCGCTGTCTTTATGATCTCCCATGTCGCCTCATCGATTCCGTACCGCTCCAGCATCGACTTGAAATGCGGGTCGCTGATGCCCTTCTCTGCCGCCTCTGCCGCGTGAAAGCCTATTAGCATCTGAAATGCCCGCTTCATCGAATCCGTCCAATAAGTCATTCCTGACAGTCTCACAGTCCCATTCGCGAATCTGCTTGAAAGCTTCGTGCCCTGGACAGCCTCGCCGTATCTCATGGCTACATCATTGATCATGTTCTGAGACGCGATACCGAGCTGTTCCGCCTGCTTCTTCCCTGCCTCTCCCGGAGCAAGGTTCTTTACCGCAAATTCAATAGCCTTTCCGATTCCGAGTCCTTTTGATCTGGCCGCATGAGAGTATAGGTCGCCAAATCGTTAACCTGTGAAAGCAGGACAGATCCCATTTTCGCCGCAACCATCCACTGCCTCAGTCCCAGGGACGCGTTAGCGAATAGTTCCCCGCGTTCCGATACCGGAACATTGAGCGTCCCGGCGATCTCGTCAAAATAAAGCTGCGCCCTCCATGATCCTTTATCCGATCTGTCATAGTGCATGGCCTGCGTCAAGGCCGTCTGAAAGCCCTTAACCGGGTTCGGGCCGAATACCTCAAGTAATGCCGTGTCCCTCGCGTTTTTCACAATAGCCTTCTGCATGATTCCGAGTATGTCTGATTCTCCGGTAAGCCGGTTGAATTCCAGCCAGTCAACCGCTGACTTGAAATGCAGGGCCCGGTGTTCTGCCAGTTTCTGAGCGAGCGTCTTCTTTGCCATGAGGCCGACGATCTGGCCGGACTTGTCGTATTGCAGCGGCGCTGAGAGTCCCCGTGTGGTTATGATGTCGAATACCTCACTGAGCACGTCCCGCATTTCCTCATCGTCCATGATATCGCCCCTGCTGTTGCGGTACTTCTCACGGTTCACCCTGGGGAATGCCTCTTCGATCCATGCGGTTTTCGCCTTTTTGTATATCTGCCGTTTGTCCTTGTCTGTTGTTCGTGGATTCCAGAAGTCTCAGGCGGTCTGCTCTGTCCAGCCCGAATTTCTTTGTTGCCGTGGGGTCCCATGCCTGAGGGAGTCGCCAGTCTTCAAGGAATTTGATGTCGGCGCCGAGTTCGTTCTTCCTGTTTCTGGCAAGCAATGCGAACTTATCCCATGACTTCACCAGGTTTGCCGCTGCCTTGTCGCCGGTGCTGCCGGGTTCGTCCATCTCCTTTGCTATGTTCATCGCCTGTTCGTCCGTAAACTTAAACCCGAAAAAGCCCAGGTATTCATCAAAGGCCGCGCTCATCTCCGCCATGTCAAGAGACAGGATGCCGTTTTTTCGGCCTTCAAGGGTCAAGCCCTTCTGTCTTCCCTTCAGATCACCGACAAGCGCGTTTATCAGGCTTTCCATGTGCGTTTTCGTATCCTGATTGATAACCTGCTTTCTCATCTGCTTATCAATGGATATGTTCGCCTCTGCCTGTTTTAATATTCTCCGGTATTTCTCTTTCCTCTGTTCGAGTATGCGCCTGCCAGGTGCGCAAGGCCATTTCCTGCGTTCTCTTGTCAGGAGCAAGGCTGCGTATGCGCTCTTCAAAATCCTTGTAATCCTCGGCCTCCATCTTCAGGATACCCTCATCATTTCCGGGTCCGCTGTAGGCCTTCTCTATCCGTTCAAAGATCGCCTCGACCTCGCCACGGTTCATGATATTTGACAGGTCCTTGTATATCTGCTCTCTGCATTCAGCCATTTGTTAGCCTCCTTTCGCTCTGCGTTCTTCTTTCACGGAAATAGTCTGGGTGTATCCCTTTGAATTTTTCTAAGCATGGCCTCCTTAAAGCTCTTAGTGCGAGTAGATTTTAAAAAATCTATTAGCGGATCTTCTCTATCGTCACATGAAATAATAGAAAGCACTCTTTGCCATTCTTCGAAGATAAAAATCTCGGACCAGTGCTCAGCCCCTATTTGGGCTTTTTCTGTCGTCTGCGAAGCCTGATAGCGTTCGATGACCTCAAAGGGGAGCTGCCACCATGCTTTTTTTTCAAATTTCTCTATGACGCGTAAGAATTCGCTTGCAGGAGTGCCGCCAGTCTCCTTTTTCTCCTGCCTGTAATGAGCAAGATCAATTTCCAGGGCGCGGCGTATCGTCTTCTCGTCAAGAGTGCCGTCGTCCTCTCCGCTCAGATCGCCGCCGGCACGCTGATAAATCGTCTGTAACGTCTCATCAAGGCCGGGACCTCTGACCACAAAGACATTGCGGCTATCAGGCGTCGAAATTTTGAAAAACTCAAAAGGTCTTTCTGTCCGTAGCAGATGAACAGGAATCAAATCTTCAAGGTAGAATCTCATGTCCTGTTTCTGTCCGGTCATGAGTGAGCCTCATTTCTGCCTGATGATTTCAAGGCAAAAATAGCGGACCTTAGTCCCTTCAGCGCCTTAACGAAATCTAAGCTTCCTACTGGCGAGTTTTTATAAAGTTCAGTCAACGCCTGGTCTATAATCTCGGGCAAACCTTCGACAACAAATTCAACCTGACCTGATGTGTTTTTTTGAGGAGTGATTTTTACTTTTTTGTGTGATGCTTCCATAAAGGCGGGCAGAGTCGGGTCAGTAAATACGCGGGTAACGACACAATCTATATTTTTTCTCTGATTGGCATCCATTTTCTTTATCTCTCCTTTTCTCAATCTCATTAATACATAGGTAACAGCGTGTTACCTTAGTAAATAAAATTTTTTTATTACAGGCTCAATAGATCCTCAATTCCATCTAATATCGAGAAACAGTAAGCAAGATTATTCAAATCTTTCTCTAAATATTTTTTCTTTGCAATTATTTCGGTCATCATGTAAATACTGGCACCAAGGGTTGAAGAAACATTTTCCGGATATCCGAGAAAAAAAGGTCCCTTGCTATATTTAGAACTCACTTTTTCCGTAATTTTCCAAACCAATATTGCTTCAAAAGCCTCTCTGTCCGTAGCCCATTTTAATAATGCCCTCCCTATAGCATCTACAACATCGGCGCTATATAACTGCCAGTCGCTGATCTCATCAAAGCTGATGCGCGTTTCCATCTTCTTGGACCAATCCGTTATTGGAATTTTAAAGAAGGCTTCCTTTAAGGCAAGATATCTTTGTGCTTTTTCGCTCCAGTGTTTTATGAATAGTTCCCCAAAATCTTCCGCATGTTGAATAATCATATTTTTAAACGTCTCTTCTGTATTCCACTTTCTTAATAGTCCATGAGAAACACCGGCTATCTCTGCAATATTCTTTTGTGCCAGACTTTGCAACATTAAAAGAGAAGCTGTATATTTCTGTTTAGTAAATCCTATAGGTTCCCCTTTCGAGGTCCCGAGGCGAGAAGGTTCAACGTAATTATTAATTTTCTGGAGTATAAATTGCTGTAGCAGAGTGGGTTTGGTTACTGTCTTAGCGCCGATTGGTTTTTCTTTTTTGACCATCTTACTGATAACAGTAACATGATGTTACGATTATGTCAAGGATTTTTTGCTGCTAAAAAATATCAGCGCCTATCCCCTGATTCTACAACCCTATAAGGACGGTTAAACGCCGGGGACCGGCTGCGCCTGCGCCTGCCGATCCCCGCACGCTTAAAGATACGCTGAAGGTAAACAGTGAGTCAATACCCGCTATGATGCCTTATCCAGTACCGTCACAAACTCCGCTAGTTCTGATTCAAGGCCCTCCATGATAAGCTGATACCCTTCAACTATTTCTGTTCTGTGTTCATCGCTGGGCACGTTCAAATTGTCCCCGAAAATCTTTGCAGCTGCCAGCGTTATAAACTGCTGTTTCAGTCTGATTTCGTTGATCCTGTCCGAAATATGCGTTTCGTAGTTCCTCCCCTGCCATTGCTTTTTCGTTCCTTTCATCTGCGAACCTCCTTTTTTTTGATCTGTTCCTTTTGGTATTACTTTCGTATATACTAAATATATTTCATGGTATTGCCTTTTGTCAAGTCTTATGTATATACTTTTAAAAGATGAAAGGATGGTAAACTGATGGTCGACATTGACAGCCTGCACAAATTGACGAAGGGGAATACAAAGGTGATAACTTTCAAGATCAACCCGGAGCTGCTCCTTAAGCTCGACCGGGCTATCAAGAAAGATAAGGATGTTACCAGCCGGAGTGATGTTATCAAGAGATGTTTATTTAGATATCTTGAAAGCCGAGGAGAACTGTAAACGAAAACCTACTTCCCTGTAACTGTCTTAGATTCATCCCTGAAGCTCTGACGCAGCGCCTTCCTGCATATCTCAAAACAGGAGATATCTTGAAGGCGGCTGTCCTGATCGTGTCTTAAATCGCAAATGGTGAAGTCAAAACTTCTTCAAGCTGGGTTTTTCTGCGTAAATTTACAAACTCGTTTCGTTATCGTTTCGGAATGCCCGTAAAACCGCATGAAATAAAGACTGCTTCAAGTTCGATTCCCGCCGCCTCCACCATTTAAGCTAGTTGATTTATTTAGATTTGTGCTCGATTCCATTGGTACCTATTCGTACCGATTGTGCCTCGATTATTTTATGTCTCTGTCCAGTTTTTCCAGACCAGCTCTCGCCACTCTGTATGCTTTTCATTAAAAAAATGCATAACCGCTTTGTGGTTTTGTCGCAGAGACCGAAAACAGGCATGGCGATTTCACCAAATCGTTCGAGCCGCCGATGACTGCTCAACTCTTCGCTACTGCAGATGTCTCAACTGTCTGAATTAAAGTTTGCACCTGCTTCATCATAGCGGGGTCCCTTTTTTACCCATATCACCTTTGCTCGTTGGCCAGTAAAATCAGGCATAGTGCTTATTCTTTCCAGTTTTGTTACGGTTATGATTTGTCCTTCCTTAACAGATGTCTTGGTAAGGAAACCAAGACCACGCAGAGAAATATTGATGGTCATCCCCTCGAAGACTTCTTCTGATTTGTCTCCAATGTAGAATAGAAAATCAGCAAGAATCCCGACGCGAGATGCCTTTCTTTCCTTCTTTTCCAAGATTTCTCCCTTACTTTGTAAAGAAACTATATAAATGTCAGAAAAATAAGTCAACAACCCATTTAGGACAGCATGTCCGTCCGGGCAGGATCACGCGGTGTGAAAACAAAAGGGAAGGACCCGTCTGGCAGAAAGCAGCTGGCATTTGACTGTAAAATCCCCTTATGCGCTTAACGTATACGAAGTTGAAGAATCGCAATGGGGCGAAGAAGGTTTTCTCTCGAAACAAAAATCTGATACGCGATTAAACTATGCGTTGTATCGAGGTGCCTGTCAGGAAACATTATTATTTTTCGAAATGCTCCATATCGTTTATTTTGATTTTACCCGTCTTATTTTTCATTTTCTCTTTATACATCGAGATATCTGCAAGATGCAGCAGGTCCTCAATAGAGCATGGTTTGAACGGGTCATAATATGCTTTACCAATGCTGACGGATATCGGATATTTTTGTAATGCTGATTCATTTATCCTGTCAATGCTTTTTTGAAGACGATCAAGGACTGCATCAGTACTACCCTCTTCCGCTTCCACAGGGAATATCACAAATTCATCTCCTCCGATACGTGCGATAATGTCCGAGTTTCTGAAATTATCTTTCAGTATGTCCGCAGTTTTACTGATTAAGCGGTCTCCTTCAAAATGACCACATTTATCATTCACCTGCTTCAGGTTATCAATATCAATGTAAAGCAAGAATAAACCTTTCCCCATTCGTGCAGCTATTTTTAACTGATGTTCAGCCAGAGAGAAGAAACCCCGTCTGTTATAAACACCAGTCAGTTCATCAGTGATAGATAATATGCGTAATTTGTCCTGCATTTGCTTAATTTCGGTGACATTCTTGGAAATCACACTTACAGCACAGATTTCCCCGTTACCGGACTTTATGGGACTAAGCGTGAAAAGAAAATGATTGTTATCCCGTTTTGACATATGCTCATACTGATAGGCCTCGCCAGACTGAAAAGCCCTTTGAATTTTTTCCGAAAACCACTCTGTTTGATCTGAAGTATGGTAGTCACCATATGTTCTGCCTATATACGTGTCATCAGATATTCCAAGCCTGTCCAGATGCTTTTTGTTGATATAGAGATATTTACAATCCCTATCCACTATGTAGATAGAATCATCGGTAGTTTCAACCAAAGAACGATATTTTTCTTCCCTCTGTTTCAGCTTATCTTCCATCTGCCTGCGTTCAGTTATGTCTCTTACGATATGGACGATTTTGCTGATTTCAGAACCTTCAAAGAGTGGAAAGACTTTTATCTCAATATATTTATTTAAATGGGGTTCAAACTTCTCTAAAGTAGCAGCAACTCCTGCCTTAAACAGGTGATAACACGGACAATCATGAGGAGGTGAATCAGTGCCGTGATATAGTTGAAAACACGTTACTCCTGTCATTTTCTCAAACGGCAATCCAACTATTTTTTCTGCTGCTTTATTTGCACGTAAAATCGCGAAGTTTTTATCATGAACAGTTATTGCATCGTTTATTGAATCAAAGGTTTCTTCCCATTGCTTCTGGCAGTGAAGCTCGGATGCAGCCTTTTCTAACTGAGCATTTCTTTGACGCAACTCAAGCAGTTCATAAATCAGCTGCTCTTTTGTTTTGGATTCATCTTTTCCCATGAATGATTAATTTCCTCAGCACATAAAATAAAAAAAGCCCACCCCGAAAGGTAGGCTCGTATTAAAAGCATATACAGCCACTTCGGTAGCCCCTCTATCCTATCTCAGGACAGGTAGCTTTGCGTCCTATGGTTACCCATAGTCTGCCCTTTCGGTGATCTCCTAAATACTGGGAGACTAGGATCATTATTTCATAAAATTTGCTTGTGCGCAAGTAAAATTTCAAACAGATAAAAAGTGATATACCGTTTACAAGACTTCCCCACATACCTGCACGCATTCATAAGGAAAAACTAAGAAGTTGGAGTGGAGCAGAACGGGCGGACTCCCCTTTGTGACGTCGGTGGTATCGCTTCGAAGCATCTTCTCTACCGAATTATGAAACAATTTGAACTGATGCGTTATCTGCTATAATCAACCTGATGGATATCACCCTTGAGAAGAGCCTTTTTCGGGCATGCAGCATTCTTTTTGGCTCCGAGATAAGTGTAAATCGTGATTTTCTTTTCTATATTGAGTTGCAGGGTGTTAAAGGAGCCTTCCGCAGAAAAGCTCTGATGACCCATCCTGATAGATTTATTTTGCCGGGAATCAATAATAACAGCGCATCCGATTTTATAGAAGCGGCAGAGGCATACAAACAGCTCGTTAACTTTATTGATAGCAGAGAGAAAAATGGCTATTTGTCATCTTCCTTGAGGCGGAACAGTACTCACTCACAAAGATCGGATATGCCGCATGGTAAGGGAGTCCATCGGGACCGATATTATTCGGGTAGCATGCCCAGGCGTCCTCTTCTTTTTGCGGAATATCTATATTATTCCGGCATCATCACATGGTCATCGTTGATACAGGCAGTTGTTTGGCAGCGGCAGCTCAGGCCGCATTTTGGAAAGATAGCCTGCGGCTGGCGGTACCTTTCTGAAAAGCAGATACAGGTTATAATTAAAAACAAGAAAATTAGCGAAAAAATTGGATGTGCAGCCGTCAGGATGAATTTCCTTAATCAGTTCCAGGTATATGTCATTCTGCGGCACCAGATGAATTCACAGCGGCCTATAGGCAATTATTTTGTCGATACAGGCGTCTTTACGGAAGAAAGACTCTGTGAACTGCTCTCCCGATTCCGGTATCATAAGGTAGCCTCAAAGGTGAAACGGCCTCAATATCAATAGGGCATTTTAAAGACTTTTGTCATCGCATCAGATGAGGATATGACGATAACTTTTATCCTGTGAAAAGGATGATCTCAAGATAACAAGGAGGTCGACCCCAATATCGCTGATCACAGGTCAGGCACACGAAATCATTGACCCTCGACCCCAATATCGCTGATCACAGGTCAGGCACACGAAATCATTGACGCACTCATAGTTTGCCTTGTATCTTTGATCGTGCGGGGCTCGCGGAAAGCAGCACTCCTCTCTCCATCTGCTTCCCCCTGTCAACATCAGGGAGAGAATATAGAGCAATGCCGCTGAATCCGGTCACAGCCTTGCCCTCTTATTTGCAAAACACCCGCTATATATGGAAAATGTATAGTGAATGAAAAAATTACTGATGATCTTTATTGCGGTATTACTGGCATCATTTCCCCTTTTTGCCGAAGAGAAAAAAATCGTCTCTCTGAGGTACAGCCAGCATGATGACATCCTGAGGGTCGTTCTGGAAGCTGAAGACGCCTTCATAAAAAACGCAAACATGATCGCCACATTATCGGGCGTAAAAATAGACTTCCCCGCACCGTTCGAATTAAAAAAGCAGAAGGACTTCATTTTTGATGCTGCGGGGAGAGACCACTTCCTGACAATAACCCTGAAAAATATAATCGATGTCAGGACTTATAAACTGACCTCACCCGCACGAATCGTCATTGATCTTAAAACTGATCAGAAACCAGTGAAAGAGCAGACTGCTGGGCCGGACAAAATTGACCAGAAACAGAAGCCGGAACAACCTGCTGAGAAACCCCGTGTGCCTGCAGTCTTTTTCCTCGATGCCGGTCATGGCGGATATGACTACGGCATACCGGGCAAGGACACAAAGGAAAAAGACCTGAACCTGCTGATGACAAAAGAACTCAGTGCCGCGCTCTCAAAAAAAGGAGAGAAAGTTTTTCTGACGCGAAAAGCAGACCAGTCACTCTCCCTGCCCGACAGGGTCGTCCTCGTAAACAGCAGAAAACCCGACATGGTTATTTCCATTCATTCCTCTGTCTCGAATGCCTTTGTTGTCTACACCGCAGCCGTTGATGAACAGGCAGCCGACTCTGCGGTTAAACTCTACAGTCTCTCTGCCAGACAGGGAAGGCATATAGAAAAAAGCAGGGGAATGGCAACAGCAATCGGGCAGGCGTTAAAGGATGAATTTAAGGGAGACGTTTTGCTGAGGGAACTGCCGCTGCCGCTTTTGAATTCCATAGATGCAGCCGCTGTCCTTATCGAATATCCTTCCCTGCAACTGAACACCTATGATCAGAAAATGCGTGACCGTTTTATCAATGCCGTTGTGAAGGGAATCAATTCCCAATGAGATAACAGAACTTTCTGGATAATCCTTATTGTCCTTTTTTTCATCGCCGGAGTCGCGGGGAGCTATTTCTTCCTGCGCATTATGACCCGATATGAAAAACAGGCCCCTGTTTCCCGCATCAGAAAGTCCTCTCATGGAATCAGAAGAGTTTGCCGTCCTCAGAATCTATCTGCCGCGCAACAACCGCCTCGAGACTGACAGAGATAAAAATTCCCGAAAAGAATAAGCAGTACCGGCATTGCTGAGGCGGTGATCGAAGAGTTCTTTAAACAGGCGGCACGGAAGGAGTTTCAGCCATTCCGCAAAACGTCAACTTACTTGGTCTCTATAAAGACGAGGGGCAGATGCTCTATATAGATCTTTCAGATGAAGCACGCAGAAACTTCCAGGGGGACGCCCTTTCCGAATATCTGCTTTTGAAAGGCATCTATGAAAGCCTTGTTTCCAATGTCCAGGATTTTCAGGATGTCAAGATACTGGTAGAAGGCAAGGAGATAGAAACGCTGGGCGGTCATTTTTATCTGAAATATCCTTTAAAGAATACGTTCTCGGCGGAAATCAGGGGAGAAAGCAAGATACCGGATGAATAAGGAATCAAGGCCGATAGGCATATTTGATTCAGGCATCGGAGGCCTGACCGTGCTGAAAGAAATATGCAAAAAATTACCTTGTGAAAGCACGGTCTATCTCGGAGATACCGCGCGTGTGCCCTATGGCATACGATCACCTGAAACCGTCACACGATATTCCTTCGAAAACACCCGGTTCCTTTTTTCGAAAGAAGTCAAAATGATCGTCGTTGCCTGCAACACGGCCTCTTCGGTAAGTCTCGACGCAATAAAAAATTCCGTTCCTGTCCCCGTTGTCGGAGTCATAGAACCGGGGGCCAAAGCAGCAGCAGCCTCAACGCAAACAAAAAGATCGGCGTCATCGGAACTGAGGCGACGATAAGAAGCAACTCATACGCAAGGGCCATCATGAACATTGACAGCAGCATCGAGGTCTTCGGTATCGCCTGTCCTCTTTTTGTGCCGCTGGTTGAAGAAGGATGGACAGAGGGGAAAATAGCGGAGATGGTCGCACAGTGAATATCTGAAGGAAATGAAGCGCAAAGGCATTGACACCCTTGTTCTCGGCTGTACACACTATCCGCTGCTGAAGGGGATACTCTCAGAGGTGATGGGAGAAGGCGTAACCCTGATTGATTCAGCGATAGAAACAGCCCGGGAGATAGAAACAGTCCTTGGAAATCTTTCTCTGCTGAACACATCAGGAGACGCGATGCAGCAGAGAGTTCTATGTAACGGATTCGCCGGAGAAATTCAAAACTGTCGGCGAGAGATTTTTGGGCGAACGGATTCATCATATAAAAAAGATCGAACTCGAAATGGAGGTATAACAATGCGGCCCGACGGAAGGACGAACAATGAGATGCGTACCGTGAAGATAACCAGAAATTTTATCGACACAGCTGAAGGATCTGTTTTAATTGAAATCGGAAAGACACGGGTAATATGCACAGCCTCGATGGAGGAGAAAGTGCCCGCCTTCCTGAAGGACAAAAACAGGGGATGGGTAACCGCAGAATATTCCATGCTTCCGAGGGCCACGCAGATCAGGACGAACAGGGAATCAGCCATGGGACGTGTCAGCGGCAGGACGCATGAAATTCAGCGTCTCATCGGAAGGGCTTTACGGTCTGTAGTGGACCTTGACGTAATCGGCCAGAGGACCTTCTGGATAGATTGTGATGTCATACAGGGCTGACGGAGGCACCAGAACCGCTGCAATAACCGGTTCATTTATCTGTCTTGCCGATGCCTTCCACATCGCCCTGAGGAAGGGTCTGATCGAAAAAAACCCTTTAAAAGACTATCTTGCCGCGATCAGCGTCGGGATAGTCAACAACCGCCCTCTGCTTGATCTCTGTTATGAAGAAGACTCGACCGCAGAGGTCGATATGAATATCGTCATGACCGGCAGCGGAAACCTGGTAGAAATCCAGGGCACCGCGGAAGGTGCGCATTTTTCGCTGACAGACCTTGATGAACTGATAAAACTGGCCAAGGAAGGCATAGACAAATTGGTCTCTCTCCAGAAGGACGTCTGTCAGGACTTTTCTGCCCCGATCAGCATTTGACAGATCATTGGAGCAGCTCCAGATACGGTGCCCTGCCCTTCAGGCCTTTTCTCGTGCAGCGCCTGCCGTAATACTGCTGCAAATAATTTTTTTTATATGTTAATATAAGTGACACTTTTGGAGGTCAACTTTGAATACATACAGAAGTCTGTTCATATGGCTGATGATCGGAATCATGGTCATCCTGCTTTTCAACTTATTGAATGCACCTCAGAAAACGCAGGAAGATATCATATTCTCCGAATTCATGACAAAGCTTGACGCAGATCAGATCGACGAAGTCACGATCAAGGAAAACACTATCGCCGGCCGCTTCAAGGACGGGACAAAATTCAAATCCTATTCGCCCGAGTACCCTGATTTGATCAGTACCCTGCGTACGAAAAACGTGAAGATCACGGTAAAACCGCCGGATCAGAATCCCTGGTATGTCAACTTTTTCTTCACCTGGGGGCCCATTATTTTCATCGCGGTAATCTGGATATTCTTCATGCGCCAGATGCAGAGCGGCGGCAACAAGGCCTTGTCCTTCGGCAAATCAAAGGCGCGGCTGATCTCTGAAAAATCCGTCAAGATAACATTTTCAGATGTTGCAGGGATCGAAGAGGCCAAGGTGGAAGTCCAGGAGATCATCGATTTTCTGAAAGACCCCCACAAATTCCAGAAACTGGGCGGCAAGATACCGAAGGGAGTGCTCCTTGTCGGCGCTCCGGGGACAGGGAAGACACTGCTCGCACGGGCCATTGCCGGAGAGGCGGGAGTTCCCTTCTTCAGCATCAGCGGTTCCGATTTTGTTGAGATGTTCGTCGGGGTAGGAGCTTCCCGGGTGCGTGACCTGTTCGAACAGGCGAAGAAAAGCGCGCCCTGTATCATCTTCATCGACGAGATCGACGCTGTGGGCAGGCACAGAGGTGCGGGCCTCGGCGGCGGTCACGACGAACGGGAACAGACACTCAACCAGCTCCTCGTAGAAATGGACGGTTTTGAAGGCAATGAAGGCATAATCATTATCGCGGCCACCAACAGACCCGACGTTCTCGACCCCGCTTTACTGAGACCGGGCAGGTTCGACCGGCAGGTGGTTGTTCCTCCGCCCGATGTCAAGGGAAGGCTCGAGATATTAAAAGTGCATACAAGAAATATCCCTGTCGATGAAAGTGTAAACCTGGAGAAAATCGCGCGGGGGACCCCCGGCTTTTCAGGGGCAGACCTGGCCAACCTTGTCAATGAGGCCGCCCTGCTCGCTGCGCGGAATTCCAAGACAAAAGTCGAGAACTCGGACCTGGAAGCCGCAAAGGACAAGGTACTGATGGGTGTCGAACGAAAAAGCATGATTATCAGCGAAGAAGAAAAGAAAAACACCGCGTACCATGAAGCAGGCCATGCGCTCGTGGCCAAGCTGACTGCGGGCACCGACCCGATCCATAAGGTGAGCATCATCCCGAGGGGAAGGGCGCTCGGCGTGACCCAGCAGTTGCCTATAGACGACAAGTATACCTATTCCAAGGACTATCTCATCAAGACGCTGCGGGTCCTTATGGGCGGAAGGGCTGCTGAGGAACTCGCGCTCCATCATATGACCACCGGCGCCGGTAATGACATCGAGAGGGCCACGGAACTGGCAAGAAAGATGGTTACGGTCTGGGGGATGAGTGAGAAACTCGGCCCGCTTACCTTTGGCAAGAAAGAGGAGCAGATATTCCTCGGAAGAGAGATCGCGCAACATAAAGACTACAGTGAACAGACTGCCGTAGAGATCGACGAGGAAGTGAGGCGTCTCGTGACAGAAGCATATGTCGAATCAAAAAACCTGCTTGAAAAGAACTTTGATATCCTCGATGCATTTGCAAGGACGTTGCTCGAAAAGGAGACCATGGACAGTCCGGAGATCGATGAAATGATAGCCAAGGTACACGCTCCCAAGGAAGCTCCAGCACCCGAGTGCAATGAAGCAGGCTGCACCGGCATCGCCTGAGATAACCTGAAAGCGAATTGAATAAGCGGCGGGAACTCCATTCCCGCCGTTGTCATTTCCGGAAGAGGAGACAGAGATGAGAATGACGTGGTCACGCTTTGACCTCGACTTCAGCAAGAAAACCCATATCATGGGCATTCTCAATATCACACCCGATTCTTTCTCGGACGGCGGGCTGCACTTTGATGCGTCAGCTGCCCGTGATCATGCTCTCAGAATGATCGACGACGGCGCCGACATTCTCGATATCGGCGGTGAATCAACAAGGCCCGGCTCCGATCCTGTTTCCCTGGATGAAGAGCTGAGACGCACGATACCCGTTATAGAAGCGCTTGCAGGGAACATACCCATACCTGTTTCGATCGATACCTATAAATCAAAGGTTGCGATACGCGCACTGGAGGCAGGCGCCTCGATCGTGAATGATATAAGCGGGATGAGATTTGATCCTGAAATGCCAGACGTCATCTCCAGATTTAACGTGCCCGTTGTCATCATGCATATCAAAGGCACTCCGAAAAACATGCAGGTCAATCCGGTATACGAGGCCCTGCTTCCCGAGATAACGGATTATTTCAGAGACAGTATCAGAACTGCCGCGAGATCAGGTATTCCCGGCGATCAGATAATCCTGGACCCGGGAATCGGTTTCGGTAAGACCTTTGAGCATAACCTCGAGATACTGAACAAGCTTGACAGACTGTCCATACTGGGAAAACCCCTTCTTGTCGGTCCTTCACGGAAGGCTTTTCTGGGGAAGATACTGGGTGGTCTCCCTCCTCTGCAAAGGCTGGAAGGCACAGCAGCGTCGGTAGCGATATCTATTATAAAAGGCGCCCATATCGTGCGCGTTCATGACGTAAAAGAGATGGCCAGGGTAGCCAGGGTAGCTGACGCGATTAAACAGGAGAGGATCATCTGAATTACATAATTTTGAGAATAGCAGTCAAACCACAGAGTACGCAAAGAAAAACTGTGAGATGTGAAAAACAGTTGAGTAGTTAAGTGGTTGACTAGATGAATAGTGGCGATTGCCCACTTGACAGCTCAACGACTCAACTACTTGCTTTCTCTCCCTTCATCATCTTTCTCCGTGCTCTCTGCGGTAAATGCTTTTATTAAGGTTATCTTCGCGGATGATCTCTCCCGGTACTCGGAAGGCAGCTCCCTCAATCCGTTTTCATGCCATACGCCTGCCTTCTGTTCACGGGCTTTTTTTTGCGCGGCGCGAAATCTCCCGGCATATCTGACATTTGGGGGAATAGTGAACAGGACAACGCATCCATTTCTCAGCAATTCTTCATTCAGCAACCTGCTGTCCTGTGTCCGGATATAGGCAAGAAGACGACCGTATTTGTCCCGCCGTTCGACATCATATTCAAGAAATACACTCGCGCCCTCAGCTGCTATCAGAGATTCAATACATTTCTTCGATATCCTCCCCCAGGACCCCTGGTCCATTTCAGGGGCGTCAATCCCGATCATCCTGATTTTTTCAAACCGTCCCGCAACAAGGGCTCCAACAGTATCACCATCGTAGATCCTGGTTACGCGCACGGTCTTTTCCGGACCTTCCCTGAAAGAATACCCGAAGGAAAGAAAAACAGATAATAATAACAGGATAACGATGATTCCTGACTTCATTCCTGGCATGGAAACAGTATACCTCGCAGCAGCAAAATAATAGAAAACAAGAAGCGGCAGGTTTTTGAATAATTCCGGAGGATTCATTGCAGACCATGCATAAGCTCTCATTCCGGATTCTGTCATAAAAGGGCGGGAAAGCCCGCCCTTTCATATGATTACATCATTCTTCCCTGCATCTTGCCGCATCCTTTTTGTGGTCTGTTCTGAGGACAGTTAGCACAGGGGCTGCTGTCCGGACCAGTGTTGAAACACGTACCCTGACAATTCATTCCCTGACCGCCGCAATACCCGGGTCCTGCTGTTATGCCGAGCTCTTTCGCCCTGCTCTGGATCTTCTCCCTGATCGTGTCTATATCTTTCTCGAGGGCCGCGATCTTTTGCTGATCAGGGTCCTGGGCCCTGTATGTTTCCATGAGTGCAAACCTTTTATCATGCATCTCTTTTCTCAGGTCTCTTGTCTCGTCAAAAAATTTCTGCTGCTCCGCCGTAACCTGGACATCTGTCGCCCGCATTCCCCACGGTCTCGCGAAAGCGACCGCCGCTACAAACAGCAGGGTCAACCCCAATACACCGATAAAAATCTTTTTCATCTCCTTCACCTCCTTCCAGCTCTCCAAACTATAATTTGAGATATAATTTACCTGATAATTATGAAGAGCGTATGAAGACCGCAAAAAGATATATTCAATTGATTGTCAGTCAACGATAAGAAATGCACATTTAAGATATTCCGTCTCCGGCATCGAAAGAAGCACCGGATGATCAGGTCCCTGCGAGCGCATTTCAATAAGCCTGAGCCTGCGCTGCGCATGCCTGCCGGCGGTATGCACCATATCGGTAAACATCTCCCGTGAAAGATGATACGAGCATGATGAAGTCGCGAGGATGCCACCTGGTTTTATCAGCCTCATGCTCATCTCGTTCAACTCGCGATATGCCTTCACCGCCTCTTTGATCTTCCCGGAGCTTTTCACAAACGCAGGCGGATCAAGCACAATAAAGTCATATTTTTTTTCTCCTGATTCCAGTTCCTTCTCAAGAAAAGAAAAGACATCATCTTTCAGAAAGGAAAGCTTTTCCCTGAAGCCGTTCATTTCCGCGATCTTCCCTGCCTGCAGCACCGCCCTTTCCGAAGCGTCCACACCGGTGACCTCGGCACCCGAAGAGGCGAGATGCATAGACCATGCACCGAGATAACAGAAGAGATCGAGTCCCTTGCCGCCTCTGATATATCTTTTCAGCAAGATCCTGTTCTCCCGCTGATCGAGAAAAAAACCGGTCTTCTGACCTTCATAGGGGTCTATCTGAAAGAGAAGGCCGTCTTCGTTCACTATCGGCTGCCTGTGAAGGTCGCCTTTTATCGCCTTTTTGTAAAGAGGTAATCCCTCCAGGGTCCTAACACGGCCCTCATTTCGTAAGATCATCGTCTCCGGACTGAGCATCTCATCCAGCAGTTCCGTAATGATGTCCTTGAACTCCTCCATCCCGGCGGTGAGAAACTGCAATACCAGACAATCCGCGTAAACATCGACGATCAGACCCGGCAGGTAATCACCCTCGCTGTAAATAAGCCGAAACGCATCTCTTTTCTCCAGAAGCCTTTCACGCAAAGCAACAGCGTCCCTGATGCGTCTTTGAAAAAATTCCCTGCATATCGGCTCTTTTTCTCTCGTCAGCAGCCTTACCGAGATGAGGCTTCCCGGATTCATATAACCTATCCCGAGAAAATGATCATGCATGTCGCGGACTTCAACAAGGTCGCCCGGGGCGTAATCTCTCAGGTTCTCATATATCTCGTTGGAAAACACCCAGAGGTGACCGTCAAGCAGTCTCTTTGTCCTTTTGAGGTGGACGGTTTTTATTGTCGTCTCCATAATAGTAACGATTGACGCTCTTGCTTCAGCAAGCAGACTATGTGATAGCAGAAACACGAAAGGTGAGCCGAACTCATTTTCAGATTTCCGGAATAAAATGGACCTTACCATTTTATTGAAAACAGGAGATAAAAAAAGCCTTATTCTGTTCCTTATGAATTCTCCTGAACGCGGACGACGCATTAAAACACGTTATACCGATCTACAGGCAGCATGCAGGAGTGAACTGCTTATGAGCTTTCCGTCAGGAGATCACAGATCAAAATTATGTCCTCAGGTAAAGTTTTTTCAGCGCCTTTGCCTGGACCCGTATGCAACGATAGGCTTAGCTGAACTCAGCTCATGAAGTGCTTCAACTCTTACCGCAGTTCAGCCCGTAATTTTTATTTGCCTTTTTCTCGTCCTCTGTCAGATGACATTTTTTATATTTTTTTCCGCTTCCGCACCAGCATATCTCATTTCTCCCAAGCTCTCTCACCGGGCTGTTTTCTTCTTCTGGACTGAACATGCGGACAAGTGCTTTAAATATTTTCACAAAACCTCTCCTTTACATTGAAAGCTATTCTCATCGCTATTTTCCCTCTGTCAACATCTTTATTTTCTTCATAAAAACCGGAGAGCCAAAATCAAAGCTCCCGAGGATTCTCTCTGCTATAAAACCTTTTTTATCAACGATCACTGTCGTTGGAAGTCCTAATACCGCATACTTTTGCTGGAAAACCTCACCCTCACTGTCAACTAAAATAGGATACGTGACACGTGTTTTCTTTACGCTTTTTTTAATATCCTCGTTATTGATGTCGGTTGAAACACCAATGACTACAACACCCTTATCTTTAAACTTCTCATACAGGGAATTGAGAGACGGCATCTCAGTCAAACATTCCCTGCACCAGCTTGCCCAGAAGTTTATCAGAACTACCTTGCCGCGATACTCAGAAAGCCTGTGCTTTACTCCCTGCATATCTTTCAGCTCAAATTCAGGCGCCTTTTCAGAATGACCGGCCGTTGCAGCATTCACGCTCGCCGCATGATGGCCCGACACGAAGAGTACACATAAAAGTAAAATTGTCTTCACTGTTTTCATAGTTTTCATTTCACCTCTGCAGGTCATGTATTTATAGAGTCCGGAGCACTGATCATTTAATAATTTTATAGCCTTTTAACATCCAATCAGGAAATCCTCCCGGCAGAAGAACAAGATTCCTGTAGCCGACATTTTCTGCTGCGACCGCAGCCTGATGAGTCAGACCTCAACCGAATCCCCTGCAGTAAAATACGACCAGTATATTTTTATTTTTTGGCAGTAAGGTACCGATAGACGTTAATTTCTCGGGGGGGATGTTTATAGCAGTCGGGATATGTCCCTGGGCATATTCCATTCCGGTCCGTGCGTCAACAAGCACCATTTTGGTCTTTTTGTCGATCATCTTCTTCAGTTCATCAACAGTAATATTTTTAAAGTTCTGCGCATGTACATAGGAAAATAAAACGACCAGAGAAAGAACAACCAAGACAATTTTTTTCTTCATACAGTATCCCTTCATTACTTGTGTTCAGGTTACTCTTGTGCAACTGCTTATTTTAACAGAAATCCCGAAATTAGGAAATTTTCTGGGAAAAAACTTCATGGGCCGGAATCCGGTTCTTTCAAACAGATCCCACGGATAAATACCTTTTCAACTTCTATACCGTTTACAATGAGAAAATCCGCAGGCATTCCTGTCCTGCATTGGCCGACAACTGCGGAAGCCAGAATCTGTTCATCTGACAACCCGGCCTTTTTAAGAAAAACCAGTTCCTCATGATAGGCTTTTCCGTAGGGAATAAAATGAGGGCCTGAATCACTGCCAGGCAGGACCTTCACACCTCTTTCCGCGGCTTTCCTTACAGCAAACAGGTGGCCATCGACTGCCAGCTCTATGTTTGATAGTTTTTTCCGGTCAGTGGTTGTCCGGGAAAGGGCGGCGAAGGCATTCACGGTCGGAATAAACGTCACCGACTTCTCAGCCATCAGGGCAAGCGTTTCATCACTGGCAAACAATCCATGAATAATACAGGAAACGCCTGCGGAAACCGCATCATGGATCTGCCGATCTCCATTTGCGTGGCAGACAACCTCCAAACCTCGTTCTGTCGCATGCCGGACTATCTCCCTCAGTTCGTCACGCCCGAACCCGCCGGGTGTTATCATGCCTGTTTCTGCGTTAAAGATACCTGAATTAATGAGCTTGAAATAATCCGCTCCTTCCTTACAGAGATAATCTATAAGCCCTCTTGCTTCGCCAAATCCGTCAACTCCCTTTCCGATGAATTTTCCATACGTATTTTTCCTGTAAACAGCGTATCCGGCTGTTCTTATGTCAAGACTTTCCTTGAGCAGTTCTTTCATTTTCATGCCGGAGAACTGACTGTCTCCACCTTCCCATACTCTCCGGATGCCTTGTGTAAGCAGATCTTTTGCTATTTCCCGTGAGAATGGCAAAACATTACCGGGAAAATGGAGGTGGTAATCACAAAAAAAGGGAGAGATGCTCAGCCCGGTAAAATCAAGACACTGCATCCGGTGATGAGAAGGCCTGGTCTCTGAGACAGCTTCGATGATTCCATTTCTGATCAGGAGATATTTTTTTCTCCTGAAATCCATGGAAGGACTGAAGATAGAATCCGCTTTTATTATCGTATATCCGGCCTTTGGCATTATCATTTATTTTATCATAGTATCACAAAATAGTTATTGATAACAAGGTGTTATATTATAATTCACGAAAGATCAAGTGCCGGAATCTTTAGCGGATTAGGTTCAGGAAAAGGCTTAGAAATACGTTGCCTGCCAGAGAGACGAGATGTTTCTGAATCTATTGACAATGCAACTATTTCCATGTTAAATTATTTCCGATTAAATTGATTTTTTGACTTGTATTTATGGCTATATTTTTATGCTGTGTACTAATTGTAATTTGACGCAGAAGATGCAAAACACTTATTTTATTCTCATAAAACCATTTAACCTGGAGACGGAGAGGTCCTCATTTCCGTTCTTCTCTTCCCCATCAGCATCGCCAAAATAATCTTGCCTGCACAATCAAGATTCCCTGATACCTATCGAAAGCTGGTTATGCAAACTAAATCATTTTTTAAAGGAGGCAATGTTGAAAGTTAAATTGTATTTATTGCTCTCAGTGGTCATTATCACCACAGTATTTCTCTCGGGAATGGCGACAGCTGTCGACCATGGTGAATTTATCAAGGGCACATTTAAAACAGGGGAAGAGGTCACAAAAACCTGTCTGCAGTGCCACGATAAACAGGCTGATGACTTCATGAAGACCCCGCACTGGAAATGGAAAGGCGTACCCAGGACGGTAAAAGGTCTGGAAAACAGCAAGGAAGAATACGGCAAGGCAAATCTTCTGAATAATTTCTGTACTGACATCGAAGGCGGCAGCAGGCCTTTCTGTACCAAATGTCACGCAGGCTATGGCTGGGCAGACTCCTCTGCCCCGCAGGATGACAAGACAAAGATCGATTGCCTGATCTGTCACTTCAAGGAAGGGAACTACAGGAAGGCGCTCAGTGGCTTCCCTGACGGGAAATTACTCGAAAGAGGAAAAATGGACCTTGCCCTTGCTGCGAGAAGCGTCAGCCGCCCGAACAGGGACAACTGCGGTGTCTGCCATTTCTTCGGCGGCGGCGGAGATGCGGTCAAGCATGGAGACCTCGACAGTACGCTGAGCAAACCCGGTAAAGATCTGGACATCCATATGGGAGGGCCTGCTGATATGACCTGCCAGGCATGCCATATTACCAAAGACCATAAGATCGCAGGGGCTTCGACATTCACAGCGACAAACGACGGCAGGGTGAGCTGTGAGGACTGCCACCGGGACCCTCACGCTAATTCTGCTTCAAATAATATACTGTCAAAACATACAAAGACCGTAGCATGCCAGACCTGCCATATCCCTGTTTTTGCAAAGGGACAGGCCACGAAGATGAGCTGGGACTGGTCAACCGTTGGCAAGGATATTGAGCCTGCAGAAGCATTTGGAAAAGAGACCTATGCAAAGCACAAAGGCACCTTTGTCTGGGAGAAAAATGTCGTACCAGCCTACGCATGGTATAACGGCAAGGTAGAAAGGTACCTGAAGGGCGACAAGATAAAGGCCCCGGACCAAACCGTATATCTTTCCAAACCCGCGGGTGACATCAAGGACAAGAACTCAAAGATCTATCCGTTCAAGATCCACACAGGGAAACAGCCGATGGATTCCAAGTATAAGTATCTCTCGATCTTCCAGAATTATGGAGGACTGTGGAGCCACTACGATTGGGAGAAGGCGCTCACAGATGGCGCGAAGGCTTCAGGCCTTCCCTACAGCGGGAAATATGAGTTCGTTTCAACCGCCTTCTATGGCAGCATCAACCACGAAGTTGCTCCCAAAGAAAAAGCCCTGAAGTGCGGTGACTGTCACTTTGGGGCAACAAACAGACTTGACTGGAAGGCATTAGGGTATGCGGGTGATCCGATGAGGGTCGGCGGAAGAACATTTGCTGAAGCAAAAAGTGTAACTCTCAGGGAAAAGAACGGCCATAAATAATATACGTTAACCGCAGGGGTGCGCACATAGCTCACCCCTCATTAACCGGGGTTGCTCCGGGAATGATACGAGGAGGAAAAGAATGAAAGTATTCAGGTTGATCGCAGTCTCAGTATTGACAGTTTTCTGCATCGCGCTGTTCGCAGGTCTTGCTCTTGCAGAAGAAAAAATCGAGATCAAAGGAAAGATCAAGGAGTACGATCTTGACGCAAAAACCATTGTCATTAAGGCTGATGACGGTAAGGAAATGACATTCACCATCGAGAATGAGAAAGCGCTCAAGAAACTCGATGACAGACTCTTTCCAGATGATGAAGTGAAGATTAAATACATCATCAAAGACGGCAAAAACATCATCAAGGAAAATAATGATCTCAGAGGAACCAAGGCCGGTTGTTAGAAATAACAACTATACACAAATATTTCATGGAGGTTTTTATGAGGGTTTTTCTATCCATATTGCTTACACTCGCTCTCTTCGTCCCGCTCCCTGCACTCGCCGTTGATCAGGCAGACCTCGTCAACAAGATCGAGGAACTGTCGAAACAGCTCGAACAGCTGAAGCAGCAGATGCAGGAACTGCAGAAAAAAGAAGAAGTAAAGGAACAGAGGATTACGAAAGTAGAAAAAAAGGCTGATGAGGCCAAAAAGCCGTCATGGCTGGAGATCGGCGGTGACTACCAGTTCAGGTTCGATTCACTGAAGGGGACAACAGAAGATTATTATCGTTTTGAGGATGTCCTGGGGTGGTCTCTCGGCGGACCGGCACCTGTATTGCAACAGGGACATGATGAAAAAAATGATGCATTGATGACAAACAGACTGGGCATCAACATTAAAGCAAGAGCCACGGAAGACATTACCGTGAAAACACGTTTATTAATGTACAAAGTCTGGGGACACCAGACTTCCGATCCGGTCGCGGGTCAGAGCGCATTTTTTGCCGACAAGTACAATGTGTTCGACGGCAATACGTCTCACGTCCCTGAAGACAGCGTCCTCAGGGTTGATCAGGCCTACGCAACATGGAGCAATATACTCGGACAGCCGGTATGGTTATCCGTGGGAAGAAGACCCTCAACAGGCGGTATCCCGACAAATCTCAGACGGAATGTTGAGAAGAGCGGAGCTTCAGGGACCCCTGGGTTGCTTGTTGACTATGCCTTTGACGGGGCTGTGTTAGGGTATGCTCCTGACATTGATAAACTTCCCGGAGCATATGCAAAGGTCTGCTATGGAAAGGGGTTTGACAGCGGATACAGATCACCTGACAATAACAGTCTCAGAGACGTCAGTTTTCTCGGTGTTGATCTCGCGCTCTACAGCACGGACAATCTGCATGTCGAATTGCAATGGGACCGCGGGTTCAGCATCTTTGCCTTCCCTGAATCATCATTCAATCCTGCATATGGCGCCCAAAATACCAACCTCGGTGATATAGATCAATATGGCGCTGTTGTTATGGGAAAACTTGAGAAGCTGGGCCCCGGCGACCTCAACCTGTTTGCCTCTGCCGCCCTCAGCAAGACACACCCGAGTGGCAACGAATTTTCTGTCGCTGTTCCCGGAGGAACAATGCCTGTGGCAGGTCTTCTCTATGATGATCCCGCCTTTGGCGGTGAGAAAGAGAGCCACACGGGTACAGCCTTTTATCTCGGCGCCCGTTATGACATCGCATCGACCGGCACCAAAATAGGAGCAGAATACAACCACGGTTCAAAAAACTGGATCACCTTTACCCCTGCATCTGATGATATGTGGACAAGCAAGCTCGGGACAAGAGGTGATGTTTATGAACTCTATCTGATCCAGGAACTGAAGCAGAAGGCTATTTCCAAATATGGCAAGGCGTATTTCAGACTTGGATACCAGAATTATCAGTTCGACTACACCGGCAGCAACAACTGGCTGGGCGCGCCGAAGAAAATTTCTTCGGATCTGACCAATCCGATGAACGCCCAAATGTTTGCGCCGCTGGAAAGTGCCCACGACATC
The DNA here is from genome assembly GCA_963746295.1 of uncultured Nitrospira sp. Lineage (GTDB taxonomy): Bacteria > Nitrospirota > Thermodesulfovibrionia > Thermodesulfovibrionales > UBA6898 > JAOUFP01. The sequence continues at coordinate 58,543 of CAVVAQ010000013.1, read as the reverse complement.
TATTTTACCTTTAACGTTGAATTCTGATTTCTCTCCCCGCCTGGAGGGGCGCCTGCGCCCCTCCCTTTTTTTGCCCTAAACCATATTATTTTTAAAACCCTGTATGGTAAAATTCAGAGATGATTGAAGAAGTCGGCATTGTGACAAATATCGATGGTCAGACAGCACAGGTAAACGTGCCGAAAAAAAGCACCTGCGAGGGTTGTACAGCCGGCACCTGCGTGACAGGGGAACAGTCTATGGAGATCGTCGCTCTCAACAAGGCAGGGGCTAAAGTAGGTCAAAAGGTAAAGGTAATTATTCACTCCTCTGTCTATATGAAAGGCACCATGATCATATACGGTATTCCAGCGCTTGCCCTTGTTTTAGGGGCGGTCTTCGGCAAGGAGGTCATGCCGAATTTCTTTCGCGGGACAGACCCTGATATTCTTTCCGCTATTTTCGGGTTCGGCTTTCTGGGGCTGTCGTTTCTCGTGGTAAAAATCTGGGCAAACCGCAAAACCGATTAAGCAGGGTCCAGGCCGGTCATTGAAGAGATAATACGTTGAACATGACAGGAGAGAGTGAGCAGCATTGTTACTACGATCTAAACTATTTTTTCCATACAGGGGGATTACATGGCAAATTTTGAGGTGTCCAAGATCAGGAATGTTGCATTCATAGCACATGGAGGGGCCGGTAAGACTTCTCTTGTAGAGGCGCTGCTTTACACCGCCGGAATGATCGACAGGATCGGAAATATTCAGGATGGAACAACCACTACCGATTATGAGCCTGAGGAAATTGACAGAAAGATCAGTATTACCTCTTCGCTCGCCTTCTGTGACTGGAACAAACACAGGATCAACTGTATCGATACCCCCGGCTTTATCAACTTTATCGAGGACACAAAGGGATGTCTCAGGGTCGTAGACGGAGCAGTAGTCCTGGTGAGCGCGATCTCCGGGGTCAAGGCCGAAACCGAAAAGATATGGAAATACGCCTGTGAGTACGAAGTACCCAGAATCGTCTTTATCAACAAGATGGACAAGGAGGCCGCAAACTTCGAAAAGGCTTTGGGTGAGATCGAGAACTCTTTTGAAACAGAGCCGGTGCCGCTTCAGATTCCCATAGGATCAGGCGACAATTTCTCCGGTGTCATAGATATCGTCAAGATGAAGGCATACAAGATGAAAGCCGGAAAAGCGAGTGAGGAAGATATCCCTGCTGAACTGAAGGATGAGGCTGAAAGATACCGGAAGAAACTCGTAGAAAAGATCGCTGAATCGGATGACGCCCTTCTTGAAAAGTATCTCGATGGCGGCGAGTTGACCGAAAGCGAGATATACAGCGGCATCAAAGAAGGTTCCCTTACAAGAAAATATATACCGGTCACCTGTGGTTCATCCACAAAAAATATCGGCACCTCCAATCTGCTCGACACCATACTCCTTTGCCTGCCCTCCCCTGCCGAGATGACGATCATATCGCCGATCAGAGGCAAGAACCCAAAAGACGGAAAAGAGGTCCTGAGGCAGCCGCTTGAAACAGAACCTGCCTCAGCCTATGTTTTCAAGACAATAGCCGATCCCTATGCAGGAAAACTCTCTCTGTTCAGGGTATATTCGGGGACCATCAAGGCTGATGCAACCATCTATAACGCTACCGCCGACACAAAGGAACGTATCGGACAGCTTTTCTATCTTCTCGGCAAAAAACAGGTGCCGACACAATCTCTCGGCGCAGGGGAAATAGGCGTCGTCGCAAAGCTTAAGGCCACGAACACCGGTGACACCATATCGGATGAGGCCCATCCCATTGTCTTTGATAAGGTCAAATTTGCCGATCCGATAATATCATACGCGATCGCTCCAAAGAACAAAGGAGATGAGGAAAAGATCAGCTCAAGCCTGCACCGGGTACTTGAGGAAGACCCCACTCTCAGGTTCAGCAGGGATGAGGAAACAAAGGAGATGCTGATATCAGGCATGGGACAGGTGCATATAGAAGTCACCCTTGAAAGGCTGAAGAGAAGATTCGGCGTCGAGATCGATATGCACAGCCCCAAAATACCCTACAGAGAAACAATAAGGAGTTCGACCAAGGTCCAGGGCAGATACAAGAAACAGTCAGGAGGAAAAGGACAATACGGCGACTGCCATATCACGGTAGAGCCCCTTCCGAGAGGCGCAGGGTTCGAATTTGTCGACAAGATAGTAGGCGGATCGATCCCGCGTCAATACATACCTGCTGTAGAAAAAGGCATTATCGAAGCGATGCACGAAGGGGTGATCGCAGGGTATCCGATTGTTGACCTGCGCGTCACACTCATTGACGGTTCTTATCATACCGTTGATTCATCTGAAATGGCGTTTAAGATAGCCGGATCAATGGCGATAAAAAAGGCAGTCCTGGAGGCGAAACCCGTGCTTCTCGAACCTGTCATGAAGGCAGAGGTAACGACACCTGATGAAACACTCGGCGCGGTCATAGGCGATCTGAACTCAAAGAGAGGAAAAGTCCAGGGGGTCGAGCCGCAGGCAGGAGGCAACCAGAAGATATCCGCGGTGGTCCCGATGTCAGAGATGCTCACCTACGCGAATCAGCTCCATAGTCTGACGTCCGGACGGGGACTCTACTCCATGGAGTTTTCTCATTATGAAGAAGTCCCTGCTCATCTTTCACAAAAAATCATTGCAGAGCGTGAGGCCGAGAAACAACAAAAAAATGCCTGATACAATACTGGGGGTTCCAGATAATTTTAAAATACCTTTCACCACAGAAGGCGAAAGGGACGCGGAGAAGACTCTTTTTTACCATCTCAATCTCTGCATACTCAGCGATCATCATTCTCTCAAATCGTCTCATGGGAAACGCTAGGTCCCCATCATACTTCTTTCTTTGCTCTTCCTCGTGCTGGGAGGGGGCACTGGCTATACGCAGACGCCCCCTCAGAATATGCAGCCTGCTGCTCCACCAACGGACGCCTGCTCCGCAACCTGAGGCCCCCAAAAAAGATATCTACGTCATTGTAGAAAACAACCGTCTCAGCGTCGAGTTCGTCAATGTAAACTTTGGTGAAATCATTTTGACAATCGGTCAGAAGGCAGGTATTCGATTGAAGGTTTCGGCAAGCAATTCTTCAGCCCGAAAGTAACAACCAAATTCACGATCTCGATATAGAAGACAGGGATAATGAGACTTTTTTCACTCGTGAATGAGAGCAATTACCGTTATCGATTACGACGGAAAAGGCACGATCTCAAAATTGAAAATAATCGAGTGATAAGAGCTGGCCGCAGTACTGCCGTCTCTTCCGGCCGTTCGCGGCCGGTCGATGCTTCCGGCGCACCTTTGCCGACGGCCGGTTTTCGGCCGATTCAACCTCCCAGAAGTTCCCGGTTTAACAGGCTTCGCCAGGCTCCTCAGACTCCTCAGGCCCCTCAGACTCCGGCAATGCCTCAGACTCCACAGGTTCCAGAGGTTCCACAGCCTCCTCCAGCACCTGAAGCCCCGCAGGATATCCCCCCTCCTGAGGCCTCACCGGAGGAGCCCCAGGATCCTCAGACCGGGCCCGTTGACAATAATACAGAGCATGAACAAGCCCGAGAGCAGGAGGTCACGGAAATTCCCTATAGCCCTCCCCAGAAAACGCCTATTCGTATTCCTGCCGTAACGCGTCGCCCCGGAAAATAATTGCAGGAATAGAAGTCTTATATTTCGAGCAGTCTTTTTTTCATGTCAATCGCGGCAACAGCGCCCTCTCCGGCTGCAATTACCACCTGATCGTCACCGGTAAGCGATCCCACAATATATAAGCCGGACAGGGAGGATTCATAGTTCCTGTTTGTGAGATATTTAAAATCATCACTGTCCCTTTTAAGCGGCAGATCAGACAGAAACCCGTTGTTTAATTTATATCCAAAATGTGACAGAATGACCTCACAGGAGATCAGTTTTCCGTCCTCCATTTCCAGCGCGTCCAGCTTTTCTTCACCAATCAGCTTTGCAGGCCGCCCGACAATGAGGGGAATCCCTGCTTCTTCCAGTTCGTCCTTATACGCCTCAGGGACCTTGTCCGTATACAGCACAAGAGTAATATCATCTGTATACATCTCTTTCATTCCAAAAGCCAGATGGACTGTCTTTAATGAATTGCCGATGATCACAAGCTTCTTACCCGTGGTCCTGTATCCGTCACAGTCTATGCAGGTAAACAGACTTGTACCGAAAAACTTATACAGATTCTCTATAGGGGGAAGGTTCTCTGTCCCTCCTGAAGATACGAGGACAAATTTCGAGAGATATCTCACATCGTCAGCATACACCTCAAACAGGTCACGCTTCAGGACCCTGGTAACCGTACCTTTCATGATCTCGACATGAAAACTCCTTGCCTGTTCCATCCCCAATCTGATAATCTCACTCCCTGATATTGCCTTCTGCGTGAGAAAATTCTCTATATGTCTGGCATGGGTTGTTCTTCCTCCACCCCGGTCGATGACAAGGACACGTCCGGTTATACCTCCCCAGATAGATGGCTGCCTGCAGCCCTCCTGGCCCTGCGCCGATTACAATGCAGTCGTAGATATTGTCTTTTTGCACGGGAAATCCCTCTTCATCATGCATCAGAATATTCTTTCGTTTTCATTATATCAAAAAATAGGCGATCGGCAGCGATCGGCCTTGACAATTGAACCGCATCTGATAGCATAGAAAGAGGGGTGCTGTTTTCTGCAATGAATAAGCGCACGGCTCATCACATGAAGTGATGAAAAAAAAAACCGCTATGATTGCATCAGGAGGCCAATTATGGCAAGGAAAAAGGCAGTTGAAGAGTCTGCAAACTTTTTAAAAATCATAAGGGAATGGCAAAAACTCGAGGATGAGACAATACGACACGCGGACAATCTCATGAAAAAAAGCAAAAACCGTCTTGTCAAAATGACCATGGAGATGATTAAGCATGATTCACAGAAGCATAAGGCAATGCAGCAGATGCTCATCGACAGCATCACCAAAGAGGCCTTTATCCTGTCACCAGATGATCTCGCTTCACTTTCTGACGGTCTCAACAAACATCTTGCTGCAGAGGCAAAATCTCTCGAACTTGCCGACCAGGCATTAATGAGCAGTGAATTATTCGTTACGCGCTATATCCTCTCCTACCTCATCGCTGACGAGCAGAAACATCACAGCCTCCTCGGCAAACTCAATGAACTGAAAAGGGGGATTGTTTTTGTTACATAAAACGTCTTCTGCCGGACATCCGGAGAGGCAATAGAGGAGATACTTCTTTTTGCCCCATACAAGAAAGAATGGTGTGCTGATGAAAACTTTAGGAGCAATCCTTTTATTGACATTATTCTGCACCGAGCCGTACTGCCAGGAAAGCGCGAAAAAAATTTTTACCGCATCCGTTGATCCTGACGGCATGCAGCGAGTCAGCGTTACAGCCGGAGAATATTTCTTTGAACCGTACCATATAATCGTGAAAGTACGCACGCCGGTAGAGCTGTCCGTGAAAAAAACTTCTGGCGTTGTGCCCCACGACATTGTAATAGATGCTCCTGATGCGGGAATCACAGTCAATGAATCCCTGGATAAGGAGCAGAAAACCATCAAATTCACACCGGGCAAAACAGGCAGATATCCATTTTATTGCACAAAAAGGCTTCTTTTCTTCAAAAGCCATAAGGAAAGGGGGATGGAAGGCATCCTGGAAGTAGTTGATTGATCACCGGACAATCAGGCTTTTATACTGGGAGAGGCCCAAACAGCGAAGAAAGAGGAATTATAAAATGATTACAAAGACATTAGTTGCCATATTTTTTATTTTAGGCTGCTGTTCATCTGTTTTTGCTATCCACGAGACCACCCCGGCAGAGACTCAGATCACTCTTCCGGGCGCAGATGCCGCGGCCCTCTATGTCTATATTACAAAATCAAATCCATATACGCAATGGCAATTGTGGCCCGGAAAAGGGAAACTCTACAAGGGGACTGAACCTCATGGCGCACTTTTGACAACATATATCAACAGCCCCGCTTATAACGCAGTCAAAAAAAAGACTTCCATGACCGATACCGCCATCATTGTCAAGGAGAATTATACTGCTGACGCGAAATTCACTGCCCTTACGGCGATGTATAAAATTAAGGGATACAATTCTTCAAAGGGCGACTGGTTTTGGGCACGGTATGCCCCGGCTGGAAGTGTGGAGGCATCAGGAAAGGTCGAAGCCTGCATTGCATGTCACGAAAAGAGAAAGGGTAATGATTATATTTTTTCAGGGCCGCTCAATTAAAAAAGCGCAATAGGAGGGAGATTCCATGGCATATTCAGACGAAGCATTGACAGCGAAAATACAAGAGATGTATCCCGAGACACTGCAGCACGGCATATCCGTCAGTCTCGATTTCAGCAGGGAGAAAAACGCGTTTGTCGTTACATTCAGGAAAGGTGATCACGAGCTCACCACGCATCTTGAGAAAAAAGACGCCGACGATTGCATGAATAATATCAAATGCGTCTACCTCGGCGTGCAGATAGGTGAGTTCCTGAAGAACTTTGAAGGACGGAAATAAGACAGAATAGGCGGTTGCATATACATACAAACTTGTGGGACAGGGTTAATACCATCATCACCGATATCTTATTGCCGGATCAAAAGGGGGGAGTTACATGAAGGCTTTGATTATCAGTGCGGACAATTTTGAAGACTCAGAGCTCCTTTTCCCCTTTTACCGGCTGGAAGAAGAGGGTGTCCAGGTGGACATCGCATCGCTCAAAAAAGGGAAACTCAGAGGAAAGCACGGATACGAAATTACTGCGAATAAAGACCTCAGCGAGATCATCCCTGCTGATTATGACCTCCTTGTGCTCCCCGGAGGAAAGGCACCTGAGACGGTGAGAAAAGAGAAGGCAGCATTGGCAGTCGCACAGCATTTCTTCGAAAAGAACAAGCCGGTTTCCGCCATATGTCATGGTCCCCAGATATTGATAAGCGCCGGTTTACTCAGGGGACGTCGCGTCACCTGTTATAGATCAGTGGCACGGGAGGTGAAGGATGCGGGTGCGGTCTATGAGGACAGGGAAGTGGTTGTTGACGGAAATCTTGTCACCTCAAGGCAGCCGTCTGATTTGCCTGCATTCATGAGAGAGACGATGAAAATGCTGAAGAAAGCGTCACCGTAAGCTGCAAATCGTCCGTATTCCCTGGTGAGGATGTTTTCATAGAAATGTCGTATTTTTCTCCGGACATCGTATCAGGAAGATTTTAAAAGGAGAATTCATATGAAACCAGATGATTTTTTCGAGGAGGGAAAACGCCTCTTCGTAGAGGGCAAGATGGAAGAGAGCATTGATGCATTTACAAGGGCACTGGATTCAGGTTTTGATCAAAAAATAGTGTACCTGAGCCGCGGGGCTGTGTACCTCAGGTTAAAGGAAACAGACAAGGCGATAGGGGACTTCAGCAAGGTCATTGAAATGGACAGGACCAACGCGAGGGCATACTATTACCGGGGAATGGCCGATACCCAGAAGAAGGAGTTTGAAAAAGCTGTCGCCGACTTCAGCAGGGCGATTGAGCTGAAACCTGATGACGGGGCATCAATCTTTGCGCGCGGGGCTTCATATATCGAGTTGGGGAAACTCGAAGAGGCGGGAAAAGATATCAAAAATGCGAGCAATTATCTGGCGGCAGCGGTACAGGGGTACGCGAGCACTATCGGTGACAGGACACATCTGGACAGGGTGCTGGCAGTACTTGAGGGAGAGAGGAGAGCCGAAACCCTCGAAATCAATGATGATGAATTGAAGACGATAAAGAAATGGCTCACCGGCGGAGTTAGCAAAGAAGAACAGTAAGGCATTCCGTTGGACATAAATAAAAATAAGAGAACCAGCTGGCATAATCCAAAGCGTTGTCCATAAGGCCCCTTTTCTCTCATCCGAATTATACAGCAATATACCAGTCGCAGAAGAGAAAAATGGAATTCCCGATGTGCATCGGATATACTATATTCATGCGCTATCTCCTTCAAAAAACATTTCTTTTATGCGTGTTATTCCTTCTCATATTCGCGCTCCCGGCATGCTCTGATAAGAGAGGAGCTGAAAATCCTTCCGTCACTGATGAAAAGATCTCTACAGAAAGCTTTGTGATCGCCCTGCTCCCCGAACAGAATGTCTTCGATCAGAAAAAACGTTACAAACCATTGGCTGACTTCCTTTCACGCTCCCTTGGCATACCGGTTAAGACAACACTTCTCGACAGTTACGATGCAGTCTACAATGCAATGCTGCAGCAAAAAGTAAATGCCGCCTTTTTCGGAAGCCTCAGCTACGTTGTTATGAGTAGCAAAATCGATATCGATCTGCTAGCGAGACCCTATCTCGCCGATGGCATTTCCACATACCGGGGGGTAATCTTCGCCCTCAGGGACAAGGGAATAACAGAGGACGTGAAATCCTGGAGAGGAAAGCGGATCGCACTCGTCAACAAGTCGACAACAGCAGGTTACATATTCCCGAAGTACTATCTTTTCAATAAGGGCGTAAAGAACTTCGAGGCCCATTTCAGCAAGGTGATCTACACAGGAAGCCATGACGCTTCTGTCCTTTCGGTCTTCACAGGCGCCGCAGACATAGGATGTGCGAGTGATCTTATCTTCAATAAATTGACCAGGGAGAATCCTGCTATGCGTGAAAGGCTGATCGTCCTCGCAAATTCCGCTCCTGTGCCCGCAAATGTCCTCGGCATAAGGAAGGGAACCGATAACGTCCTGAAAGAAAGATTAATAGATGCCCTCATGAACATGGAGAAAACGCCCGAAGGCAGGGACGCACTTTCGCACCTTGGCGCTGTTCGTTTTATTGAGACAAAGAGATCCGAGTTTGATCCTATCCTCGAGATGCTCAATACCCTTGGATTAAAGCCGGCGACCTTCGCCCTTGAGGCAATCGGCAGAGATGAAAAGCCTGACTCTTCCAGAAGAGAGAAATAACCGTGAAGAAAAGACTCATGCTCGGCCTTGGTCTCATAACACTCATTTTCATCATATCAGGCGTCTTCATCCTGAACAACCTCCATGTCATCACTTCCAGCCACGAACTGAAGGAACAGCAGGAAGAGATCATGAGCAGGTACAACAATATCCTGATCAACCTGAAAGGAGCCCAGGCTGAGCTCTACCGGCACCAGGCCGGATACACGAGAGATATCAATATCCTCGTCGATTCTGTACTGCAGCTCGAAGAAATACTCGCCCTTACCAAAAACGATTACAAGAAACTGGTCGGCAATACTTCCTGTGACAGTTGCCACCCGGCACAGGGGAAATTCGATACCATCATGTCTATGTTTGAACAGACAGACTTCCTTCTCAAGAAATACAAGGCCAAGATCAGCCGCATCGTGACACTCAGTGATTTCGATCTTTCGAGGGCCCTTGACATTGATGCTACAAAGGACGGCGAAGAGATAATCGATAAGATGAATACGCTACGGCATGCGGCATTGAAGATGAATGAGAAGATGGAGGCCTTCCAGGTGGCCGCAATACAGCGTGCGACCTATTCCATTATTGTCGCTATTGTTATCAGCGTTCTCCTCTCGCTAATTATCGTATTCATTATCATGAGATCTATTACCGGTCCGGTCCGGGAACTGGTCAAAGGAATAGAAAACGTTGCCTCCGGAGAATATGACTCAAAGGTCACTATTACATCACATGACGAAATAGGTTTTCTGGCCCAGACCTTCAACACCATGACTGATAACCTGAATCGGATGACCGTGCAGAAGGAGTCTCTCATGCAGGAACTCCAGAGCCTGAACAACGACCTTGAGCGCCGTATCGAGGAGGCAAAGGAGGAGCTGCGGACCACCCATGAGCGTATGCTCCATAGTGAAACACTCTCTGTTGTCGGGACGTTCGCCTCCGGCGTGGCCCATGAACTCGCCACACCCATCTCCTCGGTCATCAGCTATTTTCAGATGATCAAAGGCAAGCTCAGCGCCCAGGAGCAGCTCGGCGAAGATATTGATCTCATCGAGGCGGAACTTCACCGGTGCAAAAGTATCCTGCGGGGCATGCTCAATTATGCCCGTGTGCCTGAAAATGAGAAGACCATGACTGATGTCAATGCCATCATCCGCGAACTCCTCTCGCTCGTAAAGTACCAGACGGAATACAAAAAGAAGATCGCGATCACAGAAGATCTCGCCCCTCATCTTCCGTCCATTTCGGCCGTACCCGGACAGCTGCGGCAGGTATTCATGAACATAATCGTCAACGCCCTCCAGTCAATGCCCGGCGGGGGAGATCTTGGCATATCGACCTCGGCAACAGCAGACAGCAGGAATATTGTCGTGCGCATGTCGGACACGGGATGCGGCATCCCGGAGAGCAATATAAACAAGATATTCCATCCTTTTTATACGAGCAAGGAATCCGGGACCGGTCTCGGTCTTTCGATCAGCTATGGCATAATCAAGGGCCACGGCGGCGATATCCGGGTAAAGAGCGAACTCGGAAAGGGAACTACCTTTTCCATATCATTGCCGGTGGACAGCAGTCAGGAAACAGCACGAGGCAGTGAATAGTGGATAAATGGTTACGTAGTCGACTGCTCAATTGCTTAGCAGGACCCGGCAACTCAGCGACGTAATGGTAAACCACTAAACATGTTATGTTTTATAAACTGCAATTGAGGTTGTTATGAAAGGCAAACTTCTCATTATCGATGACGATCAGGTCTTCTGTACTCTCCTGAAAAGGCGTTTTGAAGCAGACTATGCTGTTTCTGCCTTTTCCGATCCCGAGGATGCGGTAAAACATGTCAGGGAAAACAAGCTGGATGTTGTCTTGACTGACCTCAATATGCCGAAAATCGATGGGTTGGAGATGCTGCAGATCGTCAAAACTGAATCCTTCGATGCTGATGTAATCATTATGACCGCCTACGCGAAGATCGAGACAGCGGTAGCGGCGATGAAGAAAGGCGCCTACAACTACATAATCAAGCCATTCGACACAGATGAATTGGCCCTTCAGCTGAAAAATCTCTTCGAAAAAAGAAGGCTATCTGAAGAGAATCGGGAACTCAGAAAGCTTGTTGATACAACCTTCCGGCCTGAGAATATCATTGGGGAAAGCAAAGCGATGAAGGAAGTCTACCGAATGATAGAAATTCTCTCACAGAATGACGCAACAGTCCTGATCACGGGAGAAAGCGGCACCGGGAAAGAACTTGTTGCGAGGGCGCTCCATTTTTCAGGGAAGAGAAAGGAGAAGAGGTTCGTTTCAGTCAATTGTACCGCCCTGCCCGAGACGCTCCTGGAATCCGAACTCTTTGGGCATGTGAAGGGAGCTTTTACAGGAGCAGGACACGACAAAGAGGGGCTTTTCGAATATGCCGACGGGGGGACCATATTCCTGGACGAAATAGCTGATGCGCCCCTCACGATACAGGCGAAGCTGCTACGAGTTCTTCAGGACCACAAATTAAGACCCGTAGGAGGCAACAGGGAGATAGCCGTTGACGTGCGGGTTGTATGCGCAACAAACAAGGACTTAAGGGAGATAATAGAGAAAAGCAACTTCCGAGAAGACTTGTATTACAGGATCAATGTATTTACCATCCATCTCCCTGCACTGAGGGAGCGGAAGGAAGACATCTTTTTGCTGATAAAGCGTTTCCTGAAGGGCAGAAAGAAAATCGATCCCTCAGCTGCAGCCATGTTATCAGCGTACGGATGGCCCGGCAACGCAAGGGAGCTTCAAAATATCATAGAGAGGCTCGTGGCGTTTACTGCCGGAGATACTATCATTACTGAGGACATCCCGAAGGAGATACTCAGGTTACCCTGTCTGCTGGATGATATGGGTCTTTCATACAATGATGCGAAAAGAAAAATCCTTGATGAGTTTAACCGGACGATCGTCAGAAAGGCACTTATCGCGCACGACGGGAACGTCAGCAAGGCAGCAGAAGAACTGAAACTTGACAGGGCCAACCTTCAGCGGCTCATGAGAAAATATAGCATCTCCTCGAAAGAATTCAGAAAAGTCACAGAAAAAAACATGTAGGCCGTTGTCCAAAGTCACTTGCCTCTTGTTTTTAAAATAAAAAAAGGCAGGTCGGGAAAACAGACCTGCCTTTTGAGCTGGGAGATATACTACCTGTTCGCTGTAAAGTTTACGTTTACTACGCTTCCGGCTGATGCGTTTGCCGGCTGGTCTACGAAGGTCAGGCCTGATTTCACGGCTCTTACCGTGTATACATCAGGAAGTACATCACTCAGTATGTACGTTCCGTCAGCCTGTGTAGCAGCCATCTTAACAACGTCTGCCACCCTTCATGAGGCGGATTGAGGCACTGGAAACAGGTGTTGTCGAAGGACCCCATGTTGCAGGAGCCAAACAAGTAGCCTGTGTCAGTTTCGTAGGATCAGAACAGACTCCTCTTACTGCCTTACCGCTGATCGTGAACTTCTGCGGTACGAATGCCTGTGAGTTTCCGGCATAGACCTTCTTGCCGTCTGCGTCTGTAATGCTCATCCTGATGATGTATGAGCCCTGACGTGTGTAAGTATGTGATACTGCTGCTCCGGCATTACCTGTTGAGGTAGCGCCGTCGCCCCAGTATACTTTCACCGCGCCTGCCGGGAACGCTGCTTCGTCAGTAGAGGTGTCTGTTACTGTTACTGTCCAGCCGCTGATGCTGAGAGTATAGGAAGCAACAGGAGCAGTATTCATGGAAAGAGGTAACACTGTCTTTGCGGACGGAGATGATGATGTTCCTTTTGTGATGTTGTTGATGACCAGTGAAGCTGTCATTATCGTGCTGTCCGCATAGGTATAAGAAATGGCAGCTGTTGGTATTCCAAGCGCGGTATTGCCGTCTCCAAAGTCCCAGTCATAGGTGCAGGTATCTCCGGTCTGGCAGCCTGAAGCGGTGAAGTTGACCTTGAAGCTGGTTACTGCATCCGCACTCCATCCAAAAGAAGCAGTTGGTATTGAATTGTGTATGTTCTTCGCATACAGCTGGGCCTGGGCCTGCGTGAGAGCGACATTGCCAAAGTCGTTCATGTAAGGGTCATGGCACTTGCCACAGGCAAAGTCGACTGTAATGGAATTTGTGGCAATAATTTTGCCGGCTGCGTTCGTTCTGGTGACAGTTGTAGCAGCCGGATTGATCTTAAAGATGTGACCTGAAACATCGCCTTGTTTGCCCCAGGCGGCAATCCCGTCTGTAGTGCCTGTAGCCTTCTCATTCGTTGCAGTTTGGGTTGTTGAGCCCATATGACAGTCAATGCACTTGATATCACCCATGCTGTAGACAAGGGTCTTGCCCGGGTGACAGCTTTCGCAGGAGACTACAGCTCCTCTTGCCTCTGCCGACTGGTTGTTGTCAGTAATACCGAGGGCTGTTGCTATTCCGCTCGTGACTGTTGCCGAACGCTTATGCGGGTTGTGGCAGGCAGTACATTCCAGAGAAGCATGCGCGCCGTCTCCGTTATAGCCAAACACCTGGTTGAACTGCTGATGATGGCTTTCGAACCCGCTCGCCTGCTGAGAAGAGCCGCCAGTCAGAATAGCCTCACCGGCGTCACCTCCGCATTCACTGCCAAAAGCGGTAGCGTTATTATTTGATCTGATATGGCACTTTGCGCAGACTTCGTAATCATTTGCGCCGTAAGTAACCCTGAGAACTCCCAGAGTATTTGCGGATGGGCTCTTCACGTGGTTGACTGCAGGTCCGTGACATGCCTCGCACTGTACGCCGCTGAAGGTCCATTCACTTTGGAATCCACCGGGCGCAGTATAGACCAAGCCTGACGAAGCCCACGGCTCAGTCCTGCCGCTATTGAGCGGAGTAGAACAAAGTGCGTCTACAGAGCTCGTCCCATTTGTATTATGGCAGATCGCACACGAATATTTTTTTGTGGCGCTTCCGTACGTCGACCAATTTGCACGGTGGCCCTTAGGATCAAGGGTCGCATCGGCTGCCAGCATATTGAATTGTGCGCCCGTAGGGCTGGAGACACTGCTTGACCAGATAAATCCCGTAGCAGAGTCATCTACAGTATCTTTTACACCCCACCTTGCCTTCCATCCGAAGCCGCCGATCACGTATGAGACTGCCGACCAGTCGAGCTTGCCGTTAATATCGGTCACTTTTACATTTGTTTCACTATTCGGATTGAGAAGATCGGCCGTGTTCGGCATTGTAGATGACAGTGCCGCCGAGAGCGGATCGTAAATCTCGCCGGCGCCAGGAGTTCCGGCAACCGGCTTCTGTCCCTTAGTGAACCTCACCTTGTACGGATGTCCGGACTGCACAAAGTCATTGTAATTCTGAGTATGGCAGCCTGCACATGCCTCTGCGCCCACATAGCCATTGTCGATGCCGGTGACGTTATGGTAGCCGGTCGCTGCAGTCACGGCATCACCCTCGGTCATGGTTGTCGCAGTCCCGATAAAGCCATCGTGGCATTTGCCGCAGGCATACTTCGGAGTGAGGTAGTTCTGCGCAATGGTCTTGTTATCAGGTGCGCCGTTAGATCTCCATATCGAGTCTGTTGAAGGCTTGATCTTGAAGATGTGTGTCTTCAGGTCACCCTTGCGACCCCAGCCTGAGATCGAAGATTGGGTGGCTGTTTTGGAGGCCTCTGACATATGACAGTCAACGCAGGTTACGCCGGCGTCCCTCATTATGCCCTGTGTAGAGCCCGCTGAGGCTGCGGCATCGGCATCTGCCTGTGCACTATGGCAATCTCCGCACTGTTTCTTTATAGCGCCCATTGCCGGCTCTGAAGGGCTGCTGATGCCGAGGGCTGCGGCAACTGTCGCTATTACGCCTGCCGCCCTTTTGTGAGGATCATGGCAATCCGTGCACTTCAGGGAAGCATGCACGCCGTCGTTGTTTAACCCGTGCATTTCGTTGTACTGCTCATGATGACCGATAAAGGGATCGGTACCGGTAGCGCCCTTTGTCAAAATGGCATAGGTAGCGGGGAAACTGTCTTCTATACCGCACTCGCTGCCGAAGGCAGGGGTGCCGGAATTATTGGACCTGATATGGCACTTGGCGCAGATTTCAACGGTTCCGTTATTGAGTGAAAGCACACTTATTGTGCCGGCTTCGCCATGTCCTTGGCCCGGTCCGTGGCAAGCCTCGCACTGGACGCCGCTGAATGTCCATTCACTGCGGAAACCGCCAGGTGCTGTGTAGGCAAGTCCGGACGATGCCCAAGGTTCAGTCCGTGTGCCGCTGAGTGGTGTAATACAGCCTGCGTCTGCAGAACTTGTTCCGTTCGTATTGTGGCAAATGGCGCAGGTGTATGTTTTCGTGGCGCTGCCATACGCCGAATACGTACCCGTCTCAAGATTGTACTGCGCTGCTGCGCCGCTGCTGGACCAGATGTATCCCGTAGCAGAATCAGGGGTAGCGCCGTTGTCTTTTACACCATATCTGGCCTTCCAGCCCCAGCCGCCGATCACATAGCTGATCGTTGACCAGTCGAGGTTCGTGCCTGATTTTACGTCTGTCTCATTGTTCGGATCAATAAGATTCGAGTTGAGCGGCAGAGTCGGCGTGAGAAGCGCTGAAAGCGGGTCGGTGATTGTTGTCACGTTGTCGCCGCCTGAGGCCACGGGGGTCAAACCTTTTGTGAACCTGACCTTGTACGGATGGCCTGATTTGATGAAAGTATTGTAATTATCAGTATGACAGACCCCGCAAGCCGCTGAACCGACATAGCCGCCATCGATAGCCGCCTGGACTGCTGGAGCGAGGAACACAGCCGCTATAGCCAGCGTAAGGGCCAGTAAAAGCCATTTGGTTTGTATTTTCATAAACTATCTCCTTTAAATTGAATACTATGTAAACGTTCCAACTGATCGATAAGGAAGATCAGCCCCTCTAAATTATTTTTTTTGCAGTAAGCACCTCCTTGAGTTTACCTTGATCTCTTTTACGAAATAGTTGGAGACAATTTAGGGGATTGACTCCATACAGCATAGTGCAATTGAGATGCCATGGACTTATCATATTGATATTAAAGTCTTTTTTGTACTTCAGGACAGTTTATTGAAATCTGAAGTTATTGATGCAAAAATTCATATGAGTTGAAAAAATACTAAATATCAATGAGTTGCAGTTAACTATGTTTTGCAGAGATGGGGTGGTTATATTCCTATATAATGCGTCAATTATGACTCTTTTCGGATAACAGCAAAATATCATTATTTATCATTTAGTTATATATTATATAGACCTATTTCAGGGAAATTACCAAACTGAGCTGCGTCTTAAATGACACAAAATTGATTGAAGACTGTATACGGCAAGTATGATCGATAGGCAAATTGCAGGATCATCAATTTTTCACAGAAATGGGATTCTTTGAGTTAAGATAATATTCAGTGTACCAGTTATAAGGTGAGGAATATATTCAGCGCTATGCTTAGCATAACAGACATTAATAAGGCAGCTGTTACAATCAGGGGCTTTGTCCATAAGACCCCGCTGGTCCATTCCAACTCATTCAGCAACATGACGGGCTCCGGGGTCTATCTCAAGGCAGAAAACCTGCAGAAGACCGGCTCCTTCAAGGTAAGAGGCGCTTTCAACAAGATGAGTTCCCTCGGCAATAAGCGGGTAATCGCGGCCTCTATGGGAAACCACGCGCAGGGGGTTGCCTTCGCTGCAGCAAAACTCGGCATCCACGCAAAAATAGTAATGCCCCTCTCTGCGTCTATTGTCAAGCAGGAGGCAACAAAAGGATACGGCGCCGAACTTGTCCTCTATGGAGAAAATCTTCAGGAAGCGATACAGTACGCGCAAACACAGACGGATCGAGCCTTTATCCATGCGTTTGACGACGAAATGATCATAGCCGGTCAGGGGACGATAGGGTTGGAACTCGTTGAGGATTTGAAGGAATTTGATACGGTCATCGTCCCTGTCGGCGGCGGAGGCCTTATCGCAGGTATCGCGGTCGCTGTAAAAACCTTGTCACCTGATACGGAGATTATCGGTGTTCAGACAGCCTCTGCAGTCTCTGCCTACACCTCATTCAGGGAGAGGAAGCTTTCAGAAAGTGTTCCGTCCTATACCCTTGCCGATGGCATCGCGGTCGGCAAGGTGGGGGAAATACCTTTCGGGATTATCAATAGATACGTCGATGATATAATGCTCGTTGACGAACATGCGATAGCGATGGCGATACTCCTCTTCCTTGAGAGAAAGAAGCTTGTCGCTGAAGGAGCAGCAACGGTCCCTCTTGCTGCGCTGATAAAAGAGAAGGAGAGATTCAGGGACAAGCGGGTCGTTCTTATCGTAAGCGGGGGCAACATCGATTTTACTCTCATAGACAGGATCATCCACCGGGGACTTCTCAGCAGCGGGCGAATTGGCGTCTTTGAAGTGACCATTGACGATATCCCCGGTCAGCTCCATGCATTGACCGGCATCATAGGGAGCATGAGGGGAAATATCAACACCATTCTTCATGACCGGCTTTCTCCGGACCTGTCCGTATTCGAAACAAAAGTTGTCTTCACGGTCGAAACGCGGGGCAAAGAGCACCTGGAACAGATAATTTCCGGTATCCAGGCAGAGGGCTTTGCCATCAGGTCAATACCATAATCGTGAAGAATGAATGGTTGAGTAGTTGAGTAGTGCCTAGGCTGGATCTCTTGCAGGCTTTCAAGCTTGATAGCCTGTCAGCTTACTGCGTACTTCTTGCCATTCACTTTTCACCATTCACTTTTCTCTGTCTTTCTCTGCGACCTCTGCGGTAATTTTTCCCTTCTTGTTGAAATGTTCCTGGAATAATAAACCCAGATTGTCCATTAGAGATGCGATGGGAATATAGCGGGCAGATCAAAAGCCCGTGATTTATCCCAAAGCCCTGTAAACCATTCACGTCTTCGCATTGCCAGAGATAGTTTAAGAACTCTGGCATTTCCATTTTTTGTCAGGTATCCGCCGACAGCAAAAACCTTATACCGTAGCGTTTTCAATGTAGGCTGAACCTTGCTGCCCAAAACGACCTGTCGGAACAGACTCATCAGGTTATAGGCCAACATAACAAAGTTCATCGTCGCCTCTGTAGCGCTGAAGTTATTTACGTTGAAACTATCCGCTCCAAAATCATATTTCAGTTCCTTGATACGGTTTTCTGCATCGGCTCTCATTCTGTAGATTTTCCAAACCAATGCTGCCGGCAGATCCAGACTTGTTACAAAACATCCATACCGATACTGCTGATACTCGGCATCAGCAGCAAAAAGCTTCAGGATTTTGCCGGTTGCCTTTGGTCTGCGCGTGATCAACTGCCTTACCATGACCATCCTTCGTGCTTTGCCCCATCCCGGACTCTCATATTCTATAGAGGAAACATCTATGCCGTCATCGAGTGCCTGCCATTGCCGGTGTCCGGCCAGCATCCTTTGCAATGTCCGATGCAGTCGAACTGCAATGATATAGGGTATCGGCCTCTCAGCGTTCTCAAGCTGCTCAATGACCTGTTTGCTGAAAAACCCGCTGTCAGCTCTCAATAATCCTATCTTCTTGCCGGAGAGCTTCTCAAGGGTATCACTGAGAAAACCATGAAAGTTATTCGCTGTATGTGCATCTCCTGACCTGAGCCAGCAGTTGGCTACCATACGGCAATCTGCCACAAATGCCAACAACGGATGATGCGAGTTGCGTCCCGGCTTTTGTGGATTATAACCGCGTCGTGCCCCCTCCTGATTCCCATAACGACTCATTACCGTCGAGTCCATATCCAGCGTGAAGTTGTCAAACTGTAATTGCTCATAAAACCACCGATACAACTTGCCAAATACCCGCTGGTTTATCCCCTGTGTGTACTTGCCAAAATGCCTTGCAAATGCCTTATGCCCTGCCATCCGCTCATAATCAAATATCTGTCGGATCGCTTCATCATGCCGCGTTACTTCCATATGTTCAAATCGGTTGGCTCCACACCAGACCCCGATCATAAACTGCTCGACCAATTGCTCAGGGTCATATCCCCGGTTTGATCCCTTTAACGGTAATCCCGCCCCTTGAAGTGCTTCTCGAAAACCTGCCTTCTTCAATAGCCGACTCATTAGCGATAGCCCGCCCCACGGTGTTATCTCCTTATCCGTAAAACTCAACTGAAGGTCTTTTGCCATGTATGTTTCCCTTACTGCTTTATTCGACCCTATGCTGCCTCAGCCGTCTCATATTCTATCCTCTTTTCAAGGGGTTATGCTCTATATCCCCTAATGACGGCCATTAGACATCTTTGTCTAACGGACATTCTGGGATAAAAATGGGAAAAAACCAAATTCACTTGGTCTTTTAACCAATTATATCTTTCCATTACTATTACTGAATCGTGCAACTTATCGAATTCAAAAGAAAACATACTTTTTGGCACATTTATTGCTAAACAATAAGTATGATGAACTTACAAAAAGATATGCTCAGGGAGTCATTGGAGATTTGCAGACAGTCAAATCTCTATTCCCTATTCACACGGGCAGAAAAGCGCGAGGCTGTCATGCATGTATACGGCATAATCAGCGGATCAGGAATAACGGCTGACGAAACATTAAGCAACCAAGAGGAATGTAAAACCCTCTGCCGGTAAAGAAATCTCTCTGCAATTTTTCTTCAAAGCGTTTTTCGGTTCACAGAAAAGTCCCCTGCAACAGAAAGAATACAACTCTTACTGATTTCGCGCCTTGTCTTCCTTCGCCGGCAAAGCAGGCACGTCCTGCATAATTTCAATCTTCGCGGTTTTTTTCAGTCTGTTTTCCCATTCCGCCTTCCGCTTGTTCATAACAGGCCCCATCAATCTATGTTCTATATCGACCCGTGCCTCCTCAAAACTGAACTGACGGAAAGGCTCCTTTTTCAGCATTTTTATAATGTGCAAGCCATCGCTCTCTTTGATCACATCGCTCAGGTCACCGGATTTCATTTTAGCTGCCGCACGAAAAATGTTCGGGTATTCCTTTTCCGTGACCCCCCCTCTCCTGACCATTATGCTCTTGTCCCCTGCAAGCTTCGAAAGATCATTATTGTTCTTCTTTATCTGGGCGAGGGTCTCCCTTGCCTTGTTCATTGCAGCGGACTCGTCCGTGCCTGGCTGAAAGAAAACATCGTCCACGAGAAAATTTTCAGGTACGACAAAGCTCCCCTTTTCCCTGTTGTAGGTGTCTCTCACCTGCTTTTCATCGATTTTAACCTTCGCCATAATCTCCTGCGTGGTTATCATGTCAATGAATTGGTCTTTTTCGATCTGCTTTTTCAATGACTCTTCGGTAAGGCCCGTCTTCTCAAGGTACTCTTTATACGCATTTTCAGAACCAAGGTCTGTCCTGAGCTTTTTCACGGCATCCTTAACAGCTTCCGGACGGACCTTCATCCCCTGCCTGAGAGCTTCCTGATAAGCCAACTCTCTGAAGACCAGGGTATCAAGGGCCTCTTTCCTCACCTTTGCGTCTATTTCCGGGGTCCTTTGTCCCGCATCTTTAACATGCTCGGGGGCCACCTGGTTCATCCTGTCGATAAGCTGTTTCATCGTGATGTCCGTCCCGTTCACCTTCGCAACCACGATCTTTTTCGATTCCTCGAGACCCTTTTTGTATTCTTCAGCCACCTTCGTATGCTCGGAAGGCAGCGCGGCCTTTTCCCCTGTTTTCTCCCTGGAACATGAAATGGCCGAAAAAACCATAGTCAATAGAAGTATCCCAACGGACATTCTAAATAATATCCTCTTCATTTTGTCTCCTTTATTATTGTCGAAATAATCGAAAGCAGTTCTGATAAGTATATCATAAAGCTGAAGATTTCCTGCGGCAAGACAGCCGGGGGTAGTGTCCTCATTTGGATTATTTTGTTTTTGAATATTTATTCAGTTTCTTTCGCAGAATATATAGATTCACAGTCACTAATTGGCAAAGAAATAATTACCCTGCTCCCCCAAAATTGTGGAGAGAAATCCTATCAGCAGGAATCATATAATTATTCATCAAGGCTCAAATTCTTTAGTCCTATGTCCCAAATCGCATAAGCAAATCCTGTTTGATGTTGTTCTTCTTTGGAAGGCAACCTATAATCAATACATCCGACTGTAACAGGGCTGGTCATTTAAATTCTCTCAATTCGGGTTCTTGAGAGGCCAAATCGGAATTAATTTCGGCCTGTTCATATTCAATAGGTGCACTCCAACTACGAATAATTAAAATATTTTGCGATCTTTGAAAAAGAGGGAAAGAAAACGCTGAATGCTGGAAGGCCTAGGATACTGCCTCTTCTACTCGTACCGCAACGCCTCTATGGGATCAAGGAGTGATGCCTTGTAGGCAGGATAAAACCCGAAGAATATCCCGACAAATCCCGAAAACCCAAAGGCCAGAAAGATAGAAAGGGGGGAGACGACCGTACTCCATCCTGCCAGCAGCGAGATGAGTTCGGAGGCTGATATCCCGACGATAAGCCCCACAACCCCGCCGATCAGGGAGAGGATAAGCGCCTCGATGATGAACTGGAGCCTGATGTCCCAGGTCTTTGCGCCGATCGCCATCCTGATGCCGATTTCCCGTGTGCGCTCCGTGACCGAGACGAGCATGATGTTCATGATGCCGATGCCTCCCACAAGCAGTGATACAGACGCGATCGCCCCAAGCAACAGGGCCATTATCTTCGTTTGCTGCTCTGCGGCCTGCATCATCGAGGTGAGGTTCCGGACAGTAAAGTCATCATCCTGTTTCGGGCCTATACGGTGCCTCTGCTTCAGGAGCTCGTTTATCTGTTTTTCGGCTGCTGCAAGGTCTTCCGTGCTCTTCGCTTTTACCATAATAATCCTCACCATGCCCGGAAACGCCGTCCCAAAGAGCTTCTTCTGTGCTGTTGTCACCGGGACATAGATGGTATCGTCCTGGTCATGTCCTCCGGGGTCCTGGCCCTTGCTGTCAAGAACGCCGATGACCGTAAAGGGAACATTTTTTATCCTGATAATCTGTCCGATGGGATTGATGCCGCCAAAGAGATTATCAACAACTGTCTGGCCGAGCAGGCAGACCTTTGCCGCGCTCCTGATTTCTTCATCGGTAAACGGCCTTCCTGCTATGAGGGGCCAGTCCCTCACATTCAGCATATTCGTCGTGGTTCCGTTAATGCCGGTTGACCAGTTCTGGTTTCCGTAGACCACCTGGGCAACACCGCTGAGGACCGGCGCTACATACAATACAGCAGGGCATTCCTTCCGGATGGCCTCTGCATCGCCGATGGAAAGTGTAGACTGTGTCCCTGCCCCCATCCTCACGCCTCCGGCAGTGCTTGCCCCAGGCACGATCATGATGAGGTTGCTTCCGATGCTGGCAAGTTGGTCACCGAGCCTCTGTTTCGCCCCTGTTCCCACAGCAAGCATAGTGATAACAGCGCCAACACCAATGATGATGCCGAGCATGGTAAGGGCGGAGCGCATCTTGTTAACCCGAAGCGCCCTGAAAGATATGCGGATGGTCGAAGGGATATCGATCATGGCCTGACGGATGATTCATCGCTGACGACGTTGCCGTCCCTGAAGAATATCCGCCTCCTCGCTGAACTCCGCGATGTCCTTTTCGTGGGTTACAATAATGATCGTCATATGTGTCTCTTCGTTCAGCTTCACGAAGAGATCCATAATCTCAAAACTCGTCTTTGTGTCCAGGTTTCCGGTCGGCTCGTCCGCAAGGATTATGGGCGCGTTGTTTACCAGTGCGCGGGCTATGGCCACCCGCTGCTGCTGCCCTCCTGAAAGCTGGTTCGGGTGGTGGTTTTCCCTGCCTGCAAGCCCGACGGTCGCCAATGCAGCTGCTGAACGATCTGCCCTCTCCTTTGCAGGAAAGCCATCATAGAGAAGGGGAAGCTCTACATTTTCCATCGCGGAAGTCCGCGGAAGAAGATTAAACCCCTGAAAGACAAAGCCTATCTTTTTGTTCCTAATGCCTGCCAGCTCATCCCTGTTCATATGTGCCACATCAACCCCTTCGAGGAGATATCTTCCGCTCGTCGGTCTGTCAAGACATCCCAGAATATTCATGAACGTGGATTTGCCCGAACCAGAAGGCCCCATAATTGCTATGAATTCCCCCTTCCCGATTCGAAGTGAAACATTATTGAGCGCATGCAATGCGATCTCACCGAGTTTATAAGTCTTGGTGATCTCCTGTGTTTCGAGGAGTACCATATCAGAAACGCATGCGCGGCGCTGATGACTGGGACTGGTTTTTGGGTTTCACAAGGGACTCGACGATCAGCTCCTGTCCCTCCCTGATTTCGCCTGAAAGCAGCTCCGTATACATGCCGTCGCTGATTCCCGTAGTCACCGCAATACGCATCGGGTTCTTGTTCTCAAGGACCCAGACCCCGCTGCCCTTCTCCTTCTGCTTCGTCATGTCCCGTTTTTCAGACGGCCGGAAACGGAGCGCCGCGTTCGGTATCCTGAGAACGCCCTTCTTGCTCGATACAACGATCGAGACATTGGCGGTCATACCGGGTTTGAGCTTCAACTCAGGGTTGTCCACCTTGACCACCACATCGTAAGTGACCACGTTCTGAACCGTGATCGGCGCATTCCGTATCTCTGATACGCTGCCGTTAAAGGGGCTGTCAGGATAGGCATCCACGGTAAATTCAACGGGCTGGCCTACCTGTATCTTCCCGATATCCGCCTCGGCAACGCTGCTGTCTATCTGCATCTTCGTAAGGTCCTGGGCGATGTTAAAGAGAGTGGGTGTCTGAAAACTCGCCGCGACAGTCTGCCCGATATCAACATTCCTGGATACGACGATGCCGTTTACCGGGGAGATGATCCTCGTATACCTCAGGTTCGTCTCTGATATCCGCAAGGCAGCCTCAGACTGGCTCACCTGTGCCTTTGAAGCGCTCACCTGTGTGCCGGCTGTATCATATGCTGTTTCTGCAGCATCAGCATCGCTCCTTGCCACCAGGTTCTTCGCAAAGAGTTCTTTCTGTCTGTTCAGGGTCCTTTGAGCGTCCGCAAGCGCAACCATCGACTTTTCCAGGTTCGCCTTTGCCGAAAGAAGGTTCGCCCTTGCCTGGGCCACCTGGGCATCAAAAATCGCCGGATCTATCTGTGCTATAAGCTGCCCCTTTTTGACCGGAGAGTTAAAGTCAACATAGATATCTTTGATCGTCCCTGAAACCTGGGTGCCGACAAGTACAGTTGTTACGGCATTTACCGCTCCCGTCGCAGTAATCGTTGATACAATATCGCCTCTCGTTACTTTTTCAGTTCCGTATTTCTGGTCTTTCCTTGTCTGATCTGAAAATAAGATAACCGGCTGCTCCGAGTGCTGTTATCACCGCCAGGGCGATCAATATCTTTTTCATGAATTCTCCGCTGAACAAAAATTATTTGTCTCATATTTTAACCGGAAAAATGCTTTTAATACAGGGAATTATTTGAGGATACATTCATTATCAGCCTCAGCCTTTTTTACAAAAAAAATGAAGGCAGCCGGCGAGGGGACCGGCTACCTTCCGGAGGGATCTAACAAGGGTTTTAACTTCTACCCTTGAATATAGTTTACTATAGAATTCTGAAGAAATTATGAAGACCAGCGCAGCAGGGTTTGCATAGCTTCAGCCACATCTGTTCAACGTTAAGATTTATTTTCCAAACGGGCAGACAGGGTAATTACATGATGCGCACTTCATACATAAACCGCCATGTCCGAGTTCCGCAAGCTCTTTTCGGCCCACTTTCTCACCCGCGAGGACCCTCGGCAGAATCAGGTCGAAAATCGTTGTCCTGGCATACATGCCGCAGGCCGGAATTCCCAGAACAGGGATTGGGAATTGGGACCTGGAGATTTGTCCTCCCCCGCTAACTCCTAAACCCGGAACCCTGCTCTCTGTTTCCAGATACGCTACCAAAAACATGGCACCCGGCAAAACAGCTGATCCGTACGTAATTTCGGAAGCGCCAAGATTTCTTATCGCAAACCGTGTTACATCATCAGGATCAACAGACATCCCTCCTGTGGTTATAAGCAGGTCAGCCCCGGCATTTATCAGTTCCCTCAGCCTGGCCTCGATAAATGATTCATCATCAGGCGCAAAGTATGTTCCGACGATTTCACCACCGATTTCCTCAATCTTATTCTTTATGATAGGAGCAAAGGCATCTTTAATCCTGCCGTAATAGACCTCGTTGCCGGTTATGACCACTCCTGCCTTAGGATTTCTGATCTCTTTTACACGAATGATCTTCCCTGCCTGCTCGCCTATCTTCACTGCTGTCTGCACAACATCTTTCTTGACAATCAATGGGACTGCCCTTGTTGCTGCGACTGACTGACCTTTTTTCACAACCGTATTGCTGTGGAGTGTCGCACACATGACATCGCCCAGCATGTTGAAGGCTAGAAGCGCCTCTTTATTGATCTTGAGAAGGCCATCTGTCTCAGCAACGATATTTATCTTTCCTTCCTTTGGCTCCCCCTTTATCTTCACTCCTTCTCCCGTAAGTGCATGTGCAAGGGCATATGCTGCATCGTCCTCGTGCATCTCGTCATCTGCGATATTGAGAACAAAAAGATGTTCTTTGCCAAGCCTCTGGAGGTGGCAGACATCTTCCTGCCTGATAATATGCCCTTTCTTGAAAGCACGTCCTTTGAACTCTCCCGGGCGTATCTCCGTTATGTCATGGGCAAGGATGGTGCCTACGGCTTTGGCAACAGCCAGTTTCTTTGTTCCTGGGGTCTGATTCCCGGGGGATAAATCACACATAACGTCCTCCTCTACAATTCGTTATTGATTTAATCTCCATTTCAATCATTCATCCGTTATGGAATATATGCATAACGCACAATCAAAAAATATTTCGTTTGACAGGCTCATAATATCCGGATTCCGAGCAAGGTCTGCATAAGATCTTTCCCTCCCTGTAAACCTCTCGCAGGTCCTGCACGTATTCACCGCAGGAATCGCATTTGATCCGTCGCAAAGGTCTTCCCGGCATGTCTTCAGGTCTGATAGTAACATTCACTTCCATCAGGTCAAAAAGCTCGCTGTCAGACATGATCTTGTATGCCTCAGTCTGGGCCTCATACTTGTTTTCTATCTCAGGAAAATATTCCTTTGCCTTTAGCCGCGATTCCTCCTTTGCAATGATCCTTACTGCCTTGCCTGTCTTGAGATTCAGGAATGTCGCGGCCATCTTGCCGTAGTCCATGAACTTCATTGTTCTGCGGCCAAGGCTGCATCCGGTAACAGACTGCACAGCGTCGGTCGCGCATCTGTCCATCTCAACAAAGACAATGATGCTCTTTCTGTCTTTTCCCTTCGGGTCTGTAATACCCGCTTCACGAAGACCCAGCATCGACATCTTCACACCAAGGACCTGGCCGGGGCAGAGGTGGCCATGAATTCTGGCGGACTCGTTAAGCAGAGTTTCAAAATTGGGTATAGTCTGTTCTTCTGTTTTCATAGTCTGATCAAAAGAAGGGCAGGCAAACTATACCTGCCCTTCTCGTATCCTTTAGACCTTAAGCAGTTTCACCTTTGTGTCATAGAACGAAACGCTGCCGCCGACCGGGTCGAGCATGCAGGTGTTCTTAAGATAGGGATCGACCCACATGGCTGCGTTGGCATGGACTCCGGTCGCCCGGCTTGGATCTCCCTTGACGACCTTCCCGTCGATCGTCACATCCAGCAGCGCCCGTTGCCCAGTGGCCGTGGCCAAGGGTGAACGTCACCACGCCCGGCATGATCGTCTCGGTGACCATCACCTTGCCGATCATGGCCTTCTTTGTGCCGTTCTTGAGATCCCAGACGCCCTCGGGGTTCGTAGCAGAGACCACCTTCACCTTGTCGCCGTCCTTGATCCCGAGCTTCTTGGCATCGCTGCGTATGCATAATGATCTCGTTCTCCGGCTTGATCGCAAGGAGCCAGTAGTCAACGACCGTTCTGGACTTGGTCATCAGGATGTCCCGTCTGGGTAATCAGGTGAAGCGGATAACCATCCTCAAGCCCGGCGTCCTTCGGCGATTTACCGAGGGTGGTTGAGATCGGGATGTAGGTTGCATAGCCGGGGTTCGATTTGCCGGTAAAGGCGTTCTTGGTGCCGGCGGTCTTTTCCTGGTAGAAGTTGATCGTCTTTTTGTACTGGTTGGCAACGTGGTCGCCCTTGTACATATCCTTATAATCCTGGAACCGGCCGCCACGGTTGAGCACATACACCACCTTGCGCCAGTTGGCGCCCGCGATCTTCTCCCAGCGCTCAGGGTCGAAGACCGACTTTCGGAAGATGCTTGCGGGATTCGAGGAAAAGCTTCATCTCTGCGTCGTCGGCATCAGGCACCGGCGTTCCGTCCGTGGCGACGTTGGCAACCATGCGGATATAAAAGTCATCCGGCCTCGTGAAGTCCTGTCCCGGGCCGAAGCCGTCCTTGCCGTAGCCCTTCATGCCCGAGCTTCTCCGCCAGTGCCAGCTGAAGCGCCTCGTAGGAGCAGGGCATCTCCTCGCCGAAGACCTTGACCGTCTCGGGGATCGGAGCGATCACCGGCTGCCGCACCGGCTGGACCTTGGCCGGCATGTTCGGATGCGAGCCCTGCATCTCCCAGCGCTCAAGATAGCTGAGATCAGGGAAGATGTAGTCCGCGTACATGGTGGTCGTGCCGATCAGGATGTCGGTGGTGAAATAGAGCGGAATCTTGTTCACGTCGGCAAGGATCTCGATATTCGTATGTCCGGCGGGCAGCGCATAGGTCGGCGCACCCATGTAGCTGAAGAGGGCCTTGACCGGATAAGGGTATGCGTCGCCGATGGAGGGGATGATCTCCTCGTAGATGTCGCTCGACAGCGGCCACCAGTTCCGCTTGGCCGGATATCCCGCGAAGCACGGTCGTGTCTTCGTACTTGATGTCGTGCCGGATGATGCTGATGCCGAACTTCGCCATTCTTGCCCGGCGTCGATCTTGCCGAGGTCAAAGGGCTGGCCTTCCTTGCCGCCGGTCGTATTGTACGTCGACGCCGCGATCATCCCGCCCTTCCAGTCAAAGTTGCCGAGAAGCAGATTGATCGTCATGGCCGAGGTCACGTTGTAGAAACCGTTCGTATGCTGGGCGATGCCACGGTGAACATCAACGACGGCCTTCTTTCCGTAGCTGGTGAGTTCCTGCGCCGTCAGTTCGATGTCCTTGACGCTGATGCCGCAGATCTTCGACCACTCTTCCATGGTCTTTGCAGTTTGCCGCATCAGAGATCACCTGAAGGCCGCTCTTCACCTTGATGCCGCTGAGTTCGGTGCTGACCAGCAGATCGCCGGTAACCGCGTTCTTTTCATCATTCGGATCGACGGCAACCGGCTTGCCGTCCTTCATGACAGACGAGATACTCGAAGTCGTGCTCCTTGCCGTCCTTGTCCTTGCGCTTCTCGATCTCTGCAAGCCCGATCTCATTTGCCCGCAGGAACTTGCCCGGTTTTCCGTCCTTGTCGAGCTTGACAAGAAGCGCGGCGTTTGACCAGGTCGGCTCTTTTGCTGCAGTTGCAGCGGCCTTGTTCGCATTGGCAAGATACTTTGCGTCGTACTTCTTGTTCTTGATGATCCACTGGATAATCCCGGCGAAGAAGGCAGCGTCAGTACCCGGGATTGATCGGCAGGTAACGGTGTGCCTTTGCAGCAGACTTGTTGTAACGCGGATCCACGACAGTCATCTTTGTCTTGCCCTCAGTAAGTCTCGGGATCAGCCGTCACGTTCCGGTTGGACGGTCCATAGTTGGCGTCAAAGAGGTTCGAACCCGACGGAGAGGATATATTCAGTGTTCTCGAAGTCCCCCTGCCAGTAGAACTTCTGACCGCCTCCGAACTTATTGTACTCATACTGCTCGCTCATGGCCTTGCAGGTGAAGTAAAGCGAACCCTGGCAGACGGTGGTATGGCCGTGGGTGTTCACCGTTCCGAAATAGTCGCCGAAGAAGCGGGCGGAGAAATCGGAACGGCCGCCCTTCTTTCGTCCCCACATGTAGACGAGCTGGTTGTTCTTCGGTCCGAGATCAGGATGGTCCGGATCGATGAGGTAATTGCAGGTTTGCAGCATGCTTCTTCTTGAACTCTTCTACCGCCGCCTTCTTGTCCTTGGCCTTCTGCAAGCGCCTTGGCATCATCTCCCATCTCCTTTGCGATCTTTGGATCCTTAAGAGCATAGATTTCCTTCAGACCGGTGACCTCACGGCTTTCTTCTCCCGGCACATTGGAAAAGAGCTTGCCGCCGTTGACGATCTCATCAATCGCCTGGTCGAAGGGAATGGTCATCCACTTTTCCTCTCCCCGTTTGCCTGCGCGCTTCAGGACCTTTGTGATCCGGTAGGGGTCATAGGCGGTCTGGATGCCGGCCTGTCCCTTTGGACAGATGGCCCTGTCCATGGTATTGACCGAGGCTGGTGATGATTTGTAATCGAGATGAGGAACCGAGACAAAGGGATTATAGGGATTGCCGTCGATCTTGAGAGCAACCGCCTTGTCGCCCTTTCTGAGGAACTTGACCTTGATGCCGCAGCCGGTGTTGCATTGCAGACAGACGGTATAGAGAGTATTCTCGGCTCTGATAAGCTCATACTCCTCTTCCGGTGTCAGCATGCCTGCCTCAGCCCTGCGCATCATATCAGTTGCCCATTCCATCTGAGAGGCAAGAAGCGCACCGCCAAGCACTGCGGAGCATTTGAGAAAATCTCTTCTGTTTCAGGCCTTTCCCGTTGTTTTTATTCTCTTCCATGGTCGATATATCTTTGATCTCTTTATTTTTCATTTCTGACACCCCCTTAAGGCAGTATGTAATAAAGTCTTGGTTTCGTAGATGCTGCATCGGCGAATACAGGGGTCGCTCCCGGATAGCCGATCTTCTTTGCAATATCCACCGCGCTCATGCCCTTGAGGTCAGCAGGTTTCAGCTTTGCTTCGCCAGGGGCCTTCACTTCCTTCAGAACCTTGACCTTATTCCCCTTTATCATCTTGTAGATAAGGCTTTCCTTGTCTGTTGGATCTCCGAAGAAATTCGCCCGGCAGATGCAGGTGCTGACGCACATGGGCACCATGCCGTTTTTGAGTCTGTGGTAGCAAAAATGACACTTTCGTGCGTTGCCGACCGGACTCTCGTTCTTCTGCCTCGTCCACTTCCTGCTGTACTCCCAGGTAGGGGCCGAATCGTACTCCTCGATCTTCGGCGTCCCTTCAGTATGGAATGCGCCGGCATCGAGTGTCCGCGCCTTATACGGACAGGCGATGACACACTTTCCACAACCGATACACTGGTTATAGTTGATCATCACAATGCCGTTTTTGGCCTTCCACGTCGCCTTATTCTCTCCCTTATTCGGACAGGCCTCAACACAGGGCGGATTGTCGCACTGCTGGCAGGGCCTCGGGGTGAACCTCCTCTTCACATTCGGAAATGTGCCCATCTCTTCTTCATATACCGGTCTGTAGATAACGCCCGGAGGGCTCTTCTGCTCTGCTACACAGCCCGCGACACATGCCTTACAGGCGGTGCATCTTCTGAGATCGATGAGCATGGCCCATTTAGTCTCAGGCTTTCCCATCGCCCGCTTTATGTCTTCCTGAATAATCGCTAATTCGTCTTTTCCTTCATACATAGGACTTGCCTCCTTTATTATTTCTTGTGGCAATTATTGCAGGCAGCTTTTACGTCGAATGCCTTCTTGCCGTTATGGCATGCTCCGCAGGATTTCCCTTTCTGCATCTGCGCCATGGATACAGCCTTATGCTTCTCTTTTGTAATGTAGAGAGAATCATGGCAGTCTGTGCACTTGAGACCGACACCTCCGACGTGGTTATCGTGGCTGAATACCACATTGCCTGCGCTTTTCACCTCAAATGTGATGTTGCCACCGCCAACTGTTGCGGACACTAAAGAGGCAAGAAGAAAAACAGCGAGTAAACCCAACAGTACACTTTTCATGCTTTTCCCTCCCTTCGTTTATTATCGATATACGAATCTCAGGACTTATCTATCTCGTCCTTTTTCGCATCTTCGCTGATGGCCTTCTTAAAACCCGATATCGCCTCACCAATACCCTTGCCAAGCTGAGGCAGCTTTGAAGGTCCAAACAAAAGCACACCAATAACGATCATTATTCCTATTTCCGGCAATCCCAATCCAAACATAATTCACCTCGGTTTTTTATAAACTATATCACCATATACAGCGATCTGCAACATTGTCCTTGATGCAGTCGCTTTTCATAAAATCCTCCTGCAAGAGAAAATAATATGTCTAAAATCATTCCCTCGGAATGTTTTTGTAATCATTGTCTTTCCTTTTACCCAAATCCTTGCAGGTGGGCTCAGGCCATTTGTAATCTTTTGTTTCTTCAATAATGAATGCCTCTTTGAGCGGGTTATTTACCATCCTCTTTGCGTATGCCCATTGGAGTTCCTGAAAGAGGTCAATGTCTTTCGGCTCAAACGTTCCCGATTCAATTTTTTTCATCTGGGTCTTGACCTCTTTAGGGTAAACTGAGGGATTGAGTTTCACATGAATGGTTTTGCCGGTCGATACAAGTTGAACATAGAATTCGCTCTCGGTCAGTGAATTGTCTATGACATGACTGTTGAAGCGTGCCCGCGCACCGGTCAAATACGTCGCCACATCGCCCCCGCAGGCAGAGTTATTTGAAACAATCCGTATGTCTGTGCGGTCAACAATACCATCAGAAAAAAGCATATCAAAAGCGACTCTGAGAGATGCCGCGCTCTCCACAAGGCCGCCGCAGAAGTGACCATGGAATTTAATGAGGTCCTTGATCGTCACTGTTTTTGTTTGTTTTGCGTAACGACCGTATTTGTTCTCCGTGTCTCTGACCTCAAACACAGGGGCATAGGGTGCTGATGCCAACCAATTGGGCACATACCATGCAGATGCGACTTTATCTGTAGTTTGCATCCCCTGTTTTGCGTCCAGCGCAAGCACGGGATGTGCACAGAGTGCAGAAATGAGCAGTAATATATATATTTTTTTCATGCTCTTTCCTTAAAAATTAGTCATTCCAAAATAAACGCCGACTACTACAAGTAACGCACCGCTGAATTTCTTTGCATAGAGAGAAAAATTCTTTGCTCCTCTTGAGCTGATGATGCTTTCGGTGAGTCCTACGGAAAGCCCTGCTACAAATATAAGCGCGCAATGACCAACAGCATAAACGAAGAGGAGAGACCCGCCGTACATCATATCCCCCTGAGTCGAGACATAGGCCAGGATAACCGCGAGAACCGGTGTTGCGCAGGGAGAGGAGACTGTTCCGGTCAACATGCCGAGCAGGAACGCCCCGAGGAGTCCTTTTGTCTTAACCGCCCTTGTCTTCTGAAAGGGCAAGGGAATCGAGATGAGTCCCATGAGCTGGACGCCCATCACTATGGCTATGATTGCAAGTCCGATATAAAGCCACCTGCCCATAAATCCAAGGAACTGTCCCATGACTGAAGCAGCAGCACCAAGTAGGGTAAAGGTGATCGAGAGCCCAAGTACAAATACCAGAGAAAAAAGTGCTGCCTTCTTATTGTTTCCCTCTGAATAGCCGCCGACATAGCCGATGATCAGGGGAATCGCGGCAAGTACGCATGGGCTTGCAGCTGATATAAGTCCACCGATAAAGACAGCGACAAATGCCAGCCCGCGCTGGTTTTGAACAATTGTCTGTATGTTGGCCAGAAGCCCTTGCATAATCGTTCTATCCTTTATTTTCGTCTGAATAATTTCTCATCTGTTCTTTTGCCCTGTCCACGACACGGCGGACATCGCCGAGGCATCACCGCCCAAGCGGATGAGTAGTTCCACACCTGCAGGTTCCATTCTTCTTCTCACGCATGATGCGTTCCAGAATAGATGAGGTACCCCTGTTTTCTGTGACATCCCTGATGATGTCCTCTTCAGAGTATCCAAAACAGTAACAGATAAAGTTCTTTTCCATTGAACGCCTTCTACAGGCCTGCCTTTTTCATTACCGGCGCTATCTCCTCATACCCGTAATAGCCTGTATGCCGGTGAAACTCCTTGCCGTTCTTGTCGAGGAATACCTGGGTCGGAATCATGGTTACGCCAAAACGTCGCGCGTTCTCATGGTCCTTCCTGACATCGATAAATAGAACTTCCAGTTTGCCTTTGTAATTAGTCCTCAGCTTCTCCATTACCGGCTTCATCTGCTCGCAGGGTTTGCAGCCTACGGAGCCCAACTCAAGCATTACAGCCTTGCCTTCTTTTTTTGCGCTATTCAACACCGTATCAACCTCACCCGCATAACTGTATCCGGACAGTGCAAGCAAGGTCAGAATAACGAAAGGCAGAAATCTCCCCATAATTACTCCTCCTTAAAACATAATTTTATGATGGTCCAATGTCTTTCACTCTGCAGTATTCAACCGTAAAAAATCTCTTCTGAAAATAGAGGGCAACATTGACCAATCCGATCAGTACCGGCACTTCCACCAGTGGCCCTATAACTGCGGCGAAAGCTGCCCCGGAGTTTATGCCGAAGACTGCAACGGCAACAGCGATTGCAAGCTCGAAGTTATTGCTTGCAGCGGTGAACGAAAGCGTGGCTGTCTTCGGATAATCCGCCCCGATCTTTTTCCCCAGATAAAACGATACAAGGAACATAACAACAAAGTAGATAAGGAGCGGGATTGCTATACGCACAACGTCAAGTGGCAGCCTGACAATGTAATTGCCCTTCAGCGAAAACATAACAAGGATCGTGAAAAGCAGAAAGATGAGCGTAATCGGACTTATCCTTGGTATAAATACCTTCTCATACCATTCCCGATTCCTGAGCTTGAGCAGGCTGAAGCGGGTCAGCATTCCTGCCAGAAAGGGGATGCCAAGATAGATGAACACGCTCTCGGCAATCTGGCCGATCGTCACATTGACCACAACTCCCTTGAGACCGAACCATGCAGGGATAATGGTTATAAAGACATAGGCATAAACCGAAAAGAAGAGGACCTGAAATATCGAGTTGAATGCCACAAGCCCTGCCGCGTATTCAGGATCACCGCAGGCAAGGTCGTTCCAGACGATCACCATGGCAATGCAGCGTGCAAGGCCGATCATGATCAGCCCGACCATATATTCCGGATAACCCCGCAGAAAGATGATTGCAAGCAGGAACATCAGAATTGGACCAATGACCCAGTTCTGGACCAATGAAAGGCCAAGCACTTTCTTGTTTCTGAAAACCTCTCCCAACTCCTCGTATTTCACTTTTGCAAGAGGGGGATACATCATAAGAATAAGACCGATGGCAATGGGAATATTGGTTGTGCCGACCTGAAAGCTGTTAATCAGTTTTTCTGTGCCCGGGATGAAATAGCCAAGGCCGACACCAAGAGCCATTGCTGTAAATATCCATAGGGTAAGAAACCGATCAAGAAAAGAAAGCCTCTTGCCTGCAGTTTTTGTCATGTCTGTTTTCTCTCTTTCTCCAGGTTTTTTATGAATTCCGCTATCTTGTCTCTTATTTCATCTCTTGCCCTGCGGAATTCCTTCATAATCTCTTCCTCCGTCCCGATGGTCCCGACAGGATCTTTTATCGGCCAGTGCAGACGTTTGATCTCCGGCGGGGTATAGGGACACGATTCCTCTGCATTACCGCACAGGGTAATAATAATATCCATACTTCTCAGCAAAGCTTCGTTAATCTCCTCTGATTTCTGTCCGGAAATATCGATTCCTGCCTCCTTCATGACCCTGACTGCCCTGTTGTTGACTCCGGCTGCAATAAGCCCCGCGCTGTAGGGCTCAATTAGTCCTCTGCCCAATTTCCTGGCAAATCCTTCAGCCATCTGACTTCTGCAGGAATTGCCTGTACATAAGAACATTACCTTAATCATGAATTGCTTCCACAGCACTTTCTTTTGTCTATTGATACTGACGATTTTCTCGTCTGTGTCTCTTTGCAAAAATTCATCGAGTCTCTGCTTATCCTCCCGAAACGGCTTCCTCCGGTAGTCTTTTCCAGGACAGACAGGAGCAGGAACCTTCTGAAGAAATCAGTCTCATCGAGCCGGTAATGTATCCACCTTCCCTCTTTCCGGTCTTTTATCAAGCCTGCCTCTTTCAGCACGTTCAGGTGAAAGGATACCTTCGGCTGACTCATACCCAGAGCGGCAACGATATCACAGACGCAGAGTTCGTCCCGCTCCAGAAGTTTCAGAATGCGAAGCCTGGTCTCGTCTGAAAGCGCCTTGAATATGTCCAATAAATCCTGCATGGTTAAGCTTCTTCCTGTATCAGAACTTTCACTTTGTCGAGGCTTGGCAGTGGCTTCCCTGAATGCTTGAGCTTGCCGTTGACCACCAGGCCCGGGGTTGACATGGTATATTTCATGATCTCCTGAATATCCGAGATCTTCTCTATTTTCGAATCGATGCCAAGCTCCGTAACAGCGGTCTTTGCGAGTTCCTCCATCTTGTGGCAGTTTGCACATCCCGGACCTAATACCTTGATTTCCATGCTCAATCCTCCTATAAAATTGCGTTAAACAGATAACCGACAGCAGTAATAGTTACAGTCATAATTCCCGCAAACACTGCGAGAAGGGGTATCTTCAGTACCTTTCTCAGGATGATCATCTCAGGGAGTGAAAGCGCAGTCACCGCCATCATAAAGGCAAGGACCGTTCCCACGCTCAGCCCCTTTTCCATGAGTGCATAAACAATAGGAATCACGCCTGCCGCATTAGAGTAAAGGGGCACGCCCAGAGCGACTGCCACCGGAACCGCAAAAGGATTCTGCGGACCTGCGTAGCGGACGAGGAAGTCCTGGGGTACATAGCCGTGGATGAATCCTCCTATGCCTATGGCAAGGATGACGAATAACCAGACCTTTTTCAGGATGTCAGCAGTGTTCGATCTTGCATACTGAAGCCTTTCCCTGAATGGCTGGGTAAAGACTTCCTGGCCCTGCCCGGCCTTGATCCTGTAAACGTACTCCTCAACCCACTTCTCAAGTTTCAGTTTCCCGATTATAAATCCTGCCAGGACAGCTACCAAAAGACCTGTACCCATATAGATCGCGGCTATCTTCCACCCGAAGAGCCCCCAGAGGAGAACGATAGCTACTTCATTTACCATCGGCGAGGAGATAAGGAAGGAGAACGTCACGCCAAGTGGAACCCCCGCCTCAACAAAGCCTATGAACAGTGGGACCGCTGAGCAGGAACAGAATGGCGTGACAATGCCAAGCAGGGCAGCCAGAATATTACCGATAAACTCCCTTTTATGAGATAGGATGCGTTTGGTCTTTTCAGGAGGAAAATAGCTTCTGACGATTGAAACAATAAATATAATGACGGCAAGCAGCAGAAATATCTTGATCGTATCATAAATAAAGAAATTAAGGGCATCAGCAAGCCGTGATCCCTGATCAAGCTTCAAAATTGTATACGTTATATAATTCGCAAAATCCTTTAGCATGAGATGTCTTCACATTTATCCGCCATAGTCTGATATAAACATATGTTTATATAATTGTCAACTTCAAACTCATAACATATTGATATTACATATATTTCTTTTTTTCTGAGATAATTTTCATTTTATTAATAAGAATGACTTGATCGAGATTTGCTGAAACTCTCATTCCCGCAATGCGAATTACAAGTATAGGTCTTTGACTATTGCGAATAATTTCAGTTGTATTCAATAGGCTATCTGGTTTGAGAATTCCGGTAACAGGCAGCAAATGAGTTGTAAAAAAGGCAGGCGGTTGTCCGTATGCCTTATAAAAGTGCTTAAAGCACCTACTTCTGGCCGTGGTAGGGGGGGGGTAGGATTAAATCGACTAAACGAATTTCATACAATCTTCACGCCAAAGGCAATTGATTTGATTGCAGTCGGAAACATATGATGTCGCAAAACAATCATTATTCCCTTCAGCCCTTTGGACAGTTCTAATTAGCTCCGTCTTATTCATCTTGCCGGCCTTAATACCATTCCTTTTTGCAATTTCTTTGATTTCCTGCAGTTTCATACCTCACCCTTCATTCTCATCATCACACTCAACCCCCACCCTATAAAATCCTTCAACACCAATTTTCTTTATCCAGCGTACCGTAGCTGCCTTGGCAAGACTCGGAAAAGCACTCATGAGAGTTATTTTTTGCCCTACATCAAAAAGGTTACTGGTGAGAAGGCTCATTCCGTTGTTGCTTACGTTTAAGACCGCACACTTAAATACTTCATCAGTAATCTGAGGAGTCAGCATATATTCAATATCGACAAAATAACTGTAACGCGAATGTTTTCTTCTTTCGTCAGTTGACCCCATTTTCGCTCCTGGATGGAATACTATCACCTGTTGAGCGTTCAGTCAATGCCATATTATGATTAAGAGAGACACATAAGCTGTCAACCGGAAATTCAATATAAGCTCTGCTTTTCCGCGCCTTGATCTCTTTCTCCCGTTTCATCGCCCTGGCACGTGTATCATAGTGCTCACTGTACACGCAGACCCATGGCCCCCTATTGCGCTTCGTATATTTTGATCCGTAATATGCAGGATCGTTATGCTGGAGTATCCTTCTGGAGAGATCATCTGTATGGCCGATGTAATATCTGGATGTGGATTCACTTCGAAGTATATATACGAGGAATGCCATTTTGCTGAGGATGGCTCCCGGGGAGGGATTCGAACCCCCGACAGGGTGGTTAACAGCCACCTGCTCTGCCGGCTGAGCTACCCGGGAATATCGACTAACTCTTTACTGCTTATTCTCCCGCACTCAGTGGTTAATCCCGAAAACCTTCGGGACTCTGCCGGCTGAGCTAAAAGGGAACTACAAATATCAGACCTGCTGCGTTCTCATAATAAAGATAACCGTTTTTTATATCAAATATTCCGATCCTTTGTCAAATAATCAGCAGCCGCAACCTGTTTCATAATAACAATATGCCGCAAGAAAAGTATCACTGTTTTTTTATATTGATCCTGTGATACCATTTTGTTAATAACGAACGAAAATAATGTGTTATGCATAAACCCGGAAACATAAAAAAAAGCATCGTTTTTTTCATCCTGCTGGTCGCGTCCATGGCAGCCCTCTCCTCAGGGATCTGGGGGGAGCAGAATCAACAGGTCCTCGCTGTCAAGGATAAACGGCGTCATCAACCCGGTCTCATCTGAATTCATAAGCAAGAGTATAATCAGGGCGAATACCATGCAGGCCGAGGCCCTTGTTATTGAACTTGATACTCCCGGAGGACTCGATACCTCCATGAGAAACATCGTCAAGGAAATCATAGGAAGCAAGGTGCCTGTCATTGTGTATGTATCACCCAGCGGAGCACGGGCAGCCTCTGCCGGGGTCTTTATCGCCCTTGCCGCTCATGTCG
The DNA here is from genome assembly GCA_963746295.1 of uncultured Nitrospira sp. Classification (GTDB taxonomy): domain Bacteria; phylum Nitrospirota; class Thermodesulfovibrionia; order Thermodesulfovibrionales; family UBA6898; genus JAOUFP01. The sequence continues at coordinate 20,123 of CAVVAQ010000013.1, read as the reverse complement.
CGGCCATGGCGCCGGGGACAAATATCGGCGCTGCCCATCCGGTCGCGGTAGGTGGCGGGATGGACAAGACCATGGCCGAAAAAGCAACGAATGACGCCGCTGCCTACATCAAATCCCTTGCGGAAAGGACCGGAAGAAATGCCGGATGGGCCGAGGATGCGGTAAGAAAGAGCATATCCGCAACCGAGACTGAAGCCTTAAGGAAACACATCATAGACATAGTCAGCAAAGACCTTGCTGCCTTGCTTAAAGATATAGACGGCAGAAAAGTGACTACGGAACAGGGAGAGAAAACCCTTCACACCGCCGGTGCAGCCATCGTCCGGACAGAGATGGACCTGCGGTATAAGATCCTCAGTTTCATCTCCGATCCGAGTGTCGCCTATATGCTGATGCTCCTTGGTTTCTACGGACTGTTTTTTGAACTTACAAACCCGGGGACCATTTTCCCCGGTGTCACCGGCGCGATTTTTCTCATACTCGCTTTTTACTCTTTTCAGACGCTCCCGGTAAACTATGCCGGTCTGCTGCTTATCCTGTTGGCCCTTATCCTGTTCATACTCGAAATCAAGATTATTTCACACGGGTTGCTGACAATTGGAGGCACTATAGCGATGGTGATCGGCTCCCTCATGCTCTTTGATTCACCAGCGCCCTTCATGAGATTGTCCCTGTTCATCGTACTTCCGGCCGCAATCATGACCGCTCTTTTCTTTACTGCTGTAGTCGGGTTAGCCTACAAGGCCCATAAACGAAAGCCTGTCACCGGAGCCGAGGGGCTCGTAGGATCAGAGGGGGTAGCGAGTACTGATATAACGAAGGAAGGGGGAATGGTATTATTGCACGGCGAATTGTGGGCAGCGGAGTCCGGTTCACCGATCTCAAAGGGTGAGAAGGTCTCCGTTGTGGCAGTGCATGGTCTGAGGTTAGAGGTAAAAAATCTTTTGGATTCCACATAAAAGGAGGAGATGAATATGCCAGATTTTCCGCCAATAGGGATGGGTGTTTTAATCGTACTGTTTCTTATCGTTTATTTTTTATTCAGCGCTATAAAGATCCTGAAAGAATATGAGAGGGGTGTCGTCTTCCGTCTGGGAAGGATCATACCCCTTAAGGGGCCGGGGCTCGTGATTATCGTCCCGGTGATCGACAAATTGGTCCGTGTCAGCCTCAGGACAGTCACCATGGACGTCCCTCCCCAGGACGTGATCACAAAGGACAACATCACCGTGAAGGTAAACGCTGTTATTTATTTCAGACCTATCGATCCGATCAAGGCGATAACGGAGGTCGAAGATTTCTACTACGCCACGTCACAGATCGCCCAGACGACTCTGAGGAGTATCCTCGGTCAGAGCCAGCTTGACGAGCTTCTCTCGAATAGAGAAGAATTGAACGCACAGCTCCAGAAGGTGATAGATTTCCAGACAGAGCCCTGGGGCATAAAGGTCTCCACCGTTGAGGTGAAAAACGTTGACCTGCCGGTGGAAATGCAGCGGGCCATCGCGCGGCAGGCTGAAGCGGAAAGAGAGAGAAGGGCAAAGATAATCCATGCCGAGGGTGAATTCCAGGCATCCCAGAAGCTTGCAGATGCCGCAAAGATTATCGCGACCGAAAGTGGAGCATTACAGCTCAGATTTCTCCAGACTCTTACGGAGATCGCAACTGAAAAGAATTCCACAATAATATTTCCGGTACCGATAGACCTGATCAAACCTTTTATGGAGAAATGGTCTGCGAAGGGTGAGTCATAAAAGAGCGGGCAGGCAGCAACAAAGGCAACTTTATATGGGTGAAGATTTCCTTCCTGTTATGTTTTCTGGTTGGAATTTTTATTCTTTACAAAAGCGGGGTGTTCCATTTCTTTATGGACAAGGAGCGTCTTCGGGGTTTTCTGGACTCGCTGGGGCCCTTGTCCTTTATAGGCTTTATCCTCCTGCAGGCCCTTCAGGTCGTTGCAGCACCTGTCCCCGGTGAGGTCACCGGACTAATCGGCGGATTTTTATACGGCCCTTTCCTGGGCCTGCTCCTTTCCACCTTAGGTCTGACTCTTGGTTCCTGGCTTGCGTTCTTTCTCGCAAAGACCTTCGGCAGGCCCTTTGTGGACAAATTCGTAAGCAGGGAAACCCTCGGGAAATATAACTACCTCCTCCATCACAAGGGAGCCTTTCTCGTTTTTCTCTTATTTCTCATCCCGGGATTTCCCAAGGACATCTTATGCTATATACTCGGGCTCGGCCATCTCAGCACAAAAGAATTTTTGCTCATCAGCACCGTGGGAAGATTTTTTGGAACTGTTCTGCTCACCTTTGGAGGGTCTTTTCTGCGGAACCATCAATACTACCGCTTTTCTATCCTGTTCGGCTTTGCGATCGTTGCAGTATTTCTTGCGTTGCTCTATAAGGAAAAACTGGAAAGGGTATTCAGAATCTGGCATATCAGCTCAAGAATTAAAGAGAGAGGGAAGAAAAGGCAGAAGGAAAAATAACAGGTTAGATTAAGGTAAAGACAGGTCTTTACAATCCTTTGGTCCCGCCCTTCAACTCAACCTCAGTCTCGAACCTGGCCTCGTTTTACCAGCGAAGCAGCGCAGAGGCCCAGGTGAGCCCTCCGCCGAAGGCCTCCAGCAGGATATACTCTCCTTCTTTGCATCTGCCTGCCTGCACCGCTTCATCAAGCGCTATCGGGATTGAGGCCGCAGAGGTATTGCCATATTTTTCAATATTGAGAAACACCTTTTCTTCAGGCAGCCGGAGTCTTTTTGCGGTCGCCTGTATGATCCTGAGATTGGCCTGGTGAGGTATGAGGAGCGAAAGCTGTGAAGGGTCAAGGTCGTTTTTTTCGAGCGTCCTCAAAGCCACTTCCTCGAGCGTCCTGACGGCGACCTTGAACGTCTCGTTCCCCTTCATCTTCATGAAATGCAATCTCTTGAGGATCGTTTCCCTTGAGCAGGGATTTCTTGAGCCGCCGCCCGGCAGACATATTAAATCGGACAGGCTTCCGTCCGAATAGATGTGCGTGGAGTAAACGCCGTGCTTTTCTTTCGTGCCTTCCAGAAGAACAGCGCCCGCACCGTCACCGAAGAGAACGCAGGTCGTCCTGTCACTCCAGTCCGTAAATTTTGAAAGGACCTCAGCGCCGACAAGCAAAATCCTGCTGTGCGCGCCCGACTTAATCAAGCTGTTTGCGACATGCAGGCCGTAAATAAAACCCGAACATGCGGCGTTCAGATCAAAGGCAGCAGCGTTTACCGCCCCCAGCCTTTTCTGGAGAAAACAGGCTGTTGAAGGAAAGGCCATATCACCGGAAATAGTGGCCACGATGATAAGGTCGATATCCCGGGACTTAACATCAGCCCTTTTCAAGGCCGCATGCGCCGCCTCGTAGGCAAGGTCCGAGGTCGCCTGCATCCCGTTGACGATCCTTCGTTCCCTGATCCCGGTCCTTTCGATTATCCAGTCGTCCGAGGTATCGACAATCTGCTCGAGGTCATTGTTTGTAATAACATTTTCCGGAACGTAAGAGCCGGTGGCAATGATTCTTGTCTTAAGCAAAGGTGTCCTGTCTGCTGGTGAGGTCATTTTCTATATCGATTGAGATGGCCTCATAGACCCTCTTCGCCGCATAATCAGCGGCCACTCTCAGCGCGTTTTTGATGGCCTTTGATGAGGACCTGCCATGACTGATGATGCTTGTTCCGTTGATGCCCAGCAGCGGCGCACCTCCGTATTCGTCGTAATCGGTCTTCTTCTTGAAGTTCCTGATCGCGGGTTTCATCATCAGGTAGCCGATCCTGCCGGTGGAAACACTCGAAATCTCCCGCTTCAGCATCTTTAGAATCGTCTCGGCAAGTCCTTCGCTGATCTTCAGGGCGATATTGCCGATAAAACCGTCACAGACAATCACGTCGGCCATCCCGCTGAAGATGTCCTTGCCTTCGATATTTCCGATAAAGTTCAGCTTTGACTTTTTAATAAGTTTAAAGGCTTCCTTCGTGACCTCATTCCCTTTGGTGTCTTCCTCGCCGATACTGAGAAGCGCGACCTTCGGGTTCGGTCTCTCCAGCACCAGTCTGCAGTAAGTGCTGCCCATCAGGGCGAACTGAAGCAGGTTCTGAGGATTGCAGTCTACCGTTGCACCTACATCGAGCATGACAAACGTATCCCGTAAGGTAGGCATAAGCGTTGCGATAGCCGGCCTGTCGACAGCCTTTGCCTTGCCTAACATCAGGAGAGAGGTACCCATGACAACCCCTGAATGTCCGGCGCTGACAAAGGCATCGGCCTTCCCGGCCTTGACGAGGTCTATACCGACCCGTATCGATGAGTCTTTCTTTTTTCTGATAGCAACCGTAGGAGATTCGTGCATCTCCACAACCTGAGATGCATGCACGACCGAAATGCGGTTTGTATGGTATTTTTTGTGCCTGAGTTCCTTCTGGACTAAAGATTCGTCGCCAACAAGTATGACGTCAACATCCTCACATTCATTAACGGTTTCAACCGCCCCTTCAACGTTTACATATGGGGCGTTGTCTCCTCCCATAGCGTCAAGGACGACCCTCATGATTATTTTTCGACTACTTCAAGCACCTTATTGCCGTTATATGAACCACAACTGCTGCAGGCCCGGTGCGGAAGCTTTAACTCCTTGCATTCAGGACACTGTCCAAGATTAGGAGTCTGTCCTTTCCAGTTGGCCCTTCTTTTGTCTCTCCTCGACTTTGAATGTCTGCTTGTTGGGTTTGCCACTTTACTGCTCCTTTCATTTTTCCAGTAACTTTTTCAAGACTTCGAGCCTTGAATCAAGCTTCTTTGTATCGCAATCACAGGTGTTTATATTCAGATCCGTCCCGCACTGGGAACAGATTCCCCTACAATTCTCATCGCATAACGGCTTCATCTGGACATTCAACAGGATCTGCTCCCTGATCAGTTCCTGCAGATCAAGTTCGTCCCCCTGATAAAACCCCATGTCCATCTCATCGTCTTTCAACTCATGCCTGTCCGCCCCGATCTCTGCCAATGGGTGATACACAACATGTACCGGCTCATCCATGAAGCGCCGGTACTTCTTTAGACATCTGCTGCATTCAAGCTCCAGTTCGGCTTTTACGCTTCCCGTAATTATTATTTCACTGAACGTCTTTGTCAGTTCAAGGTGCGCCTTTACCGGAGAGACAAGGGCCACCTCTTCGGCCACAAACGTCTCCGTAAAGTCTAAATCAAGACCTTCCTCCGGTATGTCTGTTATGAGTATTTTCATTATAAAAGACCATGAACAGAAGGATAAATTATAGAGATTTTTTCGCAAATATGTCAAGGAAAGACGGGTATTTTAAATACCCGGTCACACTGTCCCGGGGGGAATGGGCAGAGCAAAAACATCATATTGACACCATATTCAGGGCAGACAATCGCCTCATCTGTCTTAAAATAAGCCTGCTGTTGCGTACGGTTGCACTTTCTCCTCCTGTTGGTATTTAATATCCGATATGCCGGAGCTTACTCCTTTGATGAAACAATATACGTCTGTCAAGGCAGAATATCATGATTGCATCGTGCTGTTCAGACTCGGGGATTTTTATGAAATGTTCGGTGAGGACGCGGAGACAGCGTCAAAAATCCTCCAGATAGCCCTGACAACAAGGGAAAAATCCAAAGACAATCCCCTGCCCATGTGCGGGGTCCCCTACTTTGCCGCAGAATCCTACATTTCTAAACTTATCAAGGCAGGACACAAAGTTGCGGTATGCGAACAGATAGAAGACCCCAAAGACGCAAAGGGGATAGTTGCACGGGAAGTCGTGAAAGTCATCACCCCCGGCACGCACACCCCTGAAAGCCCGAAAGAAAATACGTACATCATCAGCATCTTCCCCTTAGCGGATAAGCACGGGATAGCTGCTGCGGATATATCGACCGGCGAGTTTATCGTTTTCCAGACCGGTGAGAATATTGAAGATGAGGTAAACCGGTTTGAGCCAAAAGAGATTTTACTGCCTGCCAGCCTGAAAGACAGTATCCATTACCGACAGACCTTATCAGGATTTTATATCACTGCTTTCGATGACTGGTTATACGATTATACCGAGGCATATAAAACACTCCTGACGCATTTCCGGGTATCCTCACTCGAAGGATATGGGTGTGAAGGTCTGCCCGCTGCGATTTCAGCCGCGGGAGCGCTCATACACTACCTGGAAAGCACGCAGAAAGGGGTCCCTGCTTTTAAAAAAATAACGACCCTGCGTCAGACTGACACGATGTTCATGGATGCTGCAACCCAGCGGAACCTCGAGTTGACTCATAATCTCAAGGACGGCTCACGCGAAAGCACCCTGCTCTGGGCCCTTGATGAAACCCTTTCACCGATGGGGGGGAGGTTTCTCAGGGCTGCCTTACTGCGTCCTCTGACAGACATCACAGAGATCAATAAACGGCATGCGGCGATTGAACATCTCGTCGAAGATTTTGAGCTTCTGGAGACCCTCAGGACATCGCTGAGAAGCATACAGGATTTGGAACGGCTCGCTTCGAGAGTGTTTTCAGGTACGGCAAACGCACGTGACATGATCGCCATAAAGAACTCGCTTTCTTCCCTTCCCAGGATAAAAAAAGCACTTTCTTCGTCAAAGGAGCACTATCTGAAGTCACTTTCCGGCGAAATCTCGGAATTCTCTCTCCTCAGGGAACTCATCGGGAAGGCCATTGTCGAGAGCCCTCCCCTCAGTATGCGGGATGGCGGTATCATACGGGATGGATACCACCCGGAGGTGGATACGCTCAGGAATATATCTTCACGGGGCAAGGATTTCATTGCTGAACTGGAACTCAGCGAGAAAAAAAGAACAGGGATATCTTCCCTGAAAATCGGCTACAACAAGATCTTCGGCTACTATATAGAGGTTACAAAAAGCAATCTTGAAATGGTGCCTGAAGACTATATACGGAAACAGACTCTGGTAGGAGGCGAACGCTTTATAACCCCTGAACTGAAGGAATATGAAAACAAGGTCCTCGGGTCAGAAGAAAAACTGAAGAACCTTGAACAGGAGGTCTTTCAGAAAGTCCTGAAATCCGTACGCGAAGAGTCCGACCAGCTTTTGAAGACCGCAGGCATGCTGGCGCTTGTGGACTTCCTCAGTTCACTCGCGGTTGTGGCAAAACGCCATAATTATACAAGGCCCCTGATGGTCGAAGAATGTGTCATCGATATGAGCGAGGCAAGACATCCTGTACTCGAGCGGGTAATCACCGGAGAACGGTTCATCCCCAATAACACCTATGTCGACATGCAGGACAACCAGCTCCTCATACTGACCGGTCCGAACATGGCGGGGAAGTCCACCTACATGAGACAGGTCGCTCTCATTGTTTTAATGGCACAGACAGGCAGTTTTGTTCCTGCGGCAGCCGCAAAAATCGGCCTGACAGACAGGATATTCACCCGGATCGGGGCTTCAGATTTTCTCTCGAAAGGTCAGAGCACCTTTATGGTTGAGATGATTGAGGTGGCCAATATCGTCAATAATGCTACCGAAAGAAGCCTTATCATCCTGGATGAAGTAGGGAGGGGCACAAGCACCTTCGACGGAATAAGCATTGCCTGGGCCCTTGCGGAGCATATCCTGAACAGGATAAAATCCAGGACTCTTTTTGCGACCCATTACAATGAACTCACCGAACTCTCGCTTATCCATGACGGGGTGAAAAACTATAATATCTCGGTCAGGGAATGGGGAGAAGAGATCATCTTTCTGCGGAAAATCGAGGAAGGACCGGCTGACAAAAGCTACGGCATACAGGTCGCCCGCCTTGCAGGCGTTCCCGACGCTATCATCTCCCGCGCAAAAGAGGTGCTGTACAACCTGCAGAACGAGTCCCTGAGCGAGACCGACAAACCAAAACTCCACAGCGGAAAACCGAAAAAACGCAGGGAGCAACTCGATCTTTTTTCATCCGCGCATGATGCCGTCATCAGCGAAATAATCAACCTTGATCCGGGCAGTCTTTCCCCTGAAGAAGCACGATCAATACTTATCAGCCTCAGCGAAAAATTACAGTCCTGAAGCCACCTCCAATCTGATCGATGTTATTGATGTTCTTTGCGTTCTCGCTTAGAAGCGCTGCCTAAAGCAGGCGCTGTTTTCTACTGTTGGTTTCGACTTTGTGCTTTATGAACTACTTTTGGCGGCTCCGATGCTTAAAGCACCTACTTCCGGCCAGTCTACTTCCGGCGCGGACAACTGCCGTTTTTAGGATTAAAGATGGCAAGGTTACAAAGGGGAGAAACAATAGTCTAGTCCGTTTATTATGGGGTGCTGTCTCAGTCGGGCTGACGTCAAAGATACGGATAATTTTTTGTGTGCCATAGAGTTTACGGACATGTTAAGATTAAGCGAATAAGGAGGTGTTCTATGGCAACACGATATATTCTGAGTGAGTATGTTCAGCAGGCCATGTCTGAAGCTGTTTATGATAAGCTGGAAGACGGCACATTTGCCGGACGTATCCCAGCCTGCAAGGGAGTCCTGGCCTTTGGCCCTACCTTGAGTGAGTGCCAGGACGAACTGCATGCAACCCTCGAAGATTGGATTCTTGTTGGATTAAAACTCAGCCACCCCTTGCCGGTGTTGGGAGAAATTGATTTAAACAAAGAGCCTTCTCGTGAGCCAGTGGACACCGTGTAAGCGACGCGATTTTATCAGCCGGTTGCGAAGACTCGGCTTTGACGGTCCTTTTTCCGGCACCAGACATCAGTTTATGGTCTTCAAACAACATCGGATGTCAATTCCTTCAAACGTTGAATATTCTATTCCACAGCTGAGAATGCTCATGAGAGAAGTTGAAGGAATCATGGACCGGGACCTTGCGGCTGACGAATGGAATACCTTTTAAAAAGCATTTTTAATCCGGGGCGATTATCAGGGGTCGAAGGAAATTTCTAGCGGCGCTTGCCCTGCAAGAAAATGATGCCGGAACCATCGCCTAACAACGCTTCTGAGCTTCTCTTCGCTTGCCAAAATGCCTTTGGTCTTTCGCAAACGCAAACCGTGGACAATTTTTTTCCGTATTTTATCTTCCTTGAAAAAGCGCAACATGCTATGATAGTAATCAATTCTTTATCTTCGAACAAGGAGGCGGCAATGAATCCTGACGACATCAAATATCACAAAGAACACACATGGGTTAGAGTTTCCGGGAAGAAAGGCACGATCGGGATCACCGATTATGCGCAGGAAGCTCTGGGAGACATTGTGTACATTGACCTTCCTGAGGTGGATTCCATCGTAGAGGCAAATGCCGAGATAGGAGAGATAGAATCGACGAAAGCGACCTCCTCGGTCATCTCACCGGTCAGCGGAAAGGTGCTGGAAGTCAATGAAGACCTTTCCGAATCTCCTGAGGTCATCAATGAAGAGCCCTATGATAAAGGATGGATCGCTGTCATCGAGATGGAAGGTGCCTCAGAACTCGACGACCTGATGGACGCAGCTGAATATACGAAATACGTGGAAGAGGAATCGAAATGAAACTGGCCGTCCTTGGGGCAGGCCCCGGGGGGTATGTTGCAGCGATCAAGGCAGCGCAACTGAATGCACAGGTCACGGTCATAGAAAGCGCAGAGGTGGGTGGAACCTGCCTCAACTGGGGCTGCATTCCAACAAAGACGATGCTCGCCTCTTCCGAAATGCTCTCCAAAGCCAGAGAACTCGATAAGTTCGGCATCGAGTTCAATGGCGGATTTGTCCCCAACCTCGCTAAGATAATCGAAAGAAAAAACAAGGTCGTCAGCACCCAGGTAAAAGGCATCAGAAGTCTTTTCAAAAACCGGGGCATAACCATAAAGGAAGGCAGGGGCGTCCTGGTCTCCCCGAAAGCGATAGAGGTAAGATCAAAAGACGGAGACGCCGAAAGCGTGGAAGCTGATGCGATCATCATTGCCACCGGGTCGCGTCCCGCGCAGTTTTCCGCCTTCCCCTTCGACGGCAAAAACATCCTGTCGTCTACAGAGGCCCTTGAACTTACCGAGATTCCGAAAAGCCTTTTGATTGTAGGCGCCGGGGTCATTGGCTGTGAATTCGCCTGTATTTATCGTGAACTCGGCACAGAGGTAACGATTGTCGAGATGCTCCCCAGGGCAATAGCAACTGAAGACCACGAGATATCAGAACTTCTCGAGAAAGAACTGAAGAAGAAAAAAATCAGGCTGATTACCGGAGTTACGGGAGAAAACATAGCCATAAAGGATGACGGTGTGCATACCTTTCTCTCCGACGGAAAAGAGCTTGTGTCCGAAAAAGTGCTCGTCTCTATCGGGAGGGCATTAAACAGCACCAACATCGGTCTTGAGGCACTTGACATCAACAGGGGAAAGCGGGGAGAAATCATCGTCAACAATAGGATGGAGACGAATGTCCCGGGCGTCTACGCCATCGGCGATGTGACCGGAGGAATGATGCTTGCCCACACAGCCTCAAGGGAAGGCATCGTTGCCGCGAAAAACATCATGGGAATCAATACCGTAATGAATTACACGGTCGTGCCCGCGGCTATCTTCACGTCACCTGAAATTGCCTCGGTCGGCATCAGAGAGCACCAGGCTCTTGAAAAGGGTATCAAATACAGGACAGGACATTTCCCCTTCCGGGGCCTCGGAAAAGCACATGCCATGGGAGAAATCAGCGGACTCATAAAACTGATAGCTGAGGAATCTTCCGATAAACTGATCGGAGCCCATATCATCGGTGCCCATGCCTCTGATCTCATCCATGAGGCGGCCCTCGCAATAAAAGCCGGCCTTACGATCACGGACATTGCTGATACGATCCATGCTCATCCGACACTGGCAGAGGGCATCATGGAAGCGGCCGAAGATCTGCACGGGGAAGCTGTCCATGTCCCGGGGAAATAGGCACGGGTCTCTGTTCAGATGACACCCAAAGAAGGCAGAGAAGACTGGGTAGCCCGCTCAAAACAGGAACATAAAAGCCTCTTCTCAGAGCTTAATGTTCTGCTTCGCGCGATCGAACGGTATTTTAACGCAGAAAACCTGATCGTTTCTGAAAATGTGGCGGGAAGAAGCTTTTCCGAGGAACTGCTGGCTGTGCGCGATACCATTATGCGTATCCTTGGAGTCCTCGAAGTCGTCATCCCGGAAAGCAATAAAAACGCCTACTGGTTTCAAAAATATACCGAGACAAAATATTTTCCGGCACAAAAAATAGAAGCTTTCAGAAAAGAGTTGTACAAACAGGACAGCCCGGAAAAAGGCCTCTATCTCCTGTATGATTCGTTCATAAATTTAAAAGGCCTCATCACAGACCTCCTCCGCAGCGGGAGTATCTCTTATTTGGGCTTCACAAGTATCGGCCATCTGGTAAGCAAAGAAATCCGGGAGAATGCCTTCTTCAACCCGTTCGCAAAGGACCCGGACCCGGAATTCGACCTGATATACAACAACACCATATCAGAAATAGTGAAATCGTTTACCGACAAGGAAGAAAAAAAGCAGATATCCATCATTTATATTTATCTCTTCAGGCTGTTACGTATTCTCGGATTCATTGAGATCACGACGCAACGGCCCGTTTCCCTGAATTCATCGCTCGTAGTACTGGTCCTCCTGCGCTCAGAAATCGAGACATTCCGGAGCATCCTGGAAAAATCAATGAAAAAATTAAAGAAGAGCGAACTGCAGGAGCTTCTTCAGAGCATTTCCTATCAGTTTGCAATCGAAACAAAACGGGTATATCTCCAGGAGCTGAAAGACATCAACCGCAGAAAGAAATCCGTCCATTTCCGGGGAAAGATAGAGAACAGCCACGGCATATTGAAAAACCTCACCGATCACAGCATTGTTCAGATAACACAATGCTACCGGCCCGAAATAAACGGGGAAGATATTTTCCCGAGTTTTGTGACAAAGTTTGAGCAATCCCGCCGTTTAAGGGAGGACATCTTCGCGCTCCATAAATTTCTCAGCCTGCTGGGACAGAAGGCCAACACTTCCCAGGACAGGCTCAAAGTTTTTGAATCATTAAAGAACTATATGTTATATTTTGAAAGTTTTACATTCAGATTATTGCGTTATGAGGACTACGAAGAGTTCGTTCTCTTCTTCAATGAACTGAACTCCATCAAAAAGGATTTGGTGCTCGAGTCCGGTTTTCATAAGATCATAGAGAAGATAATGCATTTTAATATTTTTCTGGAAACCACATTACGTCAACTCGGCAACAGGGCGGAACTTGCCAGTTCTGCTGTAGACATGGACAGGATCAACAGCCTGATACACCAGTATCTGTCCGAAGAAGAGAGGAACGCATGGGAGAAATAGTAGACCTGATCGCGCGTGAGATCATAGATTCACGGGGGAATCCGACCATTGGAGTCGACGCGTATCTCGACAGTGGCGCTGTCGGCAGGGCCGCTGTACCCTCCGGAGCTTCAACAGGACAACGGGAAGCGCTCGAACTCAGGGACGGGGGGAAAAGATTCCATGGCAAAGGTGTGCAAAAAGCCATCAGGAATATCTTTGAGGAAATCGCTCCCCGGCTCAGGGGGATAGCATCGGAAGACCAGGCTTTCATCGACAACTTTTTGATAGAACTGGACGGCACTGAGACGAAAAAAAGGCTTGGCGCAAACGCCATGCTCGGAGTCTCACTCGCTGTCTGCAGGGCAACAGCCATGGAGTCAGGCATTCCGTTATACCGGTATATCGGCGGCTGTAATGCCAAAGTACTTCCCGTGCCCATGATGAATATCCTTAACGGCGGTGCCCATGCCGACAATAACCTCGATATCCAGGAGTTCATGATCATGCCCGCAGGAGTTCCGGACTTCTCAGCCGCTGTCAGAGCAGGCTCTGAAGTCTTTCATACCCTCAAGAAAATTCTGAACAAAAAGGGCTTGAACACCTCCGTAGGTGATGAAGGAGGGTTCGCGCCCAGCCTCAAGAGCAACGAAGAAGCAATTTTACTCATTATGCAGGCGATTGAGGATTCAGGATACACCGTCGGCAAGGACATCGTTATCGCACTTGACGTAGCAGCATCGGAGTTCTACGAAAAAGGCTCATACCGCTTCGAGGGGAAAAAGGTCTCACATTCCTATCTTATCGAATATTACGACAAGATCATATCCAGGTATCCGGTCCTGTCCATTGAAGACGGACTTTCTGAAAACGACTGGAAGGGCTGGGAAGCGATGACGTCTACGATCGGGAAAAAGGTCCAGCTGGTCGGGGATGACCTCTTCGTTACCAACACAAAGATATTCAAGAAAGGAATAGCCCGCGGGATCGCCAACTCGATCCTGATCAAGCTTAACCAGATCGGCACCCTTACCGAAACACTCGATGCTATCGAAATGGCGAAGACCGCGGGATATACGGCCGTGATTTCCCACCGCTCCGGGGAAACCGAAGATACGACCATCGCCGATCTCGCCGTTGCCTGCAACACCGGTTTTATCAAGACCGGTTCCATGGCAAGAAGCGAACGGGTAGCAAAATACAACAGACTGCTCGTCATCGAGGAAGAACTTTCAGACGCAGCTCTGTACAGGGGAAAAGAGGCGTTTTATAATTTAAAGTAATGAGTGCCAATAACCTTTTAAGAAAACAGGTCCTTTCCGAAGTCAAGAAAAAAAGACTTATCTTTCTGACCTTCGTCAGTCTGAGTTTTCTCTATCTGTCCCTCAGTCTCGTCTTCGGTGACATGGGCCTGTTTCGCTATCTCGAACTGAACAGAACAAAAGTAAATCTCGAAAATCAGATCAATGAGATAAACAGACAGAACGAGCAGCTCAGGACACAATTAAAACTCCTCAAAGAAGACCCGTTTTCCCGGGAAAAGCTCGCGCGGGAAGAATACGGTCTGTCAAAGCCGAACGAATACATCTTTCAGTATGACAAATAATCCGCTTTACATTTCCTTCGTATGGCATATGCATCAGCCCTATTACAAAGACCCTGCCACGGACATCTACCGGCTGCCCTGGGTCAGACTCCACGGCACCAAAGACTACCTCGATATGCTCGAAATACTCAAGGATTTCCCGGCGATCAAGCAAAACTTCAATCTCGTCCCTTCATTGCTCGAACAACTGAGGGACTACACAGACAATAGCGCGCGGGACTCCTTTCTCGATGCAACCAGAAAAAGGGCTTCAGACCTGAGTCTGGACGACAAGTTGTTTGTCCTCGAAAACTTCTTCCTCGCGAACTGGGAAAACATGATCAAACCCTTTCCCCGCTATTACGAACTCCTGCTCAAGAGAGGGACTCATTTTATCAGGGCTGACCTCATCCGCATGGTGAAATATTTTTCAGAAGCAGATTTTCTCGACCTCCAGGTGCTCTTCAATCTCTGCTGGATCGACCCCTTTTTCAGAGAAAACGATCCCTTTCTGAAAACGCTCGTCGAAAAAGAGCGGAACTACACGGAAGATGAGAAGAGTGTTCTGATTGAAAAACAGATGGAAATATTGAAGAGAATCATTCCTGCTTACCGGGAAATGGCGGCGACAGGACAGGTGGAACTTTCCCTCTCTCCCTTTTACCACCCGATAACCCCCCTGCTCTGCGATACGGATATCGCGCGGGTAGCGATGCCGGGGGTGAACCTTCCCAGGCGCAGATTTGCCTGTCCTGAAGACGCGCAAAAACAGATTGAGCTGGGGATAGCCTATTTCGAAAAAGTCTTTCACTACAGACCGGCCGGCATGTGGCCTTCCGAAGGTTCGGTAAGCGAGGAAGTACTCAGGATCATGTCCTCCTTCGGCATTACAATGGGTCGCGACGGACGAAGGGGTCCTCGCGCATTCTCTCGGAAAGAGTCTCAGGGACAATGCAGGAAATCTGACCGATCCCCAGACACTCTACCGCCCGTACCGCTTTGAAGACATGTCTGTCGTCTTCAGAGACCATACCATCTCCGACCTCATCGGCTTCGTATACTCCCAGTGGGACTCCAAGAAGGCGGCTGACGACCTGATAGCAAAGCTTCTCCATATCAGAAACACAATGCCCATGGACAGAGCCGCGCCTTGTATCCATAATACTGGACGGTGAGAATGCCTGGGAGCATTACAAAAACGACGGGCGTGATTTTTTTCTGTATCTCTATGAAGGACTCTCCCGGGAAGACCGCCTCAAGACCATTACGGTTTCCGAATTCATTCATAATTTCGACAGAGGGAAAAAACTGGAGCGCCTTTATCCCGCCTCATGGATTAATGCGAATTTCGGCATTTGGATAGGCCATGAGGAAGACAATCTTTCGTGGGACCATCTTGCCAATACCAGGGAAAAACTCGCAGCCTTTCAGAAAGAAAACCCTGATCACAATCTGGAAAAGGCATGGAAATCACTCTTGATAGCTGAAGGCAGTGACTGGAACTGGTGGTATGGAGACGAGCATACCACTGAAACACAGGAAGAATTCGATGAACTTTTCCGTCTGAATCTCATGCAGGTCTACAAAGAAATAGGCAGGGAAATACCGGCAGAGCTCTTTGTTCCCGTATTGAGACATGACAGGAGAATAATTCCGACACTGCTGGTGAGAGGGTTTATACGGCCGACAATAGATGGTCTGGTCACGAGCTATTATGAATGGTATCAGGGGGCCCAGGTTGATGTAAAAAAATCAGGCGGAAGCATGCATAAGTCGGAAAGTCTGATTACCGCGATCTATTATGGATTTAACAAGGATTTCCTCTTTCTGAGACTGGATCCCAAATTCCCCTTTGATGAATTTGAAGATGGTACGGAATTTTCGATTATCACGTCAATGCCTTCAGAGATAAAGATAACGGTCCCGTTAAAAGGAAAGGGATGCAAGGCAACACTCTTCGAAAAATTAAACGATGTCTGGATCCAGATAAAAGAGATACCCGAAGTCGCTTTTCTGGATATATTTGAAATCGGGATCGCTTTTGCCGATTTAAAAGCGAAGAAGGAAGATGAAATACATCTCTTTATATCCATTGCGAAAGATAATGAAGAGATGGAGCGGTGTCCCTGGCGCGGACATCTCAGCATTACCGTACCCACGCCCGACTTTGAAGCGCTTCTGTGGTACTGAAATAATAATCACTGAGCATGAAAGCCGTCATTCAGAGAGTTTCCAGTGCGCAGGTTGAAATTGACGGCTCTGTCGTGAGCAGTATCAGAAAAGGGCTCCTCGTCCTGGTCGGGATCGAAAAAGAAGATTCCGAGAGCGACGTCTCCTATATAACAAAAAAAATCTCACAGCTCAGGATATTTGAAGATACGTCCCTAAAAATGAACCTTTCGGTAAAAGATATATCGGGAGAAATACTCGTTGTATCGCAATTTACCCTGGCAGCAGATTGCAGAAAGGGAAACAGACCTGCCTTTGATGCTGCAGAGGAGCCGGAGAAAGCAAACAGGATGTACCTGAAGGTTGTCGAAAAATTACGTCAGGAGGGAATTCAGACCTGCACTGGTCAATTTGCCGCCCAGATGCAGGTGCATTTGGTAAATGACGGTCCGGTCACTATTCTAATCGATACAAGAAAAGAGCACCTTCCGGAAAGGGGAAAAAAGACCTGAACACACCCGTTCTCTTGACATCGTGACAGTTTTTTCATATAATCGTATGGATATGTATTTATATGATTAAACAGTCAAAAAGGAGGTTTCCAATGGAAACAAAAAAGTACGTTTTTATCCTGTCGCATGCAGCGACAAACCCTATGGAAGTAATTGGATTCATGAAGATCGCCTCTAATATGAAGGCCTTTGACGACAGTATCGTACTCGATTTCTTCCTTATCGGTGAAGGGGTGCAGCTGGCGAAAAAAGGGGTGGCAAAAACCATATCCATGGAGATGGAAGGCAAACAGGTCAACGTCGGAGAGCTGCTCGATCTTATTAGTGACTTCGGCACAAAATTTTATGTCTGCCATGGCTTCATGCCGGGCTATGGCGTAACAAAGGAAGATCTCATTGAAAATGCAGAGGTAAAGTCCAGTTCATATCTCGGTGAACTGCTGCTGGCCGGCTACGTTCCTTTCTCGCTATCAATGTAAAAATAAAACATTTCAAACCCTTCGGTAAGCTGAAGCATAACAGGCTCTCCTCGAAAACGTGGAGAGCCTGCTTTTTTCTGCCCTTCTGACAGTGAACTAATCGTGTCGAAAAACATCAAGCCAGTTAACCTACATAATTCATAAAATTGCAGACAAAGCAAATAAGAATAAGGCGGGGTGGAGTATTCAAGCGGATTCTTTTGCCGACCTGCCTGCCGGCAGGCAGGTATTCCTGCAGTAGGTATTTTTTTCAAGAGGCAAAAGCCTCGGAACGAAGTGAGAATGAGCTTGAATACTTTACCCTGCCGTATACTCAGCGTAATTTATGAATAATATGGGTTAACTATGAAAACCCCTGCGGCGGAGACTTTGGGGCATGCGCTATTTTTTGTGTTCACGAGCTTTTTTTCTTCTGTGCGATCGGACATAGAGTATGATAATGACCGCGCTCAGGACTACCGCGCCTGTCAGCGCGTGGTGCGAATAGCGCATAATCAACTCACGGTTCATGCCGATGAAGTAGCCGATCCAGGTCAGCACCGTTACCCAGAGCCCGGCGCCCGCAAGGGTATAAAGGGAGAACTTCAGATGGTTCATGCCCGCCAGCCCGGCCGGAAGTGAAATGAGATGCCGCACTACAGGAAGGAGTCTGCCGACAAAGGTCGAAACCTCACCGTGGTCCCTGAAGAAGCGTTCCACTTTAGCGAACTTTTCTTCTGTTATCCAGACGTACTTGCCGTATTTCAGCAGGAGAGGCCTGCCGAGATAGTGGGCAGTAAAGTAGTTGGCATAAGCGCCCGCAAGGCTCCCTGCTGTACCGCAGAGGATGACTACCAACATGTTCATGTGACCCTGCTGTGCCAGGTATCCCGCGGGCGGCATCACCAGTTCGCTGGGGATAGGGATGACCGAACTTTCCATTGCCATCAGGATGAAGATGCCGGGATATCCCAGTGCTCCTATCGTAGTCAAAAGCCATGCTATGAGTTGCTGCATATGTAGTCTCCTCTTGCTGTTGTATACGTTTTGGAAAAAAAAGAATTTTGTGAGTACTGCCCGCTACAGCCAATTCCTCTTTTTGAAAAATATGAGCATAGAAACGCCGATAACGATCATAATAAGCCAGAGCAACGGATACCCGTAATGCCATTCGAGTTCCGGCATATATTTGAAGTTCATTCCATAGACTCCCACAATGAATGTCAGGGGTATAAAGATGGTAGCGATAATGGTCAATACCTTCATGACTGCATTCAACCTGTTGCTCACGCTCGAAAGATAGATATCAAGCATGCCGGTGACCATGTCGCGGAGCGTCTCGATCGTATCGATAACGTGAATCGTATGGTCATAGACGTCCCTGAGATATATCTTCATCGAATCATGAATCAGCGGCGACTCTCCCCGCATCATCTGACCCGCCACCTCCCGCAAAGGCCAGACAGCCTTACGCAGAAATATCATCTCTCTTTTTAAATAATGGATTTCGTGCAGCGTCTCTGTTACCGGGTTCCCGATCAATTCATCCTCAAGGAGTTCGATCTGCTCCCCGAGCTTTTCGAGAATCATAAAATAACTGTCTACCACGGCATCGAGCAGTGAATAGGCCAGATAATCAGCGCCCATCTTCCTGATCCTGCCCTTGTCGTTTCTCAGGCGTTCCCGGAGAGGGGCGAAAACATCCCCGACCAGTCCTTCCTGAAAAGAAATAACGATATGCGGGGTAACAATCAGACTGATCTGTTCCGTTGATATCTTCTTCTCCTCACCGCTGTAATAGAGCATTTTCATGACAATATAGAGGTAGTCCGTATAATCCTCCATTTTCGGGCGCTGATCAGTATTCATAATATCTTCCATGACAAGGGGATGGAAACCGAAATGCCCGCTCAGCTTCTCCAGTATCTCGTTCTGGTGAATACCATCGATATTTATCCAGGTCACAGACGGGTTATCTTTATAGGGAAAACATTCCTCGACAGTCTTCAGTTCTGCTTCATGAAACTGAGTATCATGATAACTCATTACGGTTATCTTCGATGCTTCAGCCCTCTGCTCGCCAATATGTACCAGCGTCCCGGGGGGGAGACCGGCCTTCTTCGATCTTTTCTTGATTACCGCTGCCATATATCTCCTGTTATTTCTGAACGTATATTTTGCTTTTTTCATCTTAGAAAAAGGGCTTCCTGTCCCTTTGCCACTTCTCTCTTTACTTCTTCAAATATTTTTACTTTACCGAATTCCCCGTCATAACCCGGTGCGATAGATACCCTATTCGCACGCATCCTCGAAATCGCCTCTGCGATCTGAGGAAACCCCGAACCCTCTATATCCTCAACCGGAACTTCCAGGAGTATCCTGAACTCATTCCCGTGATCTGCAAGCAATTGCGAATAGACCTTCGACACTGCCTTGCTGTTCACACCAACCTTCCCGCATTCCGCGATGATCTCTTCCAGGGGTATGATCGACCGGTACGACGGCGCGCCTTCAAGACTGAACCCTTCCCGCCTGTCAGCAAGCTTCTCTACCCGGTGCAAAACACCGATCGTTACTTTTTTCCCGCATACCGGACAGAGATAATTATGCTGCACCGTCTCTGCCGGGCTCAGACAGACACGACAGTTCCTGTGCCCGTCAGCATGATATTTTCCCTCTTCCGGATAAAACTCTATCGTACCCGCAAAGCCGTTTCTCGTTTTCAGCGCCGATGCCATTGATCCGTAGGAAATCTCCGCTTCGAAAATATTAGCCTCCCGCCCGAGTTTTCTTGGAGAATGGGCGTCGGAATTCGAAATCAGGGTCAGGGCATCCAGACAGGAAAGCCTCCAGTTCATTGAAGGGTCTGAAGACAACCCTGTCTCCAGGGCATGAATATGGGGAGTCAGTTCTTCAAAACACTCTTCGAGCGAGTCAAACCCGGAAGCAACGCCAAAAACGGAAAAATGGGGGGTCCAGACATGCGCCGGTATCAGCATCGCTTCAGGCGACTCTTCAATAACAATCCGTAACAGCTCTTTTGCATCAAGACCGAGTATCGGCCTGCCATCGGAAGAG
>CAVVAQ010000012.1:0-38286 GCA_963746295.1 uncultured Nitrospira sp. | reverse complement strand
CAAAGCGTTTCTGACGAGGTAATGTCTGCTATTTAAAACGAAGCTAAGAGTATGAAGCACTTACCACGAAATACAGTTTTACTCTTTATAGTTAATTCTCCTGGAGCGCGGCTGTGGCAGAGATGCGGATTGACAAAAGCCGGACGCTTTATTTATGATTTTTTCTCACACTCTGGAGGTTTGTTATTGTATTTTCAGGACCTGATTTTATCGTTACAGAATTTCTGGGCAAAAAAAGGCTGCGTCCTGCTTCAGCCTTATGATACAGAGGTCGGCGCAGGCACATTTCATCCCGCGACATTTCTGCGGGTCCTCGGGCCCGAACCGTGGAAAACCGCCTATGTAGAGCCGTCCCGAAGACCGACTGACGGAAGATACGGAGAAAATCCGAACCGGCTGCAGCACTATTATCAGTATCAGGTGATCATAAAACCCTCACCGGATGACAGCCAGGGGCTTTACCTCGAAAGCCTTTCAGCTCTCGGCGTAGACCCGACAAAACACGATATCAGGTTCGTGGAAGACGACTGGGAATCCCCCACCCTCGGGGCCTGGGGTCTCGGCTGGGAGGTCTGGCTTGACGGTATGGAGGTGACGCAGTTCACCTATTTCCAGCAGGTGGGCGGAATCGACCTCAAACCAGTGACCCTGGAGATTACCTACGGCCTTGAACGCATAGCAATGTATCTGCAGGGCGTCGACAATGTATATGAGCTGAAATGGAACAAGGACCTGAAATACGGGGACATCCACCACATGACCGAGATCGAGGGTTCAAAATATAATTTCGACCATTCCAATGCCGAGATGCTCGCGCGGCATTTCGATGACTGCGAAAAAGAGTCCCTCAGGATGAACACAGCCGGGCTCGTAGTCCCTTCCTATGAATTCTGCCTGAAATGTTCTCATCTGTTTAACCTCCTTGACGCGCGCGGGGCGATTTCAGTGACGGAAAGGACAAAATATATAGCGCGGGTAAGGAACCTCGCAAAACTGACTGCAGAGGCCTATCTGCCGACAGCGGGAAGAACTCGGTTTTCCGCTCCTGAGGAACAACAAGTGAACAACGCAGCAGCACCGCAGACCAGCAGAAACAGGAACAGCCAGGAGCAGGCGTTTCTGCTCGAGATCGGGACAGAAGAGATACCCGCGAGATTTTTACCGCCGGCCATCGCAAACCTGAAAGATATTGCGGCAAAGACCTTTGACGAATACCGGATCGGATACCGGAACATCAGGACCTATGCGACGCCGAGAAGGATTACTCTCCTCATCGACGGCGTAGAGCCGCTGCAGAAAGACATTGTACAGGGAAGTATTCGGACCTTCAAAAAAAGTCGCCTTCGACGAGCAGGGCAATCCCACAAAGGCGGCGATCGGATTTGCTCATTCAGTCGGCATCAGCGTATCGGACCTGAAAATCAAGATGAAGGGCAAGGCAGAATATATCGCCGCGGTCATCGAGGAAAAAGGCCTTGAGACAAAAACCGTGCTCCCTGAGCTGGCAAAAAAGATCATACTCTCCCTGCATTTCCCCAAAACAATGCGGTGGGGAGACGGCAGCCTGCACTTTGCGCGGCCGATAAGCTGGATACTCGCCCTTTTCGGCCCTGAGACCGTGCCTTTCGAACTCGACGGCATCAAGAGCAGCAATATGACACAGGGGCACCGCTTCCTTTCTCCTGCAGCATTTCAGGTTAAGGAGATCGCCTCATATATGAACCTGCTTGAAAACAACTTTGTCATCCTTGATCAGGAAAAACGGAAAAACATCATACTCAAGAATATCGCCGCCCTTTTTAACGATCCCGGAATACAGCCAATTATAGACGAAGAATTGCTGGAGACAGTCATCTTTATCGTGGAATACCCTGTCCCGGTCCTCTGCAGCTTCGAGGCGGAATATCTCAACCTTCCGAAAGAACTCCTGATTACGGTCATGAAGGACCATCAGAAATATTTCGGGGTACAGGACAGTAACTAACAATCTCCTGAATCATTTTGTTGTCATCAGCAATACCAAAGCCGAAAACGCGGAGACCGTGAGAATAGGCGCGGAGCGTGTCATAAAGGCCCGGTTTGATGACGCAAAGTTCTATTTTCATGAAGACACCTCGAAGCCCCTTGCTGAAAAGGTCGAAAGCCTGAAGGAGGTGACCTTCCATGATCAGCTCGGCAGTCTCTATGAAAAAGTCGGGCGCGTCAGCGCCATAGCAGCCTTTCTTTCGGAAAAGATGGCGCCTTCCTTGAAGGACAAACGTCTTGCGGGCAACCCGGTTATCAAAAACCGACCTGATCACCGGTGTCGTCAGAGAGTTCCCGGAACTGCAGGGCATCATGGGGAAATATTACGCGATCCATGACAATGAAGACAGTGAAGTGGCCGCAGCGATCGAGGAGCAGTATCTGCCGAAAAATTACGGGGACAGGGTCCCGCAGACCGATACCGGGGCGATCGTGAGCCTGGCAGACAGGATCGACAACATCTCTGCTTTTTTCTCGATCGGACTGATCCCGACCGGCTCCGAAGACCCTTTCGCATTACGAAGACAGGCCATGGGCATTATCTCGATAATCCTTGAAAAGGGCTATGACCTCACCCTCAGGGAAATATTCGTCCATGCGCTCACACATCTCCGTGATCTGACTGCCGTTGAAAAAACACTCGACAGCATCCTCAGTTTCATGGAACAGAGGACTGAATTTATTCTTTCCTCCTCAGGATATGAGCAGGACCTTATTAAATCAGTAATTTCACTTTCATCCGTCCAGCCACTAAAACTGATCACCCTGCGGCTGGACGCCTTACAGGAAGTCAGGAAAGAAGAGCACTTCCAGGACTTTCTGCTGGCAGTAAAGAGAGTGAACAATATAACGCCAAAAACACCTCTCCCTCCTGTAGACGCGGGTCTGTTTAACCAGGAAGAAGAAAAGGACCTTTACACCTCGTTTGCGGCACTGAAGGACCACGGCGTGACTCTCCTTGACGGCGAACAGTTCACCGAAGCGATGCGTGTCTTCTCTCAACTCACGCCCCCTGTCAACACTTTTTTTGACAAGGTAATGGTGATGGACAAGCGCGAAGAAATCAGGACAAACAGACTGGCCCTTTTGAAGGACATATGGGAAACGGTCTCCGTGCTCGCGGATTTTTCGAAAATCCAATAGCCCCTGTCGGCAATTTCAAGAGGCGTGAAACACCGCCGGAATTATTAGGCACGACAAGTTCGCCGCAGAGACGGACCCGTATTCCGGCAGGGTAAAAATCTTCGCTGAAATATTGACAATTACTCCTGAATTTATATATCCTATTTAATTCCAAATTTAATGTAAGGAAGGTTAAAAGCAAAGGATGAAGACCCAGTTTGCCAAAAAAAGTGATATCGACCGCAAATGGTATGTCGTCGATGCCAAGGATGTGGTCCTCGGGAAACTCGCCACAAAAGTGGCTGTCTATCTCAGAGGCAAGAACAAACCTGTATTCACCCCGAACGCGGACACCGGTGATTTCATAATTGTTATCAATGCCGACAAGGTCAAACTCACCGGCAATAAAGTGAACGATAAAGTGTATTACCACCATTCCGGCTATATCGGCGGCATAAAGGCCCAGACAGCAAAAGAGCTTCTCGAGAAAAAACCCGAGACGATCATTGAAAAGGCTGTATGGGGCATGATGCCGAAAAACAAACTCGGCAGGGCGATGATCAAGAAATTAAAAGTATACAGGGGGGCTGAACATCCGCATCAGGCCCAGACCCCTGAAATTTTACAATAAGGAGTTCCAATGGCTGATATTAAATATAACGCTATAGGCAGGAGAAAATCTTCAGTTGCCAGAGTAAATGTGGCTGCAGGGAGCGGAAAGATCATCGTCAACAGCAAACCTGTTGATACCTATTTTCCGAGAGAAACGCTGCGCATGATAATCAGGCAGCCGATCGAACTGATCGGAGCAACAGGCAAACATGATATATCGGTAAAAGTAGACGGCGGAGGACTGACCGGACAGGCCGGGGCAGTCAGGCTCGGCATCTCACGGGCCTTGGTCAAGATGGATGCCGACCTGAGAGGCAAACTCAAAAAAGAAGGGTTCCTTACCAGAGACCCGAGAGAGACGGAGAGAAAGAAATACGGACTCAAAGGCGCAAGAAAACGCTTCCAGTTCTCAAAGAGATAATTTCAGACCTTGGAGCGGAAGCTCTGTATAATAGGTAAAGGGCCCGTTCTTAAAACGGGCCTTTTCTTTTGCTTAAACAGGTGATATGAGTATGACAAAGAAATAATGAAAAGCTCAGGGTAGCGATATGCGGCGGCAGCGGGTATACGGGCATTGAGCTGCTGCGTATTCTCTCAGGTCATCCCCGGGTAAAAATCACCGCTGTGACCTCTGAAAAATCAGCAGGGAAAAAAGTCTCCGATCTCTTTCCGCACCTACAGAAATACCGCACCCTGACCTATAAGCCGCTGAACAAAACAGAGCTTCTGAATAAGGCCGACCTTTTCTTCCTCGCACTTCCGCACGGGGCCTCCCAGGAGGCGGTGGACTTCTTTCTTTCAGAATAAAAAACAGGTCATCGACCTGTCGGCTGATTACCGCCTTACAGATCCGGCCGTATATCAGGAATGGTACGGATTGCCGCATGCATATCCTGCCACCCTGAAAAAAGCTGTTTTCGGGCTCCCGGAAATATACCGGGCAAAGATCAGAAAGGCAAAGCTGATCGCAAATCCCGGTTGTTATCCGACCAGCGCGATACTCGGGCTGTTGCCTGCGGTGAAAAACAAGCTCATTGATCCATCTGCTATCATCATTGATTCCAAGTCAGGCACGACCGGCGCCGGAAGAAAGGCGGATCTGGCGGTCTCATTCTGCGAGGTCAATGAAGGTTTTAAAGCATACGGGATCGGGACGCACCGACATACTCCCGAGATCGAACAGGAACTCTCCAGCGCCGCGGCAAAGGAAGATCAGGGTGAATTTCACCCCTCATCTGCTGCCTGTTGACAGGGGCATCCTCACGACCGCGTATGGAAGACTGTCTGAAAAGACGGATACGGCATCTGTCCTGAACATCTACAAAAAGATGTATAAGAATGAGCCGTTTGTCTGCGTTCTCGATGAAGGAACATTCCCGAACATTAAAAACGTCAGGGGGACAAATTTCTGTCATATCGGGCTGAAGGTCGTCCCGCGTACGAATACCCTGATCATCGTCTCTGCCATTGACAATCTTGTCAAGGGAGCTTCAGGACAGGCAGTGCATAACATGAATATCATGATGGGGTTCGCTGAAACAACAGGGCTTGAATCCCTCGCGCTCTTTCCTTAGGATATCCCGCCTTCTGAAGACCTTTATTACGGACCGCTCAAAAATGCCACTGTTAGACACACGAAAAGAATTAAAACCGCGGAAGGATGATCATCTATTGGGTGTCATCTCAGACACCCATGGGCTTCTTCGTCCCGAGGCAATCAGGGCGCTTTCAGGGGTGTCCCTGATCATTCATGCAGGGGACATCGGCAGTCCTGCGGTAATCGAATCGCTGAAAAACATCGCCCCGGTCGTCGCTGTCCGCGGCAACACGGATACGGATAAATGGGCCTATAGCGCTTCCTTTGACTGAAGTGGTAGAGGTCGGCGGGCTTTCCCTGTATATTCTTCACGATGCCGGAAGGCTCGACCTCAATCCTGCTGCATCCGGCTTCAGCGCTGTCATACACGGCCATACCCACCGGCCCGCGATAGAAGACAAAAACAGCGTGCTTTTCCTCAATCCCGGAAGCGCCGGACCAAGACGTTTTTCACTGCCGGTATCTGTTGCCCTGCTCCATATAAAAAATAATTCGCTAAAGCCTGAAATCATCATTTTAGCGGTATAGCTTATCCGACACATGAAGTTCACCAAGAAGTATCACTGTAAAACAGGTAGCCGCCTTTACCGTTCTTCTTGATCCGGTACATGGCCTCGTCGGCCTTGTTCAAAAGTGTCTCCGCATCGTCGCCGTCCATGGGATAGATGCTGATGCCGATGCTCATACTGACCGAGCAGCGGCCCCTTTTCAGGTCGAACTGCTCAGAGATGGTCGCGATGATCTTGCGTGCTATGACCCCCGCATCCTCGGGAGCTGTGATCATGCAGCAGATGCCGATAAATTCATCGCCGCCCATGCGCGCGATCGTGTCCGATTTCCGCAGGATAGATGTTATCCTTTGCGACACCTCCTGGAGCAGTTGGTCGCCTGCCTCATGACCGAGGTTATCGTTGACGGCCTTGAAGGCATCCAAATCCATATAGAGGAGCGCACAGATATGCTGGTTTCGCTTCGCGAGCGCCAGGGCCTGATTAAGACGGTCAAAAAACAGCATGCGGTTGGGAAGCCCCGTGAGCGAGTCATAGAGGGCGAGATGCTCGATCCTCTGCTCCGCCAGTTTCCGCTCGGTAATGTCCTTTGATATGTGAATGATCCGGATTATACGTCCGTCCGTGTCCTGGATGGGCGATGACGACACTTCAATGTACTGTTTGTTCCCGAGCGCGTTAAAATGAATGTGTTCGGCTATCGCGTGTTTGCCGGTTTCGATAGTTTCAAGGAGCGGACAGATGTCATGCGGTGGTGTACATGGCTCCGGTCGATGATGCGTGACCTCGTGGCACTTTTTTCCGAGGACCGCGTCTTCACGCATCTTGCAGGACGCCAGAAACGCGGCATTGGCCCCCACAATAATATGCGTGTCCACATCAATAATCAGAACCTCGTCATTGAGGTTGTCGAGCACGGCTTTGAGAAATTTTTGCGACTGTTCGAGGTTCCGGGTCCGCTCAACAATGCGCAACTCAAGCGACTCGTTGAGCAGCTGGAGATTTTCCTCTGCCTGGCTGATTTGTCTTATCGTCTTCTTCGTAAGTTTGGTTACAATAAAGACAAAGACCGCTCCGCCGAAGAACACAGGGCCGACAACCAGCTCGGTCTGAAAGTTGATCCTGCTGACGAGAATGATAATCAACAGGAGGTACCCGACAAAGAAGAACTGCATGAGCATTGTTATGGGGCGCCATTGTCCAAGGAGTGCCTCCGGAATGTAGCTCTTCATCTTCTGCCCCACGAGAATCGCGGCAAGCATGAAAAGGGAGCCGCATAAAACCACAAGGCTGGTAAAAATGTCTATAATAAAATGAATATCCATTGTGCTTTTCCTTCTGCTGTGACCTTCTGCTCCGGCCTTGAAAATACCAACAATCCCGGGATATGGCTTTTGTCCTGCAACTGCCGTTCCCCTGCTCCCATAAGCTCCCGGGGGTCTGGTTCATGCATGTTGCCTCATCAGCCGGAGAATGTATGGATATTATATTATACAGTCCTTAATTAAATTTTTTTACCTAAACTTATCAAAACAGTAGAATTCTTGGTAACACCCAAAGTCGCCAATGATAATGAAATCATCGGGATCATGGGTGTTGCCCGTGACATTACCGACGTCATACAGGCAGAGAAATTTGTCGAAAATATTCTCCACAGTGTGGATGAAGGGTTCGTTGTTATAGATCCGGAATACAGGATAGTCACAGCTAACTGGGCATTCTGTAACATGGTCAAGATGGATCTGCCTGTATTATAGGCAAACACTGCTATGAGGTCTCCCAGCGGCCAGATTGAACAGGTATTGATGAACCTTGTGGTAAATGCGAAGGATGCTATGCAGGAAGGCTCGACCTCAATCCCGCTGCATCCGGCTTCAGCGCTGTCATACACGGCCATACCCACCGGCCCGCGATAGAAGACAAAAACAGCGTGCTTTGCCTCAATCCCTGAAGCACCGGACCAAGACGTTTTTCGCTGCCGGTATCTGTTGCCCTGCTCCGCATAGCAAAGAATTCGCTGAGGGCTGAACTGCTGACGTTACCTGTCTAGTTTTACGAGTTCGCTAAACACCAGAACCTGAATGCCGGTGCATCCTGAGAACAGAGATTCCAACGGGCAACAGATCAAAACTCACGATCCCAATGAATCTGTTGCAATATTTTTCTGATAGCATTATCTTATACCATGCCAAAGATAATGAACCGTAAGACGCCGGAAGGCTTTCTCTTTTCGACTGCCGAGGCAGCCATCAAAAAGCCGGGACGAAAGGACATCGCGCTGATCGTCTCAGAGGTCGAGGCGAATATCGCAGGAGTCTTTACCACAAATTCCGTAAAGGCCGCTCCGGTAAAGATCTGTATGAAAAAGATCCGCTCGGGCAGAGGCCGCGTCATAGTCGTCAACAGCGGCAATGCAAACGCCTGCACCGGAACCCAGGGGACAAAGGATGCCGATTCGATCATCTCCCATATCGCACGCCAATTGAAGACAAAACCATCCCTGATCTATCCCTGTTCTACCGGTGTTATCGGGACGCCGATGCCGACAGAGAGGATCATCCCTGCCCTTCCCGGCTTAACGGAGAATATCGGCAGGTCCTCTTTTGAAGACGTTGCAAAAGCGATCATGACGACCGATACCTTTCCCAAAGACAGTGACGAAAAAGGTCAGGATCGGCAATGCGACAGGGACGCTTTCCGGGATATGCAAAGGCGCGGGCATGATAGCGCCAAACATGGCAACCATGCTCTGTTTCATTCTCACTGACATCGCCGTTGAGCAGAAGGCATTAAACACCTGCCTGAGGACTGCTGTCGGCAAGTCTTTTAACCGCATTACCATAGACGGTGATATGTCGACAAACGATACTGTTCTGATCATGTCAAACGGGATGCTCGGGAACAAACCTCTCACCGGAAAATCAGAATTCTTTCAGCTTTTTCAGAAGGCCCTGGACGGGATCACCTATGAACTCGCCCGGCTCGTCGTACAGGATGGCGAGGGGGCGACAAAGTTCATCGAAGTGCAGGTAAAAGGCGCGCGGACTGAGGCGGATGCAACAAAGGCCGCTCTTGCGATCGCCAACTCAAGCCTCGTCAAGACAGCCATATATGGGAATGACGCCAACTGGGGGAGGATCATGGCTGCCCTCGGATATTCCGGCATCGCCTTCAGGGAAGAGCTTACCGACATCTTCTTCAACAATATCAAAGTGGTAAAGGGGGGGCTGGCAAACCATAAGGACAGGGAAGCGACAGAGGCCTTAAAAGGGAAGAACATAAAGATAACGGTAGATATCCATGGCGGCAGTTCATCGTCACAGGTGCTCACCTGTGACCTCACGGAAGAATATATCCGCATCAACGCGGAATACAGAACATAGCCCTTGCTTCCCGCTCTTTTTATGATATCCTGATAACAGGATGTCTGAACTGAGATTGAACCTCATAACACGGGAATGGGTCATCATAGCGACCGAGCGCGCAAAAAGACCCGAAGAATTCAGGAAGCTCAAAAACAAAAGGCACCTTCCAACGTATCTCGATTCCTGTCCTTTCTGCCCTGGCAACGAACAGAGAACACCTGATGAAATCATGCGAATCCCGGGCAACGGCGACTGGAAGGTACGGGTAACTCCAAATAAATTTGCCGCGCTCTCTTCCACTATCAGCAGGGAGAGAAAAAATGAGGGCGGAAGACACCTGATTACCGGGTTCGGAAGACACGAAGTGATCATAGAATCCCCTGTCCATAACATGTTTATCGCTAACATGCCTGTAGACGATATCGCCAACATAATCAGCACGTACCGGGAACGGTTTATCAGGATATATGAGGACCCCGGGATAGAGCATGTCATCATCTTCAAAAACTATGGAGAGAGTGCGGGGACATCGCTTCTCCATCCTCATTCACAGATCATTGGAACACCGGTAACCCCCCTGCAGGTACGGCACAGGATCGAGGAAGGCATGCGGTATTTCGACAATACCGGGGGGTGTCTCATGTGCACGCTAGTCGATGACGAAATCTCTGACGGGAGAAGGGTTGTCCTGGATACGGAGCACTTTGTGACCCTTGTGCCGTTCGCGGCCCTTTCCCCGTTTCACACCTGGATATTCCCGAAACGCCACTGCGCCACATTCAGCAGCATAGACGAAGAAGAGGTAATGGACCTTGCCTTTCACCTGAAAACAATACTCCAGAAATTTTATGCAGGGCTCGAAGACCCTGACTTTAATTACATCATCCGTTCGGAAAATCCGAAGGAATGCAAATCAGAGTATTTCCACTGGTATATGAGCATCGTGCCCCGTCTTACCCAGACAGCGGGTTTTGAACTCGGGTCAGGCATGTACATCAATACTTCGATCCCTGAAGAGAACGCGGATTTCTTAAGAAAGATACGGGTCTGAACAAGACCTGCTATCCGATCGCAAACCCGTCGAGTACGGCGATATACAGCCCTGACAGCAGGGGAGTCCTCCGGCAGTTCTATAATGGCCTTTCCCTCCAGATCGTTTTCAAACACCATCCTGTCCTGAGGTACAAGTCCGGCGACCTCAAGCCCTGATTCCTCTGCGAGCCTTTTGAGTTCCGCGCCCTCCCCGCCTGAAACGCGGTTGATCACCAGGGCGTATCTGCCGATGTCGAGATTCAGCTCCTTTACCAGTCCGGCTATCCTCTCCGCAGTCCGTATCCCCCTTACCGTGGGGTCACTCACGATTAAAAGGAGATCAACCTTGTGCGTAGTCCTTCTGCTGAGATGCTCCATGCCGGCCTCATTGTCTATCACAACATAAGAATAGGTCTCGGAGAGCTTGTCCGTATATTTTCTGATGATATTATTGGCCGCGCAGTAACACCCGGGCCCCTCGGGCCTTCCCATGACCATGAGATCAAACCCCTTTGCCTCGATGACCGACTGCTGCACCTGATAATCAAAGAGCTGTTCCATAGACATGCCGCCCGGCCTTTCAGAACCGCTCCGTATCTTTTCGAGAGACTCTTCCCTGAGGTGACCGATCGTCGCGTGTACCGCAACCCCCAAAGCCTCATGCAGACATGCGTTGCTGTCCGCGTCCACGGCAAGCACGGGCTTTTTCTTCTTTTCCATAAGATACCTTACCGTAAGGCCTGCGATGCTGGTTTTCCCGGTACCGCCCTTCCCTGCCAATGCGATAACATATGCCATTTCCATACCTCTTTCGTTCTTACCCTTTTCCGGGCATGACCCGGAATGAATTGCTGTCAGGCTGTCTTGACGCCGTACTTTTTCCTGACCTCTTTTATCTTCCCGCAGGTATATTCCCCCTCAGGACACGGCGCGTACAGACATCGCGGTCCTGCTTTCGCGAAT
The DNA here is from genome assembly GCA_963746295.1 of uncultured Nitrospira sp. Classification (GTDB taxonomy): domain Bacteria; phylum Nitrospirota; class Thermodesulfovibrionia; order Thermodesulfovibrionales; family UBA6898; genus JAOUFP01. The sequence goes on along the minus strand of CAVVAQ010000012.1, from coordinate 27,061 downwards.
ATGACCGGAGAAATTTTCTTCACCAGTTTGTACATCTCCCCGGCCATCGCCCGGATCTCCCACTGGGCCCGGTTGCAGCACCTCTGACTGAAGAAGTGGAGGAGCTCCCGGGCGTTCATCGTAACGATGATCTTCGTCTCGGCCGCATTTGGAAGAACGAACCTCGCGTCCTGGTTAGCCGCCTCCCCCTTCACTCCCTTTTCATGCAGTTTCCGCACCATATGATTGTAGGCCTTTTGTGCCTCGGCCATAAAGTCCTCGAAATATTTCTTCAGCTCCCGGTCCTGCTTTATCGTCTCCGGGACCACATAATCGAACCCCGCCTCTTCGTTCACATACCGCTGTGACTGCTGGGAATAGGAAGCAAGCCGGTGTCTGACGAGCTGATGAGAACATGCCCGGGATATGCCCTCTATGGCAAAGGTAAACGACGCATGTTCGATAGGGCTCATATGCCCCATTTTCATTAACCTTTCGACAAAGACCTTTTGGTCCTTTGTCTCGATCTTCTTTTTCAGTGAAGCGATGTCGGCCGGGCTGTAGCAGAGCTTTGCAGCCATTGCGACAGTCTCCTCCGGGTCAGGCGTATAACGTAATAAGAGCACTTTAAGTCTGGCTTCAGACATCGAAATCTCCTCTCTCTCCCTGGTCTGCAACGGGACACTACAACGGTTCCTGAATCTTCAGAAATATAATATGAATCTTTGCCGAATTTAGTCAATTTCACTTTTTGGCGGTATAGGATATAATTTATAAGAAAGATGAAGACTCATATCTCTATGCTCACGGATACACAAGAATTAGTATTGTTAAAGGACTGATTCGTGTATAATACTCACAGTTAACGAATGATACTCGATATACTATTTATCCTGATTTTCCTGCTTCTGAACGGATTTTTTTCAGCATCTGAGATCGCTGTCGTCACGTCACGAAAATCGTTCCTTAAAAATCTCGCTGAAAAAGGCAGTTACCGCGCTGAAAAACTGCTGAAACTCCAGTCCGAGCCTGACAGGCTTCTCGCCACAGTCCAGATCGGGGTGACCGTAATGGGCGCCATTTCATCAGCCATCGGAGGCGCGCTTGCCGTTACTGCTCTGGAACCGCTGCTCGCGGCAGTTCCTGTCCCGTTCATCGCAAAGGGCGCAGCGGCTATTTCGATAGGGATCGTCGTCATCCTCATCTCCTATTTCAGCCTTATTCTCGGTGAACTCGTTCCCAAGTCCATTGCCTTGCGAAACCCGGAAAGAGTCGGCCTTTTTGTCGCCGGTCCCATAACGCTTATCGCAAAAATTTCATCGGTTTTCGTCACGATACTGACCGCCAGCACAAACCTCGTCCTGAAGCCGTTTGGGGCAAAGGCTTTTTCCGAACGCTCGTTCATCAGCGAGGAAGAGATCAAACTCCTTATCGAGGAAGGCACAGACAGAGGGATATTCGAAGCGACCGAGCATGAACTGATCCACAGTGTTTTCCGTTTTACCGACATATCGGTAAAAGGCGTCATGGTTCCGGTCACCGCCATGGTCGCGTTCAATATCAACGAGTCGGCCGACAGCATCATCAAGACAATCTCATCGGAGAATTTTTCGCGGTATCCTGTTTATGACCGGGACATATCCGACATCAAGGGCATCCTCTACAACAAGGATGTTTTCAATGAAATGGCATATAAACGGGAGATATCCCTCACCAGGCTCCTGCATAATGCGCTCTTTGTCCCGGAGACAATGAAAATAAGCGCCCTCATGCGCGAAATGCAGAAAAAAAGGCAGCATATGGCGATCGTCATTGATGAACACGGAGCTGTCACAGGGCTCGTCACGATAGAGGACCTGATCGAAGAAATTGTGGGGGAAATACGTGATGAATTTGATACGGAAAGCCCTGTACAGGTCCTTCAGAACGGAACGACGCTGATCGATGCCTCTCTCGCGATACGCGACCTTAATGAGGATTATGGTTTTGAGATCCCGGAATCAAACGAATACGATACGATCGGCGGGTTTCTTATTTCAAATCTCCAGAGACTGCCTGCGGTCGGAGACGTTTACCATACTGAAACAATGAAATTTACGATTGTCGCGATGAAGGGGCGTCGTATCCTCAAGCTAAAAGCAGAGCCGGTCACTGTTTCCCAGGAAAAGGCGTAACAAAACTCCTATCCGTCACAGATGCTTCTGATAAGTTTCGCGACCGTATTCGAGGTATACGGTTTCTGCTGAATGGCGCTCATCTTCTGCGCTATTATTTTGTCCTGGTCCGGCAGGCCGTATCCGGTAGCAAGGATAAATTTTACCTGGGGATTGATCTTCAGGAGGTCCGTAAAAAGCTCAATCCCGCCCTTGCGGGGCATAAGCATATCTGAAACAACAATATCGATCTTCTTCTGTGAAGTCTTGTACTGGCGGAGGGCTTCTTCTCCGTCTTCCGCGGTGATGACCGTATAACCGGCTGAAATTAAAAATGACGCTATAAGGTCCCGGACCATCGCTTCATCCTCTGCTATCAGGACCGTCTCAGTCCCCCTGATATCATTCTGTATATTTTCAGGTATGCTCCTGCAGCTCTGCTCCTGGGCTTCGCCTTTCTGGTCCGACGCCAGGGGGAGATAGACCCTGAACGTTGTGCCATGCCCCTTCTCGCTGAAGACCCTGATCTCTCCTCCGTGCTTTTTTACTACTGAAAACGCGATGGACAAGCCGAGGCCTGTGCCCTTTCCCGGTTCTTTTGTCGTAAAAAAGGGATCGAATATCCTCTGAATATCCGACCTGTCAATCCCCTCACCCGTGTCAGTGACACTCAGGCATGCAAACTGTTTTTGTGAAAGCACCTGAGCGGGGGAACCGGTGTTCTCCGGGAATAAACACGTTTCGGTCTTTATCGTGATCACTCCCGTGCCATGCATGGCGTCCCTGGCGTTCAGAATCAGATTCATAATGACCTGGGTACACTGCCCTGTGTCGCACCGTACTTTCAGCGGGTCTTCGCAGAGATCAAACCGTATCTCGATCGTCTCGCCGACAATACGCTTGAGAAATTGGATCGTTTCCAAGAGGAAGGAATTGAAATCCATCTCTTTCATTTCCGCGGACATCTTCCTGCTGAAAAGGAGAAGCTGCCGAACCAGGTCAGCGCCTTTTTGTGAAAGGGTACTGATGGTCTGCAACCTGCCATACACCTCTGACCCTTCTTCAACTTCATCGAGGCAGATCTCGGAAAACCCCATAATGCCGGTCAGGATATTATTGAAATCATGCGCGATGCCGCTCGAGAGCTTCCCGATCGCCTCCATCTTCTGCGTTTCAAAGAGAAGCTGCTGAAGCCTGATCTCTTCGGCCTCTGCGCGTCTTCTCGCCTTCCGGTCAGCCCATATCTCGAGGACCCTTCCGACTCTCGCGGAAAGACCGGATATGTTCTTTTTTATAATATAGTCAACTGCCCCGAGTCTCAGGCTGTCAACAGCCACCTGCTCGTTTCCCCTCCCCGGTAATCAGGATAACCGGGACATCAATGTTCTGCGCGGCGATAATTTTAATCGCCTCGAAGCCGGTAATATCAGGAAGCGAATAATCGGCGAGCATGATATCTGCATTCAGTAACGGGAGTTTCTCCAGAAATTCTTTCTTGTTTCTGGCTGCTTCGTATTCTACGTGGTAACCGCCCCTCTTCAGTTCATAGAGTTCCAGTTCGATATCATCAAGGTTATCCTCCAGGAAGAAGACCCTGAGGGTTTTTACCTCTTCGCTCATCTGCTCCCTATCTGGGGCTGCTCGTTAATCAGCATCCAGTAAAAGCCTATCTGCCGGACCGTTTCCACAAACTGGTCAAAATCAACCGGTTTTCTGATATAGCTGTTCACCCCGAGATCATAGCTCTTCAGCAGATCACTTTCTTCCTTGGATGAGGTCAATACAACAACCGGGATAAGCTTCGTTATCCGATCGCTCTTCACCCTCTGCAGCACCTCGATCCCGTCGACTTTAGGCAGTTTCAGGTCCAGCAGTATCACATTGGGCAGATTATGACCTGAAGACTCATACTCCCCCTTATAAAAGAGATAATCGAGGGCCTGCTGTCCGTCTCTGACTATCTTCACAGGATTGACGATATTGTTCTTTTTGAGGGCATGCAATGTCAGCTCAACATCATCAGGATTGTCTTCAACAAGCAGTATATTTATTCCTTTATTCATACGATCAAACCTCCTTTCCCGTCGGTATATCCATATAAAATAGCGATCCTTTTCCCTGTTCTGATTCAGCCCAGACCCTGCTGTTGTGCCGCTCTGCTATCCGCCTGACGATCGCGAGCCCGATCCCGGTCCCTTCATACTCCTCAGGGAGGTGGAGACGCTGAAAGACCTGGAATACCTTATCATGATATTTCATCTCAAAGCCGACCCCGTTGTCCTTCACGAATATCGCGTTCCGGTCTTTGTCATATCCGATAACGATTTCCGGCTGTTCCGTTTTCCGGCTGTACTTGAACGCATTCGATATAAAATTGGCAAACAGGCTCTGCATGAGCACAGGATCGCAGACTATATCGGGAAGCTCCTGCAGCACGACCGATACCTTCCTTGCTTCTGTCTCAGCCGAATAGTATTCGAGGATCGGTTTGATAATTTCAGCGCAGTTTATTTTTCTGAACTGAAGTTCAGTCCTGCCGATACGCGAAAAGGTCAGCATATCATCTATCAGGAGAGACATCCTTTCCGTGCCGTTCCTCACCCGCATAAGATAATGCTTTGCCCTGTCATCAAGGTTTTCGCGGTATTCGTCGAGCAGTATCTTCGAAAACCCGTCTATGTTCCTGAGCGGCGCCCTCAGGTCATGTGAAACAGAATATGCAAAGGCTTCCAGCTCTTTATTCGCGCTCTCAAGATCACTGTTCGATTTTTCTATCGTATGGTTTTTCTCATATATCTCGACCGCCATGTCATGAAAAGACTTCTGGAGAACACCGATCTCATCTTCACGGCAGATGTTCTCGCCGGGGATATACCTGCCTTCGGCCAACTGTTCAGGGAGGTGTCTGATCTCATGGGAAAGCGCCTTGATGGGACGGCTTACCAGCTTGACCAGCAGCCTGTGCGCGACAAAAACAAAAGCAAATATCCCAAGAACACTGATCAGGGTGTATATATTCCTTATACCGGCGATAGATGCGTAATGGGGATCTATTGATTTTCTCGAGACGATCGCTCCCAACACTTTTTTCTGAGAACCGTGGCACCGGAAGCATTCAGTCTGATTAAGGATAGGGTAGATACTGATAAGATATTTCCCCTCTCTGGAATTTTCCAAATATCCTTCACCAGAGGACTCTCCCACCTGCAGGTCTCTTTTCAGAGCAGCGATAGCCTCAGTGTTTGAAAGATGATTGTCAACTGACGTTCCGATGACCTTCCTGCTCGTAGCGAAGCTGATGAGCCGGTCATTGTTACAGATATAGATATCGATCCCTTTCATGGTATTTTTCATATCAACCAGTTGTTTTTGGACCGCAAAGCTGTCCCCTATGGACATGACATGTTTTAAGGCAGCATAGACAATGAGGTCTGTCTCCCTGCTGTATCTTTTTATGGTTTTCAGCATTTCTTTTGTTTCAAAGAAATACGTAAAGAAGATGGCCACACTCATAACAAGGGCGACACTGAACGATAAAACAATGAGGATTTTCGTACTTAAGCTTTTTGTTATATTGCACAACATAGCAGATGTCCGGTATCTCCCCCTGCCCGTCGCAGCGGATTATTTTTGTGGATTATAACAATATGGTCTTTCTGAATCAACAACACAACAAATTTCTTCCTAAATACGATCATTAATTTGCTTACTGAAAACTCTGTTCTTCCGAGGGAAACTTCCCTTTCTCTACTTCTTCGCGGTATGTCTTTACCGCCCTGAGCGCTTCTCCTTTGAGGTTCGCGTACCGTTTCACGAATTTCGGCACAAACCGCTCAAACAATCCGATCACATCATGGAGCACGAGGACCTGTCCGTCACAAAACGGACCCGCTCCAATACCTATCGTAGGGACAGACAGCTCTCTGGTGATCTTTTTTGCAAGCTTCATGGGTATACCCTCAAGCAAAACAGCAAAGGCGCCGGCGTCCTCAACACGGTGCGCCTCCCCCAGCAGTCTCTTTGCCGCCTCCGCTGTCTTGCCCTGGACTTTATAACCGCCCATCCTGTGGATCGCCTGTGGAGTAAGGCCGATATGGGCCATAACCGGTATTTCCGATCTGGTCATCGCCCTGATCTGTTCAACAACTTCCGCCCCTCCCTCCAGTTTTACGGCAGCAGCTCCAGCCTCCTTTAAAAACCTGCCGGCGTTTCTCACCGCGTCTTCGATGCCTGTCTGGTATGACATGAACGGCATATCGCCTATGACAAGCGCGTTTTTGACTGCGCGGCTCACCATGCTCGTATGATAGATCATCTCGTCCATGGTCACCGGGAGAGTATTGTCGAGTCCCTGCACAACCATGCCCAGAGAATCGCCCACGATTATCCCGTCGATCCCGGCTTCGTCGACAATCTGCGCAAAAGGATAGTCATAAGCGGTCAACATCGTAATCTTTTTTCCCTCTGATTTCTTCTTCAAAAAATCCTGGATGGTCGTCTTCACCATGCTCTTCTCCTTTGCTTCAGATTTCTCTGCTGATTATAACGGGCTTTAGGAAAAAAATCACACAAAAAAATATCCATCCGGCTATCAGGCCGGCAAGCTATCAGGCTTATTCGTATGGTATACTTTCTCATGGGCGATACAACCTCCTTCCAGCCTCTCACAAAAGAAGACCGGGTGACCGTAGTCCTTTACCGGACCGGCATATTTCTTTCCACTCTCATAATCAGTCTCTCCGCATTCATCGTCTACAAAAGCATTCAGTACGATGACAGTCAGGTCTTTCCCTTCATTATTTCCGGTCTCAGCCTGAACATACTGCTTCTCGTTTTGTATTTCAGCGTTGGCCTGAGCGTTTTCTTCATACATCTTTATATCGGAAAGTTTCACAGGGTCCTGAAAAAGATATACTATCTTGCGGTAATCTGCCTTGCTGTTCTGTTCTTTATCGGCCACGGGAACCCTGTCATGCCGCTCTTCAGAGTGCCTCCATACGGGGCCATGCTGCTCTCCCCCTCGCCTTATGTCTCGGCTTTGTTGCGGCAAAAGAGGCGTTCTGCTTCAGACTCATCGAGGGATATATCCTCGCGTTTATAATGCCTGCGTATGTTTTCTTTTATTCGGTCGGGGTATTGGACCCCAAAAGCGCTGCATACGGATTTATCTTTATCGATGCACTGCTTGTCTTCTTTATGTTCAGAAAGGTCTTCATGCCGCTCCACTATGACATCGGCGATAAATCAGCATATCAGCCGTAAGCGGTGCTGATCAGAATCCCGGTGGCCCCAATAATGCCGTTGCTTGACTCAGTCTCATAAGACAAATTACTGTTATTTACCGGGATGTTTAAATTCAGACTATCCAAAACGTGATAAAACTATGGCATTCAATGTAACCGAACGCAGAACCAATCCCCGCGCACCCTATTTTCACCTGATCAAGTATATTCTGGACCCTGATTTCCCGAACAGAATATTCAAGGGTTACACCATAAACATCAGTCCCTCAGGAATGCGCCTTTACAGCTATAATCCGCTCAATACAGGTCAGGAGATATATATTATAAGCAGTCTGGCAACTTCTCAGGGGCCAAGGGGGACGGTCCGCTGGGTCAATAAACTGCACGAGAACACCTATGAGGCAGGCCTCGAATTCATATAGCACCGGGGGGGGGTTCGTCTTACAGGGGCGGGGTGTAAGGCATGAGTCCAAAACCAAACCGCGCGTATTATCCCCTCCCTCTCGAAGCGGTTGTTAAGCTCTTTGTAGTACATTTAATAATAAGAGCAGTATGAGTACACCAAAGCCGAGCATGACATATGCAGCTTTGTACAATGTCGCGTATCCTTTGGTCATGAGTTTGGGTCCGAATGAAAACCAAGTGCCTTTTTTATATAGAGACATTTTTGAGATTATCAAACAAACAAGACCAGCGCCAAACAGTACGAATGGAATCATTAGTATTATCGATGGATCATGGAAAAGACGCGGTCCGATTATGGCGGCAAGCAATCCAATAACTATCATGAGAAGCATTGGCTCGATGTCGATTTGCCATAAGATCGTTTTCCCGGTTTTGTCTTTTTTATATACCCAAAATGACATTATTTATTGACCATAATCGTATTCATTTGTTTCAATTTGGCAGCTTAACGAGGAGCATGAGCCGACGCGCCACAAAGGCCATAATGAAAAACAAACCACGCTTACTCGCGGTCGGCTGGATGCAGGTGTTGTACCTTGTATTATTATTTTGATGGTTGCCATATATATTTTCCTTTTCTGTCGATATAGCCTTTTTTATCTTCGATAGAAACCTCAGCTAAACCTTGATAAAAATTAAAGGCAGCATCGAACTGAGGTTTAATGATTAGTTTGCCAGTTTTGTCTATAAACCCCCATTTCTTGCCAATTCTTACGGGGGTAGCTTCTGCAGAGAATGGCCACGCATCATCGTACTGAAAATCTATAGCGACTTTGCCAGTCTTGTCGATATACCCTTTTTTCTCATTATTGCTGGCGACGGCTAGGCCATCAGTAAAGAACCACGCATGATAGATAGTTTTGAGAACTATCTTGCCTTTTTTGTCTATAAACTGTGTTCCAGAAGAACCATTAAAGTCCAAAACAACTGAAGCTAATCCATCAATAAAATCTGAGCGCGGATAAGAGTTCTGCTGTAAATCTATAACCACCTTTCCTTCGTTATCGACAAATCCGTATCGTGACGAATCTGCTCTTTGTACTTGACAGAGTCCCTCCCGAAAGACGCTTGCATTACTATAAACTGGCTGAATTACCATTCTGCCTTCTTTGTCAATAAACCCCCACTGGTCGTTAAGTTTTACCGCAGCAAGTCCTTCGGAAAAGGGAAGTGCCTCATCAAATTGAGGCTGTAAAGTCATAAGTCCTTCTTTGTTAATGAAGCCATATTTATTATTTATTTTTACTCCGAGTAAGCCTTGCGAAAAAGCACCATGAGTTTCTTCAAATTGTGGCTGAATAACTGTTTCACCTCGACTGTTGATGAAGCCGATCTTGCCGTTTATTTTAATATATGCACGATCAAAGAAGAACTGGCCACAATCGGCATAAGTTGGTGCAATAATCAGCTGGCCTGTTTTCTTAATAAAACCGCATTTGCCATTGATATACACCGGGAAAAGATAATTAGCATCGTTCTCGAAACGAGACCAAAGAGACGCAGTATCGTCTGTTATTGATTTCGGACGGTCACATGAGGGTAAACCAACGATAGTTATAATAATGAGTAAATTGATTACAGTTTTCATATGGTTTTCAATTTATATATGGTACAACGATTCAAATCACTGGCAGCGTCAACCGACAACTGAATTCAAAAAGACGGCTATTCGCTGCCCAGTGGATTTATGTGTTGGCCGTTTCTATTTTGTCCGTTTACCTATATTTATGCCATTCGATTAAAACACTGATTCCGATAATCCATAGGCTTAAGGTTATTGTTGTAAAAAGACGAATGCGTTGTGATGTTTTAGTTTGCCTGTTGACCAGAGCGTGAATTACATATATAGCTATTGGCGTTGCTATTATCGCGTTAAGAATCTGGAGATCTGAAATAAGAGTCATCGCCAAAAAATTGATAATAGCAAATGAGAATACGATCCAGTCAGCAGATGCCGATAATGGCTTTTTCATTGTTTCTTTTATATTCATGTTTCTTTATTTTCTTCGGGCCAAAATATTACTATACGAGCTTCCTTTTTACTTCGATCATGGACAAAATATAGCATAAACAATCAATTGAAGAAAGAATATAATTGAATAAAATCAATGAACCTTTCGTATTTTATCCGCATTACCGTAATATGCGAAGTCGTATATTATGGCAATTTTATCTTTCGGCGTTGATTGGCAGTTAAAACATCCACTATAACTTCACATCATTATTGCGTTTAGTACAATGGGAAGTAATACAATCTCTGAAGGTTTTTGAAGCGCGGACTTACGGGAAAATACTGCTATTTGAGTGATCAAGCTGTTTTAATTCATTTTTATCTGACAAACTGTCCAGAGCATCCATGGCTGAGACCCTTGATCCGGCGTCTCAGCCATGGACCATGATGTCAGCGGCTTCTTCTGCCGCCCTGAACACTTTACTGCTTCTCATCTGTCTTTGTTTCCACTCCTTCCCTTTTTTCTTTCTTCTTCCCTGATAAGTAGGATTCCGCAGGTCTCCATCCGAATGAGGCCTCTTTCCCTGCCATCGAGAGCACACCGTTTACAACTGCTGAACCAATCGCGTAGGCAAATACTCCGGGAAGAGCCACAATATAGGCAAGCCCGATAAAGGGGGCTGATACTATCTTGCCAATATTTTTAAGCGTGGTTCCGCTCTCTTTAAGATGCGTTATATCGGCCCTACTGTTCTCCACGAGCGTCTTGAATGGTTTGGGCTTTAAGAACTCCCAGTAGAGCATAAAAAGCCCGATGGCCGAAACTGATACGAGGTACTCTACTATCTTGATATGGGTGATATAATCAAACAACGTATGCATCTGTTCCTCCTTCCTGATATTCGTTAACACCGTTGACTGAGGAGTTAGTCCTTCCCCTTCTTCCCTTTCTTCTTGCCTGACAGATACGCCTCTGACGGTCTCCACCCAAAAGACACCAGGTTGCTTATTGTGTTTACAATCCCCGCAACCATCTTGCCGCCGACCAGCGTTACGACCGTTGCTATCGCAATGAACGGAAGAGCGATAACATACATCAGCCCGAGAATCGGTCCTGAGACCAACAGGCCTATCCCACTGCCTTTCTTGTTCTCCTCATAATAGGTAACCATTTTTTTACTCCTCCTTTCTGAAAATCTCTTTCTCTTGATTTAACTATAAATGATCGCCGGAAGGAATATAATTGGAAGAAGTTCCTATTTTTACCAGGGATTGTTTCTTAGTTTGAGGAAATATTACGTCCCGGAAAGATAATCGTCCCGATAATCAAAAAAGAGGGGTAGGAGCAACGGGGTTTTCAACAAACTAACAGTCATTGTTGAAAAGTCAGCATGAAACGTTCACATCTCCTGATTGGACAAGGGTCTCAGCGTTCTGCCTAATAATTAGGCAATTCAACTCCTTGATAATAAAGAATAATAATCTCATGGCCCTTATTCTTATAAGTCAAGGCCTTTTTTATCTTTCTCAAAAAATATCTTGCAGGCTCAGCGATAGTTTCGAAATCAGGAAACAAAAAGGCAGGGAATCCTGCCCTGCCTCTTCAATCTTTCCTGTATCGAAGATATCCCGTGTCTGTTTTCTAGTCAGCGGGGAAAGTCGGCCGGGGATAGAGCCCCGCTGCCTTGACGATCGGCTCCATCGCGGTCTCCCACTCGATCGCCTGAACATGCACGCCCTTGACGCCCGGGATCTCGAGCACCTGCTGGATAAGCTCGACCGTGATCTTGATGCCTTCCTGCTCCTGAAGCTCCCGCGCCTTCTTCTTGTCGTCCCCGGCAGCCTCCTTGGCCTTGTTCATACGGTCGATAAGCGGCTTCGGCACAGTGACACCCGCAACTGATGAGTCCATATACTTGAGCATCATCGCGCTCTTGGGCACGATGATGCCTGCCAGGATCGCCGTGCGTTCATGCAGCCCAAGATTCCGCGCCTTTTCCATCTGCGATCTTGAACAGCTCCACGTCGTAGATGCCCTGGGTCTGGATAAAGTCAGCTCCTGCGTCCACCTTTTTCTTCAGATTGTACGGTCTGAAATCCATCGGATCGCCCATGGGCGTCCAGGACGCGCCGATGAAGAACTTCGGGGCGACCTCAAGCTTGTCGCCGCCCTGCTGGAGACCCTCGTCGCGCATCTTCTTCATGATGCCGACGAGCTGGCAGGTGTCGACATCGTACACGTTCTTTGCCCCGGGATGTCCCTTCAGCTTTCCTGCCGCGCTGAATTTCTGGTGGTCACCCGCGATGCAGAGGCAGTTCTTGAGACCGAGCGCTGCGGCGCCGAGGAGGTCGGCCTGCATGGCGATCCGGTTACGGTCGCGGCAGGTCATCTGCATGACCGGCTCCAGCCCTTCCCGCAGGGCGATGACCGCAGCGGCGATGCTCGATATGCGAACGACCGCTGTCTGGCAGTCCGTGATATTCGCGGCATCGCAGAAGCCTTTCAGGATGTCGGCTTTCTTGATCACTTCATGGGGATCGGCGCTCATGGGCGGACCGAGCTCCGCTGTGACAGCCAGCTTGCCGCTGGCAATTACTTTTTCAAGATTGCTGCCGCTCTTCATCTATTTAACCTCCGCTTTCTTTTCTTCATTTTCCTCATACGCCCTGATATGCTCAAGCGACACCCTGCGCGGACCGCCGTGCGTGCCGGTCGACCAATTACGCGGCGGCTGTATCTCAAAGAGTTTCTCCAGCGTGCCGAGCTTTTTCATCCGCTCGACGATCAGGTACCAGGCGCAGTCTATTTCGTTGCTCACCTCGCACTTGCCCTTGTTCGTGCCGCCGCAGGGGCCGTTCATGAGAGACTTGGAGCAGCGAACAATCGGGCAGATTCCGCCTGTCAGATGCAGGATGCAGTTGCCGCACCCGCCGCAGAGTTCGACAAAGAATCCGGCCTCGGGTACGCCGCCGTAAAAGCTTGTATTGATCCCCGGGTAGACCGGCATACTCCCGCCAAGACGGTCGGAGAGGAAGTTCACACCGACACCGCAGGCAGTCGAGAGGACAAGATCGTAGGTCCTGACCTTCTCATCAAGAGGCTCGAAGAACTCGGGCTCGCAATGACGCTCGATGGCAGCGTTGTCCACCTGCATTTCGACGCCTTCCTGTGCCGCCTTCATGCGGATCATGGACGCGATGATCTCCGCTTCCTTGCCTCCTCCGGCATGGCAGATCGCCACACAGGTGTTGCAGCCGTAAACAAGGACTTTTTTGAATCCCTTTACCATCTCCCAGATTTCCTCAAATGGTTTCTGCTTGCCGACGATCATAATTTGCTCACTCCTTTTATTTGTCCTTTTGTCTTGCAAACCAGATGGGCGATGGACCCATCTTCCTGACCTTCTCCGTAAACTTCGTGCAGATCTCCGCCCATCTCGGCCCCATGGCCGCAGAGAGGTTGTACATCTCCAGCCGGGCGGGATCGATGCCGACCTTTGTCAGCAGCTTCTTCGCGTATTCTATCCTTCGCGCCGCGAACGTATTACCTTCCAGGTAATGGCATTGGCCGTTCAGTCAACCGGCGACAAAGACGCCGTCTACGCCCCGCTCAAAGGCATGCAGGATGTGAATATGGTCGAGCTTGCCGGTGCAGGGAAGCCTGATAATCTTCACGTTCGGCGGATAGGAAAGCCGCATGACGCCCGCAAGGTCAGCTGCCGCGAAAGCGCAGTAGTGACAGGCAAAGGCAAGCACGTTCGGCTCCCAGTCGGCAGGTATATCATGCGGTTTCTCTATGGTCGAAACCAGCGTCTGCTCTGCTGCTTCTGCAACATCAGCCATGTATCGTCTCCTCTCTGTTCAATTAATTAACCACGCCCGCCTCAGATTCGGCAGCCGCGTCGATCATGGCGAGGATCTGGTCATCCCGGAAGTTGTTCACCTGGAAAGCCTTTGCAGGGCATATGCCCGCGCAGATGCCGCACCCCATGCACTTGACCTCATTGTGCGAGATCTTGCCGTCCTCTGTCGATATAGGGAGAACCGAAGGGACAGACCCTGAAACAGCTCAGACAGGACATGCAGAGCTCGCGCTTGTGCTTTGCGATAATGCCCGATACGGCAAGCCTCTCGTGAGACAAGATAACTCCCGCGCGCCCTGCGGCAGCAAGGGCCTGGGTGACTGTCTCATCGATATTTTTCGGCGCATGGCCCAGTCCTGCAGACAAAAAGACCTTCGCTCGGGAAGTCAACCGGACGGAGCTTCACATGGGCTTCAAGGAAATACCCGTCAGGGTTTCTCGTGACCTTGTACATCGCGCCCACCTGTTCTGTTGTCGGATGGGGCCTCAGGCCTGTGGAAAGTACAAGCCAGTCAGCATCGATGGAAAGCTCCCTGTTCAGCATATAGTCCCATGTCCTGATATGTATCTTATTTCCGGACTGCTCAACCGCCGGTTTTCTGTCTACCTCATAACGGACGAAAATGCACCCCCAGATCGCGGGCCTTTTTGTAATAGTCTTCCCGGAGGCCATAGGTCCGGATGTCCCGGTAAATGATCATCACCTCAGCCCCGGGATTACGCTCCTTGATCGCGATTGCGTTTCTCACTGCGTCCTGGCAGCAGATACGTGAGCAGTACTGGTTCGGCTCTTCGCGGGAGCCCACGCACTGGACCATCACATAGCGCTCGCCGGCCTTCGGCATTTCGCCTTCGGCGATCCTCTTTTCGAGCTGCCGCTGAGTGACCACCTTCGGACTCTGGCCATAGAGATACTCTGTGGGCTCATACTCGATGCCGCCTGTCGCCAGGACGATCGCGCCGTGCTCAATCGTACTGCCGTCCGTCAAAAAGGTATTGAAATTTCCGACGAAACCGTCGGTCTTCTTCACCTCGACACCGGTATGGACCGTGATCTTGGGATGCTCCATCACGGCGGCAATCCTGTCTTTCAGGAATTCCTGTACATCGAGTCCTTCAAGGGTGCGGTACACATTTTTCACCAGTCCGCCAAGCTCGTTATCCTTCTCGATGATATGGACAGGAAATCCCTGGTCAGCAAGCGAGAGAGCTGCGGTCATTCCGGCGATGCCGCCGCCGATGATCAGGCAGGAAGGCGTGACGCCCACGGTCTCGCTCTGAAGCGGTTCCTGGAGCCGCGACTTTGCGACAGACATCTTCACGATGCCGATCGCCTTCTTCGTGGCCACCTCGTTCTGGCCTTTATGGCACCAGGAGCACTGCTCGCGGATATCTGCAAGGTCGAAGAGATACTTGTTCAGACCTGCCTCGCGGATCGTCTCCTGGAAGAGTTTCTCATGGGTCCGGGGCGTGCAGGATGCGATGACGACCCGGTTCAGGTTCTGGTCCTTGATCGTCTGTTTTATCACGTCCTGGTTGTCCTGGGCGCAGGCATAGATCGTGTTCGTCACATACGTTACGCCCGGCTGGTCCTTCACCGCATCGACCACCTCGTCGATCTTTACCGTCGAGGAGATATTTGTTCCGCAGTGGCAGACGAAGACGCCGATCCTCGGCTCTTCACCAGAGACGTCTTTCTCCGGCGGCAGCTCCTTCTCAACCGTCTCTGTCCCCCGCGCCTCGGCGAGGAGGGCCATAACGCTTCCGGCAACGCCGCTGCCCTGCATGACCGTATCAGGGATATCCTTTGGTCCCTGGTAGGTGCCGGTCACAAACACGCCGTCACGGGACGTTTTGACCGGTGCGAAGGGTGAGGTCTTTGCGAACAGGTAGTCGTTGGTCTCGATACCAAAGGTCTTCGCGAACTGCTCCGCGTCGCAGTGCGGCTCAATACCGACGGAGAGAACAACCATGTCAAAGTTCTCTGTCGGCAAGCTTGCCGTCTTCAGCCGCATATTTCAGAAGCAGGTCGCCGGTGCCAGGGTCTTCACGCACTGCAGAGACCATGGCGCGCTGGTATCTCACCCCGTATTCGTTCTTTGCCCGCTCCACGTACTTGTCGAAGTCCTTGCCGAAGGCGCGCAGCTCCATATAGAAGATGGTCGGTTCTATATTCTTGTCGTGTTCCTTTGCAATGATCGACTGCTTTGTGGCGTACATGCAGCAGACCGACGAACACCAGGGATTCGCGTTATGATTGTCCCGGGAGCCGACGCACTGGATCCAGGCCACCTTTTTCGGATGCTTCTGATCAGAAGGCCTCTGTACAACACCTTTATACGGACCTGAGGCAGAAAGAATGCGCTCGAACTGGATCGACGACACAACATTCTGCCAGCGTCCGAGTCCAAGTTCCTGCCTTACCCGCGCATCGTACCGGTCAAGTCCCGGTCCCAAAATAATGGCGCCTACATTGAGTTCGATCTCTTTGCCTTTGTCCCCAAAATTGATCGCCCCTGCCTTGCAGGCCTTTTCGCACAAACGACAGCGTTTTCTGTCGGGATCGTTCAGGCAGATGCATTTGCTCGCGTCAATCGCCCGCGTGTTCGGCACTGCCTGGGGGAAGAGCGAATAGACCGCTTTTCTCTGGCCGAGCTGCTGGTCAAACTCACTCGATACTTTCTTTGGACACTTGGCCTCGCAGTCACCGCAGCCGGTGCATTTGTCTGCATCAACATAGCGGGGAACAAGTTTCACCTTTACCCTGAAATCACCCGCGTCTCCCTCAACAGAGGTCACCTCTGCAAGGGTATGGACATCAATATTCAGATGGCGGCCTGCCTCGACCATCTTCGGGGATATCATGCACATCGCGCAATCGCCGGTCGGAAAGGTCTTGTCGAGCATGACCATGGTGCCGCCGATCGACGGGTCGCGCTGTACCATATGGACCTTGAAGCCGCTGTCAGCAAGGTCAAGCGCTGCCTGCATGCCGCCGATACCGCCGCCGACGATCAGGACTGAACCGCGTTTTGTCGAATTTGCTAGTAGGCTCATATCAGTTTTAACTCCTTTAACAGGCCCATGGCATCAATAAAATGCTTGTCAACCTGCATCCGGATCGGATCAAATCCCATCGAGAGGCCGATGAGCTCTGTTATGAAATAAACAGGCAGCCTCTTTTCAATGCCGTATTTCTCACCGACCTGGTCCTGGTACGCGTCAACATTAAACTGGCAGAGCGGGCAGGTAGAGACAAAGCAGTTCGCCCCGCGCGCAACCGCATCCTTCATGATCCTGGACATGAGGAGCTGTGACTGTTCAGCGTCATTCACTGACGCGGACGCTCCGCAGCAGTCTGTCTTATAGCTCCAATCTATGGGCTCCGCGCCGATTGCCTTGCAAACAATCTCCATAGCCTGGGGATTCTCCACATCGTCCTTCACATCAACATCGCAGGGGAAACGGGTAAGCAGGCATCCGTAATAACAGGCAGGTTTGAGGCCTTCGAGCTTCTTCTCCGCTTTCTTTGCAATTTCTCCCGAGGCGACCTTCGGCCCCAGCACCTCAAGGATGTTGGATACCTTTATCTTCCCTTCTACCTTATGACCCAGTTCCTCATTGATCGCGTCCTTCAGCTGTGGGTCACAGGATATCCTCTTCTGTGAGACGAGGGTCCTGCTGTAGCAGGATGAGCAGGGGATCATAAGCTCTGGCAGTCCGGTGGCATCGGCAATACCCAAATTCCTCGCCGGGAGGGCAATGGCAAGGAAGTCATCGGTCTTGGCAGCAGCAGTGGCGCCGCAGCAGTTCCAGTCAGTGATCTCCTTCAACTGAATGCCGAGATTTTCAAAGACCAGCTTGCACTGGATGTCATACAGCTCCGAGGAAGCGTGCAGGGAACAGCCGGGGTAATATGCCAGCTCCATGGTCATGCCCCCTTCCTTTCTTTTGCCTTCCGGTAGAGGGCCTTTATTTCCGCCCTGTTCTTTACCTTGTCCAGCTTCAGATGCATCCGCTTCATCTTCATCATCGTCATGCCGAGCTTTGCCTGGTTCTTCAACTCATCGATCACGGCCTTCAGATCGCCTTTTTTCAGGTCCTTGATCGCTGTTTTGGCTTCATAGATTCCCATACCTTCCATCTCATTGAAACGGCCGAGATGTCCGGTTGCCTTCATAAAGGAGCTATGGAAATCAGCGATCCTCGGTGTGAGCGGTTCAAGGTGAGCTGCCTTGGACATCTGTTTGAGCGTCTCGGTAATACGAGCTGTCTGGATGTTGTTCGGGCAGCGCGTTCCGCAGGTATAGCAGGCGACACATTTCCAGACGAGGAGATTATTGAGCGCTTCTTCCCTGTCACCGAGAACAACCATCCTGACGAGCCTGTCCGGAGTGACACCGGTCTCCTCGCCGACCGGGCATCCGGCCGCGCACCTTCGGCACTGATAACAGGCACGCAGGTTCTGGCCTGACCTCTCCGTCACCTCATCGAGAAGAGAATTAGCATTCGAAGTCTCATATTTCAATGTCTTTGTTGACATAACCTGCTCCTTTAACCTCTATGGCAATTCTTTGATAAAAAGGGGAAAATGCTTGTAAGGCTTTGTTTCCGCTGATTTATGTTTTATTATAAAGTTTTGGCTTTATTTAAATCAATTCAGAATCATATCTCCCATGCAGGAAACAGGGCTGTAACAGCCCCGCCCATGATCACTTGATTCCTGCCGCCAGCTTGGCGGATTTGACCGTATTTTTCATGAGCATAGTAATGGTCATCGGTCCAACACCTCCGGGCACCGGCGTAATAGCACCGGCTATCTCCTTCGCAGCATCAAAATCAACGTCTCCCTTGAGGATAGGCACCATCTTCCCGGTCTTTTCGCTCTTCTTCTCGCCGACACGGTTGACCCCGACATCGATAACGCAGGCGCCCGGTTTGATCCATTCAGGTTTTACGAGACCCGGCACACCGGCGGCAACGATAAGAATGTCGGCACGCTTACAGTGGGCCTCGAGGTTCTTCGTGCCGGTATGCACAACCGTAACCGTCGCGTTGGCGCCTTTACCCTTCTGAAGCATGATGTTGGCGATCGGCTTGCCGACAATATTCGACCGGCCTACAACTACGACCTCGGAACCAGAGGTCTCAAACCCCGAACGCACGATCAGTTCCTGGATTCCGGCAGGTGTGCAGGGAAGAAACTTTACCTCGCTGCCGCCTATCATCAGACGCCCTACGTTGACAGGATGAAAGCCGTCCACGTCCTTGTCCGGATCAATGGCGTTCAGGACCTTCTTTTCATCGATATGTTTTGGGAGGGGAAGCTGAACAAGGATACCGTGTACCTTCTGGTCCTTATTGTATTTTTCAATAAGCTTGAGCAGACTCTCTTCTGTTATGTCCTCAGGCTGATCGTCCTGTATTGAAAAGAACCCTATCTCATCAGCAGCCTTATGCTTGCCGGTAACATAGCTGACCGAGGCAGGGTTTTTACCGACAAGGATGGTGACGAGTCCTGGCACCATTCCGTGCGCTGCCTTCATATCAGCAACTTCCTTCTTGAGTTCTTCACGTATCTGTGCGGCAATTTCAGTGCCACTGATGATTTTTGCTGCCATTGTATTCCTCCTTATTTAAGTGAATAGTGATGAGTGAATAGTGAAAAATTAAAAACCTCAATATAAAACAGTGAGAGGCCCGGAAAAATTCCCTTTATGCTTTTTTGCACTGTTCACGATTCACTTTTCACTATTCACCGTCTTTTAATCCCTTTTCTTAATCAGTTCAAGCAGCTCCTGGCGCGTCGACTCCTTGGACCTGAATATGCCCCGCACCGCTGAAGTCACTGTCCGCGCCCCGGGTTTCTTTATCCCCCGCATCGAAAGACAGAGGTGTTCCGCATCTATCACGACCATAGCGCCTTTTGGTTTGAGCTTTTCCATAATCAGATCGGCAAGCTGCGCGGTGAGCCGTTCCTGTACCTGGGGCCGTTTGGCAAATATCTCGAGGGCCCGTGCAAGCTCCCCGATGCCCGCGATCTTTCCCTCCCCAGGGATATAGGCAACATGCGCCTTGCCGATAAAAGGGAGAAGGTGATGCTCACAGACAGAGTAGAAAGGGATGTCTTTCAGGAGCACCATTTCATCGTGGCTTTCTCCTTCAATATGCTGCAATATCTCTTCTGTCGGTGTCTGGAGCCCGGAGAAGATGTCCTGATACATCCGTGCCACACGGCCCGGGGTATCTTTTATTCCGGGTCTTTCCGTGTCTTCACCAATCCCTTCAAGGATGAGTTTAACGCCTTTTTCTATTTTTTTGAGGTCCATGTCTTCGGATTATCCTGCTTGTAGTGACAAAAATTGCAAGCTGATTTTAGCATTTCGCCCAAAACATGTCAAAGCCGATTTTTCATGGATAGGGATCGAAATGTGTATGGCAAATTTGGTTGTTTGCAATTATAATGAATCATGAAAACCTTCAGCCATGCAGGGGAGCCGCGACCTGTTTGAAAGAGCTCAGGATAAAACTCCTGCTCGCTTTTTTGCTGATATTCCTTGTTATCAGTTTCGGCACGCTCGGGTATATGTTTATCGAGGGGTGGACCCTCCTGGACTCGCTCTACATGACCATCATCACCCTTGCGAGCGTAGGCTACAAAGAAGTGCACGATCTGTCATTCAACGGGAAGATGTTTACGATCGTGCTTATCATAGGAGGGGTCGGCACCGTAGCATATGCCCTGACCGCAGGGGCCAAGATAATTCTGGAAGGTGAATTGCTCGATGTTTTCGGGAGGAGAAGATTGGAAAAGAAAATTAACGAACTGAAAGATCACTACATCATCTGTGGCTACGGAAGAATGGGAAAGATCATCTGCAGAGAGCTCCAGGAGAAACATATGAAGTTTGTCGTCATCGAAAAAAACCCGGATCTCATAGCTGAAAAAGGGGATGTCCTGCTGGTGAAGGGAGACGCGACAAGAGATGAAATACTCAAGGAGATACACATAGAAAAGGCAAAAGGGCTGATATCCGTCCTGCCGACAGACGCTGAAAATCTCTTTGTGGTGCTGAGCGCCAGGGGCCTGAATCCCTCTCTCTCAATAGTCGCGAGAGCAGGTGAAGAGGGTTCCGAACAAAAACTCCTGAGGGCCGGTGCGGACAAGGTCGTCTCCCCTTACCATATCGGGGGGTTGAGGATAGCGCACACAGTCCTGAAGCCGGCGGTCGTTGACTTCATCGAATTCGCGACAAAGAGCGGCAACATCGACCTTCAGATGGAAGAGATAAAGATACAGGAGGCTTCACAGTTGGCCGGCCTCACCCTCGATGAATGCGGAATCGGAAGAGAGTTGGGGATCATCGTCGTAGCGATCAAGAAGGCGGACGGAGACCTCAAGTTCAATCCGACCTTCCGCAGCACGATCCATGCAGGAGACACGCTTATCGCGCTCGGGGAAATCTCAAAGCTGAACCTGCTCGAAGACATGGCAAAGACGAATAAGCAGGGTTAGTAAAGGAGAGAACGGAGACAGGACTTAGACGGTGAAAAACCGCCCTGATTCCGTTGAGGGCGATCCGAACTCTCGCCCCCTTTTCATCGGAGTCCACCATCGCCACGATGCATGCCCGTCGTCAGTTAATATCCAATTGGATTTTGATCGCCTCATTTATCCTGAGCATATGTTCTTCTGAAATAAGCCCCGCACGTTTATACATTCGCAATTTGCTTACAGTTGCCAACTGATCGGCCATTGCCTTGCTCTCTTTACCGTCAAATGAAACCACTGCCTCACTTGGATAAAGACGATCTGTCTTGCTGGTTAGAGGAACAACTTGAACTCGATTGAGGAACTTATTTGATGCATCGTTACTAACAATCACTGCAGGGCGTTTTTTCCTGATCTCTCCGCCTACGGAAGGATCGAACTTGACCCACCAGACCTCACCTCTTTTCATGTGCTATATCCTTAAAAGTCACCTCTGCCCAAGCCAGGGCTTCCTCTTCGCGTTTTTTGTCTTTTGACATTTGTGAGTATGCTAATTCCAGGTTTGGGCGGACTACATGCGGGCGGACCAATCCCTCAACAAATTTGCTGATTTTGCGGGGTCCGATGGTCTTATGAAGACCTTCATAAACTTCTTCATCTATGGTTATGGTCAATTTTTTTTGCATTGATGTCCTCCTCTGTTATACGTATAGTGTACGTGCAGAAAAAGGGTCGTGTCAACAACTGGGGGTACGCAAGAAGAACTCTGTTTAAATCAGTCAAGGGCAACGTGAAAGGAGAAGAGGGTTTCGTAAACCTGTCTTATCTGTAAACATCTCTTCGGTATCTTACGCAAAAGATAGTGACAATCTTCCGGCTTTCATCCCAACACGAAATCTGCATCTGTCATCACCTTTAAGCTTTTTGGACTGGGGGTAGGGAAACGGATTGTCTCTTAAGGAGAAAATAGCCTTATCGATTTTGAGGAAGTCTTGATCAGGCAGGTGGTCCAACTCTTTTCTTGCGGATTTCTTGATCGCAAGTTTATACATGCAGACGGGATTTTCTTTTTCGGCTGTAAGTCTCGTAGTCTTCTGAAGGTTCAGCGACTCTGTCTTCAATTGTCTTCAGGTCTATCAGGTCTTCTATCAGGTCATTGACCCTGGCGAGCTCTCTTATATCAAGCACTGCCGCAACTTTCTGCCCTTTAGCATCGATTATGTATTGTTTTACCTTAATTTGATCGTCTTTTTGCTTTGTCGCTATCGACACGATGGCCTCCTTTCTTAAGCGACTTTATTATATCACAGCCTCAATGAGGACCGGTCAAGGCTTAAATGGCCGTCATGAAGCGCCCCCATTGTAGGGACAAAGCCGAGGGACCTTCCCCTTTGAAGGTGTTTTTTACGGCTGTCCTGCACAATGCGCGGGATTCTCAGAATTTCCATATTTTATAGGGCTCCTTTGCTCCAACTCTCGTAAAGATTCAGACTAATCTCTTTCCCGATGATGGAGAAATGTTTATCGAGGGTAAAAAGCCGCACATTAGAGGCTTGCGCGGCAACGGCAATATAACAGTCCGACAGACCTGTTGATTTGCCCTTTCTCTGTAACGAAAAGGACAGTTCCCCCGCCCTTTCCCAAGACTCCAGCACTTCCGGCAGAAAATCGAAGACATGAATAAAATCCTTTATCGTATTTAGTTCCTTTTCGGACTTTGCGCCCTGAAGGAGTTCCGCGACCACGATCCCGAGACAGCAGATGCTGTCATTATCCAGCAGTTCAGAAACGATATTATAATAAGGCTCTTTCTTCCTGAAGAACTCTATCCAGACAGATGTGTCGACAAGGACCTTAGCCAAGGCGTTTGTCCTTATGCCGCAGCTCCTGGGCGGACGTCGTAAACTCCATTTTACCTGCCATGGACTTTATCTTCTCTTTCTTCCTCGCCCGTATTTCATCCTTTATCGCCCTTATGACCGCCTCGGTCTTGCTCTTGGCCTGCACCTCCGCCATCAGTTCGTTTACCAAATCTCCAGGGAGAGTTATGCTTGTCCTTGTCATAATAAACCTCCATAATAGTTGTACATAGATATAATACTATTTTCTATGCACATTTTCAACGGCGTGGGATAATTTTGTGGGATACTTGATTTTCCCCGCTATTCTGAGAAGTGGCTATTTTCGAAATACACCTGAACTGCGGCAATAGAGGTAATCTTTCCTGAATTTCCTGCAGAAAAACCTGAGATGAGAAAAAGCCAGTCCCCCAATGTTGATTCGTACACTGCACTTCCTAACTTCAGAGCTTCAGACTTCCGGACTTTTGTGATTTACCCTGCCCATTTGCCCAGCCCGCCATCGAAGCAAAAGCAAATAAACAAAGCCAGGCACCGCCACGCTTTTCAGAAAAAGACCAGGAAAACCAGACGTGAAGATATAGAACTGGCTGCACGCCGGTATAAGCTGAAGGAGGTTGAAATTATGAACGAAAAGATAACAAAATCCAGCGGAAATGTTTTCACTGATCTGGGGTTCGATGCCGGTGAGGCTGTTGTTCTACAGATGCGCGCCAAGCTTATGAATGATCTGCGGGACTTTATTCGTTCAAGCGGAATGTCTCAGACAGAGGCTGCGAAACGCCTCGGCATTACACAATCCCGGGTGTCTGATCTTATGCGAGGAAAATGGGACAAGTTCAGCCTCGAAATGCTCGTTTCACTTGAGGCCCGCATCGGACGCAAAATAACACTCGATTTTGCTGCATGAAGCGCTGGCCAAGGCCCTGGAGAAACTTAACAGTTACCGGCGAGATATGCATATCGGCAAGAATTCTCATGCGATAGCAATTGTTTTTTCACTGGCTAACCAGGCCCCGTATTTTGCGGCCTGATATATGTCTTCCTTTTCCAACTCAGGATAATTATTAATGATTTCATCTGCCGTATAACCGTCACCAATGAGTTTCAAAATAAAATCGACAGTAATACGCAAATTCCGTACAGTAGGTTTACCTTCACACATATCCGGCTTAATGGTTATTCTGTCCAACATGCTCTAATCATATCAAAACAGCCATTCTTTCGCAACCGCTGATATCCGGGTTATCACCTTCAAATTTATCAGGTTTGTGACATTTGCAGGTTGATGACCTCTTGATCCTGTTGCTTCCGCTCGTCCGCGCTTTTCAGTCTCTATTCACTTTTCACCATTCACGGTTTCAAACTTTCCGAGCTTTTTACTATTCACTGCAGTCGTCCCCCCTCATTGGCCACGCCAAATCCCATAATGGCATACCTGACCCCGCCACAATTATCTTGTCTGGCAATTATTACATCTTCATCGAAAAGTAGAGCATGTTCTAACGCGCGCCTGGCGCGCCGCTTTTTGGCACGTCGCTGTGGACGCGCTGGTTGTCCATCGTGATTAATCATGCCCTTAACCCACATCCTTAAAAGAAACGCCTAGAAACTGACGGGACCAAAGTGAAATTGATATGCAACTCGACTGAGAATAAGTTTGTTAATGCTTTCTAACGTGAGCGTCTTCTGTTCGATCGGTCGTCCAAAAATTGCCAGATTTGGAATTGCCTGGGATTGCTCATACTCCTTATACTGTGGAATCCTACGATGCGAAATTCCATATACTGTCTGAAATGGCATCACGCCTATACGCAGCAAGCTGAAGTAGGATGGATAGATGAGCCCATCATAGCCCGAATCCCTCGCGGCAGCTGCGATGGCTCTTGTTATTTTGTAAGAGTGTTGACCTGCTAGAAATAACATATGCACGGCGATATCGAGGCTTTCAAACTCAGTAACGTTTTCCTCGTTGAGAAGAAATGACAAGTCGAGAAACTTCAGGGTGCGTTGAGGCTTGAAAGTCGCGACATAGAGCTCGTCTTCAGCCGTTACTCTACATTCATGAATACAAACCTGTAAATCCGGTGAAGCATAAAGGATTGGCAAACCTTTAGAATCCAACCGCCCTTTACCGATGATATTTTCCGGGGGACTGTCATATTCTCGTGGATCAGATGGAGCATTCGGTTTTTTTCGAACTCGATAAAATGAGTCACTTGTTTCTATAAATCGAGCCGGATACTCGCTCAAAATTCGTTCAACGATTGATAGACGAGTCTTCGCTCTCTGCAAAGTTTTAAGTGGCTCTATTTCACCAAGCATCCATAAGCGTGGGCCGTAGTGGAAGAAACCAACGCCAAGTATCCGTTCGAATAGCCCCACATCTTTTTTAAGCCATGGTGAAACATCAATACTTGTACTCCGGTGGTCATTAAACTGAATCAGCGGTGCCGCCCCGTATTTATGTTTGAATAATGAGCCCCACACGAAAAACCGATGAGCAAGAGCCTGCAAACCAGCAAGCGGTAGTTTTCGCCCATCCGTGTTTCCGCAGTTCGGGCAAGTTGTGATTTCCTCAATGCCGATCTGCTCAGCATCGAGTTTTAGGCCGCGATCAGTAAAGCACAGCGAGCACGCAATAGGTTTATCTTCAGACTCCATTGCCGATACCTATACTTTTCTTTCGATCCGATACAACGCTGGGCATCAGCCGACCCCGCCACAGACGCTGGCATGAAAGAATAACGGCTATTCGGGGTCGGCTGGATGGCTGCAGTGTTTCCATTCTTTCGCAAATACCTTTTTGAATTTGCTACACGTTATTATAAGCCAGTCAAATGCGGCTGACCAAGTTTCAGTGTTGTCATAACGAAAATCAAAAAACGCTCTTATTCTGCTGGCTTTCTTTCCGGGTAGTTCCTGCCAATCAAGATGTTCCGACAAGGCCAACTCTTTTTCGATATCAGGTTTGCAGGCAAGGAATGCCGCATATAACTCTTTAGAATCGTTAATATAGAGGTCACACCCCACCTTGTCCTCTCGGCCATATATAGTCAAACACACGTGACAATCTGATCTTCCGATGGACACGTCATACCAGTGCTGTGGGCGCGGAGTCCTAAGTTTCAATTCTGGCTGTTTCGTCGCAGCGTATTCTTTAAGCTGTTGCCAGAATTCGAGTTGCTTTGTCTTGGTGTCAGTAAGATCTCCGTTTTGAGTTCTTGTCCTAACCGATTTTGTCCATTCGTTTGGGCGTGAAATTACTGAAAACTTCGGTGCAGGAGGTGAACTTTCAATTTGCCACAGTTCTACTGCAACGAGAAAGAAATTGATTTCTTCGTCTGTGTGTTCATTAAGCCAGTCTACAGCTTGACGATGTTCTTCTCGTACTTCCCGGACAATCCAAATGACATATTGCGCCTCTAGGCCAGCAGCATAAGTGATGAGTTGCCCAAGGTGAGAATGGTCTGTTGTCTCAAGTTGATTTTCAATTATGATCTTTCGTCCCGTATTCTCCTCTTCAGCCAAAATGTCCACGTTGAATCTTCCAACGCTTGCCTCGATTTGTAGCACTTGAAGACCTATGCCGACCTCATCGCCGAGTAATTCAATGTTCTCGGGTTCAGCAAGCCAACGGGTAAAGTGTAACGCCTCATGTTTCCAGTATTCACGAAGATCAACGCGTTTGAGTTTGCCTAATTTCATATATTGTCTCCCATTATATACAGCCAACACGGACGTAACCCGCTTGGCGGCTTAACATACTATTAAGCAAATGCTTCTCCTTCTAATCGTAGATGTACAATATGAAATTGGGTTTTCATTAATCGATACTACCTCTGCGGTTCGCACCTTATCAGTTGCCTGTCCGTTACAATCATCTGCACTTTTCTGTCATGGGGTTCTGCAGGAATTGAATCGATGATCTGTTCTTCATACGCGGGAGCGATAATGGGGACATATTTCTGCATACCGGAAAGCAGCCTGTCGTAATAGCCCCCTCCATAGCCTATCCTGTTTCCAAGGGGATCAAACCCTGCACCGGGTATAATC
>CAVVAQ010000011.1:0-218309 GCA_963746295.1 uncultured Nitrospira sp. | reverse complement strand
GAAGGCTTTGGCCCAGTTGTCCGCCACATCGAGCGCGAGAGCGTAGGGGAAGAACTTCGAAAAGAGATTTTCGTCCTTCATCCGGATGAGCTGGTCTTTTTCGGCCTTCGCGAGGAATTCCTCGAAGGCCGAGAATGTCCATATAGGCTGTTGTGCCTGACCGTGTTTTTGCGGGCATGAGCTTTGAAAACCCTAAAACCGGGAGGCCGGACAATATGCCTGCGAGTACGCTCCTTGTCTGTCCGGCAGAATCGCTGAACAACAGGCTGAGCAGAATGGTTACTGCTATGGCAGTGATAAAACCCGCCCCTGCATAGAGCTGGCGCACCCTGTCAGGACTTATTGTGAAATACTCTTTCCGGTTAATTCAGTGTAGACAGTTTTTTGGTCGATGCACATCAAAGTATTTTAGACTATGAAACCATTTTCCCCTGCAGGCCGCTGAAGAGAGCGGACATGAGTTCCCTTTCAAAGGCAGAGAGCGAACCGTCGGCGTCTTTTTGTTTTGCAAGGTAATAGTCTTTTGAGTCGAAGAGGATGCCTTCCTCTTTTTTCTCCTCGATTTTTATATACCCCTTTACCGCGAGGCCGACTATTGTTGCGGTTATATCCCTTCTGTCCAGGGTCTCATCCAGCAGCGTTCCAACTTCAGCCGGGCAGAGGGGATTACCGTTATGAAGCGGCGGACCGTACATGACCGTCACGGCCTCTTCTCCCTCGGGGTCTCTTTCCCGACGATACCAGAGCGTCACCATGAAAACCAACGATGAAAGCGGAAGCAGGAAGACCCAGTTCTGCCCGGGGTTTATGGCCCAAGTAGCCGTTTCCATGAAGAGGGAGGACTGACGATCCCCTTGTCCCAGCCATAGGCTATGGTCAAACCTTCACCGGGGGCAAAACTTCTTTCAGACCTGAACTCCATGAAATTTTCCGAGGCTGTGTATGCGCACGTCTCCTCCCTGGATCCGGCTCTCCCGGTATAGCAGGCGGCCAGGAACTCCTTTGTCCTGGTCCCCGCGAGACTGACAGAGCATTTTATCTGTTTAATTTGGCCTGCCAGTAATTGCCGGTCACATTCCAGTAAAGCTCATAGTGTTTGTCGAAAAAGAGCACCGCGTTTTCAACTTTATAGAAGATCTCGTATTTCCGCAGGCCCGAGACAAAGCTGTCAGGGTCACCGATCCTGATATGGATGACGTTGCCCTTTCTGGTTATCTTTGTCTTGAGTTTCCCGCCTCCGCCGTCATTTACCGAGAGCACCTCTGTCGGTGTCTTGATGTTTTCACCCTGACTGTCGGTATAGCGATAGGGTATTTCGCGGTAGATGCCGTGCCGGGGCCGGTGAAACTGGACAATAAGGGTGTTTTCTGACGGTAAAAGACGAATCCTTATTGACAAGGATATTCACGCTGAAATCATTGATCGTGAAATCCTGGGCATGGGCAGGCAAGGGGAGAAAAGCAAGGACGCTGAACAGGCACGCCAGGAAAATGATGCTTATCCTGCTCATTCCGGTCACCGTGGCCCTGTCGAGTTTTCTTATGAGAAACTCACTTTTACGGGTTTCCGTTCAACACCCGCCTCTTCGAGTTCGAAGAATTCTTCTTTACCGAACCTGAACTGGGCCGCGACAAGATTCGAGGGAAACGTCTCGGTCAGGATATTGTAATCCCGTACGACCGCGTTATAATACCTTCTCGCGTATTCGATGTTGTCTTCCAGTTCCTTAATCTGAGACTGCAGCTGCATGAAGTTTGCGTTGCCTTTCAGCTCAGGATATGCCTCGGCAACCGCGAAGAGGCTCTTGAGCGTCTTCGCTCAACATACTCTCGGCCTTTGCCTTGTCCGCCGGGAAAGACCGCTCTCATAGGCATAAGTACCTGTGCCTTGGTCACTTTCTCGAAACACGGTCTTTTCATGCGAGCGCATGCCCTTTGACCCGTCTCCACGAGGTTGGGGACCAGGTCACATCCCTTTTGAGATGGACGTCGATGTCTGACCAGGAAGACCTTACCTGGTCCTAAGCGAACGAGCCTATTAGTAAGATGACGATGACCACGAAGACCACAGCGAGTACGATTAGCAAAAAATTCAAAGTCTGCAGACTGAAACGGTTGCTAATTAGTGTCTCGGCCCCGAAGAAAGTTTCATTACCACTATACCAAAATAGCGACATCCTGATAATAAACAAAAGAGACGGATGATCATAGATTTTACATAATCTCATCGGGTCTCGGAGATGCCGCTGACATTTTGATATACTGGTAGAGAAGACAGGAGAATGGTATGAGCAGACGAAACTACAACAGAAACCTCGAGGCGATAGAGACAGAGAGTAGATCCCTGGAGAAGTTCGGAAGCATGGAAACACATCTTTTCCAGAATCCATCCCGGTGAGCGGGATTTTGATCGGCACCGGGTGCGGCGAACCCCAGGTACCTTCTCCGCTCTCTGCATAGAGGGGCTGCGTCAGGTCCCATCCGAAGGCCTTTTTCGATACGGAGCTGCTCAGGTCTGGAACCTGGGGGTGTCTTCCTACAATGACTGAAAAATTGCAGCGGACACCTTCCGCTGGAATTCTTTTTTGATCGGGAAGAATACTGCGTGAGGCGGTGCAGACACAAAGGTCGCCAATTGTACACCGGCCTTTCTCTCGTGGTTCCGGAACTCTTCACGAGCAAACGGATCCCGGTCGATGTCGCTCTGGTCCAGACCTCTCCGCCGGATGCACATGGCTACCTGAGCCTGGGCATCAGCGTCAGAGATTGTCAAGGCAGCAGCCGAGAACGCCACTGGTCATAGCACAGGTGAATCCGGCATGCCCCGGTACGAGGGAAATTCCTTTATTCATATCGATGAGGTTGATTTTGTCCTGCCGTATGATGAACCGCTGCTCGAGTTTGAGGTATCTGTGCCGGACGAGATAGCGGAAAACATCGGGAAATACGTGTCGCGGATAGTCCAGGACGGAGACACCATTCAGGTGGGCTACGGGGGCATCCCCAATGCCATCCTCTCCCACCTCGCAGGACAAAAGCATCTTGGCGTGCACACGGAGCTGCTGACCGACGGTATTGTGGAGCTGATCAAAAACAGGGTTGTCGACAACACGAAGAAAGAACAAACCGCAAGAAGACGGTTGCCGCCTTCTGTATGGGGAAAAGAGAGACGTATGAATATATCCACGACAACCCGAGCATAGAATTCAGACCGGTCAGCTATACGAACAACCCGCTGACGATAGCGAGGAACAGGAACGTGAGCGCGATAAACAGCGCACTCGAGATAGACCTTACCGGCCAGGCGACGGCCGAGTCTCTGGGGAAGTACTTCTTTAGCGGCATCGGCGGGCAGGCCGACTTTATGCGCGGGGCGATCCTGTCGCAGGGCGGGAAGACGATCCTCGCGCTCCAGTCGACCGCAGAGGACGGCGACGGTCTCGCGGATCGTACCCCATCTGCAGGAAGGCGCGGGAGTGACGCTTGACGAGGGGTGATGTCCATTACGTGGTGACTGAATTCGGCATCGCCTATCTTCATGGCAAGAATATCAGGGAGCGCGCCATGGACCTGATTGCCATCAGCCATCCAAAATTCCGCCAATGGCTGATTGATGAGGCGAAACAGCTTAATCTCATCTATCGCGACCAGGCCTTCATTCCAGGAGAAAAGGGTATCTATCCCGGCGGAACTCGAGACGCACCGGACAACAAAGACAGGACTGAGGATATTCTTGCGGCCGGTAAGGATAAGCGATGAGGAAATCCTGAAGGATTTTTTCTACTCCCTGTCGAGCGACTGCATGTATCACCGGTTCATATCAACAAGGACAGACATGCCCCATGAGCGGCTCAGAAATTTGTCGTCATAGACTACACAAAGGAAATGGTCGTCCTCGCTGTCATACAAAAGGATGAGGAAGAGACGATCGCGGGGATGGGGCAGTATTTTATCAATGAAAATACCCATACTGCTGAGGTCGCGTTCGTTGTGCGGGATGATTACCAGAGGCAGGGGATCGGCGCTGAACTTCTCACCTATCTGACGTTCCTTGCGAAGAAAAATGGACTTCACGGCTTTACTGCTTCGGTGTTGATGGACAACAAGCCAATGCTTGTCCTGTTTGAGCAGACCGGCTTTGTAGTTGAACAACCGCCTGAAGCAGGAATCTATGAAATGAAGATGTCTTTCCGGTGAAAGGAGGGGGTCTCTATCAATAAGCTGGATCTCATCATTCTCGCAATCGTCAGTCTCGCGACTGCCCTTGGAATCTGGAAAGGTCTGATAAGGCAGTTAGTCACGGTGGCCGGTGTTATTGCAGGGTATGTATTGTCGATACGGCTCTATGAACGGACAGCGAAGCTTTTCCCGGACTTAAGCCCTGATAGCGCGAAAATAGCGGGATTTCTGGCAATCTTTATTGCATGCATCCTTGCTGCGCTCGTAATCGGCTGGCTTGCGGGGAAAATCCTGAAAGAGGCGGGGATAGGATGGCTCAACAGGGTTGCGGGAGGGATACTCGGGTTTCTGAAGGGTTTTTTTATTGTTGCCGTGGTTGTAATGCTGCTTGTTACCTTTCTCTCTCAGGATAATAATCTGATTAAGAGCTCTGTCACCGTACCCTACGTTGTTTCCGGTGTTAAGCTGCTGGGAAGCTTTGTCCCCGAGGATCTGTGGGAGAGATACAAGAAAAAGATTGATGCCCTGCAGGCAGAGACGGTAAAAAAGGTGATGGAAAAAGGTAAAAAAAATAATAAAGGGGAAAAATGATGAACGCCTGCGGTTACTTCGCCATAAATGACCTGGCTTCTGCGAGTTCCGGGCGCTCGGCATCCTGATTAACGGTCAAGGCCTGCTTCCTGGACAGTCACGAAAAAAGTCTTGCCTACGCAAGGCCGGATACTCACTATCTGTTTCCTATTGTCTCCTGGATTTTTCGGGCCAGATCTTTCATACTGAACGGTTTCTGTACGAAGTTCAGTCGTCCATCCTGTAAATTCTTATGAAGGATCACTTTTGATGTATATCCTGACATGAACAATACCTTGATTCCCGGCCGCACAGACTGAATTCTGTCACGCAATTCAGTGCCTTTCATCGACGGCATCACCACATCGGTCAGCAGCAAATCAATGGGCGTATTCACATTTCCGCATATTCGCAGGGCGTCATACGGATCTTTCGAGATCAGAACTGTGTAGCCCATCTCCTTAAGCATCTCCCCGGTCATTTTGCGCACCATTTCATCATCTTCCACCAGCAGCACTGTTCCGAAACAGTGCTCCGTCGGTTCCTCTATAGTTTGTTCTATTGCCTCTTCTTCACTGAGCCGGGGAATAAAGATCCTGCACGTGGTCCCTTGCCCCGGGTTACTATTGATTTTGATGAATCCATTGTTCTGTATGACGATGCCGTAAACTGTCGCGAGACCCAATCCCGTGCCCTTGCCGACTTCCTTGGTAGTGAAAAAGGGCTCAAAGATATGCGACAGGACCTCACTGTCCATGCCGGAACCGCTGTCACTTACGAGCAGCATGACATACTCTCCTGGCATGTATTCAGGATGTTCCCGGCAATAGGACTCGTCAAAGCTGACATTTGTGGTCTCAATCGACAGTTTACCTCCGTCAGGCATCGCGTCACGAGCGTTGATGACGAGATTCATGAGGATCTGGTCGACCTGGGAGGGATCAAATTGTATATTCCATAGGTCCTTCGCCGGATAGAAACACAGATCGATGTCCTCGCCGATTAGCCGGGCAAGGGCCTTTTGCGTGTCATTGATCAGATCATTCAGATTTACAGGCCTCGGCGCGATGATCTGCTTTCTCGAAAAAGCGAGGAGCTGACGCGTAACGTCCCGGGCGCGCCTGCCCGCCTTCTCGATCTCCATGACATTCTGCACGAGAGGATCGCCGGAGGGCATCTTTGCCTTCAGCAATTCAGCATACCCGAGAATGATGGAAAGCATATTGTTGAAGTCGTGCGCAACGCCCCCGGCCAGCCGGCCCACAGATTCCATCTTCTGTGCCTGGACCAGCTGTGATTCCAGTCTCGCCTTTTCCTCCTCTGCCAGTTTGCGCTCAGTGATGTCGCTGTGTGAACCGGCCACGCGTACCGCCTTTCCCTCACTGTCCCATTCAACGACAGTTCCGCGTCCGAGTATCCATCGCCATTCACCGTTTTTGGCCTTCATGCGAAATTCGATTGCGAAACCACCGAGGTGTTGAGAGACGTGATCCTGCACGATCCGGTCAGACGCTGGTGAGTCGTCAGGGTGGAGCAGACTCCGCCAGCTTTCATAACTGGCCGGGAATTCACCCGGCTCATATCCGAGCATGGTGTAGTAACGCGGGCTGAAGTAGACCTGTCCTGTTTGGGCATTCCAGTCCCAGATGGCGTCATTGGTGGCTTCAAGGGCCAGGCGCAGGCGCTCCTCACTCTCGCGTAATGCCTCTTCCGCCTGCTGCTGTTCTGTAAAACGCTGTTCCAGGTCGTCCAGGCTCTTCTGCAACTGGGCGGTCATGCTGTTAAATGCTGTTGCCAGCCCGGCAACCTCGCGTGGCCCTGCAACAACCGCCTGTAACTCCCGTTCGCCTCCGGCAATCCGTGTGGCGGTCCGCATCAGGCCGACGAGGGGTATGGACAGCCTGCGGGCGATGTATATACCCAGCACGCCTGAGAGGAAAACAACAGTCAGCATGATCAAGAGGGAAATCGCAACATCCCTGATGATCGGACTGTAGGCTTCTTTCCATGGCAGTTCGCTTATGACGGCCCAGTCAGGAACCTGTAGAGGAACAATGATTCCCACTACGCGGAAGCCATTTATTCCTTCGAAGGAAAGTTCTTCCGATGGACTGACCACGGCGGGATTTCGGATGAATTTGCCGACCAATTTCAGATGGCTTACATTCTCGCCTTTCAGAACACGGGCTGTGTCTCCAAAGGCGATCAGATTGCCTTGCCTGTCCACGACGTAAGCGTGACCTGTCTCGCCTATTCTGAGATGGTCCACAAGCTCCCACATGAATTTCAGATTTACTTCAACTGCCAATATTCCCTGAACATCACGAAAGGCATTGATCACCGGAACAGCCATGCTTACGATCGGCTCACTGGTAGTCTCATCAATGTATACCGGACTGATATAATGTTTCCGCTGCAGTATAAGGGACAGCGCATCTGGTGGGAGTTGGCCGGTGGGCCATCCGGATGCCGTCTGCGGGAGACGGGATACCCTGGACAAGGGATTGCCTTCCCTGGTAAGCAATGCCATCTGGCGAAAGGCCGGCTGGATCCCGAGCATACTCTCGAGGAATTGCTTTTGCTCGTAACGGGAGACCTGCATCGGATCGCGAAGCCAGACAGCGGTCTCCAGCATGTCGAATTTGTTTTTTATATAATTACAGACCTGATTGGCTGCGTCCTGTGCGATGTGCTGTTGAGTATTTGAAATAACTAGCCGGTGAGTCCGGATGTGGGAGAAAAGATGCATGCCGCCGGAAATAAGGAGTACCACCACACTCAGACTTATAAAGGCGAGAGCTATTGTGAAGGTCAAAGTCTTAGGATTCTGGTGATCTGATACAGGAATCTTCATAGTCGTGTTTCCCTTTTCCCTCTGTCCTTCAGTTTGTTAACGAAGAATTTCGTCCGCCATTTTTAAGAAGCCTTCTCTGACTTTTAATCCCAGTTTTTGAGCAGTTATATAATTAATTTTCAGGTGTGATTCGGGAGTGACAACGGGAATCGTTCCAGGAGGGGTACCGTGGAGGATTTTGTCTGCAAGCACGGCAGCCAGCCTTCCTGATTCAAGTGTGTCAGGGGCATAGGTAAAAACAGCCCCCTGCTTCAACTGAGAAGCCGAGTTTCCGGCAATGGGTATTTTCTGTGCAGCTGCAAATTGGCTCAGCATTGACCAGCCCGCGGGTGACTGGGCTACGGACTCGGGCAAGACCAAAATGGCGTCGGCATGCAAGTCAGCTGTTTTTGCCCGAGCCTGCAGATCAGCCTTGAGATCATCCAATTTCCTGATCCTGGCCTCAATCAGTGTTATCCCCCGGGAAAGTGCGGCCGGACGCAATGCCTCAAGTGCGCCGGCAGTGGCAGGATGATCCGGGTTAGCGTTCAGCCAAACGCGTTTGACTGCCGGCGCCAGATCGAGCAACAGCTCCAAGCGTTTCACGATCCTTTCCGGGCCCGGGTAGCGAACGCCGGTCATATTCCCGCCTGGCCGGCGTACACTCTCCACCAGGTCGTTGCCTTCCAGCGTTGCAACGCCGAATACCACCGGTATCTGAGTCTTCTTCGTTGCTGCTTTTGCTGCGGCAGTCGGACTTGAAGGGAACGCGAGAATCAGATCAACCTCTTCAGAAACAAATTTATTGGCGATTCGCTGCTCCCCGGCAGGGTCAGCGTTCAGGTTCTGTACGTCGTAAACGATGTTCTTCCCTTCGATGTAGCCCAACTCGGTCATTTTGGCCTTGAAGCCGTCTGTGATGCCGGCAAAGACGTCTATGCCGGACAAGATGCCCACCCGATATACCTTCGGCTTCTTATCACACCCGCTTAAAATCAGGGTGAGCATCAGAGCGGCAAGTAATATCCATGTCGTTTGCCTGATGTCCTGATTCTGGTTACTGCCTGGCTTCCCGGTTTCTACGAGTGTTTTATTGCTGTCGAATGATTTCATTCGCCATCCTCTTTCATCAGGCCGCGCTGAAAGTGTGTTTAGTCCTTGCCTTAATAAGTGTAATTCAATGCACGTCTCTTGTAAAGAAAATCAGTTCTCAGCGCTTTCTCATCTCCTTATACGCATTGATCAGACCGTTCGTGGATGAATCATGAGATGTTACCGGATCATCATCGCTGATCTCCGGGAGTATTCTGTTCGCGAGCTGCTTGCCGAGTTCGACTCCCCACTGGTCGAAGCTGAAGATGTTCCAGATGACGCCCTGCACAAAGATCTTGTGCTCATACATGGCAACGAGGCTGCCGAGCGTCCTTGGCGTGAGTTTCCTGAAGAGAATGGAGTTGGTCGGACGGTTGCCCCTGAAGACTTTGAATGGCATGATCTTCCTTGTCTCCTCTTCTGCTTTTCCTGAGGCTTTCAGCTCAGCAAAAACCTCCTCCGCTGTCTTGCCCTTCATCAGGGCCTCTGTCTGCGCAAAGAAGTTTGAGAGCAGTATCAGGTGGTGTTCACCCACGGGATTGTGGCTAATGGCAGGCGCGAGGAAATCACAGGGTATGAGCTTTGTCCCCTGATGGATGAGCTGATAGAATGCGTGCTGTCCGTTTGTCCCCGGCTCACCCCAGATGACCGGGCCTGTCTCATAGGTAACTGGCTCTCCGTTCCTGTCGACAGATTTCCCGTTGCTCTCCATGTCACCCTGCTGGAAGTAGGCCGCGAAGCGGTGGAGATACTGGTCATAGGGGAGGATGGCATGGGTCTGTGCCCCGTAGAAGTTGTTGTACCAGATGCCGAGCAGGGCAAGGACAACCGGGATGTTTTTTTCAAGGGAGGTTTCCCTGAAATGGATGTCCATTGCGTGGCCGCCTTCGAGCAGTTCAACATAGTTCTGAAAACCTATAGAGCAGGCGATCGAAAGACCGATGGCTGACCAGAGCGAATACCTGCCGCCGACCCAGTCCCAGAAGACGAACATGTTTTCAGGCGCTATGCCGAATTTCTTCACCTCAGCTTCATTTGTCGAAATGGCGACAAAGTGATTCTTTACATATGAATCATCTTTTGCCGCGTCGAGGAACCACGTGCGCGCGGTATGGGCGTTCGTCATTGTCTCCTGCGTGGTAAAGGTCTTTGAAGCGATCATGAAGAGCGTTGTTTCAGGTGACAGGCGCTTCAGGGCTTCGGAAATATGGGTCCCGTCTATATTTGAGACAAAGCGGGTCCTGATATGAGGGACAGCATACGGTTTCAATGCCTCTGTTACCATGACAGGACCGAGGTCAGAGCCTCCGATGCCGATGTTCACGATATCAGTTACTGCCTTGCCGGTATATCCCTTCCATTCCCCTGAGATGACCCGTTCCGAAAAAGATTCGATCTGCTTCAGTACCGTATTTATCGCAGGCATGACGTCTCTCCCGTCGACAGGGAGCGGTCTGCCGGAGCGGTTCCTCAGCGCAATATGGAGCACTGCCCTGCCTTCGGTCTCATTGATCCTGTCGCCGGAGAAGAGTTTCTCTATTGCGTCTTTCACGCCTGTTTCTTCCGCGAGGTCCAGAAGGAGGCGCATCGTCCGGTTGTCGATTCTGTTCTTCGAATAATCGAGCAGGAAATCTCCGAACCTCAGGGAGAATTTCTCGAACCTCTCAGGGTCTTCGGCAAACATATCATGCATATGCCTGTCTTTCATGACCAGGTAATGTTCTGCAAGCTTCTTCCATGTCCCTGTCCGCACAGGGTTGATCTTCTTAAGCATGATTATCGCCTCCTCTGTCTTGCCAATAGCAGTTTCCTTAATCCTCACACCAGCACCATTCGATCATCTCAGCCACAAGTCCTGTCCATCCTGTCTGATGGCTGGCGCCGAGCCCTTTGCAGGTGTCGCCATCGAAATATTCATAGAAAAGTATAAGGTCTTTGAAATACGGGTCATTTCTGTATCTCTCATCTTCACCATGGACCGGTCTTTTCCCCTGCTCGTCTCTGATGAATATGGCTGAAATTTTCTGGGAGAGTCGACGGGCCACTTCAAAGAGACTGATAAAATTGCCAGAGCTTTTGGGGTATTCCACCTTGAGAGATTCGCCGTAATAGGCATAGTATTTTCTCAGAGACTCTATGAAAAGATAATTTATAGAAACCCAGATCGGACCTCTCCAGTTTGAGTTGCCGCCAAAGAGGCTGGTTTTTGATTCAGCAGGTTCGTACTCCACCCGGTATTCATCTCCGTTGATATTCATGATAAAGGGGTTGTCCTTATGGTATTTCGATATGGACCTGATCCCCCCGGGAGCCAGGAACTCATTTTCATCGAGCATCTTCTCAAGTATTCGTATCAACCGCTGCTTCGGTATCAGGGAAAGCAGGATGTCGCGGTCTTCAAAAAACTCTTCGATAACCAGGTATTTTCGAAGATCCCTCTGATTATTTCTGAACCAGAGAAGTCTTTTTTGGAAGCCTTTCAGTCGGTTGAAGAGGTTTTTGCTGACTACGGAGACAGCCAGCAAAGCAGTAAGCCCTACAAGAGACCTCACCCGCAGAGGCATTATACGTCCGTCTGACAGATGCAGCGCATCGTAGTAAAATCCGTCTTCCTCGTGCCAGAGCCCGCTTTCTCCAAAGGAATTCAGGGATTCTGCGATATGCACGAAATGTTCAATGAATTTTGAAGCAACATCCTCATAGGCAGAATCTTCGCTGGAGATCTCGAGTGCCATATCCATGAGGTTCAATGAATACAGAGCCATCCAGCTCGTACCGTCCGCCTGCTCGATATGCCCGCCGGTCGGCAATATTCTGCTCCGGTCGAAAACACCGATATTGTCCAGACCGAGAAAACCTCCCTGAAAGATATTATGCCCTTCGGAATCCTTTCTGTTTACCCACCAGGTAAAATTCAGCAGAAGTTTGTGAAAGACCTTTTTCAGGAAAACAAGGTCTCCCTTTCCGGTCCTTCTTTTATCGAGGTGGTATGTCTTCAGGGCAGCCCACGCGTGTACCGGAGGGTTCACATCGCTGAAATTCCATTCATATGCAGGGATTTGACCGTTCGGACGCATATACCATTCCCTGAGAAGAAGTATGAGCTGTTTCTTCGCGAAGTCAGGATCTATCTTTGCGAGCGGGACACAATGAAAGGCCAGGTCCCATGAGGCATACCAGGGATATTCCCATTTGTCAGGCATGGATATGATATCCCTGTTGAACAGGTATGGCCAGTCATGGTTCCGTCCGCGCTTTCTTGTTTCGGGTGGATCAGGCTGCCCCTTATCTCCCTGCAGCCATGTGTCGACCTCATAGTTATAATACTGTTTGCTCCAAAGGAGACCTGCGAAGGCCTGCCTCTGTGCCTGTATCACATCGCTGACCGGCGCATCGGGGATGAATTGTTCATAGAATTCATTGGCCTCGGAAATTCTCCTCTTGAATACTTCATCGAATTTACCGGCGAAAGGATTCTTTTCATTATCCCTGTTCATCAGGCGCAGCCTGATGGTGATTGATCCATTGCCGGGAATTTCGCGGTGATACACCGGAGCGCATTTTGTGCCGCTCTTTTTTCCCCTGTACAGCTCATAGTTCCCATTGACGATCACGTCATGGAAGGAATCCTTTACAAAAGGAGACTGATTTGGCACACTGAACAACCTCTCTGTATTCGTCTCGTTTTCTGTGAACAGGACCCTGCCACTATCTTCTGCGAACAGATAATAAGCGCCTGTCTGTTCATGGGAAGCCCCCAGGACAATTTTTCCTCCGGCATCGCTGATAAGCCTGATATCAGGCTTTTTCCCGACCTTGCCGAATGACCAGGTGTTTCTGAACCAGAGGGTGGGAAGCACGGTGATTTCGGCAGTCTTCTGACCGCGGTTATGTATTTCTATCCTGATCAGTATGTCTTCAGGGTCTGCCTTGGCATACTCAACAAAAATGTCGAAATAATTATTTTTATCGAATATCCCGGTATCAAGCAATTCGTATTCAGGTTCCAGTCGTGTCCTGTTCCTGTTTATCCCCCTCAGTTTACTGTAGGGGAACTCTTCCTGCGGATATTTGTAGAGATACTTCATGTAGGAGTGGGTTGGAGTATTGTCCAGGTAATAATAAAGCTCTTTTACATCTTCTCCGTGATTTCCCTCTCTGATGTTCAGTCCGAAGAGCCGTTCCTTCAGAATAGGGTCTTTGCCGTTCCATAGGGCGAGCGCAAAACAGAGGTTCTGATTGATGTCGGATATTCCTCCAAGTCCGTCTTCGCCCCAGCGGTAGACGCGTGAGCGCGCGTGGTCGAAGGGAAAATACTCCCATGCCTCACCGTCCTCGCTATAGTCTTCCCGCACAGTACCCCATTGGCGCTCGCTCAGGTAAGGCCCCCATTTTTTCCAGAAGACCTTGTGAGCGGCATTGTCGTCCAGCCGCTTCTCTTCAGCCAATTTGGATTTTCTCACCATCTGTTCTCCGTGTCTTGCCGGGCTGACTATCGTAGTAACTATATCATATAAATGTTATCCTTACAGTTGCAAAAAAATATAAAGACCGCACCCCCTCCTTGCGATTATACAACGATAGGGTTATTTAACAGGCCCTCCCTCTCAGATGAAAGAAGAATTTCAATGCCTTTTTCACCTTGTCTGAGAATATCTTCCCTGAGAAGAAGTTCCCGGCGACCCGTTTGTTTATCTCGGCGAGAGTAGGGTAGGGGTGAACGGCAGAGGCAAGCGCAGAGAGTTTCACCCCTCCGTTCATGAACGCAACCCACTCGCTGATCAGTTCACCTCCATGAGGTCCTATTATCTGGACGCCGATCGGCTTCTCTTTTTCATCAAGCAAGAGTTTTACTTTTCCAATCTCTTCCCCCTCTGCAAGGCTCCTGTCGTTGGCCCTGAATTCTTCTGTCCAGACCGTGTAGCTGATACCTGCGCTTTTTGCGCGTTTCTCGTTCATACCGATGCTTGCAAGTTCAGGGTCAGTAAAGGTGCACCACGGGAAATTGGTGTAGTCGGTCTTTCTCGGCAGATGGAGTATGCTGTTGCTCAGCACGATGCCGCCTTCATACCCTGCCGCATGGGTGAACTGATATTCGCCGGTGACATCGCCTGCTCCATAGATATGCCTGTGGTTTGTTCGAAGCCTGTTATCAAGCTTCAGGCCTTTCCTGTCGAATCGCACCGATATGTTTTCGAGGCCAAGACTGTTCAGATTCGGCTTTCTGCCGAGGGCGACAAGTATTTTTTCAGCCCTGAGGCTTTGTGTTCCGTCCAGGTTGTCTTTTATTATGACCTCTTGCTCACTGCCGAGGTCTTTCAGTCTGAGGACCTCCGCGTTCAGATGGAAGCTAACGCCTTCCGAGACCATAATGTTCATTACTATATCAGCCATGTCCTTGTCCTCTTTGCTCAGTATCTGGTCTGACCGCTGAATGACCGTTACCCTGGTACCGAGACGGGAAAAGGCCTGAGCCATCTCGATAGCAACCGGTCCTGCGCCGATGACAATCAGTGAGGAAGGAAGGGTATCCAATGAAAAAATTTCCCTGTTCGTAATATACGGGGTTCTCTCAATACCCTCAATCTGCGGGATATCAGGAGAAGACCCGGTTGCGATTACCCAGTTTTTTGCGGTAAAAGACTTGCTGTTTATCTGAACGGTATGTTCGTCTGCGAATACAGGATCTCCAAATTCCACTCTGGCGCCGAGGCTGCAGAACCGCTCTTCTGAATCGTGTTTCTGGATGGTGGCTATAACGGATTGTATCCTCTTTGCCACATCCCGGTAATCGACCGTCTTCAGGTTGACTGGCGGAAGCCCGAACCGCCCGGCGTTCCTCATCATATGATATACATTGGCGGTCCTGATGAGCGTCTTGCTCGGGACGCATCCGAAATGAAGGCAGTCACCGCCGAGTACCTTTTCCTTTTCGATGAGAAGGGTCTTTGCGCCGA
Organism: uncultured Nitrospira sp.; assembly: GCA_963746295.1. Classification (GTDB taxonomy): domain Bacteria; phylum Nitrospirota; class Thermodesulfovibrionia; order Thermodesulfovibrionales; family UBA6898; genus JAOUFP01. The sequence continues at coordinate 203,679 of CAVVAQ010000011.1, read as the reverse complement.
ACTGCGCAGCGCCTGCTGCGACTGTCAGACCTGCTGATCCGCCACCAAGAATTCCTATGTCAAAATCATAATTCGCCATGATTGCCTCCTTATACGCCGGCTTTTTTTTCCCTTGATTTATAGAGGGCGATGATTTTCCTTGTTATGAGAGGGAAGAGCCCGAGAAGCACAAAGGAAATAATCAGCCCCGGAGATAATATGCCGGTGAGAGAATTTATCTTGCCCAGTTCCTTGCCTGCATTGACATAGACTATGGTAGCGGGGAGCATCCCTATCTGTGATATCCAGTAGAATGTGCGGAGAGGCATTTTTGTGAGTCCCATCACAAGATTTATGAGCCAGAAGGGGAAGACCGGTATCAACCGAAGGGTAAAGAGATAGAACGGCCCTTCCTGTTCAATCCCGTTATTGACTGTTTTCAGTCTGTCGCTGAATTTTCCCTGTACCCAGTCGCGCAGGACAAACCTTGACACAAAGCAGGCCAGGGTTGCCCCGATCGTGCTGGCAAAGGAGACGATGATCGTGCCCCTCAGGAGTCCGAAGAGGGCGCCTCCGGCAAGGGTCATAATCGTCGCTCCCGGCAGGGAGAGGGATGTCACCAGGACATAGACCAGCATATATCCTCCGATGACCAGCAGGGTATGTTCGGCATACAAGGATTCAAATTGCTGTTGGGACTCTTTTATATAAGAGAGTGAAAGATAATCGCCAAGGTTGAATACCTTAAAGGCGATTACCGCGGCGATGATAACAGCTGCGATAAGTATCTTGTTGAGATTTTTCTTCATGCTTCTTGTCCTTCCCTTCCGCAGTGGAAACATCGACCCACCCCGGAGTCCGCTGTTTTCGTCCCGTATACGGGTAAGGCTTTTTTCATCAATCCCGCCTCTTATGAATTATTTTCAAGTGCAGGGGGTGCGGCGATCTCCCGCAGCTCAATCATTTATACACTTCAATGTAATCCACATAAGAGACCGAGCTTTCCCCGGTATTGTCGGAGTCATTCATAATGGCGAGACTTGCGATAGCAGGAGGAGGGACACCGAAGGCCTTTCGGTAGTCCCCGATAATATCGACCTCCTCTTCCACCCATTTCCCGGCTTTTTCAGCTCCTGTTTCCATGACGATCATCTTTGCTTCATCAGCGTAGGGATTTGTGATAATTTGCTCTTGCTGTTTCCTGTTGGCCCAGATGTAACTGAGACTGCTGTGAGGAGGGTATTCGCCGTAGATTTTTTTGGCAAGCCCGTACTTTATCTTCTGTCCAAAGGAGGCATTTCCGGGATCATATTTGAAGATTATATAAATTCGAACAGGATAGTCATCGCCTGATTTTTCCTCTGCATTTCCTTTTTTATAGACGTTCTCTATCTTCCATCTCCATTTGACCTTCGGATAGTCGTACGCACTGAATTCCTTTCTGAATAGGATGCCTGAGGCCGAGGCATTGCTTTCAGCCTTCAAGAAGGATTCATCCTGCTCCCTTATAATGGTATACCTGCTGTGTTGCTTGATCTTCGGAAAGGTGAGGGGCCGCCAGTCCTCGAGGCTGTTGAAATCCTCTTTCACAAATACCTTCTTTTCCTGGCCATACGCTGCCGGGGGGGTGAGAATGAGAAAGAGGAGAGTAGATACCATAAGCGTATTCGGTCGAAATCGTATTTTTATCAGCAGGTTCTTCATGGAGCCATCATCCGGTGCAGGCCGCCTGCCTGCTCCTGTATTGAGCCTATTCAAGTCGAACCCTGACCTGCTGTGCAGCCATAACAATGATCATCGACAGCGATCTGCCGTTTGGCAAGAAGACTGTGGTCGAAGTCCCTGATCGTTTGAGGGTAGCCGTCCAATACCTTAAGACCGATTATCTGGTTAAAATCGCAATCATAGAGGTTCCCGTCCCAGCCCACACTGATCAGGTGTCTGCACATCAGCCCAGACAGGATCTGCGGATTAAAGGTTTCCTCGAGTTTATTCATGTATCTGTCGAAATTGCCTGAACGAACAAGGAATTCCCTGAAACGTCCTATCGGCAGATTGGCGAATGTATAGAGGCAGTTAAAGGAAATATCGTAGTGTTTTTTCAACTCTCTCCGGTATTCCTCTTCAAGAGCGGCCTGAGAAGGAGGGAGAAAAGCCCCCTTCGGGTTGTATACCAGATTGAGCTTTTTCCCCTGCGCGTCGATGGCATATCCAAGGCTGTTGAGTTTTTGCAGAGCAGATATACTCTTCCTGAATGTTCCGTTCCCCCGCACCCGGTCAACGTCTGTTTCGCTATAAGAGGGAAGCGACGCGATGATTTCGACGTTGTACCGGCTGCAGAAATCAAACAGGTCCTCCATACCGTCTTCGAAAAATATCGTCAGGTTACTGCGTGCTATCACGTGGCAGCCGCTCTGTTTTGCCTGTTCTACGAGATGCCTGAACCCGGGGTTCAGCTCAGGGGCGCCACCAGTGATATCGAGGGTTTTTATGCTGTTCTCCCTCAAAACCCTGAGGACTTCCCCCATAGTACTGCTGTCCATCATCTCCTGCCTCTCAGGGCTTGCCTGGACATGACAGTGCCTGCAGGACATATTACACCGGTATCCTATGTTCACCTGCAGGATGTCTATCCCGCCTGCAGAGAGCGGTTCGGACTGGACGGTCAGTAATTTTTCCCTGAATTTCATTTTCCCGTATGCCTGCCGGCCAGAATCAGCAGGCAATAAGCTCCTTTTCCGTATTGATCAGAGCGATATCCTGTCAGCAGCGTTATGCGCCTGTATGCCGTGAATCAATGATGCTCCTCCCCTGACAGCAGAAGCCACATGCACTGCCTCGGTAATGTGTTCAAGCCCCATCCCTTCTTCAAGACTGGATTTTGTGTAGGCGTCGATACAATAGGGGCACTGGATCGTATGCGCTACAGCAAGCCCGATAAGCACCTTCTCTCTCTTCGTAAGGGCCCCTGGCTGCAGGGCAGAGGTATACCAGCTCATAAATTTTTTGAACAGTTCAGGGCTGTGCTTGCCGATCTCTCCGAAACGGTCCAGGTCCTCATCATTGTAGTAATCGGACATAAAACCTCCTCTCTTAATTGTGTTCCCTTTCATTACCCCTCTCTTGAGGCATTATTATTAACGGATGTAGAGACAGAATCTTAACCCTCAGAAAGCCCTGTAAAAAGTATACAAGATGTTTTTTTCTGTTACAATGTGAATATCAAAACAAACTTATTGCTCGATGCTTAAGATCAGGGGGGACATATGCAGATAGGAATGGTCGGACTCGGACGTATGGGCATGAACATGGCATTGCGCCTCCTCCGCGGCAGACACGGCGTTGTGGCATATAACCGCTCGCCTGAGAAGGTGAAGGAGATCGCGGAGAAGGGTGCGAAGGGTGCGTATACCCTTGAGGAACTCGTCGCTTCCTTAAAGCCTCCCCGGCATATCTGGATCATGCTTCCGGCCGGCATGCCTGTTGATGATGCCATCACAGAACTGAAGGGAATGCTTCAAAAGGGGGACACCATCATCGACGGCGGAAACAGTTTTTACCGGGATGATATCTCTCGTGAACAGCAGCTCAGACCCTTCGGTATTCACTATATGGACGCGGGGGTCAGCGGAGGGATATGGGGACTTAAAAACGGGTACTGCCTGATGATCGGCGGCGGGAAAAAGGACTTTAAGCGCCTGGAGCCGGTTTTCACGTCGCTTGCTCCCAGAGAAGGATATCTCTATTGTGGTCCTGCCGGAGCCGGACATTTCGTAAAGATGGTCCATAACGGCATAGAATACGGCATGATGTCTGCTTATGGCGAGGGATTTGAAATCCTCAACGCATCTCCTTACGGCGATGATCTTGACTTTGAGAAGGTGGCGCACCTCTGGAACCAGGGCAGCGTGGTCCGTTCATGGCTTCTCGAACTGGCGGAGGCAGCGTTTAAAAAAGACAGGGACCTCTCGAAAATCAACGGATATGTCGAGGATTCCGGTGAGGGGCGGTGGACATTGCAACAGGCTATTGATACCGGAGTTCCGGCACCGGTGATCTCTGCCGCGCTCTTTCAGCGGTTCCGGTCGCGGAAAACCGATCCGCTTTCTGACAGGGTCCTGGCAGCACTCAGGAACGAGTTTGGGGGGCACGCGGTCTTCAGGAAACGCACCAGCGGAATGAAAAAGGGAAAAAGGGGATAAGAGTGGACAACAATAATCTTGATAAGGTATTTGATGAAATCATGGGAGAGAAGCGGTTTGAAACAATCAACGGCTGTACCCTGGAGATTCCTGCTTCTTTTTGTCTGACGGTTTTTGGAGCTTCAGGAGATCTTAGTCAGAGAAAGATATTCCCTGCGCTTTACCGACTGGACAGAGACGGCCTGTTACCCGGAGAGTTTCTGATTCTCGGCGCTGCGCGGACTGAGATGAATAACACCACATTTCGTGAGATGATGCATGAGGCGGCAAGGAGCGCGTTTCCAGATGCCTTCGAAAAGGTCTTCCTGGAAAAAATTTTCACAGCGTCTGTACTATGCGAAGATCGATTACGAAGACACCGACTCTTTCAGGAGACTGAAAAAGAAGATCATCGCTCTCGAAAAAAAACATGGGACCACGGGAAACCGAATCCTGTACCTCGCGGTCCCTCCCGTAGTCTACGAACCGGTCATTTCCCGCATCGGCGCAGTAGGGCTCTCCCGGTCCGAGGAAGGTTATACCCACATTGTTATTGAGAAACCGATAGGCCGGGACATCGAATCTGCCAGAAAGCTGAATACGGTATTGCAGGGCTCATTCAGTGAAAAACAGATATACCGCATGGACCATTACCTTGCGAAGGAGACGGTCCAGAATATCCTTATGTTCAGGTTTGCCAATTCAATTTTTGAGCCTTTATGGAACAGAAGATATATCGATCATATACAGATAACGGTTGCCGAGACGATCGGTATCGGGCACAGGGCAGGCTATTATGAGAAGGCCGGCGTGCTGAGAGATATGTTCCAGAACCATATATTCCAGCTTCTCGCCCTTACCGCAATGGAGCCTCCCTCAATCTTTGAAGCTGAAAGGGTGAGAGATGAAAAAGTGAAAGTCTTCCGTTCCATACGGCCGTTTCCACTTGAAAGCATGGACGATGTGGTTGTCATCGGCCAGTACGGAGAAGGCAGGATAAACGGAGAGAAGGTCCTGAGCTACCGGGATGAACCGGGAGTTGCGTCTGATTCAGTCATCCCTACCTATGCTGCCCTGAAGGTATTGATCGACAACTGGAGGTGGAACGGCGTGCCGTTTTATCTGCGGTCAGGAAAAAGGCTCTCAGGGAAGAAGGCGGAGATATCTGTCCACTTCAGACCTGCCCCTCATCAGATGTTTTCCCGGACGATGGAGGAGAGTCTGGAGGCCGAATGAGCTCGTGATGAGGTTACAACCTGATGAAGGCATCAGCCTGCACTTCCAGGCCAAAACCCCTGGCGCGCGGCTTTGCCTGAGTCCGGTGCTTATGGATTTTGCTTACCAGAAAGTCTTCTCTCTCAACGACTATGAGCGGGTTCTGCTCGATTGCATGCAGGGGGACCAGATGCTGTTTGTACGCAGTGACGGGGTGGAAGAGTCCTGGGCTTTGCTTTCGCCCCTGATAGAAAGACTTGAGTCGGAAAACTATCCTAAAAACTTTCCCAATTATGAAGGCGGCTCAACAGGGCCTGACAAGGCCGCGGAATTATTGAGAAGGGATGGCCGTCGCTGGAGAGCGATGTGACTGATGAGCTTACGTTGACCTTGCTTATAGACAAAGAGGCGTTCGTGCTCCTGTATACGACGTAATCAGGCAGAATGATATCGATAATCATCCCGGTACTGAACGAAGAGAGACTGATAGGGACCTGCGTTGATGCAATCAGAAAAAGTGGCGAGGTCTGTGAGATTATAATCGCGGACGGAGGGAGTTCTGACAGGACGGCCGAGATTGCGGACTGTCTGCAGGGGGTAAGGGTCATAAAGACCCTGAAGGGCAGGGGCCCCCAGATGAATGCAGGGGCTGCAATTGCAGCAGGCGATATCCTGTTGTTTCTCCACGCTGATACGACCCTTGAAGATGGATGGTGCAGGGCGCTTACCGGGATTTTGAAAGATGAGGCTGCGGCAGGTGGTGCGTTTACTCTTGCGATAAGTGACCGGGAAAAAAATATCGGGCCATAGAGTTATGGGTAAAGCTCAGATGCCTTCTGTTCAAACTGCCCTACGGTGACCAGGGGATCTTTCTCAAAAGAGACCTCTTTAACAGGCTCGGCGGATATAAAGATATCCCTCTCATGGAAGATGTTGATCTTGTAGAAAGGATGAAGAAGTTCGGAAAAATATACATCCTTGAAAACAGAGCGTTGACGTCGGGGAGGAGATGGATAAAAAAGGGCTTGCTCCGCACCGCCGCGTTAAACCAATTGATTATGGTTCTCTATAGATTAGGGGTGAGTCCGCACACCCTTGCGAAGCTCTATTACCGATGAATCACAAGAACCTCCTTGGTTTTTTTGCAAAATATCCGGAACAGGGAAAGGTCAAGACACGTCTTGCGAAGGATATCGGTCCTGAAAACACAGTATCTTTCTACCGGCGTATGGTTGAACATGTTTTGAAAAGGACTGCTTCAACCGATTCAGCTTATGACAGAATAGTCTTTTATACGCCGGATACCATGGGGAAGCAGTTTGCGGACTGGTTGAAGGGTGAAAGGCTTCTGCCCCAGCGCGGAATTGACATTGGAGAACGGATGCATAAAGCGTTGCAGGAAATGTTTGACATCGGGGCTGATAAGGCGATTGTTATCGGTGGAGATATCCCGGACCTTGACAGGGAGATTATCGGTGCTGCTTTTCAACAGCTCGACAGCGCTGATATTGTCATCGGACCTGCAATGGACGGCGGTTACTATCTTATCGGGATGAATTCCCCGCACCGCGGGGTTTTTCAGAATATCACCTGGAGTACGGGAAAGGTCCTTGATGAAACACTGCTCCTTATCAGAAAGATGGGATTAACGCACCGCACTGTCACTCCCCTCTTTGATGTTGATGGATATGAGGATTTCTTGCGGGTAAAGGAAATGTTGAACGATACGAATCCTGAACTATAATAAACGCACTCCCACCTGGTATGAGGTTTTACTCTGCTGACTGCACCATCTGACAATCCCTTTCCGATGGGTGGCTTCAAAACCTTTCATGATCATTATATCATCGCCTGCGTTGAGAGGATGATCTGTAATCAGACCAAGTCCTTCTGTGCTTTTATTAAAAGTGATACCCCGGTATGCAGCCTGCGAGCCATGGTTTAATAAATACTCTATGTCCTGCTGAAACTCATGACGGCTGCTCCTTCTTCTGTCATTTAATTGCTGTGAAAGGTCATAATGTCTTTCAGCTTCACTGAGCCAATCGGAGATCTCCGGGAATTTAAAAGGTTTAAGAAAAAAACTGCATCCTAAAGCTTTACACTGCGTTATCAGCCTTTCATTCAAAGAACCTGACATAATGGCTTTCATGCTGATGTCGAGTCTGCATCCACGTTCCGCCTGACGTTGAAACAATTCCGTGCCGTTCATCTTCGGCATCTGGTAGTCGGAAATCATCAGGTCAGCACACGGCAAAAATTTTTCACAGCGTTCGGCGAGATTTTCATAAAGCGGACAGATTACCGGCTCATTATACGAATAGACCTCATAGGACCTCTTGAGAAAAAATCTCGTGAGGATACTCAAAATTATCGGATCGTCATCATAAAGTATTACCCGCGGTTTCCTCATAAAGACGTCCGACGTTTCATAGGAAGGCTATTATTGCAGCCTGCCCCTCTTGCGGTGGGAACAAACTTCAAGTGTATAGCTGCATACTTCATCACCACTTGAATTTTTTGTCCGGCAGTCCTCAATTGGCTCGAGTGTAAACGGGCATATCATTTCACTGTCACGCGAAGTATAACCGGTGGGCAATAACTTATTTTTAGCTGTAAACTCAACAATATTTCCTAACATAGTAACCTCCCCATTCTTCTTTTATTTTTCAGCGCCTTTGCAACAGACTAAACAACTATTTTTTAAAAATGTAATTATTCTTTATGCCGAATGTCCTTATTTGCGTCAAATAACCTCTCTCACATGGTCAGTCTGTTTACAGCCTTTATTAAATCAGAATGGATTAAGGTTTTCGTAATCCATTCATTTACTCCGAGTTGCTCTGCTTTTTTCCTTATTAATTCATGATCTTCCGAGGTTACCATTATTACGGGTGTCGAATGAAAGGTAGAATTATTTCTCAGACGCTGAACCAATTCAAAACCGTTCATTTCAGGCATATTGAGATCAGTAATCAGCATGTCAATATTCGATCCCTTAAGCTTATTCAGGGCGTCCTTACCATTTACTGATTCTATAACGTCAAAACCTTCATTTTTTAACATGAAAGACAGTATCTCCCGCATTTTCTGTGCGTCATCCACGATCAATACTTTTTTTGAGTTATTTGTCATTATGTTTATTTACCCCGGGAGTCCTGCTCCCTGAAAATTTACACATATAAGCAACTGAAATTTTTATCAATTTCTTTGTTAGTTACGAAATTAGTTTACAAAAGAAAGCCCGACGTTACTATCAGACAGTAACTGAAATTATTGTAAGACGAGGCTGATGATATTGTAAGTAAATGTCCTACAAGAGAGGACCCAAAAAGTGGGGATTATGCTAATCAACGAGATTGTTCTGTATAGCGTAAGTTGTTAATTCTGCGTTATTTTTTAAATTCATCTTCTCAAGGACACGACTCCGGTACGTGCTTATGGTTTTGACACTCAGAGACAGTTCGTCGGCAATTTCGCTCACTGCCTTGCCTGAGGCGATCATGCGCAGAACCTGATACTCTCTGTCAGAGAGAAGTTCATGGGGTTCCTTTTTCCCGTCAGAATCAAGGTTGATAACCAATTTCTCGGCAAGCGAAGGGCTGATGTATTTTTTGCCATTGGCCACAGTCCGTATTGCGGTGACAAGCTCTTCCGGAGCACTCTCCTTTGTTAAATATCCGGCTGCTCCTGACTTCAGCACCCGTATCGCATACTGATCCTCAGGATACATGCTCAGCATTAAAACAGGAAGCCCGGGGCGTTCGGCTTTTATTTCTTTCAAGGTGTCTAACCCGCTTTTGCCGGGCATCGCAATGTCTAGGACCACGACTGAATAATCGTTATTTCTTATCTTGTCAATGACGACATTGGCATTACCCGCTTCGTCAACAATGGCCATATCAGGAATTCCGGATATAATCTGCTTCAGTCCTGCACGCACGACAGAGTGATCATCGGCGATAAGTATTTTAATCATGGTATTTCAATACTAACACATAATGCTGTGCCAGTGAGCCGAAGTCTGATCTCATGTCAGTTTCTCTCTTACCGGAAATAATAGAAATCGTCCTCCTCATCCGGATTACCATAGCTTCCTGAGGGGATAGTTATGGATAGTTTCGTTCCTTTGCCGGGAGTGCCCGTTATACTGAAGGTGCCATCCATGTAGGTGACCCGCTCCCGTATCCCCAGCAGTCCAAACGATGAGGGATTGGATATCTCCTCTGCCGTTATCCCCCGGCCGTTGTCCTGCACGTTTAACACGACCTTCTCCTCGCTCTTCTCCATCACCACGTTTACATACGTCGCACCCGCGTGACGCATCACATTCGTCAGTATCTCCTGAAATATCCGGAATATATTCGTCGTCAGCTCTTTCCTCAGCAGTATCTCCTCCGGGATGATAACAATGTCGCACGGAATACCCGTCATCTTCTGGAACTCCGCTGCCTGCCATTCCATCGCTGCCGAGATCCCGAGATGGTCCAGTATCCCCGGCCTCAGTTCCGTTATGATCTTCTTCACGGTCTGGATGGTCGCGTCAATATGCAAAAGCATGGACTTCGCCTTTTCATACAGGTCGTGGTGATCCTGATATTTATCCTTGATCCAGGAGATATCTATCTTCAGTGCCGTCATGATCTGCCCCAGCTCATCATGGATCTCCCGCGCGATGATCGTCCGCTCATTTTCCCGTACTTCCTGCAGATGCGCCGTAAGGCTGCGCAAACGCTCCTGCGACTCCCTCAGCGTCTCTTCCGCATTAAACCGGTATATCGACTCCCCGATAATCGGCGCAAGGGTCTCTATGAACAATACATTCTTCAGCGTCACCATCTCTTCCTTTTCGTCTGCCATATGAATGGCACCCAGCACCTTCTCCTGATAACGGATCGGAATAATCGCCATCGACTTAAACCGGTTCAGCACACAGCAGACCCTCCGGTACCGCGTCTTGTCCCCCTCGCTCAGTCCCGACAGAAACGTCAGGGTATTGTTGGAGTAAAAGGAACCATAGGGCGTCTTTGCCGGCAGGTCCTGCGGCTCAAACTCCCCCGTAATGACCCGTATGCAGGCACACCGGTCTCTTTTCAGAGACAGATAATTCTCCGTATGCAGAAATTCCGGCGTAAACCCGGCATAGGCTTCATAGGGAATATTGCCGTCTTCATCCGCTATCCGTATCCCGATACACCGGTAGCCGCTCCACTCCTGTATCACCTTCACTACCGCATCGAGGTATTCCTTGCGCGATATCTTCTGGACGAACAACTCAAGAAGAACATTCGTTATCCTGATCTGGTGTTTTTCCTTCTCCAATGCCCTATTGACCTCCGCCAGCTCTCCATAAGACTTGTTCAAAGCCTCCTCTGCCTGTTTTCGTTGTGTGATATCACTTACAATGGCAAAGTTGTGTGTAGGTTTATCACCCGGCGCCCACAGCGGTGATACTGCTATTTTTGCCCAGATCGTCGCGCCATCTTTCCGCACATATCGTTTCTCCATGATGAAACTTCGAATCTTTCCTTCTATCAACAAAGACATGTTATTAAGGTCGGGATTAAGGTCATCGGGGTGAGTAATAGACTGAAAGGTTGTATTTTGCAGCTCTTCGATCGTGGAACCTACAATATCAGCGAAGCGCTGATTGACTCTTATGAAACGGCCTGTCAGGGTCTCTATCTCCACCACACCTACTGCGTTTTGCTCGAAAAGGGCGCGGAAACGTGCCTCCCCTTCCCGGAGGTCCTCTGCCGCCTTCCTGCGGTCACTAATGTCCTGAAGCTGGACCAGATATCCGCCGGTGACCATTTCTCCCTTTACCGCAAGCGGGGTAACAAGCATATTAAGATGAATAGTTCCGGATCTGGATGTTCTGTAGAGCTGGAGTGCTTTTACCTTTTCAAAGTCAAAGGGGATTTCCAGATTTATGCTTTCACCTTTCTGCAACCTTCTCTTTAACTCATCAGAAATATTGGGGTCCTCAAAGAGCTTGAACCCTTTTACTTCTTCAGTATCCACTAAACCGAAAATCTCTGCACAGGCTTTATTGACGTCCACTAAAACACCAACAGAGTCATACAATTCTATGCCGATAGGTGATTCCTCGTAGATGTTTCTGAACATCTCCTGCGTGATGTGATGGCTTTGTGGTTTTAATTCAATTCTGAAGGGCATATCCGCTCATGGCAACAGCTTCATTTTAGTTTTGTATTATACCAGATGAACAACTTGCGAATACAGGGATGGTCGGCAGCAGAAAAAGGGCGGGAACCTTGTTTTTCTATATCATTTAAGAGATTTTTTCAGGAGTTCGATCTTTTCACTCATGTCCCGGGGTATATTACTCGTAAATTCCATATATTCTCCAGTCGCGGGGTGGACAAACCCGAGCAGTTCTGCATGGAGCATCTGACGGGGAAAGAGGATCTTCTGCTGTTCACGCAGAAGAGAGGTTTTTTTTCCATACGTTTTGTCTCCGAGCACCGGATGGCCGATTGACGCAAAATGTACGCGTATCTGATGAGTTCTGCCTGTCCTGAGTCTTGCCTCTATCAGGGTCGCCTCAGTGAGACGTTCTATCACCTTCCAGCTGGTGACCGCTTCCTTTCCTTTCCGTATCCGTGTGGACATCTTTTTCCTGTCGGATTCGGACCTCCCGATCTTCAGCGCTATTTCGCCGCCGGTATTTTTTAACGTTCCATAGACGAGCGCCTTATATTTCCTGTTTATCGACCTTTGCCTGAACTGGTCGGTAAGCGCGTAGTATGCGCTGTCATCAAGCGCCACGACCATGACTCCTGAGGTGTCTTTATCCAGGCGATGGACAACGCCCGGTCTGAGCGGTCCTCCGACCGATGCAAGTTTTTTGCTCTTATAGGCGATCGCATTCAGAAGCGTGCCGCTGCTGTGACCTGCCGCCGGATAGATGACCATATCCGGAGGTTTATTTACTACCATAATAAAATTGTCGCTATACAATATTTCGATTTGAAGGTCCTCGGGTACGAGCGTTTGTTTATCCTCGGGTATTGTTATGGATATGATGTCACGGTATTTTGTCTTGTAGTTGGATTTTGTGAGATGGTGGTTTACCTGTACCAGTCCTTTTTCAATCAGGCGATGTATCTGTGAACGGGTCAGTCCGGACAGTTCAGCCGCTTTAATATCAACTCGTATGTCCGCATCCTCCGGACTGATGTTAAATTCGGTTTTCTTCATCTGGAGGTAATTTTACCTGAAAAGCAATAAATAGGGGCATGGTATCTTCCTGTAGAAGCTCTCTGCTATTCAGAAGGAAGAACAATTTTCCCTTGACAAACATATAATCGTATGGTTATATGATAATATGAAAAAAATAGAAAAAATCATGAAACTTCTCTCTGACAATACCCGCCTGAGAATATTAATGCTCCTGACACGCAGGGAATTATGCGTGTGCCAGGTTATGGGGGTCCTGGGGATATCACAGCCCCTTGTATCAAGAAACCTGAAGCTTCTTTTTGATGCCGGTTTTCTGGAGGAACGAAAGGAAGGCAAACTCGTATTTTATTCCATGAAAAGAGAGATGGATACTCTGAATGCCAGGATGATCGGTTTGTTGAATGATACATTACATGGTGATAGTATTTTATCTGAGGATATCAGATCACTTCGCGAATGCGAGGACTTTCAGAAAAAAACAGGGAAGTGCGACATGAAAACCTTTTCTGAATATATGTCAAAAAGCCGCGGAAAGGCGCCGAAAGCTTAAGAGGGGGAGAACACCAATGCTTCGTCTTTTTCTCCAAATAACCATTCTCTGGGGCATGCTGCTCATTTTGCCGGTTACGAATGCATTGCCTCAGGAAAGGATTTTGTCTCTCAATGAGGCCCTTGAGCAGGCCCTGTCCGGCAACCCAGGTCTGCGGGCAAATGAAAAGGCGCTTTCAGCCAGCAGGGAGGACATAGGAATCGCGCGAAGTTTCCTGCTGCCGAAGCTCACCTTTGAGGAACGATACATGAGAACGAACAATCCTACCTACGCGTTTATGGCAAAACTCAATCAGGAGCGCTTCTCGATTGATGATCTGGCAGGCGCTCCTGATACATTCAATCATCCGAAGACTATAAATGATTTTCAGACAAGCCTTTCCTTTGAGCAGGCGCTCTTTGTGCCAAAGGCTTCTATCGGTCTTGATATGGCGAAGAAGGAATATGCTGCAAAGGACGATGATTTGATCAGGAAAAAAGAGGAAGTCGCGCTGCATGTATTCAGGACATTTCTCGGGATCCAGACCGCGAAGGAGTTCGTTGCAGCTACCGAAAAGGGCATAGAGGACACGAGGGAGCACCTGAGGATCGCGGAGGCACGATATAACACAGAACTCGGCCTTTATTCCGACATGCTGAGGGCACAGGTAGCATTGTCATCCGCAGAAGAAAAGAATGTCTCAGCCCGCAAGAACCTCGAAATTGCCAAAAGGGCGCTTGGTTTACTGATGGGATTGACAGAGTCTGTGGACGTGAAGGGAGAAAGGCCGGCACTTGCTGTCAGGGAACCGGAATACTACGCGGAGACGTCTTTAAAAAGAAAGGACCTGAAAGGTCTTGAGACGCGATACCGCAATGCGGAGAATCTTCTGAAGATGGCGAACGCAGGGTATCTGCCTGTTATTGGTCTCGGCGGCGCATACCAGTTGAACAGTCATAAAAATTTGTTCGGAGAAGAGGGCAACAGCTGGCAGGCGATGGCATTTTTACGGTGGGAGCTTTTTGACGGGACAAAGCGGGAGCATGAGCGGTCAAAGGCAGCGTATCAGATCGCGGAAACAGGTGAATACCTTGAGGGGCTGAAAAAACAGATATCATTCGCGGTCTATGATGCGTACCTGACGGTCGAGGAGTCAAAAAAGAGACTTGAACTCGCGGAGCATATGCTGAAAGCTGCAGATGAAGGAAAAAGGCTGGTAAAAACAAGATACGAAAATGCGCTTTCCCCGATGGTGGACCTTCTTGATGTCCAGACAAACCTTGATGCCGCGCGGGCGAATCTTGTCGAAAAACAGGGGATGTATCTGACAGCTATAGCGCATCTCGGGTTCCAGAGCGGGACAATACTGAAAGACCTGGGGCTTGAGAAGTGAGGAGGAGTGCGATGAAAAGAGGTATGTATATCCTGTTGATCCTGACTATCACAGCAGGCGCATTACAGGCATGCAGGGAGAAGGTAATGCCGGGTGTTCGTGAAGTAAAAAGAGAGCAGGTGACAGGCGTAACAGTTGAAGTGATAAGTCCGAAAGAGGTGATCGAATACCTTGAAACCTCGGGTACGGTCAGTGCAAAGGCCACCAGTGTTGTCGCGAGTCGTATGATGGGGACAGTCATGTCTCTCAGGGTGAAGGAGGGAGACAGGGTTGCCGCGGGACAGGTGCTTCTGACGATAGACGACCGTGATGTTGCAGAACGGGTGAAGGCAGCGGAAAAGGCATTGGAAGGCGCAAAGCAGCAGCAGTCTCTATCGGAGATTACCTATCAGCGGTATCAAAAACTCTATGATGAAAAGGCCCTTGCAGGGCAGGAACTCGATCAGATCGGGACACAGAAAAAAGTTGCAGACCTTGAATATGAAAGGGCAAAGGCGATGCTGGCTGAGGTCCGGGTATATCAGGGCTTTTCTACAATTACCTCGCCTGTGTCCGGAGTCATTACCGAAAAGAAGATAGAGGAGGGAAGCATGGCTGTACCCGGAATGCCCCTGCTCCTGGTGGAGGATAATGCGTCCTACCGGATAGAGGTGAATGCAGACGAGAAAATGGCAGGCAGGGTTAAGACGGGTATGGATGTTTCTGTGTTTATCGAGGCATTGAACAGAGAGCTTGCCGGAAAGGTGACGGAGGTCGTGCCATCTGTCGATTCTGCTACCCGGAGCTTTCTCGTGAAGATATCACTGAAGGACAAGGACCTGAAAAACGGATATTATGCCCGGGTAGCTATACCGGTAGGGGAAAAGACGGTCCTGCTGATCCCGAAGAAGTCGGTTATAGAAAGAGGTCAGTTAAGCGGAGTCTATACAGTAGAGAGGAATTCTGTCATTACCTACAGGCTTGTCAGGGTTGGTAAACCGTATGGAGACAGTGTTGAGATACTCTCGGGGTTGAATCCCGGAGATACGGTGATTGTTGGGGGGGTGGAAAAGGCCATAGACGGAGGAATACTGGTTAGCAAGACAGTAAGTAGGAAATAGTAAATGGCAAGAAGCCGATAAGTATTTAAAGCACTTATAACCATGGACAGGTAATGAAAGATATAGGGACATCAGGAAAGATAGCGAAATATTTTATAAAATCAAAGCTTACACCTTTGATCGTCCTTGCCTCGCTTCTGCTCGGTATTTTTGCGGTTATTGTTACTCCGAGAGAGGAAGAACCGCAGATTGTTGTTCCGATGATAGATGTGATAGCCTCTTATCCCGGTGCCTCGGCAAAAGAGGTAGAGGAGCGGGTCACAAAACCGATGGAGAAGTTCCTCTGGGAGATAAAAGGCGTTGAATATGTATATTCGATCGTAAAGCCGGGGTTGAACCTTACGATTGTCAGATTTTACGTCGGTGAAGATATGGAGACAAGCCTTGTAAAACTTTACAACAAGCTGATGTCTCATTATGACATGATCCCATCGGGCGTTTCCCAGCCCCTGGTGAAGGCAAAATCCATAGATGATGTCCCTATCGCCACCTTTACCCTCTGGAGCGACAGGTACAACGGATATGAATTGAGGCGTGTTGCGCAGGAGGTCTGTGAAGAGATCAAAAAAGACAAGGATGTTTCAGAGACAGACGTTATCGGCGGACAAAAAAGACAGGTCAGAATATTTCTTGATCCTGCGCGATTAAAGGCGTATAACGCGTCATCTTTTCAGATAGCCGGTGCGCTCCAGAAGGCGAACTTTATGCTCCCTTCAGGAGAGCTTTCTTCCGGGAACAGGGAATATATTGTCGAGACAGGGGCCTTTCTGAGGAATATCGATGAAATAGGCGCCCTGGTCATAGGTGTTTTTAAGGGAAAACCCGTTTATCTCAGGGACGTGGCCTGGATAAAAGACGGGCCGCAAGAACCGTCAAACTATGTATTTATGGGGCTTGGCCCTGAGGCAGAAACAAAGGGGATTTCCCCGGCCTACTCCCGCTCAGGTCAGTATGAGGCGGTCACCCTGACGCTTTCTAAGAAGAAGGGAACAAACGCAAGCATTGTTGCTCATGAGGCGATAACAAAGATTAACGCCCTTAAGGGAAATCTCATTCCTTCAGACATAGAAGTCACCACAACGAGAAACTATGGAGAGACCGCAAAGGAAAAATCCGACGAACTTCTCGAACACCTGTTCATCGCGTCATTTTCGGTTATCATACTGATTGCTCTTGCGCTGGGATGGAGGGAATCGATTGTTGTCGCGGTGGCTGTGCCCGTGACTCTGGCTCTTACTCTGCTGATCAATTACCTCTATGGATACACCTTAAACAGGGTGACTCTTTTCGCGCTCATATTCTCTATCGGTATCCTTGTTGATGACGCGATTGTAGTGGTCGAAAATATCCACAGGCATTTCAGGATGCATACGACAGATCCCCTGACAGCAGTGCTCGCTGTTGATGAGGTCGGCAACCCGACTATCCTGGCTACCTTTACGGTGATAGCGGCACTCCTGCCGATGGCGTTTGTCACCGGGCTTATGGGACCGTATATGAGACCAATCCCGGTAGGGGCTTCCGCTGCGATGATCTTTTCACTCCTGATCGCCTTTATCGTGAGTCCCTGGATGAGCTATAAGGTATTAAAAAATGTGAAGCCTTCCGGACATGAAGAAGAGAAAGGAAAACTCTTTCGCCTCTACGAGAAGGTTCTGGGTCCTCTTATTGACAATAGAAAGAAGCGGGCAGTTGCCCTTGCCGTTGTCCTGCTTCTCCTCTGCCTTTCACTCCTCCTCATTCCGTTTAAGGGGGTGAAGCTCAAGATGCTTCCCTTTGATAACAAGAGTGAAGTCCAGCTTATCGTTGATATGCCTGAAGGGGTGACCCTTGAAGAGAGCGCGGCGCTTGCGAGAGAGATGGGAGAGTACCTGAAGTCCGTTCCTGAGGTGACAGACTATCAGACGTATACCGGAATTGCTGCTCCCTATAATTTTAACGGGCTTGTAAGACATTATTTTTTACGTTCCGGCAGCGCGGTCGTCGATATTCAGGTGAATTTTGTGGGTAAGGGAGAGAGAAAGGCGCAAAGCCATGCTATCGCGAAACGCTTGCGGCCTGAACTTAAGAGGATCGCCGATCGATACCATGCGAGTCTGAAGGTCGCGGAGATACCCCCTGGTCCGCCTGTCCTCAGTACCCTGGTCGCTGAGATATACGGGCCTCACATGGACAGGCAGATTCAGATTGCGGCTGATGTGAAACGCATATTTCAGAATACCGAAGGTGTTGTCGATGTTGACTGGTATGTCGAGGACGACCAGACAAAGCTCACCTTTGATATAGACAGGGAGAAGGCGGCACAGAACAGCATCACAACTGAGGCAATTGCCCAGAGTATGAGGACTGCACTCGGTGGAATGTCAGCAGGTCTTGTCCACTTTGAGCGTGAGAAAGAGCCTGTGGAGATCTCGCTGAGAATGCCCCGTGAGGAAAGGGCGAACGCAACAGCCCTCATGGAGGTCTCTGTTCCATCCTCAGACGGAAGGCTTTTGCCCCTATCAGAGTTTGTAACAGTCCGGGAAGGGATCGGAGACAAGACGATTTATCACAAAAACCTGAAACGGGTGGTCTACGTCACCGGGGATGTCGCCGGTGCAGCCGAAAGCCCGGTATACGCCATACTGAAAATGAAGGATGCGGTAAAAAAGCTCAGGCTTGATGAGGGATATGAACTGAAACAGTATTCGTCTGTGCAGCCGTGGCTTGAAAATACCTATTCCATGAAGTGGGACGGGGAATGGCATATTACCTATGAAGTTTTCAGGGACCTGGGGATCGCCTTTGCGGCTGTTCTCGTTCTCATCTATATCCTTGTCGTTGCATGGTTCAGAAATTTTGTCACACCATTGATCATTATGGCGCCTATCCCCCTGACCCTGGTGGGAATACTACCGGGGCATTGGATCTTCGGCGCATTTTTTACCGCCACCTCTATGATCGGATTTATAGCTCTGGCAGGAATCATTGTAAGAAATTCAATCTTGCTCATTGATTTTGTCCAAATGGAATGGCGCGATTGCGGCGGCTTGCGGGATGCTCTGATAAAGGCAGGAGCAGTAAGATTCAGACCCATAGCATTGACTGCCGCCGCAGTGGTGGTAGGCTCTTTTGTGATGCTTTTCGACCCTATATTCCAGGGACTCGCGATCGCCATGATGTTCGGGGCGGTTGCAGCCACTCTCCTGACGCTGATAGCTGTTCCGCTCCTCTACTATGAATTTTTCAATAAAAAGGTATGTCCGTTAGGGGCCGAGGAAATGGAAGCTGAAAAATGATGAAAATGAGCCTGAAAAAGATGAAATTTAAATAAAAATATGTTATTATTTAATTAATAGTGCAACAGTGAAACAAGAGCTTTTAAAACACTAAGAATTGTATGGAGGTAAAGGATATGTCATATAACAGATGTTTATGCCAGCAATGTGGTAATCAATATGCAACTGTCATAGATAAAGATGAAGTTCTGCAGAATGAGGCCTGTCCAAACTGCGGCTCAAAACAGTTGAAACTCATCGGACCGTTGAGCTTTACGGAGATGAACAGTCTTTTCTCAGGCGGTGGTTGAAGCCCGAGAGGGTGCTGAGACCGGTCAGGTCTCAAAAGAAACAGAATCCGAAAGGGCGCAGCTGAAAAGCTGGCCCTTTTTTTTGCGTAAACGAAGGCTGCAATCTGTTGTCTTATCTTTCCGGATGGTCAGGCAAAAAATGTAAAAACAGGACATTTTCATGGAGTATGAATGGTCAGAAACGCAAAAAAGCTAATAAAAACAGTAGGAAACGCTGGAAATTATCATTCAGGGAGCAGAAGACAGGGGAAGCCCCTTTCGGGGCTTTTGAAAAGGAGGTGCTATAGGAGGTAATTTACTTATATCACTGTATACTCTGAAAATAAGTGATCTGGATCACAATAAATCAAGAAAGTTTAGAGACCGTTAGAGGACCCGGATACTGAAAAATCTGAATTCTATGAAAAGAAGCCCTTTGAGAGTAGCCGCATTAACAATTATTCGGGGGAAAACCGCACACAATCTTGACTGAGCAGAATGAGAGTCTCTGTGCTAAGGAAGCCTATTTTAAATTTCTGATTACCGCTTTCAGGATGTCAGCTCTCGATATGATCCCGATAAGCTTGTCTTTGCTGTCTACCACCGGCAATCTCCTGATCTTCCTCTCATCCATGATCTGGACCGCTTTAGCTATACTCGCATTGGCCTTTATAGTGAGTGCCGGAGCAGCCATAATTTCTCCTACAATATCTCCGGACTTGCACTCAGGCAGAGGCTCACCGAGCATATGTTTTAAAAGGTCCTTGAACGTATTTCCCTTTCTGACTCCCATAATTGAAAGAATGTCAGCCTGGGTGATAATGCCGATAACCCTGTTTTCTTTATTAACCACAGGAAGCCCGCTGATATTTTTTTCTGATAAAATATGTGCTACCTGTACGACGCTGTCATATTTGACAACGGAGATAACGTCACGGGTCATTACGTCCTGAACAGGGACTTCTGATCCTATCATTGCCCTGAGATGCCCGTCGGTTTTTTTTGTACCTGTAGTTTTCATAAAAACACTCCGCAGAAAAGATTTGATATTGTTTGCTATTTTACAAAACTATGCTGGCTAATGAAAGTGAATTTTTTATAACGCATACGTATGATGATTCACCAGTAATCTAAAATGACCTATCACCTGCAGGCGATCAAATGTTCATGGAGTCGAGGATACGGACTTTTTCTTCGAGTTCGTTATCTGTCAGGAGAGAGTGCTTTCTCAGTATTGTCAACATATCCATTAATTCTCTTTTCCTGCTTTCCGGTGAGGGTTTTGCGTTGAAACGGTTTTCATCGGAAACGGGCGCCTGATTCCTGATTTGCAATATTTTTTTCGCCCAATAGGGGGCATCAGCGATATGAAAGAGAAAGGTTTTTTTCTTTGTCTTTAGCTCAAGGTAGGTAAAAAAGAGTCTTTTAATGGTGGCGACGTGTTCGATTTCGTGATAAAAGAACGACTGTGCCAGGGAACTCCCGAGTCCGTCAAACCGGAAGATAGCCCTTTTGCTGGTGAGAAATACCGAATATGCGGGCTTTATTCCCGATGCGGGCTTCCGGGTAGTGTCATCAATAATCTCTTCGTTTGGCAACAGTTCAAAAGAGAGAGCCCAGAACATCGTATCTTCCTCCCCGGTTTATATGGAATTGAAACAACTAATATTAAACTGATTACTTCAGATTTTTCCAGTATTCCGTTGGAATAGTTTATTTTTCAGGTGTGAATAACGGACAAACTATATTGAAAGTTACGCGATATATGATTAGACTATTCACATGATACGAAAGGCGCTGATTCTCAAGATTTTTGATGCCGCCTATATGCAGCGGTGGAATGACAAGGTGCGTCCCGTGGAACTGGTCGAACTTGACAAGCAGGCGCACAAAATGATCATCGCTTTTTTTCTCGGAAAATTCGAAGAGTCCACGCCTGGGTTTAACTGGATAGAGGTGATAGAGGGCGGGATATTCGAGCTTCTGCAGCGTCTTGTCATAACCGACCTGAAACCCCCGATCTTTTACAAGATCAAGGAAGACAAGTCCAAGTACAGGCTCCTGAACGAGTGGGTATATAAGGAGATAGAACCGATAATTTCACCGCTTGGAAGGGATTTTTGCAGACGCTTTAAAACGTATTTTCATGATTCCGGAGACAACATCAATAAGAAAATATTGAGCGCTGCCCACTTTTATGCCACGAAATGGGAGTTCGATATCATAGAGCGCGCAAATCCTGACGGATATGAGATAACCGGGATAAAGCAGGCTATTCAGAGAAAGCAGGAACACTACTCCGACCTTCGGGGAATGATACGCCTCAGGGAAGAGGCACGCAACCGTGACTTTATCGATTTATGCGGCCAGCTCAGGTTTCAGGCGAGATGGGCGAACCTCCACCGGGTGCCGAAGACCTCTGTTATCGGTCATTCGCTTTTTGTGGCGCTCTTGTCATACCTCTTCTCTCTTGACATAAAGGCATGCAACCGAAGGTGTGTCAATAATTATTTTACCGGTTTGTTCCATGATCTTCCGGAGGTGCTTACGAGGGACATTATCTCTCCGGTCAAGCGATCTGTTGAGGGGTTGAGCGATCTCATAAAGCAGTACGAAAAAGAACAGATGGAGAAGGAAGTCTACGGCTTGATCCCTAAAGCGTGGCACAAAGAGGTGAGGACATTCACTGAAAAGGAATTTGACAGTATTATTACCCTGAAGGGAAGAAGGAAAAAGGTGGGCAGCGATGAAATTAATAAACGGTATAACGATGATTTCTATAATCCCCGTGACGGCGTTCTTGTCAAGGCAGCCGATAATCTTGCGGCCTTTATAGAGGCCTATGTAGCTGTCAGGAACGGGAGCTACAGCCGTGAATTCCAGGAGGCGAAGCTCGCATTCAAGGACCTTTACGGAAGGGCCACTATCGCGGGCATCAACTTCGGTGAGATCTATGCAGACTTTGACTGAATGGCCTTTGCTTGCCGCAAATGAATAAGCCTGTCCTGGCAAGGGATACAGATCTCCTTTTTCCTCACTTTACAGTACTGAAGGCGTCCGCAGGTTCAGGCAAGACGCATACCCTTACCGAACGGTTTGTACAGTTTATCCTCTCTGATTCAATTCCCAAAAACGATCTGAAAAACATACTCGCTGTCACCTTCTCAAACAATGCCGCAAGGGAAATGAAAGAGCGGATTCTTCTCTGGCTGAAAGCTCTTTCTTTTAACGATCCGGAGAAAACAGCCGAACTTTCCGCTATCATCGGTTATGACAGCGACCGCCTGGCCGATAAGGCCGAACAAATGATCGGGAAAATACTCGACAATTATCCTGATTTTCAGGTCAGGACAATAGACAGTTTTATGACTACTGTTTTTAAGTCCTCTGCGATCGACTTCGGATATAACCCTGAATTTGACATCCTGATGAGCAATGATGCGGTCATGGATTACGCCTTCAACCTCTATATGAGAAATGTGAGCGAAGGTTCTGACGAGGCAGAACTGTTTGATGCCGTCATCGAAATGCTCAACGAAAACAAGAGGTACGACACCTCTTTTCTATGGGACCCCTCGTCAGTTCTGCTTGACGAGATAAAGAAAATCTATCGGAAACTCGCTGTTACAGGAAAAAAAGCGAAGATCGGTGAGTTTGCAGCAGAATCTGCTTCGATGAAAGAAAAGATAAGGGAGATACTTGAAGACCTGGAGGTCATGATCAGTCAGTCCGGTCTGGACAGAAACGGGAAATCCGCGTATAAGGCAATTCTTTCACTTGTCAGGGGGGGGAGGTTTAGCGACCTTATCGGCAGAGGAATCAAGACCCCTCCGGTGAACAAGGTGAAAAAAGCCGATAGTGTTGCCCAGGATTATTATGATCGGATAGTCGAAAGGTGGTCGGAACTCGGTGATCAGATCAGTTGTTACACAGCATGCTATGTACGTTTCTGCTTTGTGCCTTATCTGAAGGTGTTTGAACAGTTCAGTAAAATAATCGAGGATACGAAAAGACGGCAGGGGAAAATCTTCATCGAGGACGTCAACAGGTATCTGGCCGAGTACCTGAGCAAAGAGATCGTCCCTGATGTGTACTTTCGCATCGGTGAGACAGTCTTTCACTTCCTTATTGACGAATTTCAGGACACTTCTCCCATTCAGTGGAAGAACCTTTTTCCCCTTATCGAAAACGCCTTATCGCAGAGGGGAAGCGCCTTTGTTGTCGGAGACACAAAACAGGCGATCTACGGTTTCCGTGATGCTGACTACACCATTATGAAGACGTTTGAATCTCAAAACCCTTTTCCTTCCGCGGAGCATGCTGTACAGGAACTCGACGTCAATTACCGGAGCCTTCAGCGGATACTCGACTTCTCTCATAAAGTTTTCAAAGATATTGTGGCAGGGAGCGATGCTTACAGAGACGCTGGTGAGAGGAGCGGGTTAACGGATTATACTCAGAAGGTCAGAGAGGGCAGGGAAAGCCATGGATATGCGGAAGTCAGTATTTTTGAAAGAAATGACGAGGAGCCCGCTGAGAGGAAAAAGATCCAGGACGTGGTGAGAGAGTTGCATGAGCGGGGGTTCGGGTACGGTGACATAGCCATCCTGACGCAAAAGAACGAAGACGCGGTAAGGACCACTGCCTGGCTGAATGAAGCCGGGATTGACTTCATCTCATACAGCAGTCTTGACATAAGGAGGAGAAAGATTACAGGGGAGATAGTTTCGTTACTGAATTTTCTTTCCTCCCCGACAGATGATCTGTCCTTTGCGACCTTTGTGCTCGGAGACATCTTTACAAGAACAACTGCTGAACATGCTTCCGCAAGTATGATCGGCGTGCTCAGGGAATTTTTCTTCACACAGAGGAATAACCCTCCTCTTTACAAGGCCTTTCAGCGGGAATTCGGAGATCTGTGGAAAACATACTTTGATGGTCTCTTCAGGGCCTCCGGCTACCTTCCTCTGTATGACCTGGTAAGCGAGATATTTGCGGTCTTCAGGGTCTTTGAGATTCTGGAAGATGAAGAGGCGACCCTCGTAAAGATACTCGAGATTGTAAACAATTTTGAAGGGGCAGGATATCACAGCGTGACAGATTTTCTCGGGTCTACAGGCAAGGGAGAGGGCGGTGAGGCAGAATGGAACATGATTGTCCCGAAAAATATGGATGCGGTGCATGTCATGACTATCCACAAGGCAAAAGGTCTGGGATTTCCGGTTGTGCTGCTCTTGCTGTATGAAGAGAAAAGCAAGGGGTTTGATTATATTGTGGAGGATGATCAGGAAGGTGTCTGCCTGCTGAAGATCACGAGAGATATCCTGAACAGCGCCCCTGCTTTTGAGAGACGATATAGTGAGGAGGCGATGAAAGATAAGGTCAACCGGCTGAACAGTCTCTATGTTGGTTTTACGAGGCCTGAAGAAGAACTCTACGTCATTGGCGTCAGGGGGAGAAATAACGGCTATCCTCTGGACCTCCTCCCTGAAACTGACTATCCTCCATCGGAGAAGCCTGTCAGAATACCTTCAATAAAGACCGAAGACTGGAAGACTTTTCCGATCCGTCATGCCCATCCGCGGACTTCCTATCATGCGGGTCCTCATGAGATGATCAATCTCGGGGAAAGACAGCGGGGGGAATTTACCCACCGGGTGCTCTTCGATATCGAATACGCCGGAGCAGGATATAAGCAAGAAGTCCTCGACAGCATCAGGAGGGTCAACCACGAATCAGGTTTCCGGTATCCTGAGGAAGAAATAAGCGAGACGGTCATCGGGTTGATAGAAGACGATCAGTTGGCAGAGTACTTCAGGAAGAGGCCTGGAAGAGAGGTCAGACGTGAACAGGAATTCACTGATGGTGAGGGAAGGCTCTTCAGAATGGACAGGGTGATCATAGACAAAGACAAAATAACCGTACTCGATTACAAGACAGGGGGAGACGATAACGTCAGGGGAAACTCATGAGGCCCAGATGAGGACGTATCTGAAAATTCTTAAGGGTGTTTATCCTGAGAAGCAGGTGGAGGGAATCATCGCCTATGTGGACCGCAGGAAAGTGAGGAGGCTTAGTTGAATGAGGAGGCTTAGTTGAACATTCTCCTTCTTTCTCCCAATAAGAGCCTGATAGAAGAAATCCTCCC
The DNA here is from genome assembly GCA_963746295.1 of uncultured Nitrospira sp. GTDB lineage: Bacteria > Nitrospirota > Thermodesulfovibrionia > Thermodesulfovibrionales > UBA6898 > JAOUFP01. Next base: position 178,381 of record CAVVAQ010000011.1, on the reverse strand, counting down.
GAACCTGAAGAGAGTGGAGCGGGACTACTCATCAAATCTTGTTGTCTTCCCCGGCAAGAGGCCCTCGCATTTTTTACGAAAGGCGCTTGCACGCGAGATGAAGGGAAGCTTTGTGCCGCCGGTTATCTGTTCGATGGATGAGTTTGTTGATCAGTTGTGTGAAAAAAAGCTGCCGGGAAGAAAACTTGAAGCAATCGATGCAGTTTCTCTCCTCTATGATATCCACCGGAAGGCCCCCAATCCTCTCGGCGGTGGGAGTTTCATGACACCGGACAGTTTTTTTCCGATCGGCCTCAAAATATACCGTGATATAGAGGAGCTTTTGATAGAAGATATTGATTATTATCTGATAAGAGCGATCGGTCCCTATGCTGAAGAATCGATCCCTGAACAGACGATCAGAAGATTACAATCTCTGGCATTCTTTTATGAGGAATTCTACAAAACCATAGCTGATCGGGGGTTTTCAACAAGGTCGCTAAGATACCGCGCGGCAGCTGATATGATCGATGACAGCAAGGCAGGCATGTTTCAGCAGATAATTTTTGCCGGCTTTTTTGCGCTGACCCATTATGAAAAGGAGCTGTTCAGAAAATTGTCTTTGCTGGATAATGTACTCTTGCTCTTTCAGGACGGAAGAGGCCAGCAGGAGAAGCTTGCCGGACTCGGTGTAAGTGTGGCAAGGGAGCAAAGCGAGGACAATGGCCCGGAGCTCCATTTCTACAGCAGCCCTGATGTGCACGGACAGGTATTCGCCTTGCGTACCCTGCTCGAAAAAAAAGGGAGAGAAGATGCGTTGCTTCTTGAGCACGCTGCAATCGTGCTTCCCTCATCGGAGACGCTTTTCCCGCTTTTGCGCCACGGGATTTCGGAACTGTCAGAAGAAAGCTATAATATTTCCCTGGGGTATCCTCTAAAGCGGACCCCTCTCTTTGCCTTTCTCAATACTATTATGGAACTCCTGGTATCCATGGACGGGGAGCGCCTCTATGTTCCGGATTATCTGAACTTTGTTCTGCATCCGTATACTAAAAATATCTACTGTAACGGCAATGCTGAAATCACCAGGATACTCTTTCATGCCCTGGAAGAAACTCTTACTGAATCAAGGACAAAGAGATTTATCAGGCTTACGGAGATAGAAGAGGATGAAAAACTATTTCAGCGAGCGGTGGACAGGATCCCTGAGGACCTGAAAGGGGTCACCAGTGAGCTTCTTGCAGAGCACCTGAGGCATATTCACCGCAATACGATAGAAAAATTTCTTGTCCTTAAAAACGTGGCTGATTTTTCAGTGAAATGCACTGAACTGCTGACCTATATATTCAATAACAGCACTGCGAAGCTTCATCCTCTCTTTTATCCGTTTTCCGAGTCATTTATCAGGTCGCTTGAGGGCATTTCCCGGTCGCTGATGAAAGATATTTCCTTTTCTGAGCAGGTCAGGCTATTTCACTTTTTTAAGGAAATACATCATGACCTGTTATACCCCCTTTGAGGGGACTCCTCTAAAGGGACTTCAGGTGCTTGGATTTCTTGAGACGAGGAACCTCAGGTTTGACACGGTCTTTATTCTGGATGTCAATGAAGACGTGCTGCCGGACACAAAAAAGGAAGACACCCTGCTGCCGTTTAAGGCACGTGAGATATTGGGTCTCCCGACGTATCACGACCGGGATGACCTTGCAGCGTATTATTTTGAGACGCTCATTCAGGGTGCCCGGGAGGTCCATCTTTTCTCTCTGGAAAGTGACAAGAAAGAGAGGTCGCGTTTTGTTGAACAGCTGCTTTGGGAAAAACAGAAAAGAGAGAAAATAACGGATACGAAAAACTATCTGAATACCGTGCAATATAAAATCGGACTCAAAAACAGTGTTCCTTCGGATATTATGAAAACCGGCAGCATGATCGGATTCCTGCGGGAATTTACCTACAGCGCCTCAGCGCTCGATGCCTATCTGCGGTGTCAGTTGCAGTTTTATTACTCCTATGTCCTGAGAGTTGACAAAAAAGAAGCGGTGTCGGGGGACATAGAGCGGGAGGATATAGGCAAATTTGTACATCAGGTCCTCTCGGAATACTTTTCAAAAAGAAAAGGCTATCCCCTGAAGATAAAAGATATTGATATCAGAGATCTTAATTTCCTCATAGACAGACTTTTTGACAAGGAATACGGGAAAGACCCGGCAGGTGCGGTATATCTTTTAAGGAAGCAGATCAAAGGGCATTTGAGGGATTTCTTTCAAAAATACTTTATTCCCCTCATCAATGATGAGACGGTCATGGTTCTCAATTGCGAAGAGGAAATACGTATTGAAAAGAAATCCTTTAACCTGAGGGGCCGGTTAGATGCTGTTTTCAAAAGAGGGGACAAAACGTTCATTGTTGACTATAAAACAGGCTCCAACCCCAACTGGCTGAAAATAGATTTCGAAAAACTTGATCCTGAAGACAGAGACTCCTGGAGCGGGGCTGTCGGAAGCATACAACTCCCCTTTTACCTGATGCTCTATCTGGAGCATACAGGGGAGAGTATAAAAAACGTAAACAGTATGTTTTTACTCCTCGGGCGTTCACTGATCAGCAGGGAGATAGAACTCCCTCTTTTTACGGAGGATCAAGGAGAGGAAGATTACGAACTGCTCAGTGAATTGATCTTCCGTCTGCTGGAGGAGATCATTGATCCTGATGTGCCGTTCAGTCCTGCAATTGACAGAAAAAAAACCTGTCCTGACTGTAGTTATCAGTATATCTGCGGTACGCAGTGGATAGTGAAATAGGCGATGATTACTAGATTTGATACAGTCAAAATCTGCTCATCAGTTCTTCCGTGAACACGGAGCTGAAAAAGACGGCAAGAGAAGCGTAAAGGGATTTTTTATTTGTGAGCGGATGTGCTCTGAGTCTGCACTTGAGGGGTTTTTGCTGTTTAAATTGCTATTAGCATCTATTGATCTTTCTCATTTCACAGCTAATATTTTCCACTGTAAGTGTCCCTGCGCTGACTACGATATCTCCATTGACGGTTGTAAACGAAGACACTGCTCGTAAAATCGCTATCATAACCCCCTTTGAATATTACTGATACACTATGACTAATAATAAGGTTTTCATTAAAATCCTCTGCCTGGATCTGAATGACGTCACCATCGACTGCCGCATCGTAAGCGGCCTGGAGAGTCAAATAAAAATGAGACACGACTCCGGAAAGTCTCTTTAACGGAAAAGACTGAAAGCTCACATTGATGGTATGATCGGTTGTCATATCGGAGACAGTATATGTTCCGTTATAGACTGAAGCTGTTTTATCCAGAGAGTTGTCGGTAAGGGTTTTTAAATAATACCCTGATGATGGAGTTATATCACAATGCAGGGTCTCTCCATAGGGGACGCTTTCAGGGCATGAGATCGTGCCGTTGGCTTCTGAAGTGGTTGTGATGGTGAGGGTATTTGGATGGAATAAGACAGTGACAGCTGTGTCAGCAACAAGAGTCACGCTGCAGGTATTGCCGATACCAGAGGAACACCCTGTCCAGATTACTGAGGTGTCGCCCGCTGGAGATGCCGTCAAGACAAGGGAACTGCCCATGTCGTGGACCTCGACGCATGTGCCTGAGGTTGCCCCGCCTGCCGCAACTCCGCAGTCGATGCCGTTGCCTCCTGCTATGTGTCCGGCAGAGGTGCCGGGTATGCCTGTCACCGTAACGGTATATTGAGTTCCTGTGCCTGTTAGAGAAACAGTATATGGGCTTAATGGAGCATTTGATGGAATCGAAAGACTTGCGCTCTTTGGTCCTCCTGAGGTCGGTGAGAATATTACGTCAATTCCGCATGTTCCGGAAGGAGCGATTGTACTGTTTGAGCAGCTGTCACTTCCGGCAGCGATGTTGAACTCATCCGGATTAAGACCAGCAAGAGTGATCGTACCCATGTACAGGTTATTGGTTCCGGCGTTTGTAATAATAAAAGATTGCAGGGAGGATGAACCCCCCGGATTTATATTCCCGAAGTTCATTGTATTCGGAGAAACAGAAATACTTGGATTGCCGAATAATCCTCCGGCGCGAACCGGCCATACGTAGTAGCTATCGGCCTTACTCCCTATGGTTATATAACCGTTTAACATACTGACGATATATGCGCCGGTCGTATTGCCGACATAGGTGGTTGATGAGGAGTAGCTGTCTTGCTGCACGTTGGTGAAGGGGTACCCTGCTGACAATGACGGGGCATATTGTGAGAAGTCGATAAGGCTTTGCAGTTCTTCCCTGTTGGGCAGTCTCCAGTCCCCTGCAGAAGATCCGTCCGTCAGGCCGCATTGCCCGCTCGCAAGGCTGTTTGCAGATGATAGCGCAGCAGCGTGGGACTGCCTGAAGCAATTTGCATTCTTAAGCCATACCAGTCCGGTGAGGTTGTCTGCCACTGTGCCGTCGCCGTTATCGGTAAATCTTGGCGATGGCCATGTTACGCCGCTTTGTAAAGCTCCATCATCCCTGCTCGGAATATTTGCGTCGTAACTTGTTGTTTGTCCTGTTTTCCATATATTTGACGGAAAGGATGGGTCAGCAGCTGATGCCTGTCCTGCCCTAACCGGCCAAACATAGACGGCATCGCTTTTGAAGCTTGCGTAAACAGAGCCCGCCCCTAGATAGACGACCCAAGCCGTGGTTGTATCACCAGCATAGGTAGTTGACGACCAATAGCTGGACGTCTGTATATTTACAAACGGGTTCCCGAAACCTCCACCGGCATTCAGCCAGGCTGCGGTATCACTCTGTTGCGCGTTAATGAGACTTTGAAGTTCATTCACCGTTGGCAGTCGCCAGTCTGTATAACCATATGTCCCTGCCCCGCTGTTCATGGAGGCGACATAATTCAATGCCTGCTGCCATGTCATTACTCCGCCGGGTAAATTCCCGTCCTTTGTCCACATCAGGCCGGTGAGATTGTCTGTAACCGTGCCGTCTCCGTTGTCTGATGTCCCCGGGGAAGGCCACTCCGCCCCCCTGCGCTGTGCCCCGTCATCCCCTGTCCCGTATGATGAAGTCTGGCCCGTCTGCCGGAGATCAACCAAGTGCGCGTTTATAGGAAAGCTTTGGAAGTTGACATTGATTATGTGATCGGTTGTCATATCGGAGACAGTATATGTTCCGTTATAGACTGAAGCTGTTTTATCCAGAGAGTTGTCGGTAAGGGTTTTTAAATAATACCCTGATGATGGAGTTATATCACAATGCAGGGTCTCTCCATAGGGGACGCTTTCAGGGCATGAGATCGTGCCGTTGGCTTCTGAAGTGGTTGTGATGGTGAGGGTATTTGGATGGAATAAGACAGTGACAGCTGTGTCAGCAGTAAGAGTCAGGTTGCAGGTATTGCCAATACCAGAGGAACACCCTGTCCAGATTACTGAGGTGTCGCCCGCTGGAGATGCCGTCAAGACAAGGGAACTGCCCATGTCGTGGACCTCGACGCATGTGCCTGAGGTTGCCCCGCCTGCCGCAACTCCGCAGTCGATGCCGTTGCCTCCTGCTATGTGTCCGGCAGAGGTGCCGGGTATGCCTGTCACCGTAACGGTATATTGAGTTCCTGTGCCTGTTAGAGAAACAGTATATGGGCTTAATGGAGCATTTGATGGAATCGAAAGACTTGCGCTCTTTGGTCCTCCTGAGGTCGGTGAGAATATTACGTCAATTCCGCATGTTCCGGAAGGAGCGATTGTACTGTTTGAGCAGCTGTCACTTCCGGCAGCGATGTTGAACTCATCCGGATTAAGACCAGCAAGAGTGATCGTACCCATGTACAGGTTATTGGTTCCGGCGTTTGTAATAATAAAAGATTGCAGGGAGGATGAACCCCCCGGATTTATATTCCCGAAGTTCATTGTATTCGGAGAAACAGAAATACTTGGATTGCCGAATAATCCTCCGGCGCGAACCGGCCATACGTAGTAGCTATCGGCCTTACTCCCTATGGTTATATAACCGTTTAACATACTGACGATATATGCGCCGGTCGTATTGCCGGCATAGGTGGTTGATGAGGAGTAGCTGTCTTGCTGCACGTTGGTGAAGGGGTACCCTGCTGACAATGACGGGGCATATTGTGAGAAGTCGATAAGGCTTTGCAGTTCTTCCCTGTTGGGCAGTCTCCAGTCCCCTGCAGAAGATCCGTCCGTCAGGCCGCATTGCCCGCTCGCAAGGCTGTTTGCAGATGATAGCGCAGCAGCGTGAGGCTGTCTGAAACAATTTGCATTCTTAAGCCATACCAGGCCGGTGAGGTTGTCTGCCACCGTGCCGTCCCCATTATCGGTAAATCTTGGCGATGGCCATGTTACGCCGCTTTGTAAAGCTCCATCATCCCTGCTCGGAATATTTGCGTCGTAACTTGTTGTTTGTCCTGTTTTCCATATATTTGACGGAAAGGATGGGTCAGCAGCTGATGCCTGTCCTGCCCTAACCGGCCAAACATAGACGGCATCGCTTTTGAAGCTTGCGTAAACAGAGCCCGCCCCTAGATAGACGACCCAAGCCGTGGTTGTATCACCAGCATAGGTAGTTGACGACCAATAGCTGGACGTCTGTATGTTTACAAACGGGTTCCCGAAACCTCCACCGGCATTCAGCCAGGCTGCGGTATCGCTCTGTTGCGCGTTAATGAGACTTTGAAGTTCATTCACCGTTGGCAGCCGCCAGTCTGTATAACCATATGTCCCTGCCCCGCTGTTCATGGAGGCGACATAATTCAATGCCTGCTGCCATGTCATTACTCCGCCGGGTAAATTCCCGTCCTTTGTCCACATCAGGCCGGTGAGATTGTCTGTAACCGTGCCGTCTCCGTTGTCTGATGTCCCCGGGGAAGGCCACTCCGCCCCCCTGCGCTGTGCCCCGTCATCCCCTGTCCCGTATGATGAAGTCTGGCCCGTCTGCCGGAGATCAACCAAGTGCGCGTTCATAGCGTCAAGAAAGGCATCTGCAATATGCTGATGCCCTGCATCATTTGGATGAATATGGTCAGACGCCACATCCGTGGATAGGTTATAATAAACATCTGCATCAACATAAGTGACGTTCAAATTATCTTCAGCAAGAAAGTCTGCCACCCGCTGATTAATCTCATTATAGGCAACTACCGCCGCATCGCTTCCGTTAATCCTTGCCCCGGAAACATACCCCGCTGCATTCATTCTCAGTGTATTTCCTAAATAAAGCGCAGGTCCGGTTGATTGTATGCTATCCATGGAACCGCCTATCCAGTCTATATAGACCTTGTTTGACGCATCAGTTGCGGATGTCACCGTTATTAATACGGAATGCGGGCCGTCAGTCAGATTAGGTATTCTGGGCCTTCCCCAACTCATTGTCTACAATAAAAGCGCCGTCATTGTGCAATTCAACAATAACGTCTATCTTATTGATTAAGGGGCCCATGGATTTCATGCAGCCCACTACCTGAAGAACCTGTATCGTTTCCATGTCGATAAAGTCTGCTTATCTCGACCAGTTGCTCTCCGCTTCTACCATAAATCTCGTCGATAATAAGGATGATTTTGTGCTTTATATTGAACAGGGTATTAATATCGTCGATTGTCTTGATGTCTTTCTTCAGGGAAACGATATAGTTAATATATTTTTCGTAACTCCCCGGTCTTGATTTTCCCTCAAAATCGACGGGGTTGCCGATATAGTAGATATTTGTCTTGTCTTCAAGGGCCTGAACAGTGTTCGTAATCTTGCCGACTCCCTTTATGCCGCATATAAGGATATTCTTGTAAATGCCGATGACCTCTCTCATGTTTTCGACATTATCACTGGTAAAAACAATGTTTTTATTTGGTTCTTTGGGAGTTTTTTTCATTGCGGATAATATCATAACTGTTTATGGGTAAATTTTGCTCTTCGGTGTCATGAGTCCATCATAACAAACTCATTTTTTGATTGAAATATATTAAAAAAATAATCTGTTACACGAAGGCGATCTATGTGTATTTAACGGCTTTATGTTATTATGAATGCCTTATGGAACAGCGTTTGCAAAAGGTAATTGCGGAGATGGGACTGGCGTCGCGCAGAAAGGCTGAAGACCTCATACGGGAAGGTCGTGTAACCGTGAATGGCAGGGTGGCTGAGATCGGGATGAAGGCAGACCCACTGAAGGACCACGTCAAAGTCGATGGCAAGCTTCTCTTCAGGACGGAAAAGAAGGTCTATTACATTTTTAATAAGCCCCGGGGTGTTGTGACTTCTCTGGGCGATCCCGAGGGACGGCCTACGGTGCAGGACTTTGTGCGGGGAATTAAACAACGGGTTTTCCCGGTCGGCAGACTTGATTATGACTCGGAGGGTATGTTGTTTCTTACGAATGACGGAGAATTTGCTCATGCTGTATTACATCCCTCAAAAAAGATACCGAAGACCTATCTGGTGAAGATCAAGGGGGGGCTGGAAGACGAAAATATTGAAAAGCTCAGAAATGGGATAAGGCTGGAGAGGACGGTAACAGCACCTGCAAAGGTGAAACGTTTGCGAAAGACAGAGAGCAATTCCTGGATAGAAATAGTACTCTATGAAGGGAAAAAACGTCAGATACGGAGGATGCTCGACCGGGTAGGGCATTCTGTTATCAGGCTGATGAGAATAAAGATCAACGGGATTGAGATGGGACCGCTCAAACCGGGAGCGTGCCGTCAAATTGCATCTGAAGAAATGGAAATACTGAGGAGAGAACTGAACATCGGGGGGCTTCATGATTCGTGATAAAGGATGCGGCGAGATACATACGGGTGACATCGGCTCTGTACAAACCCTGACCGGCTGGGTATTCAGGCGGAGGGACCATGGGGGGCTCATTTTTATTGACCTGAGGGACAGGAGCGGGCTCTGCCAGGTGGTCTTCAGTCCTGATGTTTCGGGTGACGCGCATGAAAAGGCGCATGACCTCAGGGCAGAGTATGTCATCGCGGTTGCAGGTGAGATACGGAAGAGGCCGGAAGGTACTGAAAACCCGGGCTTGCCTACCGGCATGACGGAGATGTACGTGCAGAAGCTGGAAGTTTTAAACGAGGCATCTTCGCTGCCGTACAGCATGGAAGAGGCTGCTGATGCCGGAGAAGCGCTGAAGCTGAAGCACCGGTATCTCGACCTCAGACGTCCTGAGATGCAGCGAAATCTGGTCCTGCGCCATCGTATCGCAAAGGTGATCAGGGACTTCCTGGATGAAAGGGAATTTCTCGAGATAGAAACACCGATGCTGACAAAATCAACTCCTGAAGGGGCACGCGATTATCTTGTTCCCAGCAGGCTGAACCCCGGGCATTTCTATGCCCTCCCGCAGTCCCCGCAGCTTTTCAAACAGATCTTGATGGTTGCCGGCATGGAAAAATATTTCCAGATAGTAAAATGCTTTCGTGACGAAGATCTCAGGGCGGACCGCCAGCCTGAATTTACCCAGGTAGATATGGAGATGTCTTTTGTGGGTAGAGACGAGATCATCACTCTCATGGAAGGAATGATGCAGAGGCTTTTCAGGAATGTGCTGAACACTGATATTGGGGTCCCGTTTCCGAGGATGAGTTACGCTGAGTCTATGGAAAGGTTCGGCAACGACAAGCCTGATTTGCGTTTTGGCCTTGAACTCAGGGATATGGCTGACCTTGCCGGTAAGGGGACATTCAAGGTTTTCCTTGATGCCCTTCAGTCGGGAGGCATGGTCAGGGCCCTGAACGGAAAGGGCATGGCCGCCCTGTCGAGAAAGGAAATTGATCTGCTTACTGCAGAGGCACAGGGCTTCGGGGCAAAAGGCCTTGCTTGGATAAAGGTAAAAGATGGGTTTGAGTCTCCGATAGCTAAGTTCTTTCCAGAAGACATCATGAAGGCGATGGCAGAACGGCTTCAGGCCGAAGAAGGCGATATGATGCTCTTTGTGGCGGACAAACCGAAAATTGTTTACGATGTCCTGAGCCGTATGAGGCTTGAACTCGGCAGGAAACTCAACCTCATACAGCCGGGATACCGGTTCGTCTGGATAACGGATTTTCCCCTGCTGGAATGGGACGAGGATGAGGGACGGTTTCAGGCGATGCACCATCCTTTTACCTCGCCGTTGGAGGGAGATATGGAAAAAATGCTCTCCGGAGACGTCAGGGACAAGGATATGCTCACTTCATTAAAGGCGAATGCATATGATATTGTTCTGAACGGATACGAGATCGGGGGCGGCAGCATCAGAATACATAAACAGAAAGCCCAGAAGAGAATGTTTGAGCTTCTGAATATCCAGGATGAAGATGCGCGGGTGAAGTTCGGTTTTCTTCTCGACGCGCTTCAGTTTGGCGCGCCTCCCCATGGGGGAATAGCGCTCGGCCTTGACAGGCTGGTGATGCTGATGGCAGGCGCGACGTCCATCAGGGACGTGATCGCCTTTCCAAAGACGCAAAAGGCATTCTGCCTGATGTCCGGTGCTCCTTCGGCAGTAGACACAAAACAACTGAAAGAGCTTCATATCAAGACAGACGTGCCGCTGGAGTAGCGGAAAGCGGATTACATTCCTCTAGCACGTTCAGTCCCCTGACTTCATGCACAATTGCCGAAAAGGCGTCTGGGATCTTCGCAATAAACATAGCCTAAGAGCCTGTCGGACTTAGCTGTTTTTCTGCCAAAATCGATGTTTCTGGGTGTCCATTTGACCCTAAAAAAAGTTTTTAAGCGATTGTAAGGCATCTCACGAAGTCGACTTTTCAAAAATCTTGTAAGTCCGACAAGCCCTAACCTATTTGGAATGGAAAGTAACGTGTTATAATATCGCCCATGGCCAAGGCTTCAAGGAAAAAAAAGGGGGCAATTAATGAAGCCTTGGGTAATCAGGGCATACATGATAAAGAATCAGCACTCTTGTCAACATCGCCTGCAAAAGCCGGCTCGCATAAGAGAACTTCAATAATTAAATATGTACCGATTCTTATCTTGCTGCTTGTCTCTTTCGCAGTGTATTTCAATGCCCTTTCCGGTGATTTCGTATATGACGATGAGGTTCAGATAATAGAGAATTCTTGGATCAGGGATATCAGATACATTCCGACTATATTTTCCAAGAGTGTCTGGGGTTTCAAACCAGAGCTGAGTACCTCTAATTACTACAGGCCCCTGATGCACATTGTTTATATGTTCAATTATCATCTCTTCGGCCTGAACCCCTGGGGTTTTCATCTCGTCAATATTCTCTTTCATTGCGGCGCAGCAGTCCTTGTATTTCTGGTCATCTGGAGGCTCCTGCCTGAACAGAGAGCATCGGTATCCTCTGTGTACCTTTCGCCTCCTTTTATCGCCGCTCTGCTCTTTGCCACCCATCCTATCCACACAGAGGCGGTTACATGGATTGCCGGCTTGCCGGATGTAACTTTCACATTCTTTTATCTTCTTTCCTTTTATCTTTACATTTCGTTCCGGGAAGGATCCAGGAGAAGCTATATCTTTTCCCTTCTTACATTTTCAGTAGCGACGCTTTTCAAAGAGCCTGCCCTTACTCTTCCCCTCATATTGGTCGCGTATGATTACCTGCTGAAGGGTTCGGATGAGACCTTATTTGCACGCATCAAGAGATATATTCCCTATATAGCCATTTCAGTCATTTATCTTTTAGTAAGATATTATGCTCTCAGAAACTTTGCGCCATTAGCATCTTATCCTGACCTAACCACGTATCAATTCATCATAAATATCTTCCCGCTCTTCAGTGAATATCTTGCAAGCCTGCTTTGGCCGTTTGATCTGAATTTATGGCACACATTCCATCCTATCAGAACGTCATTTGAGGCGAAGGGGATTATTTCCATGGTTGTGACCGTTATATTTTTTATTGTTGCGATAGCCGCATATAGAAAAAACAAATTAGTTCTTTTCAGTCTGCTTCTGTTACTCATCCCTCTGCTGCCGGCATTCTACATAAAGGGAATCGGGGGAAAACCTTTTGCCGAGCGATACCTTTACCTTCCCTCTGCTGGTCACGTGCTTCTTCTGGCGATCTGTTTATCATGGGGAAGGCGAAAGATGCCAAAAGGGGCCTTAGGCGTAACCGTGGTGTTTCTGCTCCTCACAGGATTTTACGCTGCTGCAACGACAGGTAGAAATGCTGTCTGGAAAGACGATATTGCCCTTTGGACCGATACGGTCAAGAAGTCACCCGATAGCGAAAAAGCTTATGATAATCTTGGCAATGCATACGCATCTCAAGGTCTATTTAATCAGGCAATAGTGGAATACGAGGAAGCATTACGGCTGAAGCCTGATTGCGTAGAGACTCATAATAATCTTGGCCTTGCATACGAATCTCAAGGCCTATGGGAGAAGGCAACTGCAGAGTACCAGGCAGCATTGCAGCTGAAGCCCGATTGCGTGGATGCTCATAATAATCTTGGTGCTGCGTACGCATCTCAAGGCCTCTGGGACAGGGCAATTTCAGAGTACCAGAAAGCATTACGTCTGAAGCCCGATTGTGCAGAGGTTCATAATAATCTTGGTCTTGTATACGCATCTCAAGGCCTCTGGGACAGGGCAATCGCAGAATATCAGGCAGCATTGCAGTTGAAGCCCGATTGCTTAGATGCTTTTAATAATCTTGGCAATGCATACGCATCTCAAGGCCTCTGGGACAGGGCAATTTTAGAGTACCAGGCAGCATTGCGGCTGATGCCCGATTGCGTAGAGTCTCATAATAATCTTGGTCTTGCATACGCGTCTCAAGGCCTCTGGGACAGAGCAATTTTAGAGTACCAGGCTGCATTGCAGTTGAAGCCCGATTGCGTAGAGTCTCATAATAATCTTGGTCTTGCATACGCATCTCAAGGCCTCTGGGACAGAGCAATTCCAGAATACCAGGCAGCATTGCGGCTGAAGCCTGATTGCGCAGAGGCCCATAGTAATCTTGGCGCCGTGTACGCGTCTCAAGGCCTCTGGGACAGAGCAGTTGCAGAATATCAGGCAGCATTGCGGCTGAAGCCTGATTTCCATAAAGCACGCCAGCGTCTCAATGATATCCTTTCAAGACGGCAATAAGGTTTGTGATACATCCCCTTGGTGATTTCGCCCTTTCCACTTGGTGAAATCACGGATTAATTCGTTGATTTAACTGTTTTTAGCCTAACATTTTTAGCTTATAAATTTATTACGATATTTTATGAGATCATTAAAATTATTAAATAATAGCTGTTTAGATATTTAGAAGTTAATTGATTTAATTAAATTGATTATCTTGTTAATAACTGGCACATAAGTTGCTATTTTTATCCAAAAAAAAGCTGTAAAATCATTTTTCATTGAACCGGTGGCATCATCAGGCCGCTGAGTTCTTTCTGAAAGCTGAAACTGGAAACTATTTTTTAAAGAGGTGGCAATTATTATGTTTCAAAAAAATACGCTTAAACTGTCTCTTCTGGTTGGATTTTCACTGGTTACTTTAATTGTTTTCTCGAATGCTTCAAAAGGGAGTCCAAATCCTGTCCCCGCTGACATCTCACGACAAGTTATGCAGGCTTATAAGACGACATCAGAATCAACTGTGTTTAAAGCAAATCCCTGCTCCGGCCTTGAACAGGGGGCAGTGAAAAGAGATAAAGACAAAGTAACGAGTCCGTCGTCACTTCAATTTCATTTGCCGGACACAGGAGGGCACATGATGAAGCTTTTGCCTATGCGTATGCGGGGATGAACGATATTGCCTCTGAAAAGAATAGTCCATTCTACTGAGGGGAATAACGCATAGTTTTACCTCAGTGTCTTCTGTTGTTAAATATATCTTCCACTCCAGAGGTTCAATTTTATACTAACCAGTTCAATGAACGTTCTGAGTGCATCTTTAACCGGCCTGAACCTGCTTTCCCCCGAATTGTACCAACTGACCGGTATCTCCCTGACAGTAATATTTAAAAGTCGTGCTATTGCCAGGATCTCTATATCAAACCCAAAACGATTGACCTTCGTACGGCTGAATATTTCCGCTGCTGTCTCATGCTGGAAGGCTTTGAATCCGCATTGCGTATCCCTGACATTGTCTAATACGAATATTTGAATAAGCATATTGGCAAATCTTCCTATTAATATCCGATACCACGGCTGTTTAACAACTATATTGCTCCCTGCTATATATCGGGAGCCGATGACCACCTTGTTGTCTTTAAGAAGAGGATAAAACTTTTCAAACTCTTCTATCGGTGTTGAGTTATCGGCATCGGTAAAGAGGATGTATTTACCCTGGCTGGCCTTCACTCCTGTTTTAACCGCGTGCCCCTTTCCACGATTCGGTTGATAAGAAATAACACTTAGATTATCTATACTCTTCCTCAAGTTTTCTACTTCTCCAGCTGTATTGTCGTTGCTCCCGTCATCAACGACTATGATCTGTCTGGTCGTGGGCTTTTCCCTGAAATAGTCATTGATCGCCTTTAAGGTTGTTATTATCCGCGTTTGCTCGTTATAAGCCGGAACAACGACGCTGATATCATAATCGTAATGCATGCTGAAGGGTGCATAGAAGATACGGTCTTTGAATGTCCAATATTTGTTGGCCAGAAAATTCCACGTTAAAACCAGACCGGACGTGACGATTTTTGAAGACATATACCAGATATTCAGGGCATAAACAAAAAAAGCCATAAATAGTTCCGTCAAGAGAAGTCCGAGCAAAGACACAATCAAAAACTTTATGAACTGTTTTCTGATATTGCTGCTTTTATTCTGAAAAGTCCAGTATTTGTTCAGGGTAAAATTATTGACTACTGCGAGAATAAAAGAGATGGCAGTAGAGAGAAGCAGATGGATACGCAGAAACTCGACAAACACGTAAAGGGAACCCAAGTCGATGGCTGTCCCTATACATCCCACGATAGCATATTTGAAAAAAACAGCGTATTTATGAGGTATAGCTTCTCTCTTTTTCAAATCTTGACCATCCGCACTCAGAAATTCAGACCGACGCCCTTTCCGCTTCTATTAACCCAATGTCTTTAAGATATTTTTATATATGTTATATCAGCTGGCATGGTCAAAGCATCAAGAAAAATTTCCGCTTAATATGGTGCTAACGGATACCTGCCCTCTGTTGGTTACGTGTTTCTTCTAGCGGTCTTTTTATCATGGGCAAGGAAAAGATACTGCCGCATACAGCAAAGGGCATCATGATAGCCTTTTTAGTAATTGTGGGGGTATATAGCATCGCATATTCCGCGATGCTGTAATTTCCCGGATTGACGAAATTCATAATAACTGTGATTTGACGTCAAATAAAAATCAGATATGATAGAATAAATTCTATGAGAATCCTGCTTGTCGAAGATGAAAAGGGAGTTGCCAACTTCATAAAAAAGGGTCTGGAAGAGGAATTTTATACAATAGACCACGCAAAGGAAGCGGAGGTGGCGTTGCTTTTTCTTGAATCGAATACCTATGATATGATCATCCTCGATGTCATGATGCCGGGGATGAACGGCTTTGAACTCTGCAGAAAGATCAGGCAGAAGGGGATTCAGGCTCCAATCCTGATGCTTACCGCGCGGGATTCCGTGAAGGACAAAGTCCAGGGGCTTGACAGCGGAGCCGACGACTACCTGACAAAGCCTTTTGCCTTTGACGAGTTTCTTGCACGAGTGCGCGCCCTCCTCCGCCGTAAACAGGACACGCTTACAGAATTCAGTTATGGCGCCCTGAAGATCGATGCCCTGTCACACAGGGTATTTGCAGGCGACAGCGAGATATTTTTGCGCCCGAAAGAATTCTCGATTCTTATGTATCTGATAAAGAACAAGGGACGGGTGCTTTCCCGGACCCAGATACTGGAAAATATCTGGGGATACGATTTTAATCCCAATACGAATCTCGTGGACGTGCATATCAAATCGCTCAGAGAAAAATTAAAGGAACATTCCCTCTCCGAGTATATCCGCAGTGTCAGGGGAGTGGGATATATGTTCGGTGACTAACCTGCATTCGCGATAGTCATGATAGATCCTGCAAAAAAACGTTTGACCAGGATATTTACCCTCGTTGCCCTTGGTTTCAGTGTCCTGATAGTGAGCATCAGTTATTTCTTTCTGCATTACAGTACCAGCAGTGAAATAAACCGGCATATGGGCGAAGTTATCGAGAAGGAATTCCTTGACCAGTTCAACCGTTCAGGACTTGATCCGTTCAAGGATATGTGGAATCAGTACCGCTTTCAGATCCTGAACAGGGAAGGTATGGTCGTTGTGTCTACGCGTAATTCCCTGGATTTTTATCCGTTGCTGAACCGGAAGCTCCTTCAGAAGGCATTTTCAGGCAAAAGAAGAATCGAGGAACTGAAGGTTATGGACGAGCCCTATCTCGTTTCCTACTTTCCCATAAACACAAAGTACATTGGCAGAGCGGCCGTGTCTCTCGCTGAGGTCAATAAATACAAGACTGCTTTCCTGAAGCTCATTTTGCTTACCCTCCCGGGGATGTTCCTGATTTCTTTTTTAATCAGCCGTTATCTCGTGAACCACGCAATGGAGCAGATATCCGACTTTTTTACCTTCCAGGAGACCTTTTCTTCCAACGTTACACATGAACTTCGTTCCCCGCTGGCTTCCCTGAAAGGCAACCTCGAGGTCACACTCAGGAAAGACCGGGAAACGGAAGAATACAAGGAGGTCCTGCAACTGGGGTTAAGGGAAGTGAACCGCATTATTGACCTGCTCAATAATCTGAATCTGCTTGCCTCATCAAAATTCAAGCCTTTGGACTTATTCACGAACTCAGTGGATATCTCAAAGGTCATCGATGAACTGCTGAAAGCGTACACCCCGATTCTCCGGGCAAGGAAGATAAAGTTTGATGTCAGGAAGATTGAGAAGGCGACATGTCTATGCGATGAGGCCCTTATCAGAAGGACGATCGAAAACCTCATCGATAACGCTGTCAAGTATACGCAGGAAGGAGGCTCGATAAGCCTCGAGCTGGTGAAAGATCTCAAAAAGATCCTGATAACGATTACGAATACCTGTCAGATCCTGGACAAGCATGATCTCAGCCATGTTTTCGAACCGTTCTACCGTGGCACTAACAGCAGAGGCCATGGCACCGGGGGCAAAGGACTCGGCCTGTATATCTCCCGCTACATCGTGCGTTCTCACGGCGGTGATATAAAAATAAACAATACATATGGCAACATATTTTCCATTACCCTATCCCTGCCTGTGTGACAGTCCCCTGCATAAACAGGGAAGGACGGTACAAAGGGTTTTTGTTATAGTATTCAATGGCTAAAGTGTTGGTAGGAATGAGTGGTGGTGTCGATTCAAGCGTTACAGCCCACCTCCTGATGCAGCAGGGCTTTGAGGTCGAAGGCCTGAGTTTTATCCTGTGGGAGACGAGAAACAGGTCAGGAATTACCGGATGTTGTTCTCTGGAGGCGACGGGAAGCGCATCTCAGACTGCTGAGAAACTCGGAATAAGACACAGTTCTGTGGATGTACGGGGAGCGTTCATTAAAAAAGTGATAGAGCCTTTTGTCGTGGCATATACAAAAGGGATGACCCCAAACCCCTGCATCCTCTGTAACAGATATGTGAAATTCCCCTTTCTTCTCAGAGAGGCCGGGAGAAGAGGTGCGGAGTATATTGCAACAGGCCACTATGCGAGGGTAACAAAAGCGAACTCAAATCTTAGAACTCAGAACCCGGAAGATAATGCGTATGTTCTCAAAAAAGGTGTTGACCCGAAAAAGGACCAGTCTTATGTCCTCTATGTACTCGGGCAGGATACGCTCAGGAGGCTGATTCTTCCCTCTCGGGGATTTCCGGAAAGAGGATGTAAGAACAACAGCGCGTTCATTGAACCTTGCTGCGGCAGACAGACCGGAAAGCCAGGAGATCTGCTTTATCGAGGATAAAAACTATTGCAGGTTTATCGAACAGATATCGCCTCTCGCAGGGGAACCCGGCCCGATACTGGATACGAAGGGCGGGGTCTTGGGGACCCATAAGGGCATTTACCGATATACGATAGGCCAGAGAAAAGGGCTTGGCATCTCTTCTCCGAAACCCTATTACGTGATAAAAATCGATACGGTAAATAACGCCATCCATGTCGGTTCACAGGAAGGTGCAAAAAGCAGGAGTATATATGCAGAAAATATTCACTGGATCCTCAATCCAGCGGAAAGTTCTTTCAGGGCTACAGTCAAGGTGCGGTCCATGATGGAGGCAAAACCTGCCTTAATAGAGATCCATGAAAACGGGGCGCTGGTTTTGTTCGAGGAACCGCAGTGGGCTCCTGCCCCTGGCCAGAGCGCTGTTTTTTACCGTGAGGACATTGTGCTCGGAGGCGGAATTATTGTTGAAGCAGCGCCACTATAGTTTGTTTTCGATGAGAAAGTTCAGAAACGAATTGTAATATATTTCCTGATAGAGCGTGATGATTTGGCCCTCAGTCTGTTCATGCAAGTATCCGTGAACAGAGTGGAAAGATGAGTCCATCTTTACAGAATGAGCCCGCATATGATAACCTTATAAGCATTTAAGAATTCTAAATTTACGGTATGAAAGGTGGTGATCGTATGGGAATCGATAAGCAGGAAAAGCAAAATCTTATTAATGAATACAAACAGCACGAGAAGGATACCGGCTCGCCCGAGGTGCAGATAGCCATCCTGAGTACACGGATAGGATATCTTACCGAGCACTTCAAAACGCATGCGAAAGACCACCACTCCAGGAGAGGCCTGTTGAAGCTTGTTGGTCAGAGAAGAAAGTTACTCGACTATATCAAATCTAAAAATAAAGAGCGATACGATAATGTTATTGGTCGTCTTGGAATCAGGAAATAGGGAAAATGATAAAATGTGTTGTAGATGTTCGCAGTAAGGAACTGAGCCTGTCAACCGGCAAGATGGCCAGACAGGCTGATGGTTCTGTAGTCGCGCAGTACGGAGATACAATTGTGCTTGCCACTGCGGTCAGCAGCAAGACACCGAGAGAAGGGATCGATTTTTTCCCTCTCACCATAGATTACCAGGAAAAAACCTACTCAGCAGGCAAAATTCCCGGAGGGTTTTTTAAACGGGAAGGCAGACCTACCGAAAAGGAGATATCTAACATCCCGTTTGATTGACCGGCCGATCAGGCCTCTCTTTCCGAAGGGTTTTAATTGTGAGACCCAGGGGATTGTAAGTGTTCTCTCCTACGGCGATGAAAACATTGCCGACATCCTCGGCATTGTTACCATGTCCGCGGCGCTCCATATCTCGGACATTCCGTTTAATGGTCCTGTGGCTGCGGTAAGGATCGGGAGGATCTCAGGCACTTTTGTGATCAATCCGGACCTGCAGGAGACGGAAGAATGCGATTGCAACCTTGTGGTTGCTGGCACCGGGGATGCCGTTGCAATGGTCGAGGGAAGCGTTCAGGAAATGAGTGAGGCAGACCTCCTGGAGGCTATTGATATCGCACATAAGGAGATCAAGAAGTTATGCGCGTTTCAGAATGAGTTCAGGGCTTCCGCGGGCAAGGAAAAAAGAGTGGTTGTGCCACCTGCCGAGGATGAGGAACTGAAAAATACGGTAAGAAAAGTCTGTCTCGACAAGATTAAGGCCGCGATTGTTATCCCTGATAAAATGATGAGACAGGCAGCGCTTGATGCGATACTCCGTGACGTGGTCGAAGCATTGAATACAGGTGAGAAAGATATCTCCCGAGACATCGCGGGTGTTTTTAATGATATAGAAAAAAACCTCGTCAGAGACATGATTCTGAACGATAACATCAGGGCTGACGGCAGAACCCCCGATCAGATACGTCCGATCAGCGCGGAGGTCGGCTTATTGCCGAGGACACATGGTTCTGCGCTTTTTATCAGGGGAGAGACACAGTGTCTTGCGGTTGTGACCCTCGGCACCTCTGATGATGAACAGAGAATTGACTCTCTTGAAGGGGAGACATCCAAGACCTTTATGCTTCACTATAACTTCCCTCCATTCAGTGTCGGAGAGGTAAAGCCGCTGAGATCTCCCGGAAGAAGAGAGATCGGTCACGGGATACTTGCTGAAAGGGCTCTCAAGGCGGTCATGCCTTTGCAGGAACGAGTTCCCGTATACAGTCAGGATAGTTTCTGATATCCTGGAATCCAACGGGTCCTCCTCCATGGCAACAGTATGCGGCGGCACGCTCGCATTGATGGACGCAGGGGTCCCGATAAAGGCGCCTGTTGCCGGCATCGCGATGGGGCTGATAAAAGAAGGGGAAAAAGTAGTTGTTCTTACCGACATACTCGGACTTGAGGACCATCTGGGCGATATGGACTTTAAGGTTACCGGTACGGAAAACGGCATTACCGCGTTTCAGATGGACACCAAAATAGGCGGCATATCCCGTGAAATAATGGCAAAGGCCCTGGAACAGGCAAGACAGGGAAGGCTTTTTATCCTTGGAAAGATCAGGGAAACGCTTGAATCACCGCGTGCTTCCCTTGCCAAGCATGCTCCGAGGATCTATACCATGCAGATCAAACAGGACAAGATCCGCGACGTTATCGGAAGCGGGCGGCAAGGTGATCAGGGGCATCATAGAGCAGACCGGGGTAAAGATCGATATCGATGACACCGGACTGATCAATATCGCTGCTGCGGATGGAGAAGCAGCCCAGAAGGCGATAGATATTATCAATAATATTACTGCCGAGGCAGAACTCGGCAAGATATATCGTGGAAAGGTCAAGAGGATCATGGACTTCGGTGCCTTTGTTGAGATTATTCCGGGGACCGAAGGTCTTGTTCATATTTCCCAGCTTTCTGACAAGAGAGTAGCAAAGGTGACGGATGAACTCAACGAGGGTGACGAGGTCCTGGTGAAGGTGATCGAGATAGATAAAACCGGACGGATCCGCCTGAGCAGAAAAGAGGCGATGCAGGAGAAAGCCTAACCGCCGGATAATAATGTAACAAGAGTACACGTTGATGGGGATAACTGTATCCCCTTTTTCGTTTCTAGACAACATGCAGTCTTAACGGATGAGGAAACGCTAATGTTTGTTAAAGAATATCTTGAAAACGGTATCCCTGTGGTAATGGAGCCTTTTAAAAATGTACGTTCCGTTGCTGTTGGTGTCTGGGTTAAGGTTGGCTCGCGGTATGAGAAGCCTGAAATGAACGGGATATCCCATTTCCTCGAACATATGTTTTTTAAAGGGACACGGAGACGATCTCCAAAGGACATTGCCGTGGAGATTGATTCGATGGGGGGCGACCTCAATGCCTTTACATCAAGAGAAAATACTGCATTTTATATCAAACTGCTTGGTGAATATCTCGAACGGGGCGTTGATCTCCTCTCTGATATATTTGTGCATTCAACATTTCCTGAAAATGAACTTTCGAAAGAGAAAAAAATCATCAAAGAAGAGGTCAAAATGGTTGAGGATACACCGGATGACTATATTCACGATCTCTTTAACCAGACCATCTGGGGCCAGGAGGGACTCGGCCAGTCAATTCTCGGACGGCGGGAGACCATCGCTGCTTTTACCCGTGAAGATTTACTTCACCATATCAGTAAATATTACGGTACCAAGGATATTGTTATCGCCTGTGCTGGAAAATTCCAGCCTACCCGGATGCTCGAAATGCTGCGGGAGAGTTTCGGTAATCTGCGGAGAGGGTCCGCTCCAAAGAAAGGTTCTCCCCCGGAGTTCAGAAACGATGTTAAGATATATACGAAAGATATCTCTGAAGCACATATCTGTATCGGTGTTCCGGGGCTTTCGCAGACAAGTGAAGACAGATACGCCCTCTTTGTTCTCAATACCTTATTAGGGGGAGGTGTCAGTTCACGCCTGTTTCAGGAGATCAGGGAGAACAGGGGATTGGCGTATTCCGTATATTCGTACACATCCATGTATATTGATACGGGTTTATGGGGTGTTTATGCAGGGGTGAGCAGGAAAAGGATACGGGAAGTCGCTGAAATCATTATTCGTGAAATGCTCTTCTTGAAGGACACCCTTACAGAGGATGAACTCGATAAGGCAAAAAGACACCTTAAGGGAAACATGATCCTCGGCCTTGAATCGACCAATAGCCGCATGAATAATATCGCGCGCCAGGAAATCTCTTTTGGCAGGTATATTTCTCCGGACGAAATCAGCAGGGCGATCGAACTCGTCAGTTTAAAACAGATAAAGGAACTTTCAGAGAGATTGCTTCGTAGGAACTCACTGGCGATTACTGCTTATGGTCCGCTTCAGAAGGATGTTCTCGACGGTATTCTTTGAACAAACAAATTCTTTTATGTCATAATAAAAAATGAAATTATTGTCTGCGATAATACTCTTTTTTCTGTCCTCTTCCCTTGTTTACAGTCAGGTTAGTACTCAGGAAAAAACGGCTGTTTCCACACCTGAATCGGAGTATTACTATATTATCGGATACCAGGCTGCCCTTATTCACGACTGGGAAGGAGCCCTGAAAAATTATAAGAGGGCGCTGGAGTTTGATCCGCATTCGCTTTATCTGAAATCACAAATCGGCTATGTGCTCTACAACTCCGGAAAAGCTGCTGAGGCAGTTGCTCTCCTGGAGGAAATTTTAAAAGAAAGTCCTGAGGATCTGAACACCCTGCTCCTGACAGGAGAAATTTACAAAAACCAGCGAAGGATTCAGGACGCAATCCATATCTATAAAAAAATTGTAACGATCGATCCCGGGAATAATGAGGCGGTCTTTACCCTCGGTGGACTCTATTACTATAACAATGAGATTGACCGCGCTGTTGACCTTCTTGAGGACCTCCTGAAAAAGGAACCAGACGGCCTATCCAGGCGCTTGCACTGCTCGGCGCTGTTTATTTGGACAGGAAAGAGTACCAGAAGGCGGCAGGATTACCTGAAAAAGGCTGTTGCGGTTAACCCTGACCTTGAAACAGCGTATTTTAAGCTCGGGATAATCAGTGAACTCACGGAGGATCTGGCCGGGGCGCTGGAGAATTATGAAAGGGCACTGACAATCAATCCGCATAATACACAGGCCAGAGAAAGAATTGTCCAGGTCTACCTGAAACAGAAAGACACCGGCAAGGCATTGGAAACCTTGAAAAGCCTGAGCAAGAAGAACCCCGGAAATGCCGAGATACATGTCAGGATAGGCCTGATTTACTTGGAAGAAAAACAGTATGACAGTGCCTTGCAGGAGTTTAGGACTGCGCTTGAAGAAGACCCTGAAAGCATTAGTGTCCGTTATTATCTTTCCCTTGTCCTGGAAGAAATGGGAAAGTATGACGAATCTGTTCTGGAGCTGAAAAAGATTCTGGAGAAGGACCCCAAAAATATCAATGCGTTCCTGCATCTTGCCTATGTGTATGGAAAGAGAAAAGGGACGAGGATGCCATAAAAATCTATGAGGAGATACTTGCCTTCGAAAAAGAAAATCCGGATATATACCTTTATCTCGCTAATGCCTATATGAAGCGAAGGACTATCCAAAGGCGGAATCGGTCCTCTCCAGAAGCCCTCGTGAAAGTTCGGCAGAAATGATGCATTGCACTTCAATCTTGCTGTGGTATTTGAAAAGACCGGCAGATTTGATGCGATGGTGGAGGAGCTGAAGAAGGCCATTGAGATCAATCCGAAAAATGCGGATGCGCTCAACTACCTTGGATATTCTTATGCTGAAAAAAACATCAATCTTTCAGAGGCATACGAGCTCGTTATGCGCGCGCTTGAGATTAAACCCGATGACGGGTATATCATCGACAGCCTCGGCTGGGTGTATTATCGGCAGGGGAAATACGATCTGGCACTGAAAACCCTTCAGAAGGCTGTTGAGATAACGAAAGACGACCCGGTAGTTCTGGAGCATCTTGGCGATGTATACAAAGAACTTGGTGAATCTGAGAAGGCCCTTGAATACTGGGAGAAGGCTCTGTCGTTTTCCGGAAAAGAAGAAGGCTTGAAAGAAAGGGTTGAGCAAAAGATCCAAAGCCTGAAATCGATCATGCGAAAATGATTCCTGCAGCCTCTGACATTGTCCGAACTTCGGATGAATATGAAAATTTCGCTTAAGGCCCCTGCAAAAATAAACTGGTTTCTGTCTGTTCTGAATAAAAGGGAGGACGGCTACCACAATATTATCAGTCCCATGCAGTGTGTGGACCTTTTCGACTTGCTCTCGTTTGAAGAAGATGAAGAGATCCATGTGCTGTCTGACCTGGATATCCCTGCAGAAGAGAATCTTGTCTATAAGGCCGCAGCCTTGCTGAAAAAGGTTTCTTCGCATAAGCTCTGGCGCAAGGATTGAACTGAAGAAAAATATACCGGTTGCTGCAGGTCTCGGCGGGGGAAGCAGTGACGCCGCATCTACCCTCATCGGTCTGAACAGCCTGTGGGGGCTGAACTTTGACAAGGAGACATCTGATGAGACTTGCCGCTGAGATCGGTTCAGATGTGCCTTTTTTTCTTTCCAGGACGCTTTCGCTTGTTGAAGGACGCGGTGAAAAAGTGACGGAACTGAATACAGAAAGTTCACCTGGTTCTCCTGCTGGTAAAACCTGATGTAGCTGTTTCGACTTCCTGGGCGTACAATTCTTATGAAACAGGGTTGACAAAAAAATCTGTTGATATTAAACTTTTCTGTCAAGCTCTTGACAGGAAAAATTTCGCTTTTTTGCGGGATACGGTCTTTAATGACCTGGAAGATGTTGTTATCAGGCAATATCCGGTAGTCGGCGAGATCAAAGAGAATGCTGCTGCAGAACGGCGCATTATTTTCCCTGATGAGCGGAAGCGGCTCAACAGTCTTCGGTGTTTTTCGTACTATCGAAGAAGCTGTCAGGGCATCAAATAACCTGCAGGGGAACTGGTGCAGGGTTGTCAGGACGCTGAATCGCAGCGATGCATTGGGAACGGGAAACGAACGATGAATGTCATTTTCGGTTTCCCGGATATACCGTATCTTGGGGCGTCGACAAACGGCAAGTCAGGAGATTTTGGATCTCCCATGTGGAGGTTCGAATCCTCCCGCCCCAGCCAGGAAGCATTCGTAGCGCTAAGGGAAGTAAGAGAGTAAGCAGGGAGCAGCATTCCGTATTAGCGTATCCTGCTTCCGAATACAGTAGAGAGGAGAAAGAATGCCACAGGGACTAAAGCTCTTTACCGGTACATCCAACCGGGAACTGGCGAGAGAGGTTGCAGCCTATCTGAATCTTGATTTGGGTGATGCTACGGTCTCTACGTTCAGTGACGGCGAGATCATGGTGAGACTGAATGAGAATGTAAGAGGTTCCGACGCCTTTGTCATCCAGTCAACCTGTACGCCTGTCAATGACAATATTATGCAGTTGCTGCTCATCGTCGATGCGCTGAAGAGGGCCTCGGCTGAACGGATAACCGCTGTTATTCCTTATTATGGGTATTCGAGGCAGGACAGAAAGGTCCAGCCGAGAGTGCCGATATCAGCGAAAATGGTGGCTGACCTGATAACGGCAGTCGGGACGAACAGGGTGCTGACCGTTGATCTTCATGCCGGACAGATACAGGGGTTCTTTAATATACCGGTCGATAATCTTTATGCTGCTCCTGTGCTGGTTGATTACATCAAGAAAAAATATGTTTCCGATAATCTGGTGATAGTTTCTCCTGATGCCGGAGGCGTGGAGCGGGCGAGGTCGTTTGCAAAGAGACTGAACTGTTCCATCGCAATTATCGATAAAAGACGTGAGAAAGCGAATGAGTGCGAAGTGATGAACGTCATCGGAGATGTGGACGGTAAAGATACCCTGCTCCTTGACGATATGGTGGATACGGCAGGCACGATGGCCCAGGCAGCACAGGCGCTGACGGAACAGGGCGCAAAAAGGGTTTCAGCTGCTTGTACCCATGCGGTGCTCTCGGGCGCTGCGATAGAAAAGATAAACAACTCTGCCATGGAAGAATTGATCGTTACGAATACGATACCCCTGGACAGCAAGATGGTGCTGTGCAAAAGCTGAAGGTTTTAAGCATAGCCTCTCTTCTTGGAGATGCTATTAAAAGGATTCATGAAGAATCATCTATCAGTTCATTATTTGTGTAGTCAAGAATCATAAAGAGGAGGAAAAATGGAAAGGCTCAGCATACATGCAGAAAGAAGGGAAGAACACGGGAAAAGGAGCAGCACGCTCTTTGCGCAGAGAGGACATGATTCCCGCTGTTCTCTATAGAGAAGGAAAGGCCCAGTCGATAAAGCTGGCAAGAAAGGAACTCTCCAAGCTGATAAACACTATTTCAGGGGAACAGGTTATCGTTGATCTTCATTTTGCCGATGGCGAAAAGAAACTGGCGCTCCTGAAGGATTACCAGGTTGACCCTGTCAGCAGGGAATTGCTCCATACGGATTTTTTTGAAGTTTCTCTTACGGAAGACGATCAGGGTCACGGTCCATGTGGTGACTGTCGGCGAACCGATAGGTGTCAAGAGGGACGCCGGTATTTTACAGCATGCTCTTCAGAGAGGTGGAAATAGAATGCCTGCCTGACAAGATACCCGGCAAGATCGAGTTTGATATATGCGAAACTTGAATTGGGCCAGTCTGTTCATGTCAGCGATCTGAAATTCGAAGAGGGAATAAAGGTCCTGACCGATCCCGGATGATGTTATTGTAACCGTCATTGCACCGGTTGCAGAGGCAGCCCGCTGCAGAGGCCGCTGCGCTGAAGTTGCTGAGCCCGAGGTTGTGAAAAAAGGCAAGAAAGAGGAAGAAGGGGCAGCAGAGAAGAAGGAGAAATAATTTTTGTGGCTTATTGCTGGTCTTGGAAATCCCGGAAGCAGGTATGAGAAGACAAGGCATAATGTCGGTTTTCTGGCGCTCGATGAGTTTCAGAGAAGACAGCAGTTAGAGTTTAAGGAAAAAGAAGATTATAAAATATCGAAAGGCTCTCTGGGAGATGAGAAAATCATCCTCTTGGAGCCTTTGACTTTTATGAACAGGAGCGGTATCGCTGTCCGGAAAATTATGCAGAAATCGAATATCTCGCCGGAAAGACTTATCGTGATCCATGATGATCTGGACCTCGAGACCGGGAAGCCTGAAAATGCGCAAGAAAGGTTCTTCCGGCGGACATAAAGGGATTGAATCGATCATACAGAATATCGGGACTCAGGAATTTATCAGGGTCAAGATCGGCATCGGCCGGGACCCGTTTGTCCCGACGGAAAAGTATGTCCTGTCAAAATTCAGGAAAGACGAGATTCCAGTTGATCAGGGAAGCTCTTATGAGAGCGGTCGATTCAGTCTGTTCCATTGTTAACGACGGCGTTGAAAAGGCGATGAACAGATTTAACTGAGGACAAATCTTGCCCAAGTTTGACAAGAATTTGTGTTATGCATTATATTATCTGACTATGAAATATTTTATCGCAGCGAATTGGAAGATGAATAAAACACGTGCCGAAACGAGAGAATTTCTGCGCGCTTTTATCCCCTGCCGTGAAAACGGTTGCTGATGTGGATATTGTTATTGCACCGCCGTTTACCGCGCTTTCTGCTGCAGCGGACGAGATACAGGATAGCAATATCCAGCTTGCAGCGCAGGATCTTTTCTGGGAAGAGAAGGGCGCGTATACCGGAGAGATTTCGCCCCTGATGCTTCTCGATACTGGTTGCAAGCACGTAATTATCGGCCATTCAGAAAGGAGACAGTATTTCTCCGAAGAGGATGTGATCGTAAACAGGAAGATCAAGGCCGCGAAAAAGGCTGGACTCGGCGTGATATTCTGTGTCGGCGAGTCGCTTGAAGAAAGAGAGGCGGGCAAGACTTTTGATGTGATAAAACGGGAAGTGGAACTCGGGTCTTGCTGAAGTCAGATCCGGAAAATCTTGTCGTTGCCTATGAGCCGATATGGGCAATCGGTACCGGCAAAACCGCTTCTGCGGAACAGGCACAGGAAGTTCATGCTTACATTCGCTCAATACTCATTCATTTATACGGCAAGAAGGCGGAGGACATCCGCATCCTTTACGGCGGGAGTGTTACTCCGGATAATGTTGACAGCCTGATGGCCTGTAAGGACGTAAACGGTGCCCTTGTCGGCGGCGCAAGCCTTAAACCGGACAGCTTTGAAAAAATCGTGAATTTTAAAAAGGAGAAGTAATGGCAACTTTTATACTGATTATACATCTTATTGTCTGTTTCTTTCTGATCACCATAGTTCTCATACAGGGCGGAAAGGGAGCAGAACTCGGGGCTGCCTTCGGCGGTTCGAGCCAGACGCTCTTCGGAGCGCGTGGTGCGGCAACCTTTTTCAGCAAGTTGACTACCGGTGCGGCCATTGTTTTCATGCTGACATCTTTTACATTGGCTATAGTAACTTCACAGGGAGGGTCAGTAGTTAAAAAGGCCCCTGTTACAACACAGCCGCAGCAGGCGATTCCCCAAGGGGACCCCTGGTCCGTTGCAGGGCGTTCAGCCAACACAGCCTGCCCAACAGGCCCCAGCAGCACCGGCACAGTCTCCGAAGTAAAAGGTTTATTCCTCTGCAAACAAGCAATACCGGAGTGATTCTGTAATCACTCCGGTACTTTAATTTCGTCTCCTCGTAAAACGCAATAAACATCATACTCCCGCGGGATCATTTTTCAGATCATCAGTAGAGCCCCTCTTCTCCGGAAGCATGGGGAGAAAGTTTGCCCCTGAAAATCCTGTAGTTCCATAGCTGATAGGCAATTACAAGGGGAACAAAAACGAGTGCTACGACCGTCATTATTTTAAGAGTATACATGCTTGATGAAGAATTATATATGGTCAGGCTGTATCTGGGATCGATGCTGGATGGAATGAGATTAGGGAAAAGCCCGATTATTCCGGTAAAGGTCACCATGACAATAGTCAGACAGGAGGCATAAAAGGCAGTGTGGTTTTTCTTCATTGTCAGGAAGAACTTTATGCCGAGCAAAGAGAGGACTCCAAGCACCGGGCACAGGAACCATATAAAATTATTGAGGTAATTCGCATAGAGATCAGTTGCAAAAGCAGTATATACAAGAAATGAAAGTGCGGCAAGGAGAAGGATAAACCATACCTTCCCTGCCAGACTGGAGGCGCGTATGCTTAGCTCACTCTCTGTTTTGATCGAGATCCACAATGATCCGTGGACAATAAAAAGAAGGAGAAAAAGTATGCCGGTCAGCAGGCCATAAGGGTTGAGCAGGGTAATAAGTGTTCCGTGATAACCGGCTGCATCCATGGGAAGTCCCTGAAATATATTACCGAAGGCGACACCAAACAGCAGGGACGGGATGAAACTGCTGATACTGATTGTCCTGTCCCAGTTCTTTTTCCATGAATCTCCTGACCCCAGACCTCTGAATTCCAGTGCAACACCTCTGAGGATAAGAGAAAAGAGGATCAGCAGAAGCGCGGTATAGAGATAGCTGAACATGAGAGCATAAGTTGCAGGAAAGGCGGCAAATGTCGCTCCTCCTGCTGTAATCAGCCAGACCTCATTGCCATTCCAGACAGGACCGATAGTATGAATAAGAGTCTTTTTTTCAGTTTCATTATTGGCGAGAACGTTAAGCAGAATGCCTGTGCCGAAATCAAAGCCGTCGAGCATAAAATAAACAGCCCAGAGTATACCCCAGAGAATGAACCAGATAATCTGGAATTCCATAATTATACCTCCTGACCTGAAGAAGGGCGGATGACTGATGACAGATGTTCAGCAGGCCCTTTCCGTGCATATTTGGTCAACAAATAGATATCGACAACTGCCAGTGCACCATAGAGGAGAGTAAATCCGATCAGGGAAACCCATACCTGGACCGGCGTGATCGCTTTTGATACCGCATCGGAAGTCCTCAGCACGCCGTAGACAATCCACGGCTGACGGCCTACTTCAGCCACAATCCAGCCCATCTGCGCCGCGATATAGGGAAGAGGTATCGCGAAGAACATGATGCTGAGAAATGTCCTGCTGGATTCGAGGCGGTTTGTCCGGGAGAGAACAAAAGCTATAAGTGCGAGGAGCATGAAAAGCATGCCGAGGGCTGCCATCCCCCTGAAGCTTAAAAATGTCGGAAGAACAGGTGGCCTGTTCTCTTTCGGAAATGCTTTTAAGCCTGTTACCTCCGCATTACTATTATGAAATGCGAGAAAACTCAGTAAACCGGGTATCCCCACTATTTCGACAGAATTCCTTTCATTCGCTGCATCAGGCAACACGATAAGATTGTACGGTAATGCCTTCTGCGTTTCCCATACAGCCTCCATGGCAGCGAATTTTGTTGGCTGGGTTTTCGCAACTTCTGCTGCGTGAAAATCCCCTACAAGAAAAACAAGCAGAGAACTGATCAGTCCGAATGTCGCAGCAATTCTGAAGGACTTGCTGAAGAATTCGACGTTGCTCTTTCTGAGAAGGTGATAGGCCGATACCCCCATTACGAAGAAGGCGGCAACCACATATCCTGAAAAGATGGTGTGGAAAAATTTGAGCCAGCCATAGCTGTTTGTAAGCATGGCTGTGAAGTCTATCATCTCCGCCCTGTTGTTTCTCAGAACATAGCCGACAGGTCTCTGCATCCAGCCGTTTGCAAGGAGTATCCAGAGTGCCGAGAGGTTGGACGCAAGTGCTACAAGCCAGATGGAGAGAGCGTGCATTTTTTTCGAAATTTTGTTCCAGCCAAAGATCCAGAGGCCGATAAAAGTCGATTCGAGAAAAAATGCTACTGTTGCCTCTATCGCAAGAGGCGCGCCGAAAATATCGCCGACATAACGCGAATATTCAGCCCAGTTCATGCCGAACTGAAATTCGAGGGTGATCCCGGTGACTATGCCCAGGGCAAAGTTAATAAGAAAAAGTTTACCCCAGAATTTTGTCATTTTCAGGTAGAGGTCACCGCCGGTGCGTACATACCGGCTTTCCATATAAGCGACGATGATCGAGAGTCCGAGGGTAAGAGGTACAAAGATGAAATGAAACATGGCAGTTACCGCGAACTGTAATCTGCTGAGCATTACTGTATCCATATAACCTCCGTAATAATGCGCTGATTAAGATAAACGTATTCCCATATAAAGTATTTGTCAAGTTAAAGAGAACAACTATTGACAAAAAATAAATTTTAGTTAATAATAATTACAGTTTAAAGGAGCAATTTACGTATGACAAAATTCAGAAATATAGGTTTTAAGCTGACTCCCCAGCGGATCGCTGTTCTTGAATATCTTGAAAACAACAAAGAGCACCCGTCGGCGGAGACAGTTTATAACAGTGTATCAATAAAGTTTCCAACAATGTCCTTTGCAACGGTATACAATACCCTTGCTGCCCTCAGGGAGAGGGGATATCTTGTCGAACTTACCATTGATGCCGATAAGAGGAGGTATGACCCCAATATAGCTCCTCATCATCATCTTATCTGCACCTTCTGCAAAAAGATAACTGATGTACATATGGAGTATATGCTGCAGGTCCCTGAACATGTTCGGGGATGACTTTGAGATTACGGGAAATCACATTGAATTTTACGGCGTCTGCCCTGAGTGCAAGCGACAGAGGCCAATGGAGAAAGGAGATCATCATGTGCATGGATCATAAAATGATATGCAAATGCGGGAATCAGATTGCAAGTTTTAACTTTAAAAACGAGGTAATGCCTGTTGAAATAATAGACAGATTATATTGTCCGGCCTGCTCGGCTGATATTACGTATAACCCTGAGACCATGGTAATGGACAACGGCTGGGTTATAGCATATGATATGGATGTGGCCCGGTTCATGGGGCAGAAACTGCCGCATCAGGAGATGACCCCTGAATTGGTATTTGATGAAGGGTATTGTACCTGGAGAGGGGTTTATCCGACAGACCATATTGACTCTGTAAAAGAGCGCGAGGAATTGGTGAAGCTGGCAAAGATCAATCCGAGAAAGTACCTCGAAGAGTTCAGAAAGTGGGGTATTGAACGTATGGATCGTCTTGCTCATGAGGGATGGAGGAAAGCGCGTGAAAGATAATCTGAAGCGGATAGAGAAGAGCCCGTGCAGCGTAAAAATAACACCGGTACCGGAATTTATAACCTGCCCGAAATGCGGGGGCGAAATAGAGCTCTGGTCTGACGAGGATCTGACCGCCTGTCTATTTTGCGGCCACAGGGTCTTTAAAAAAGAAAATATTATCCATTGATCTCTGCTGGTTAAGCTGCGAGGGAAAAGGAAAGCAACTACGAGTGAAGGGGGGATTTTTTTATGAGTGAGCATTGTTGTGGAATACAGGTCGGGGCACAGGTGCCTGACTTTAAGATGGAAACCTATGAACCTTCAAAGGGCGATTTTGGGGAAGTAAGTCTCGAAGCTCTTAAGGCGGCGCAGAAGTGGACGGTACTATTTTTTTATCCAGCTGATTTCACCTTTGTTTGAGCTACTGAGTTTGCCGCTCTGGCAGAGCAGCACGAAAAATTTACAGAGATTTCCGCGGAGATCATTACGGTGAGCACTGATACGAAATTTGTTCACCTCGCGTGGAAGCAAGATGAAAAGATGCTTGAGAAGGTCAAGTACACGATGGGTTCTGACCCGACAGGTAATGTTTCCAGGATGTTCGGTGTCTATGATGAGGCTACTGGTCTGGCATTGCGGGGAACATTTATTATCAGCCCTGAGGGAAAACTGCTCAACTCTGAGGTGAACTACTATAACCTGGGAAGAAACGTGGATGAATTGCTGAGGAAGATACGGGCAAATCTGCATCTTGCAGAGAACACAGGTGAAGCATGCCCTGCTAAATGGCAGAAGGAAGGAGACAAGACCCTGAACCCCTCTGCCAAGATGGTCGGAAAGGTCTTTGAGGCCTTACAATAAGCTTGCTGCAATAAGAATATTAATACACCAGGAGGACGGCTATGGCAAAAACAGAGAAGAATCTTATGGACGCATTTGCGGGTGAGTCCCAGGCAAACAGAAAATACCTTGCTTTTGCAAAAAAGGCGGAAGCAGAGGGATATAAGCAGATTGCAAAATTATTCAGGGCTGCTGCCGAGGCAGAGACTGTGCATGCCCACAACCACCTGAGAGAAGCAAAAGGAATAAAGAGCACAAAAGAGAACCTTGATGCTGCTATCAGTGGTGAGACCTTTGAATTTCAGAAGATGTATCCGGGTATGATTGAGGATGCAAAAGCAGAGGCACAGGAAGGAGCCCTGAAAAGTTTTGTCTACGCCAATGAGGTAGAGAAGATCCATGCCGAGCTTTACAAAAAGGCGCTTGCAGGCATGGGGAGCAATCCGGATGTTGATTATTATGTTTGTCAGGTTTGCGGTAATACGGTAGAGGGAGAAGCGCCTGATGAGTGCCCGATTTGCAATGCGAAGAAACAGGCGTTTAAAAAAATCGATTAGCTGGAATGCCGGTTAAGCTGAAAAGGAGGTAAGTGTCATGGCAAAGCTGCCGCAACAGTATGAAAGCATGAGAAAAAGGTTTAAAAAGTATTTTACCGCTGTTGACAATCTTGGTAAAGCTGCACGTTCAGCAGGTCCTCTCGATGATAAAACCGCCCATTTGATCCAGTTGGGGGCGGCTGCAGCAATACGTTCTGAAGGATCGGTCCATTCTCACGTACGAAGGGCTTTGGAAGGCGGGGCAACTGCAGACGAAATATATCACGCGATTATTCTGCTCTCCAGTACAATCGGGTTTCCCACGGTTTCCGCAGCAATAAGCTGGGCCGACGATGTCATAAAAAAGCGGGAAAAATAATTTATCTGTTCCTGATTTCTGAAGGAGAGGAGAGTGTGTTTGACTCTTTTCTCCTTTTATTTTTTGCGCAATATGGTCATGCTGTTCAAAGATATTTAAGTTGTAGGCAATCTCCTGAAATCAATAAAAGAATGCAGAATAAAAATTCCTCTTGACAAACATATTCAGCATTGCTAATATAATTCAAATATTTGAATGTTTGAATATGAGGTGTCTAGTGATCTGCCAGGAAAATAAATTAGAAGTCTTGAAAGTCGTCGCCCATCCCGTGAGGATAAAAATTCTCGAAGAACTCATCAAAGGGGTCAAATGCGTAAGTGACTTAGAAGATTTCCTTGAAATCCGGCAATCAAATATTTCACAACACCTTTCATTGCTTCGGCATTATGATCTGATTGACTTTTATGTGGATGGCAGACTCAAATGTTACTTCCTTAAAGAACCCTTCATTCCCGATCTTCTTGACTTACTAAAAAAGCAGTATGAAGAAGATATTCCCGCTCCGGCGTGTTGTCCGGTGACGAAAAAAGGTACCTACCCAGGTGAGAGGCGGCACTAATCAGCAATGAACAAAAAAACAATAACTCTTTACGTGAATGACCCCATAGGAAAACGTTGATCGTTGAATTTGGAAGCCGCCGGTCGGGTGGAAAACGAGCTCGGAGTTCAGATCGTTATCATTAAGAAGACTTCGCCGAAATATTCTGGGGAGAAGGACCCGCCGCCATGCCCGTCGGTGATGGTAAACGGCAGGTTCGTCGTAAAAAACAGTGTTGTCACCTTTGAAGCGTTGAAAACTGCGGTACTGAACGATAGTGATATATAAAAGGCTTCCGAGATGGGTGCGCGGGCAAAGACTATCGACTATGACAAGCTGACTGATATTATTACGGGCGACGAATAAGTGGCCGGGATGTTTTGAGGGCAGAACTGAAGGAGGAAGCTATGAAGAACTTTACCCCATTTGCATTTCAGGCACCTTTGGCCGCAGGGGGGCTTGCGCTCATGGCCTTTAATTATTTGCAGTTTGCCGTGCCTCACGGAGAGGGTTTGATAGAGCTTTCGGATGTTCCATGGGACAGATTAACTACAGAGCAAATCACACTCTATCTCCCCATGATCGGAGTTATGTGGGCGTTCTCCGTGATAAACATAATTTTGATTACAATTTTTGTGAGAAGTCTTGTGCAGTGGCTTTCAAATAAAAATGAATATGCCAAATTTATGGGAGCGCCTCCAACGACCAATATAGGTATTTTGGTGCCCATTGCCTCGCTATCTATGACCGCAAATGTGGTTTTGGCTCCTCTGGCTTTTTTTGTTCCAGGGATAGCATCTCATATGCAAGCGCTGATGCTGCCTGCTCTGGTCTTTTACGGATTTCTCCTGTTTGCACTCCTAAGGCTTGAATTGAAGCTTTTTAAGATATGGTTCAGTCAGCCTTTGGACACATCCAAATTAAATTTCGTATGGCTGATCGACGCTTTTACCTTCGGGCTGGTCAATTTAACAGGCTCAGGAATAGCCACACTTTCACGTAATGAAACGATTTCCTCTATCGCTGCTTTTGCTTCATTCTTTGCTTTAGGAGTCGGCATCCTGTTGTTTATTTTTAAGCTAGTCTTTTTGATTTATTCACAGATTAAATCCGGCAGATTTCCACAAAATCCTGTTCTGCCCAGTTACTTTCTCATAGTTCCCATTACGTGTCTGTTCGGATTGAGTTTATACAGAATGACGATGTATATGGGAGCACATTATCAGGTTAATGTAGGAGATTTATCTTTTATATTGATCAATGGGTCCTACCTCTTCTCGATCGGATGGGTGATATTCAGCGTGTATTTACTCCGTAGTTACTTTACTGATTATTTTTATAAAAGCGAATTCTCTCCAACAATGTGGGCCATAGTTTGAGCCCTCGTTGGCTCCCAAGTTTTGGGAGTATATGTTAATAACAACTATTTCCCTGCGGCTATACTCTCAATTGTAAACTATGTGAGTACGCTATTAGCTGCGGTTATTTATTTCTTTGTATTCAGAAAGTTCTATCATACGACGTGGGGGATAGGGCTAAATTCATGAGGTGCAGGCATATACTGATTCAGAACTGTCACACATAATAAAAACTGCAGAGGAGGAACAAATGAGGTTTAAACCTGAATTAAACGAAAGGGGAAAGATGAAAATGGAAAGAAAAATTAAAATAGTTTTATTAGCAGCTGCTTTGATCTTTACGTTCGCGACGGTTATTCAAGCTGAAGAATATAAGACGCCTGCACAGTTTTTATCCGAGGCAAAAGCTGCTGTCAAACATGTGACCGTTCAGGAACTAAAGCAGATGATGGATAAGAAAGAAAAAATTATTTTGCTTGATATAAGGGACAGAGACGAATATGAGAAGAAGCACATTCCGGGTTCAATACATATGTCGCGCGGAGATCTCGAGTTTCATGTAAACGAAATCATATCCGACAAAAATGCAAAGATTGTAGTTATTTGAATATTTAACAATAGGTCGCCGTTGGCGACCAAAACTCTGAATGAACTCGGATATGTTAATGCTGTTAATCTGGATGGTGGTATGAAAGCATGGATGGATGCAGGGCATCCTTTGTCTAAAGACAAAAAGAAAAAGGGATATTCACTGTCAGATAAATATTAATAACATTGTTCCTCTGCAGGTAGTTCACTAATAAGAGTGGCTAATCAGTTTATTTGACTGAGTGCGCACAAAAACAGGTCGTTCGCCTTGGTGGTGCGCATTCAGTCAACTTTGCGTTACATAACATTATTCCTGAACACTTGTTCCACAGACACTGAATAATAAAAAGGAGGCCTTAGTGACAAAAACGAGTGTTGGTTTAATCGCAGTCATCATCTGCATGCTGGCGTCAGCTAAT
Source organism: uncultured Nitrospira sp. (assembly GCA_963746295.1). Lineage (GTDB taxonomy): Bacteria > Nitrospirota > Thermodesulfovibrionia > Thermodesulfovibrionales > UBA6898 > JAOUFP01. The sequence continues at coordinate 141,761 of CAVVAQ010000011.1, read as the reverse complement.
ATGCTGAATGCAGATGATTCTATAGGGGGATTCACACAGCAAACCCTTGATGGAAAGACTATCAAATCTGAGACATTGAAGGGGATGCCGATGGTAATTAATATCGGGTCTCACTGGTGACCGCCGTGCAAGGCGGAGGCTCCGGAGCTTCAAAAAGCTTATCAGGCTTACGGTGGAAAAGGCGTCTTTTTCCTGGGTGTCTTTGTCATGAGTAAGGATTATGAGATTAAGAAGTTCGTGGAGACTTACAAGATAACCTTCCCAGTTGGGAGGGAAAACGGGATTTCGGAATTAGTTTCAGTTAGAGGAATGCCAGCAACAATTTTTGTGGCTAAAGATGGAAGAATTATTAAACGGCATATGGGGGTTATTACGTATGACGAACTTGCATCAAATATTGACGCTATTTTGAGATAGATGAGAAAGAAATGTCTGACAAAATCCTTTGCTATTGGCAGGGGATTTTCAATAAAGTCAAAAACGTTTACGAGGACGCCTTGACATAATGTCATCGCTAAAGTACGAGGACGTTGTTAAAAAATCGTCTCTGTCAGGCATTTCCCGGATATATTCGCAGTCAATGAATAATATGATAATTATGGTAATATAAGCGATATGGATCTGCACCAGCTCAGGGTATTCTCATCTGTCTTCAAAAACAGGAGTTTTTCAAAGGCAGCCGAGCAACTGCGTCTGTCCCAGCCAACCGTCAGTGATCACATCATGTCCCTGGAAGAGGAACTGGGCTGCAAGCTATTCGACCGGCTTGGCAGGACTATTATCCCGACAAAGGAGGCAGAGATCCTGTCTGTTCATGCTATCGAACTGTTAGAAAAGGCCGCGAATATCAAGGATGTACTTGGTCAGTCCAGAAAAGAAATCTCAGGTGAATTGATTATCGGGGCCAGCTCCATCCCCGGCACCTATTTAATGCCCGAGATCATGACTGGGTTCAGGGAAAAATACCCTGCTGTTTCCTTTCAGGTTCTTATCGCTGATTCACGGGAAATTGTGGACAAGGTCCTGAAAAATGAGATACTGCTCGGGATTGTCGGCACAAAACTTACCTCGACGCAGTTACATTTTTCTCCGTTTATTCAGGATGAATTGATTGTCGTATCTTCGCCTTCCCTCACAAAAGAGTCGAAGATTACCGTGCAGGGCCTGAAAACATATCCGATAATCCTCAGGGAGGAAGGTTCCGGAACGCGGCGGGAGACTGAAAAGATACTTGAAGGCAGTGGGACTTCTTTCGATGACCTGAATATCGTCAGCATCGTAGGCTCTACGGACGCGGTCAAACAGGCTGTTAAGGCCGGTCTGGGAATTGCGATAGTTTCGAGATTTTCCGTTAAAGAAGAGCTGAAGTACCGGACGCTCAAAGAGATAAAGCTTACGAATGTTCTGATGGAGCGCAGGTTCTATGTCGTGACCCATAAAAAACGCGGTCTTCCCGCAGCGTATCATGCGTTTCTGGCATATCTGGATCACTTCCCTAAAAAAGAGGCTACTTCCTGAGACCTTCCTGCGCGGTTTATTCTTCTGAAATGGCCTTTCGTTAAAACAGAAAGAACAAAGGATTATTCTCCGCAGATCCCGAAAAATATCCTCCTGAGGGTCTTATCATCGATCTTTTTCATGAGCTGTTTTTCGTATTCATCATCAGGCCTGTTGTCTTTTACTGATAATTGATCTCCATCAGACATTTCTCTGGTGGCCGTGATTTCATTGTTTTTATAATTCATTGAATGATCGAAACCTCTATTATGTTCGAGCCACCGGCTGCATTCGTCATGAGAACCGATATATAAGAGCATGAGGTGATATCCCCGGTGAACACAAATAAGACGGTAGCCGCTGCCCAAGTCGTACTTTCTGCCGTGCTTGAGTCGCAACTCGCCGTTTTTGGTCAGTCTGCCGATTTCGTCCGGACTGGTCCGTCCCTTACTAACTATCCTTTCAATGATCTCTTCCGCCTTCTTTACAGCATTTGCGGCAGTCCCTCCTGAATTCCTGAGGAATTCCATCTGTTTATCAAATTTCATATTACGGTGAATAGAGAGAATCATTTCCTTAGCCTACTCAAATGAAGATCAAGAGTGACGTCCTTCCGGGTTATGTTGCTTCCTGACAATTTTTGGAGCTTGCTTTTCAGCCGCAGACGGTTCCAGTAGGTGAACGGGGCTTTGGCTATTTTCGTTTTTCCGGACATAGCGGCCTCAGGTTCGTAGATCAGATCCAGGATATGGCTTGTCGGTGTCTCTGTTCCAAGAAAATTGACACAGCCAGAGCAGTAGGTTATGATCCGCCTGTCATTGGCTTCGCTTTTTCTGAGTCCTCCCCATGTCTTTGCAAGCCCGGGATTAATAAAACCGACACTGCCTCCTTCGCCGCAACAGAGGGTCTTTCTGCCGTGGTGAGCCATCTCCTCAACAGTCAGCCCAACTTTACCGGCAAGAGATCTGACAGCGGTATGCACCTGTTCGTCGAATCTGACCGGGCAGGGATCGTGAATGCTTACGGTTCCTTTTACCCGATCTGCAAAGGAAACAAGAGTTTCATCGATCGCCTCATAAACAGTTTTAACCGAGAGATCTCTTCCATATTCTTTGAATATTTTATAGCAGTTCGGACAGGCTACCAGGATTTTTCGTATTCCTTTTCTGACAAGAAACGTCTTCATCGTATGAAAACAGGCATGAAATGAGTTTTCCATTCCTAAGTCATGTGAGGGTTTTGAGCAACAATCAAGGACTATTCCCATTGCGGGTATGTTCTTTTTTAAATGTTCGTAAAGGTTCAGAACTGTCGTCGGCAGCGCACCCGGAAGAGTACAACCAGGAAAAAAGATTGTATCACAGTTTGCGGGGAGCGAGTAATGGGTATATCTTTGTGATGTGCCCCGCCTCTCGTAACCCAGAATCGCCGAATACTTTGAATAATTGGCGGTCTGTCTAAAAAAAGCTTCACGCCTCATGTCGAGAAACATATCTGTTGGATTGAGCTTTACCGGGCATACTGCGGAACAGAGTTGGCAGAGGCTGCACTCATAGGACATTCGCTGACAGTGATTTGCTTCCGGATCATAGGAGTCAGCAATCCCTTTTGGTGTGCCGTATTTCCTGAGAAACGCGCATTTTTTTACGCAGAGCCCGCACTCAGTGCATTCCGATGAGATCCTTTCGAGGTTAGCCCGAAGTCGGGTGCTGACCTTGTCACCAGATATTATCTCAGGCATTTTGCATGACTGCATAACAGACACTATACTTCCCCCTTCCTATAATAAAATACCTTTCTCCTGCAAACAGAGTCCAATATATAAATACTATCTTTCATGCCTTAATAATAGAAATTAACTATTAGATATATTTAATGAAACTATTTTAAAGTTTTAAGGATTCCGATGTATGTAAATTGCGTAGCGACAACAGGCCCCCTTTGAGGCCATAAAACAGGAGGAAAAGATGGAAGACGAATTAAGGAAAGATGAAGAGGGCAAGAAATCCCTTGAGATCGGCAGGGGTGATTTTCTCAAATCTGTGGGTGTAGCAGGCCTTGGTTTGGCCGGACTTAGTGCCATGTTGGGCGGACAGGCATTCTCTGAGATCGAGAAAAAGGAGAAATATATCATTGTTATTACTCACGGCGGCAATGACCCTAACAGGGCGATATTTGCCCTCCTGATGGCCGAAGTAGTCGCCAACAAGGAATGGGGAAAACTCCATGTCTGGATGACTCTCGAAGGTGCAGATCTTGCAAGCAAGAAGAAGGCCGATAAAATTGAGTCTCCGATCTTCAAAAAGTTCGGCAATGCACAGGAGCTTATGAAGAAGGTAAAGGACAAAGGTGCATGGGTTGGTGTCTGTCCACCCTGCGCCGAATATGCCGGTGCAGTTGGAGATGATAAGTATGAGTTTATTGAGAAGGCCGCCGGGGACTGGCTCATGAAGAATATGCAGGATGCCTGGGTGCTATGGATGTAATGTTCTACAAATAAAATTAATTCAGGAGTTCAAAATGAAAAGAGCTGAGAAGCTAATGTTTAAGAATTTCGTGACCATTTTTTCGCTTGTGATGGCTGTTTTGATAGTTACTTTTGAGGTTAGAGCTGAAACAGATTACAAGACAATCTCTACTGAGCAGCTTAAGGCAATGATGGATGAGAAAAAAGACTTTACTCTTATTGATGCAAGGACGAAGGAGGAGTATCAGGAGGCCCACATCTTTACGGCCTTCAATGTCCCGGAAAAGCAGTTCAAGGAACTTGTTTCGACTCTTCCCGCTGACAAAAATTCCCTTCTGGTCTTTTACTGTAACGGTGTGAAGTGCGGAAAAAGCAAAAAGGTTGCCAAACTTGCATCAGAGGCAGGATATTCCAATATATTAATCTACAGTGAAGGGTTTCCTGTATGGGAGGAGAAGAACTTCACGATTGTCGCAGGTTCGGAATACGGAAAAAAGATAGAAACAACCAAGCTGAGTCCCGCTGAAGTGAAAAACCTGATCGCCGCAGGCAAGGATGATTATGTGCTTGTCGATGTAAGAGATGCTGCTGAATACAAGGAAGGACATATCCCGACCGCGATCAATATACCGTCGGAGACATTTGCTTCAAAATCCGAGGTACTTCCTAAGGAAAAGAAGATAATTGTCTATTGTAACTCAGGTAGCCGGAGCTATATGGCGTATAGAAAACTGGGTAAACTGGCCTATAGTAACATTTATCAAACCTTATTTGCGGAATGGAAAGAGGCAGGATTCACGGTAGAAAAGTAATCAGCCTAAAAAAGGGGGGTAAGGGGATGGTCCCCATCTGGTCTGCAAAACCAGTGTTTTGGCTATAGATTGGCCATTAGTGTGTTCGATTCACACTACTCCCCTCCAATAATTGAACTCAAAAACTATAGGTCATAAAGGAGGACTGGATGGAGACAAAGACATTTGAAGTAAAGGCATACCCCGATATGTGGAAGGAACTCGGGATGAATGTAGAAAGATTCGATAAGATGCGGGTCATGCTCGGAGATATGTATACAAAGACATTTCTTTCGCAGAAAAACCGGCCTGAGAAAATGGCATATTTCGACAATATCATTTCAGAGATCCATGGCGGACGGGTCGCTGAATTGCTCGATGCCAAGAGAGAGGGCCGGCCGGTGGTAGGGACGTTTTGCGTATTTATCCCTGAGGAGGTGATACTTGCGGCAGGAGGTGTCTGTGTAGGACTCTGCGGAGGTTCACAGGGCTCTATCCCGGATGCCGAGACCGTGTTGCCGAGGAATATCTGCCCGATGGTGAAATCTGCTTACGGCTTTAAAATAGGAAAGATCTGCCCCTATTTTCAGTCAGTGGATTTTGTATATGGCGAAACAACCTGCGACGCAAAGAAGAAGACCTGGGAACTGCTTGACAGGGAGGTGCCGACCTACGTGATGGAAATTCCCCAGCTCAAGCGCGAGCGTGACAGGGCGCTCTGGATCGAAGAAGTGCGGGACTTTAAGGCAAAGATAGAAGGGATTACCGGAAAAAAGTTTTCTAAAGAAGATCTTGCAGAGGCGATAAAGACGATGAATGCAAAGCGCATGGCCCTTCAGAGACTCAACAGCCTGCGGGCACATAATCCCGCTCCGATCAGCGGTAAGGACGTTCTCCTGATCGAGCAGATCGCTTTTTATGACGACCCTGTCCGATTTACCGGAAAAGTGAATGAATTGTGTGATGAACTTCAGGAAAGGATACAGAAAGGCATTTCTGTGGCTCCGAAGGACGCCCCAAGGGTTATGGTGTCGGGAACTCCCATGGCCCTGCCAAACTGGAAAATACACAATCTTATCGAAGGGGCTGGGGGCATCGTGGTCAATGAAGAAAGCTGCATAGGCACACGATATTTTAAAGATATTATCGATGAGAGCAGCAAAGACATGGATGGAATGCTTCTCGACCTGACGGACCGTTATATGAAGATTGATTGCTCCTGCTTTACGCCGAATGACGAAAGGGTCAATCAGATACTTAAGGAGTATAAGGAATCAGGCGCTCAGGGAATTAGCCATTATTGTCTCCAGTTCTGTCATACATACAACATAGAGGCGATAAAGATCAAAGAGGCCTGTGAAAAACAGGGGATCCCATTTCTGGCGATCGAGTCAGACTATTCACCGGAAGACATAGGTCAGCTTCAGACAAGGACAGAAGCATTTCTGGAACAATTGAAGGGATAGCATGGTTGTTGGTATAGATCTCGGCTCGCGCACCATAAAGGTAGCTGCGGTAAAAGATAGCAGGTTGATAGATTCTCTCATTTCTGAAAGCGGGTTTGATCCTCACCGCCAGTCTCTTGAGATGGTGAAGAGATATCATCCTACGCGGATCGTTGCGACAGGCTATGGCAGGCACCTCGCAAAAAAGCACTTTGCAGATGATGCTATTACCGAGATAAAGGCACATAGCCTTGGCGCTCGATACTTCTTTCCTGATTGCCGGACGATACTTGATGTCGGAGGTCAGGACACAAAAGTGATCGCTCTCGATAAGACAGGGAAGGTCCTCAACTTTCAGATGAATGACAAGTGTGCTGCAGGCACCGGAAGATTTCTCGAAATTATGGCTTCTTCACTTGGTTTTACTCTCTTCGAATTCGGAGAAGAGGCCCTGAAAGGTACTCAGGACGTAAGGATAAACAATATGTGCACTGTTTTTGCTGAGTCAGAGGTAATTTCTCTCAAGAACCATGGGACTGATCCGAGAGATATTGCACGGGCCGTACATCTTTCCGTTGTTGAACGTCTCATCGCAATGCTTGCACGGGTCGGCTATGAGAAGACAATTGTCTTTACCGGCGGAGTAGCCAGAAACGCCTGCGTAGTCAATTTTCTTCATAACAGGCTTGATATTGATGTGCTGATACCGGATCCACCCGACGTTGTGGGTGCGCTTGGTGCAGCGCTCTATGCTGAAAAAGAGATCCACCGCGAAGCTTTTGCTTCCGTGAGTTGAACGAAATAAGGAGGCACTATGGTTATCGACGCAAAGGGTCAGGGCTGTCCGAAACCTGTCATGATGGCAGAGGAAACCCTGGGAAAGATATCCGAAGGGGTTGTGGAAGTACTTGTCGACAATGAGGCGTCAGCCAACAATCTTGCGTGGTTCGCGAAGAACAACGCGCACTTTTCTGAGACGGTAAGAGAAGGCACTGTCTGGAGGGTCAAGATCGTGAAAGGTTATGTCTGCTCCGCTCCCGCGGCAAGCGAAGAGTTGAAAGAAGAAAAGAAAGGACCTGCTTGTTGTCATTGGGACTGATACCATGGGCAAGGATCAGGACCTCGGCAGAATTTTGATGAAGGCGTATTTCGAGACCATGAAAACATATAAACAACTCCCTCACACCATGGTTTTTTTGAATGCAGGGGTAAAGCTGACGTCAGTAAATGAGGAAATTATGCCGCTCCTGAAAGAGATCGAGGCGATGGGAGTTGAGGTCTATTCCTGCGGTACCTGTCTCAAGCATTACGGGCTTGAGTCTGAGCTGAAGGTCGGTTTCAGGGGCACAACAAACCATATCGTTGAGGGCATGAAGGATTTCGAAAAAACAGTCTGGATAGGCTAAGAGGAAGCTAATCTGTTAATGGTGGTGAGCGTCCTGCTCTTCCTCACTATGGAGCTGACAGTAGAGGCCATTGCTCTCACATTCAGCACATTCAAACTGAAGAAGGATGTGGCTTATTTTCAATTCCCGAAGCATACCTTCGATTTTGTTCCTGAGAGGTTCAATTTCGCTCAGTTTCTGGTCATGCACCCAGATATGGGCTGAGAAGGAGACCCTTCTGTGGCTGAGAGACCTGATGTGGATATCATGGATTCCCATTACTTCAGGCAACTCTGCGATGCGTTTTGCTATATCCTCGACATCAAACCCCTTCGGGACAAGATCGAGAAATATACCGCTTGCCTCTTTTACGACCCGTATGCCTCCGGATATGATAATGATGCCGATAAGGACACCTGCCACAGGATCGGCATAATTCCACCCTGTCAGATAGACTACTATTCCGGAGATGATGACACCGACGGATGAGAGGGTATCACCCAGCACATGAAGCCAGGCGCTTTTGATGTTTAGGTCATGATGCCCGCTTCCCAGGATAAATGCCATGATAATATTTCCGATAAGACCAGCGGCTGCTATCGGCAGCATTACGGAAACATGTATCGAAGGGGGAGAGATGAATCGGTGGTATGATTCTATGAAGATAAAGACGGATATTCCGAAAAGACTCAGGCCGTTTATGATCGCAGCCAGCAGGCCTACTCTCTGATACCCGTACGTTGCCCGAAAGTCTGATGGCTTTTTGCTTATCTGTGCAGCGATGAGGCTCAAACCAAGCGCAAAGGCATCAGTTAGTACATGACCCGCATCGCTCAGGAGGGCAAGACTGTTTGACAGTATGCCGCCGATCACCTCAGCAAGCAGAATGAAAAGGGTTATCGAAAAGGCGAGGATTAAACGTCTTTCAGCCGTAAGTTTCATTGATTACCCAAAAACGTCTGTTATGAGGATCTATAAGCATAGCTATACTATAGCGTACTCTGCCTGAAAATTCTTACTGTATGGTTTACAGAATTTCCTATCTTGCTGGTTTTTCTGTTACACTTTTAAATGCAGATTATACGGGTGGAAAACCTTACCAGACGTTTTGGAAGTATCGTAGCAGTGGATAACATCTCCTTTGAAGTGGAGGAAGGCACAATCTTCGGTTTTCTTGGCCCGAACGGAGCTGGAAAAACAACCACGATTAACATCCTCTGCACGCTTCTGTCGCCGACATCCGGAAGTGCCTCTATCAATGGCCATGATTGTTACCGTGAATCTTCCGAGGTGCGAAAATCCATAGGAATAGTTTTTCAGGACAGTTCTCTGGATAAGGACCTCACTGCCCGGGAAAATCTCATGTTTCATGCCTTTCTCTACAATGTCGGAAAGACGGAACGGAAAAAGCGTGTTGAGGACGCCCTGCAGTTTGTCGATCTTGTGGAGAGGGGCGGTGACCTCGTAAAAAAGTTCTCGGGCGGCATGAAAAGACGGCTTGAAGTGGCGCGTGGCCTCATTCACCGGCCAAAGGTGTTTTTTCTCGATGAGCCGACTCTTGGCCTTGATCCGCAGAGCAGGTCGAATTTGTGGGAATTTATTACTGAGCTGCCAAAAAAACATAAGGTGACGATCTTTATGACCACACACTACATGGAGGAGGCAGAAGTCTGCGACAAGATCGCGATCATCGACAGGGGGAAGATCATAAGCATCGGGACTCCTGCGGAGCTGAAAAAAGTGATCGGGGGTGATGTCATTTACCTGAAGACAGCCGATAACAAAAAGGCGATGGAAAACATTAAGAATCTTTTTGAGGTCGAGGTATCAGAAATGGACGGGGAGATTTTCATATCCTCACTGAGGGGAGATGTCTGTATCCCGAAAATCATACGGGAGATAGGAGAGAGCGTCCTCTCCGTGAGGATGCAAAGGCCCACGCTGAATGATGTCTTCCTCAAACTTACCGGTAAGGAGATACGTGAAGAGACCGCGTCACCAGGTGATGATGTGAAATCAGCAGTGCGTTCCTACAGGAGGCGGCATGATCGAGGGTAGGGCGGTTTATGTCATAGTTGCCCGTGAATACAAAAAGTTCATACGGGAGAAGAGCCGTCTTTTTTCCGCTATCGCACGGCCGCTCCTCTGGCTTTTTCTTGTTGGCGGAGGGATGTCGAGGCTTGTTCCCGCAGGGGAAGGAGTTACTTACACCCAGTTCATTTTCCCGGGCATACTCGGCATGACGATCCTCTTCAGTTCCATATTTTCTTCGATTTCAATTATCTGGGACAAGGAATTCGGCTTTATGAAAGAGATCCTTGTCGCGCCTGTATCACGTTTCTCTGTTGTGGTCGGAAAGGCGATGAGCGGTACGCTTCTTTCTACCACGCAGGCGGTCATCATACTCACCCTCTTTCCCTTCGTCGGTCTTAAACTCGGACTGGTTCAGATTATCGGAATAATAGCGGTCTCCGCTGTACTCTCTTTCGCGATCGCTGCCTTCGGTATCCTGCTCGCGTCTTTTTATGACAGCTACGAAAGCTTCAGCGTTATCATGAACTTCATCGTTATGCCGATGTTCTTCCTTTCGGGCGCGATGTATCCGGTCAAACTTCTGCCTCCTGTATTGCAGATCCTGACCAAGTTAAATCCTCTCACCTATGGGATAGACGCCCTGAAAAACATCATCTTTCCCCTTGAAACAGGAAAAATGGGAGCTGATTTTCCTCTCATTATGGATGTCTCGATTATTCTCATCGCTGCCGTGGTATTTGTCCTTGTCGGCGGGAAGGCATTTGAGAGAAAGAGCATAGGAAAACAATCAGGATGAGCTGGGGCCTTTGTGGAAAAGATTGATCACAGGTAATTTATCACAGAAATGAAGGCGAGTATTCTTATTGGTATTGAATGTTAATTTCGTAGTCAATAGCTGAATGGCCGGCTGACGCACCATCGCCCTCACAATCGAGTTTGCCTTTTGCAGCATTTCTGCGGTTTCTTATCATTGAAGTTAAAACCTGAGAGAGATCAAACCCGCCATCAACACAGTCCTTGTTTAAACAACCTATTCTGAAAAAAGCATAACTTCCGGGACAGAAATGAACGGTCCGGGGGATTGATTTTGCTATTTCTCTTTGACTGTACATCATGCTGATGACAATGCTCTCAACTTCAGGAAAGTTTGCAGAGAGAACGCCTGCTTTAAGTCTCTCCTGCATTTCTTCTTTTTTTGCCGCATTTTTTCTGGAGGCTTTATTGTTGTTCATCTCACTCCCAAATGAAGAAGGCCCCCTCCGTCAGGAGAGGGCTTTCTTTAGCAATTACAGTTTAACTACGTTGATTGCCTTGGGGCCTTTCGGGCCTTTTTCGGTATCAAAGCTGACCCTGTCGCCTTCAGCAAGGCTCTTAAAGCCATTACCCTGGATTGACGTATGGTGAACAAATGCTTCACTTCCGTCTTCGCTTGTGATAAAGCCAAAACCTTTGCTGTCGTTAAACCATTTTACAGTTCCTTCTGCCATTTCATGTACCTCCTTCTCTTTAAACTAAATTTCAGAAGGGCTCAATAAAAAAGAGCACAAAGTCAAAAAGTCTTTGTGCCCTGTGTACTCGCAAAAACTTCTAAAATTCAGTTATAAGTTTAGCACAACCTCAAACACTTTGTCAAAAAAATGATCGTGACTTGTCTGAACCTTTTTTCTACAGGTAATATGGTGCATAACATCAAATTTCAGGATTCGAAATTGACAGGAATCTTTTATGTCTGGAATTCTGAAAGCCTTTTAGCTCCCATCTTCATCGGCAGAATTAGTGCTGCTAAATTGATTGCTCCTATCAGGAGGAGAGAGATGCCAATCTGGACTTTTCCTGTCATATCCAGACCTGCATGGAACAGATAGAAGATCCAGGCTTCAAGAGAGACGGTGGACAGCACAACTGTGAATGCCGTTATCATGAAGACCATGCCGCCGAGGCTCATGGAGACCGAGGCGATATTGTCGTATCTGAATTTTGGATAGATCGCACCCAGACCGGTGCCGAGGCCGCTTACGGAGATGCAGAGCAGCAAGGTAGTACCTACGGATGCGTACATCAAGGTCCCGGTAACATGAATCGCCAGATTGGTGAGGAAGACAACAAGTTCGATGAGCAGTGTCACGGCGACGCATCCGTAAAGGAACTTTGACCAGAGAAACCGGCTGATATCTACGGGAGCAGCCCGTATGATCCAGAAGGCCTCGCCTTCGAGGCTTACGGATGTGTAAAGAAACCGCGCGCTCACAGCGGAGAGGACAAGGCCGGCCATGACCATATTGATCAGGAGCATTATCTCCTTCATGAATGGCGTAATTCCCGACATCGCTTCAACCGGTATTGTCTTGAAATTGTATATATATACCATTACCAGTGCCCCGATTATGGTCACCTGAGACCATTGTCCTGTGTCCCTGAAAAAGACCTGCGTGTCCTTCCAGAAAACAGTTGTCTTGCGGTCAGGGTAAAACCTGCTGAACAGTCCTCTTCCGGCTCCCTGACCCGAAGGCTGGAGCTTTTCAATATTCTTTCTGAATAACCTTATCCCCGTCACAGAGGAGAGCAGGGAAAAGAAGAGAGTGTTGCTGATGAGAACGAAAATATAAAACCCGTCAGGGGTTTTCCCTCTCAGCAGGGGAAGCACGGTTTCTGTTATCCAGTATCCCGGAAGGAGAGGGAAGTCAACTTTAAAAGACATAAAAGAAAGGAGCATATCTTCAGGGGACCCGAAGGTCTGAGGTATCATCGCTTTCATCGTGAAATAGAGCAGAAGAAAGAGAAGCATCCCGATTCCGAGGAGAACTGTCCGCGTATGTTTGGCCGGGAAATATCTGGTAAGAATATGGGCAATAAATATTCCGATGCCTGCCGTCAGAAGGAGAAACATGAGAAAGACGACAGTGAGCGCGAGATAAAATACCGCTGATGCGCCGTAACTGATTCCGTAGGCAAGAAATACCGGGGGCATAAAGGAAAGGACCATCCAGGAGGAGTTGAGGAAGGTTTCGGACGCCTTCAGTCTCATGATGTCCCTTACATCAACCGGCTTTGTAAGAAGAAAGGGTATGTCTTTCGAAAGGTAGAAGGAGGATATTGCTGTGATGATATTACTCAGGACCAAAAAACCCGAGAGCCCGAAGAATATCATCGATAGCAGTTTTGCGGAAAGTATTTCACCAAAAAAATCTATCCCGCGAACAAAGGAGAGGATTTCGTATGTCCCTATATAGAGCAGTATCCAGAACCCGATTCCGATAGCGATGAAGGGGGCTCTCTTCATCACAACTCTGAGACTCAGGGAATTCTTCAGGGAGATGAGTTTTGGTCTTAGTAATATCAGGAGCATTTGCATCGCCTCAATCCCCCATGGACAGGAACAGTCCTTCGAGGCCGCCCTCGATGCTTTTGATTTCTTCAGCAGTCCTGATCGAAGTGAGTATGCCCCTGTTGATGAACCCGACTCTGTGGCAGAGTTCCTCTGCTATATGCAAACTGTGCGTCACGAGAAAGACGGTGATTCCTTTTGAACTCAGCTCTCTTATATAGCCTTTCAGCATCTTTACTCCGAAGGGATCAAGGCCCATAAACGGTTCATCTATAAGAAGTACGTCCGGGGTATGGACCAGCGCTGAGGCAAACAAAAGCCGCTGCCTCATCCCCTGGGAAAAACTCTCGATCAATTCATCTTCGATTTCGCTGATCCCAAAGGTTTCACTCAGGGTCGCGATCCTCTGGAGTGCCTCTGATTTTTCGATACCATAGAGCGCGGCGATGAATTTCAGGAATTCCCTTGCAGTGAGTTTTTCATACAGAAACGCCCTGTCGGGCACATAGCCGAAGATGGATTTTGCCTTAATCGGATCATCAACAATGTTATGACCACCTATGGTGACGCTCCCTTCATCAGGCCTCAGGAGTCCGGTCAGTATCTTGATCGTAGTTGTTTTCCCTGCGCCGTTCGGCCCGACAAGGCCGAAGACTTCTCCTTTTCTGACAGTTATCGAGAGGCTCTTCACCGCGTGGGCACTGTCAAAGGATTTGCTTATATTGTTCAGCTGAATCATCTGTATTCCAGACCCTCAATCCGTATATTGTTGATCACCGGCAGAATCTGTATCTGTCTGTCTATGTCACCGGTGATCAGCCTGATGTGGCCGGCGTCTGCAGGAAACTGTCCGAGGGTAGGGTCGGCAGCTATCCACTGTCCGGCAAAAAATACCGGCCATGCATGATAATAAAAGAACCCATCCCTGTAGGTCAGTCCCACAGCTACCTTTGCGGGAATTCCGGCAGCACGGGCAAGGGCGGTGAAGAGGGTCGTATGTTCATTACAATCACCCCTTTTTGTTTTTAGCACATCGGCAGCAATCGGTAGGGTGATCGTCGGAACCTTTTCTATATTCCTGTATACCCAGTCATAAATCAGCCGGGCCGAAACAAGCGGGTCTTTTTCTTCCACCACGATCTCCCGGGCGAGGCTGACAATCTGCGGGTCTTTTGAGCTGATGAAGACCGTATCTTTCAGATATTCATCAAAGACCTGTCTTTTGATTTCTGTCTGCTGGCTCTCCATTTTTGGATCAATTACTTCTCTCTGTATCTCGAGTATGTCGCCTTTCAGTAGCTGCCTCTCTCCATTAAGTTCAAGTCTTTTAAAGTCAATGCCTGTTATCCTTACTTTTAGATATGAGATATCACGGGGAAGATTCATCTGAAAAGGCACAGCCGCCTGTGAGATGAGATCGAGTGAAGGCTTGCCGATCTTCAGGGCATCCTCTTTTGCTTCTCTAACAAGGACAAACCCCATCGGACTTTCTTCCCGAAGGACCTCCCCTTTTTCCGTGATCCAGACACTAAACTCAATGCCTTTTATGTTTCCGTTTACTTTATACGCCACCTCCAGTTTCCCCAGGGACATGGTGTTTTCTTTTGATAGTATCTTCAGTTCAAGGTCTTCAACTCCCATAAGAGAGGGGTCAAATATCGGTACCTTGATCTTATCGCCGGGTTTCAGTCCCCTGAGCATTGCTGTCATAGCAGAACCTTCCAGAGTGGGCTCTTTGTTCAGGTGTATCTCCTTTGTGGTTTTCATACCGGCAGAGTCAATGGTGAGAGAAAGTTTCTTTCCTTGAACATTGCCGGAAATATCGATATCCAGGTCGGACTTTATCTTTGCGGAGAAGGAGAGGAGTTTGAGATTAATATCGAGACTGGCGTTTAAAAGGGTTTCAACGTTCTTCTCTGTGCCCATGATGATCATTTTAAATCTCAATGCTTCGTCCAGCGTGTAGCCGTCAGCAGTCGGGGATATTTTTCGCGAAAGATATCCTATTTTTTCTCCTTTCAGGTAGACCCCCATCCACTGTTCTTCAGCAATGTCCGGAATCGTGAATGAACTTTGGAGGCTTGGGTCTGAAAGTTTGAAAGTTCCGTATTGGCGCTGGATGAGCAGTCCGGTTGTTACAAGCCAGAAGAGGGTTATGGTGAAGTAAAACATCTTTCTGTAGCTGAATAAAGCTGACATTATTCATTCTATCAAAATATACGGATAAAGGGTTGATTGACCTGAATTGGGCTATTCAGCATAGAGGGTCATGAGTGATGGAAGGTGAAGAATAAAGAAGAGTATGTTATTTTTTAAAGGAGAGTTAATGGTTATCATATTAAACTTGTAATTTTCTCAATATTTCAAGGAGAAACCATGGAAGAGTTCAGTTTAGAAGGCAGGACATTTATTGAGTTGAATAACCTTTTGAAAATAAAAGGGTTATGCGAAAGCGGGGGGATGGCAAAGGCCGTAATCGCTGAAGGACTGGTCAGGGTCGATGGCAATGTGGAATTACGCAAGCGATGTAAAATCCGTCCCGGACAGGTTGTTGAATTTGATGGCCAGCAAATTGTTGTCCAAGGTTGAGGACCCGGTCCACTGCTGAATTTGCGGACTTCTCCGATAGTAGAAAGAAGCTTGCATATTCTTAAGTGGATGTGATAAACAAAAATGAACATGATTGATAACGTCTCACCTTTTGATAGGAATATACTCAGTGATATGATCGACAGATGGTTGAGTCCTGCCCCATCTGCGCGTCTTTTTTCTGTTTTTACGGATACCTCGGACTTTTTTGAAGTGGAGTATGGTGATGTTATCCTCCTGAAAAAACATCCATATCTCATCAGAAACACCGAGCGTGAAGGACGCTTCAGTATTGATGATGAACCAAAGTTCTGGGTCAGGAGGGCTATAGACCTCTTTGACGGGAGCCTCAAGATAATCAAACTGGTCTTTCATGAACGATTTGTCATACGGGTTGGAGACCTGAGTTTTGAGTGTGTTCGCAGTCCGAGGAAAGAGGCAAGGATTCTCGATCTCATAAGGGGACACAGGAACTTTATGCAGGGGACGTCTGTCGAAGATTCTGCGGGGAATATCATCAGGATCATTGATTTTATACACGGAAAGACCATCTCTGACATTGTCTTAGAACTTGGGAAAACACACGAAGAATACTTTTCTGTACATTTTCCTGCAGTGCTGGATGACTTCATTGAATTGGTTGAAGCGATCCGGTTTCTTCATCTCCATGGGGAAAAACATGGTGATATCCGGCGCGATCATGTTATCCGTGACCGGCAGTCCGGGATTTATCGCTGGATAGATTTTGATTTTAACTATGAGCATCGGGAGAAGGTATTCGGATTTGACCTGTTCGGTCTCGGAAATATTTTGTCATATCTGGTGGGTCGCGGCGATGTGACTATCCAGGATCTCAAAACGAATAACTTACCTGCATTTGACCGGTTGACAACTGATGATTTGAATATTATCTTTACCAACAGGGTCGTCAATCTGAAAAAGATTTATCCCTACATCCCTGATTGTCTGAACAGGACACTGCTTCATTTTTCCTGCGGGACACATATCTACTATGATAATACGGACCAGCTTCTTGATGACTTGCAGGAAGTACGAGCCGCGCATATTCGATAGTGTGAAGAAAAGAAAGGTGTTTGATGAAAGTTGATACCGGGGTGCAGCAGGGAACACCAAAAGACAAACATCTCCTCATCGCGATTGATGACTCCGAGCACGCCAAGCGCGCAGTTCTTTATGTCGCCGATCTTCTCGGCGGCTTTCCGGGATTCCGAATTACCCTTCTTACTATCATCGAGGAGCCGGAAGTCGACTATTTTTCATCGGACGCAGAGCGGCGTGCCTGGGTCAAGAGCAGGAAAAATAAAGCGCGGAAACTCCTCGAACAGTATCAGCGCATCCTTATACAATCGGGATTTGAAGAGGGAAAAGTCTCTGTAATGGTAGCACTGAGGGATTTTCCCACTATTGTTGAGTGCGTTCTTGATAAACAGGCCTGTCTTGGCTGTTGCACTGTTGTTCTTGGACACAGGAAGAAATCGCGGAAAGAGGAGTTCATGTTCGGGAGCATGTCCAAGAAAATATTGAATGTGGCTGACAACTGTGCTGTCTGGATCATACAATAAACTTCTTAAATTACCCGGCCTCCCACGTTAGTTATCTAAATCTTGCAAATCCTTGTTTGATGCGGCTCCTCTGTGGCTGCTGGCAATAAATTTCTTGACAAGACATGCAAGTATGGTTATATTCGCATGTATATATTCGAGAAAAGGAGACTTATTAATGAGATCGATGATGCACAGAATAAATGTCCTGAAGGCCATTGCGCATCCTGTTAGGATACGCATCCTTGAAGAACTCCAAAAAGGGGTAAAGTGTGTAAGTGATTTTGAAGATTTTCTTGAGATAAGTCAGCCAAACATTTCGCAGCATCTTTCCCTGCTAAGAAGAGAGGGACTGATCGACAATTATCTGGATGGAAGACTCAGGTGCTATTTTCTGAAAGATCCCATAATCCCCGATCTGCTGGAAATCCTCAAAAAAGCTTATATAGAGGAACTGCCTGCTCCTGCATGTTGTCCGGTCACGAAAAGGGGGACGTATCCCGGAGCAAGGAACAGATAATGATGTTGGAAAGGAGGATCAAGTCATGCCTAAGACATTTACGTTGTATCTGTCGACCTCTCCCTATTCTTTTGAGAATACACTGTCCGCTGTCAGAATTGCGGATGCTGCCCTGAATAAGGGGCATGTCGTCAATGTAATCGCATCGGCTGATGGGGTGTATTGCTTTCTGAAAAAACAAAAGGCAAAGGGCATTACGAATGCAGAAGAGGAATTTACAAAACTGATGCAGAAGGGATTGAAGGTCTATCTTTGAGGGGGGTGTCTGAACTTTCGCCGTGCGGCGCAAGATGACTATCTCGAAGGTGCGGAGATCGGTTCGCTAAAGGGATTATTCAGGACCATGGATGAAAGCGATATCTGGCTCAATATTGGAGCATAGGAGGAGAATATGGCGAAAATTGTAATGATACTCAGAAAACCGCCCTATGGCGACATTAACGCTGCCGAGGCTGTCAGGCACGCACTTGGCGCGGCTTCAGGTGATAGTGAAGTTACTCTCATCCTCATTGACGGGGGGGTGTTGGTTGCGAGAAAAGGCCAGGATGATACGGGAACAGGCTTCACTAACCTTGAAACGACCTTGACGGATTGCAGGGAGATGGGTGTTGATCTGTTTGCAGATAAACTATCTGTTGTAAGACATGGTCTTAAGAAAGAAGATATCGCAGAAGGTATAGAAATAGCAGATGAGTCGGATATTGCTGCATTGCTTAGCACAGCAGATACAACAATGATATTTTAGAGAGTAGAGAGGAGGTCAAGATGCTTGTAATGATAAAGAGCGCCCCTGATACAACAGAAGGACAGCGGGGAGTGAAACTCGCACGCGATATGTCTGCGGAGATCGTTCTCTTGCAGAACGGTGTTTATTTTATTCAGGGTCGGAATCTGGAAGACACAGGTTTTGTAGGGCCTGTCCATGTGCTTGAAGATGACAGAAGATTACGAGGGGTAAAGGCTGATGCTCCGGAGAAAAACATAAATGATATTACTTATGACAGACTCATTGACCTTATGGCTGAAGGCGACAAAGTAATTGGTATGTTTTAAGAAGCAACAGCGATAGTGGGCAACTGATGAATGTAATAACTTTTACTCCTGCTTCTTACAATTAAAAAAACAGGGATTTATCATGAAATATAAAGTTATATTATTTTTTTGTTCAAATGTAAATGGTACTTATTTATTCTAATAATATGGGAGGTGCGCATATGGATATCAGACTTACAGAACTTTCAAGCTGCGCTGGTTGAGCGGCAAAATTTAGTCCTTCGGACCTGTCCCAGGTGCTGGGGCAGCTGCCTGCTATTACAGACAGGAACGTACTGGTCGGTTCTTCCAATGCAGATGATGCCGGCATATACAGGATTAGCGAAGATGTCGCTGTTGTGCTGACCACTGATTTCTTCACGCCAATTGTGGATGACCCCTATTGGTTTGGCGCAATCGCTGCGGCCAATTCGCTTTCTGATGTATGGGCCATGGGCGGCAAGGCGGTAGTGGCCCTGAATATCGCCATGTTCCCGAGTCAGCCTGAGTTTTTCCCCACCCTTCATAAAGTCATGCAGGGCGGCATTGATAAGATGACCGAGGCCGGTGTGTCCATTATCGGGGGGCATACCATCAGAGACAAGGAACCTAAATTCGGCTATACGGTTATGGGGACAATACATCCTGACATGATTTTCGATAATACCAGGGCAAAGGTCGGCGACGCTCTCATCCTTACGAAAAAGATCGGAACAGGCATTGTTGCCACAGGGGTAAAACGGAAGATGTGCAGCGAGGCTGTGATTGAAGAGTTTACCTTGTCGATGGCAACTCTGAACAAACGTGCCAGTGAGATTATGATTGGAGCAGGCGTAAGCACGGCGACAGATATAACAGGATTTGGTCTTATCGGCCATTTGAACGAGGTGCTCTCTGCGAGCAAATGCAGAGCCCGTCTCTATTCAAGTCGCATTCCTTTTTTTGATGACGCGGTGAGGCTCGTTAGAGAGAGTGTCGTGCCCGGGGGTACGCTCGGAAATCTCAAGATTTATAACCCTTCTGTCTCATGGTCGGGCGATGTGTCTGAACATGAACAGGTACTTATGAATGATGCACAGACTTCAGGCGGGCTCCTTATCTTCGTGCCCAATGAAAGGAAAGAAACGCTTATTTCCTCCCTGCAGAGAGAGGGGATACTAGCCGCGCACATAGGAGATGTTATCGATAATGACCTCAAAGAGGGTAAACGTATCATAGTAGAGCGAAAATAAAGATGCAGTTCTATCTGTTTCTCCTGTTTGCCGGCGCTGTAGTTGGCTTCTTTTCAGGTCTGCTTGGGATAGGAGGAGGCATACTGATGTTCCCGCTCCTCCTCTATGTTCCGCCGGTTCTGGGACTGGAACTGATCAGCGTCAAGAGTATCACCGGTCTTACCATGATACAGGGTTTTTTCGCGTCCCTGTCGGCGATGTTCTTTTATCACAGGTATAACCTTGTGAATAAATCCCTTGTTCTCACCCTCGGTCTTTCACTTTTTCTGTCTTCACTCACCGGTTCATTTATTTCAAAGATGGTGCCGGACAAGCCCCTGCTTTTTGTCTTCGGAGCGCTGGCATGTATTGCGGCGGTAATGATGCTCATCCCGCGCAGTTATGCAAAGGATGAACTGACAGAGGACACAGTCTCATTCCATAAACCCGGCGCGATAATCATAGGCGTAACGATCGGTTTTCTCATTGGGCTTGTGGGGCAGGGAGGGCGCATTTATCATCATACCGGTGCTCCTGTATGTGCTCAAAATCCCTCTCAGGGTAGCGTTGGGAAGCACCCTTGCAATAGGGCTTTTTTCTTCATCAGCAGGTCTGATCGGAAAGGTCGCGACCGGACAAGTACCGTTCCATCTTGCCGTGCCCCTCCTGCTCGGGGCTGTTCCTGCTGCACAGGTAGGGAGTATGGTCGGGAAAAAGACGAAGACGCAGTACCTGAGGTGGCTTCTGGCAGTTATAATTATCCTTACTGCGGTAAAGATATGGGCGGACCTCTTTAAATGATCAGGAGAAAATTCGGTAAATAATTACCAGTTTTAATTAGCTTCGACCTATATTCGGATTCTTGACATTTATTCTGACCTTCTTTTATAGTTTTTCAGAAAATTGAATATATCGGAGGGGATTATGGGTGACATAAAAGTCGGCATCATAGGCGGGTCAGGACTGGACGATCCCCGGCTTATGAAAAACATAAAAGAAAAGAAGCTGAAGACGCCCTACGGCAGTCCTTCCTCCCCTCTTACCATCGGGAAAATCAATGGAGTTGATACGGTAATCCTTGCCCGCCATGGCAAAGACCATTCGATTTATCCGACAGGGGTTAATTACAGGGCGAACATCCACGCGCTGAAGAAAGAGGGCTGCACCCATATTCTGGCAACAACAGCGGTCGGCTCCCTGAGAGAAAAAATCAGGCCTGGTGACCTTGTTTTTATAGACCAGTTTATAGATCATACAAAGCACAGACCCCTGACGTTCCATGAAGAAAAGGTAATACATACCCCGATGGCCGAGCCGTTCTGCCCCCGGCTTCGATCTCTTCTTACAGAATCTGCCGGCGAACTGAAATTCAGGCACCACAAAAAGGGCACAGTGATCACTATCGAGGGGCCGAGGTTTTCGACAAAGGCTGAATCCCATATGTTCCGGGGTTTTGGAGCTGATGTGATCAATATGTCCACGGTCCCTGAGGTCATCCTCGCGAGGGAACTGGGGATCTGTTACCAGACGATCGCCATGTCGACTGACTACGATTGCTGGAAAGAGGGTGAAGAACCCGTCACCTGGGACATGATTCTGTCGATTATGAAAAAAAATGCTGAAAATGTAAAAAAACTTCTCGTGAAGACCATCTCAAAGATCCATTATACGCAATGTGTTTTTTGCGCCACTTAGGAGGTAATTGATGCCCATTAAATCAAAGATAAGGACAGTGCCTGATTATCCCAAGAAAGGGATTATGTTCCGTGACATAACTACCCTCATTAAGGACCCTGTCGGCTTCAGGCTGATTATCGATAGTTTTACGCAGCGGTATATAGAAAAGGAGAACCAGTTTGATGTTATTGTCGGTATAGAATCAAGGGGTTTTATTATCGGAGGGGCGCTTTCCTATACCCTTGGAAAGGGGTTTGTCCCGATACGAAAGGCGGGAAAACTCCCTGCCGAGAAGATCAGTCATGAGTATGAGCTGGAATACGGCACTGATACGATCGAGATACACAAAGACGCGATAGGAAACGGCACAAGAGTGCTGCTGATCGATGATCTTCTTGCTACCGGAGGCACGGCGCTTGCTTCCGCCGCGCTCATTGAGAAATTGGGCGGTACGATCTCCGAGATGGCATTTGTTGTTTCTCTCCCTGATGTGGGCGGTTATGAGAAAATCACACAAAAAGGATATAAGGTATTTTTCCTTACAGAGTTTGAAGGAGACTGAGACGGTTACTAGTTCACTGAGCCTTCAAAGAGGATGAAGAAAAGCATTCACAAGGGAGGAGGCGCTTACGCCTCTGCGGGAAAGAGCGGGAAATGCTGTTGCATTCTGCCACGTTATACTATTCATAAATCATTACAGCACATGGCGGGATAAAGCATTCGAGCTCATTCTCATCCCGGCATCTTGCCGGGATTCCGAGGTTTTTGCCTCTTGATCTCAGAGAAACAGAACGTCACGAATACCTGCCTGCCGGTAGGTCGGCAAAAAAATCCGCTCGAATACTCTATCTCACCTTGTTCCAGGACGTATTGAAGAACATTTTGAATAAGGTGGTCTAAAAAGTCAAACCCTCCCGCTCCATCAGCATCTCGCCAAGATAGGACCCCGGTTTTACCTCGGAATTTTTTATCAGTTTTCCCTTGTCCAGCTCATAGTGTTTTACGCAGGATGCGCAGATATAGAACTTTGTATCGAAATCTTCTATGAGAGTATTCATAAGCTGATGGACAGGAGAAAACTCGTCTTTTTTCTGCCAGATCAGGGTCTCGGCAAAGCCTTCCTTTGCGAGCAGTACGCCGTTATCCATGAGGAAGAAATCGAGTTCTGCATCAAAGGCCTTCATGTTTGTAGCGAGCTGAAATGCTCCTGCAACAAGGTCCGGCCTGTCGAATGAATGGGTGATGATGAATATAAATTTTTTCTTTGCCATATAATTTCTCCTTTGCCTTTAAAAAGAATTGAAGGAACAAAGTTTTTCTGTCCGAAAGTTTTTAATGATGTGAACAGCCTCCGGCAGCAGAGTGCCCTGCACAGGTATGTTTCGGTTGAAAGACAGGCAGTTTACCCGCATTCATGAGATCGAGATTGTCTTTGACGGTGAGCCCCATTGCCTTATATACTGATATGCCTGACTGGTTCAGCTTCATCAGTGCTCCGCCGCCAATGCCTCCTACAACAACGCAGTCGATTTCATGGCCTCCCAGGGCCTTGAGGGGGCTGCACATACCGTGGGCGTGATGCTGATCATTGTTTGTTATTGTGCTTGCTTCTCTTGTCTCTGTATCTACCAGGATAAATGCCGGGGCAGAGCCGAAGTGTCCGTATACCTCGCTGTCAAGTGACTGGATGGTTTGCACTGGAAAACATACTCTCATTGTACTCCTCCTTTTTGTTTGCAGAAAGTTTCTTCAAGTAATAATGCCTTGCATTCCGAGAGGGCTATCGCAACTTTTCCCCGTGCGCTGGAGAGTAATCGCTGCACTGTACCCCTTGATATGCCCATTTTTTGTCCTGCTTCCTCCTGTGTGAGACCGTCGTGGTCACAGAGTTTCAATGTCTCGAGTTCATCGATATAAAGGGTGACTGTTTCAAGCTCAGTCATGGGGACACCTGTCGGCTTGAAGGCCTTCCCCTTAAAACTGCACCCGCACGTCCTTGGCTTCTTATAACGGGGTGACATGCGTAAAGTTCCTTGAAATGTGCATATGCACATAATAAATCTTCTTCTCTTTTTTGTCAAGATATCGGAAAATAATAAAGATCAGGGTAAGGAGGCGTGATGATTAAAGCAATACTCTTCGATTTTGGTGGTGTGCTGGCAGAAGAAGGATTCAGGGAAGGGATCATGGCGATCGCCAAACAGAACAATCTCAACGAACAGTCTTTTTTCAGGACTGCCGAAGAGATTATCTATAAAACAGGATATGTTATTGGAAAGACAACAGAGAAGTTCTTCTGGGATTTGCTTTCCAAGGAGACTGGGCTGAAGGAAGATTACCGGAAAATGCGGATCCTAATCCTTCGGCGTTTCCTTCTGAGACCTGAGATGCTTTTGCTCGCGGAGAGACTTCGTGATCAGGGGCTGGTCGTTGCG
Organism: uncultured Nitrospira sp.; assembly: GCA_963746295.1. Lineage (GTDB taxonomy): Bacteria > Nitrospirota > Thermodesulfovibrionia > Thermodesulfovibrionales > UBA6898 > JAOUFP01. The sequence goes on along the minus strand of CAVVAQ010000011.1, from coordinate 117,791 downwards.
ATCCTCAGTGACCAGACAAACTGGCTCGATGAGATAAATCGAAAAAAGCCTTTTTATGACCGCTTCGACTATGTGTTCAATTCTTATGTGCTCGGAAAATCCAAGAGAGAGCCTTCGGTATTCGGGGATGTCGCACAGATAATCGGAACCAGGCCACATCTTATGTTGTTGGTGGATGATAATATTCAGAATATAAAAAGGGCCTCAACGGCAGGGGTGAAGGCGATACATTTTACAACTATCGACGAATTCAGGGAGCAGCTTAAAGATCTCAAGATTAAAATGTAATTCTTCGGAACCGTTAAAAATTATTTATGCTGTTTGCTAGAGCCTTCTCCTGAAAAGGGCGTAGAAATGTTCTTTGATCTTTTCGATCATAGGCCTTTGAAGCCAGGTGGTCAGGGTGATTTCTGCGGATTTTTTCAGGTCTTCATTGAAGATATCGACCATCTGCTGTCCGAACTGTTTGTTAATGATTCCGACATTGCCTTCGTCATTACGCCTCAGAGACTGAAAGTCAAGGTTTGCTGAACCGATTACGCTCCACACTTCGTCAAAAACAGAAGTCTTTGCATGGAGTATTTCACCCTGATAATTATATATTCTGATGCCGGCCCTGAGCAATTTTGTGAAAAAAGCCCTGCCTGCGTAATGAGCAGCCGAAATATCCGATTTTCCCGGCAAAAGCAATTTTACCTCCACTCCCCTTTTCACCGCGTTTTCGAGTATCTGGAGCATCCGTCTGCTGGGGGTAAAGTAGGCTGTGGTCAGATAGATATTTCCGCGGGCATGGTTGATACTGTAATAGAGGAGCCTTCTCATCTGTCTTCTGCCCCGGGCAGAGCTTGCGAATATCGGCAGGACCGGAAGGCCGCCTCTAACGGGTTCAATTTGTTTCCGAAACGTAATTGGATTTCCCTTCCAGATGATCCAACTCTTATAGAATTTCTCCAGGAGCTTTGTTGATACCGGTCCTTCCAGAAATATTCCAGTGTCTCTCCAGCCTTTTTTTCTCAGGATGCGGTGATACCCCCGGTATTCATTCGCGATATTCAGACCACCGGTAAAGGCAATCTCCCCATCAACAATAATCAGTTTTCTGTGGTCACGGTGAACATAGTGAAACGGGGATGTCCATTTGAAAGGATGGGACGCCCGTATCTGGATACCTGAGTTCCTGAGGTCCTTCCAGAATGTCATCGGGGTGAAGAGTGATCCGAAGTGGTCGTAAAGAATATACACGGCCACGCCTTCAGAAGCTTTCTGTTTCAGGATGTCTGCCAGTTCTTTGCCTGTTTCGTCGTTTCTGAAAATATAGAAGGCAAGGCAGATCAATTCCCTGGCCTTCCTGAGAGAGTCAAATATGATCTGGAATGATTCGTGTTCTTTCCACAGGAGAGTGACTTTATTGTCATCAGTAAAGCGGGAACCATACAGCCTCTGGATATTTTTTCTTGAAAAGTAACGGTTGTCTTCCATTATCTCCATGCATATACATCATTGCCGAAACAGGAAAATCTGTCAATCCTCGTAGTAGTTTTTATCGTAAGGTATTACGACTCAGATAGCTATTTCGGTCCAAAATAGGCTAAAATACAAACCATAAAGTTAGGTTGCTTGGCAAGAAATTAATGAATATAGATATAAAGGGCATCAGAGGGGAAGACTGTGCTTGCGACGCACTTATCTTCCTTTTTCCCGAAGACCATCCAGGGGATCTGAAGAAGTTACCGCGGCCGATAGCGCCCATCATCCAACAGGTATTTTCGAAGGAATTCTCCGGCAAACAGAATGAGGTTTTTCTTTTGAACGCGCCTGATTCTGTAAAGCCTCGAAGGTTTCTTCTTGTCGGACTTGGGAAAAAAGACCAGATCACCGAAGAGAAGATTCGCCAGGCTGGCGGCAAGGCTGCAACCTATCTTCGGAGTATGGGGATGAAAAAGGTTGCTCTTACAACGGATCTTCTGTCCGGACTGAAGATATCTCCTGCTGAATTTATCGAAGGCGCTCTGCTTGGTCTCTATGTCTACCAGAGATACAAAGCAGATGAGGAAAAGAAGTCTCTTGAGAGCATCACACTCCTTGCAAAAGCTACGCGTGAGCTCACGAAAGGATTAGAACGGGCCAGAATCGTTGCAGACGGCGTCTGTTTTGCGAGAGACCTCGTCAATACTCCTGCCAACTGATATGACGCCGACCCACCTTGCGAAGGCAGCTTCTTCTTTAAAATCAAGGCATCTTACGGTCAGGATTCTGGACAAAAAGGATACGAAGAAACTTGGTATGGGTGCTTATCTTGCTGTTGCAAAGGGATCACGGGAAGAGCCCCGGTTTATTGTGCTTGATTATAAAGGGGCCAAAGGAGCTCCGCTTGTCATTATTGGTAAAGCGATTACCTTTGACAGCGGAGGAATATCTCTGAAGCCTTCCGAGGGGATGGAGAAGATGAAATACGATATGGCAGGAGGCGCTGCAGTCCTCGGAGTCATGAAGGCGGTCGCAGCCATGCAGCTGCCGGTACATCTCGTCGGCATACTCCCTGCAACAGAAAACCTTCCCGGAGGCACTGCCACAAGACCCGGTGATGTGGTAAGGTCGCTCAGTGGCAAGACGGTCGAGATCATCAATACCGATGCTGAGGGACGTCTCGTTGTCGCGGATGCGATTACCTACGCAAAGAGACTGAAACCAAAGGCTGTTATCGATATAGCCACTCTCACCGGCGCGTGCTTAATAGCCTTCGGCAACGAGGCAATAGCGATGATGGGCAATGACCGCAAACTGATAGATGTTCTGAAAAAAGCCGGCGAGGATACCTATGAGCGTGTCTGGGAAATGCCGCTATTTGAAGAGTACAAAGAATACTTGAAGAGTGATATCGCTGACATCAAAAACATAGGCGGCAGAAACGGCGGGCTTATTACCGCTGCCTATTTCTTATATGAATTTGCCGGTGACACGCCGTGGGTGCACCTTGATATCGCGGGGACTGCCTGGACTGAAAAAGAAAGGCCTTATGTTCCAAAAGGTGCTTCAGGTATCGGAACAAGGCTGCTATGTGCTATAATAGAAGTCGTTATTGTGAAACTATTTAAGATTTTGATAATTATATCCTTCTTGCTTATCCCGGCGGTTTCGTTTGCCTGGGGACCGCTTACCCATATCTACCTCGGCAATGAACTCTATTCTCTGGGAGCCCTGCTTCCCGCGGGACTTCTTGAGGTCATCAGACGCCACAGAAAGGATTTTCTCTATGGCACCCTTATGGCCGATATTATTATCGGCAAAAAATATATGCCTGACAATAAGAGTTCCCACAGCTGGGAGGTAGCCTTTGATCTGATGAAATCTGCCAGGACAGACCAGCAGAAGGCATTTGTCTATGGATACATGAGCCATCTCGCCTCAGATACCGTGGCCCACAATACCTATACCGTAGACAGAAAGAACCTTGGCCATACCCTGATGGAGATGAAGGCAGATACCATCATCCATAAGCGATACTGGCTCCAGGCCATCGCTATAGACAGGAAGACGCAGATAAGAAATGATCTTTTCCTCGAAAATTCTCTTGAACGGTTTATCTTTTCGTTTAAGACGAACAAACGGATATTTAAAGGTATGGTCCTTTTTTCAGTGATCAATCAGCAGCGGATCGGCGATTTTATCGATAAGCGGCTGATCACCTCCATCCCGGTGAGGGAAAAGATCGAAAAACTGCATGAAGAATCGCTCGATAAGATCATAGATCTTTTTCAGAACTGGGAATCGTCTGATGTGATAAAGGAGAGTCCCAGCGGAGCTGCGCACAAGGGAAAATTGATTACGACCTTTCTGAATACCAAAGAGTCAATTCCAAAAAAAATATCCACATTCTCAGGCTTCAGAAACTGATTATCCGCGCATTACCTCAACCATCAGCTGCACGATTATTATAACCGGTCGTATTCATTGTGGCATACGGCGTAGCATTTTTTTCTGCTCTTTGAAGCTTTTGCCTCCTTATCACCGATAAGCATATTGCAGGAATACCTGCCTGCCGGCAGGCAGGTCGGCAGAAGAATCCGCTCAAATATCCTGTCCGCCTCATTACAATCAGATGCGTCTTGAATTTGCGGATAATGCAGGGTAGAAGCTTCTTATCTAGGCAGGATCAGAAAAAAATTGTTGCCGTATTGCGTTGGTTCATACCCGACAATGCCGCCGTGTAATTCTACCGCGATCTTGGTGAAGGCGAGACCATGACCGGTCCCCGGCCTGTTAAGGACATTGCTTCCGCGGAAATCATCTTCGAAGATTTTGGTCCGCTCCCCGGGAAGGATATGCGGGCCGGTGCTGAAAACATTATATTTGATCCCGTCTTTGCCGGGACCAAAATAGTCTCTGATAATTTCGTGGCCATAGGAGACATATTTCTTGTTTTCTCCTGAATCAGTGACGATCTCTTCTGTATATTTCAGGGCGTTTGAGAAGAGATTGGCATATACCTGTGCCATGAGGCCGACGTCGACTACGCTGATGGTCTCCTGGTCAGGTATGCCGCTCAGCTGATAATTGACAGCGATACTCATTCTTTTAAACCGGTCGAGGAACCGCTCGAGCTGGGGTTGTACAACATCCCTGTTCATGTAGCATTTTTTGGTAAGAAGCGTCAGATGCCCTTTGTCGAAATGGCTCCTGCGGAGCAAGGTTTCGAGGAAAAGACTCATGTTCTTGTAGTGTTTTTCTATATTCTCGAGCTCTTCCATCAGTCCCCTGTTGGTGTCGTTCAGTTCAGAACTGAGATTTTCCAGAAAGTCCCTGCCGTCAGAAGACTTTTTTGCATGTTCCGAGACTTCGTTTTCCAGAACAATATTCTTTTCGATATTTTTTCTGATATGTTTCAGGAAAAGTTTATAGATGATGTTTGGCGCGATGATGTTATGTTCAATATCGGCGACCAGGGAGCGGATGAACTTCAGATGCTCGATGTTCTTCTCGATCAGAAACTTATTGTGAATGTTATAACCGATACGGTTTGCATATTTTTCGAGGAAGAGTTTACTGTGAGGACTCAGATCAACAGCCGGATAGACTTCCAGAAGTCCGAGTATATCATCCTTTGTCTTAAACGGGAGCTGGTCTATAAGCATTGTTTTTCCGCGGATAATCAGGACAAGATGTTTCGTATTCGTATAGAAGAGATTTTCGTCAGGAACTATTTCATAAAGCGGTGGTGTATGAAGCTGGTAACCGGTGTCTTCTGTTGCCGCGGTGAGGGATAAATCGTTTGTCTTCGGATCTATCAGATAGAGTTTCGCGTCCAGATCAAAGAATCCTTTCGGTATTGCGACACAGAGACTGCAAAAATCCTCAATGCTGTCGAATTCCTGCGCGAGATCGAAAAAGGTCGTTAATGCATTATTTTCCGTCTGTTTAAAATTGTATAAGGCATAATCCCGTTTTTTTGAATCAATGCGTTCAAGTATCTGTGTTAAAGAGTTCACGATTTTACTATACCATAATCTTGAGAAGTCCGATAATCATGGATTGTATTGCAGTGGAAATTGGGTATAATAGAAAAATATGAAAGATATGCTCGGAAGGGAACACGTTCTCGATGCTGAAACAGCGCTTGAAATGCTGTTGAGGAATATCCATACCCATAAGCAGCGTACCTCAAGGAAACAGATAACAGAAACGCTCGGGATGGTCTCTGCGAGTGATATTACATCGGGGGAAGACCTGCCGTCCTTTGCCCGGTCAACGGTCGACGGATACGCGGTCAGGGCAGAAGACACCTTCGGGGCATCGGATACGATGCCCGCCTATCTTAATCTCTTTCAGGAGATCCTGATGTCACAGAATTCTGATTTCTCACTCCCTGAAGACTTTGCCAGCAAGATCCCGACCGGCGGCATGCTTCCGGAACATGCTGATGCCGTAGTCATGTTTGAGCATGTCCAGGTCATTGATAAGCAGATGATAGAGGTGCTGAAACCTGTTGCCCCTGCCGAGAATGTGATCCAGGTCGGAGAGGATGTCAAAAAAGGGGATATCGTTATACGGCAGGGACAGGGATTGAGGCCTCAGGACCTCGGCGCCTGCGCAGGGATCGGGGTGACCGAACTAGTGGTTTTCGAAAGACCTCTGGTCTCGATCATATCCACAGGCGATGAGATTGTGCCTGCGGATGTGTCTCCTGAAAACGGAAAGGTCAGGGACATTAATTCCTATGTGATTTCCGGGATGGTCTCCGAGTCGGGTGGTGTTCCGGTGAAGAAAGGCATCTTCCGGGATGAATATAAGGTCCTGCGGGATGCGATAGAAACCGCCATGTCTGATTCCGAAGTTGTCGTTATATCAGGAGGGACTTCGGTGGGAACCAAGGACATGGTGGCAAGAATCATCAATGATATCGGCTCGCCGGGGGTGCTCTTCCATGGTGTGTCCCTCAAGCCCGGCAAACCCATGATCGGCGGTGTTATGCATGGCGTCCCGGTCTTCGGACTTCCGGGCCATCCTGCAGCGGTCAGTATCTGCTTTGAGCTTTTTATCGGTCCGGTATTGCGCAGCCTCTCCGGGGTGACAGGAGCGATGGCCGCAATACAGCAGAAACACGGTGAGGGCAAGGATATCAAAAAATATTGCTTCTTCAGCGGGCAGGGAAGAGCATGTCAGGGTTATGCTCGAGGAAAGGGAAGGAGATCTCTGGGCTTTTCCTGTGCTCGGCAAGTCAGGGCTGATCACGACCCTTGTGAAGGGCTGACGGCACGATAGTGATCCCTCTGCACACGAACGGAATAACAGCTGGCGAGATTGTTGATGTGAGGCTTTTTTAGACTGGTGAAGATAGTCATATTCACACGAACAGGGTTTCATCACACAAGCTTTATAAACAGATTGCAGGAGAGGTTCGAAGTTGTCTGTGTAGTGCGGGAGACCTATCCCGGACTGCCGAAAAAATGCACCCTGTTTTCAGCCTTCAGGGACCTCTTCAGAAAGGACTCATCTGTTCTGATGCGGGACGAAAGGTTCCTGAAAAAGTTTTCAGAGATCTACTCCGCCGGCTTTCGTTATCACCCGATGCTGCAGCACTATCTTAAGGCGCACTTTGATGTGGTGGCAGAGAAGCCGGACATAACGTATCTCACTATCGGATGCGGAGAGATAAACAGCCCTGAACTGAGGGAGTACCTGAAACCTTTCAAGCCTGATATCATAGCGGTGCTGGGGAGCAGCGTTATAAAGCCTGCGATGATCTCTCTCCCGTCTGCTGCGATGATAAACATCCACTCAGGTCTTTCCCCCTATTACCGGGGGACCTGGAGCTACGGATGGCCGATTGTCAACAGTGAACCGGAATATATCGGAGTTACCGTTCATCATGTAAACGCCGGCATAGACAGCGGAGATATTATCTGCCAGACAAAGCCGCTTCTCGAACGAAATGATGACCTCAATTCGATATTTCTGAAGGTGATTGCCGAGGGCATTGAGTTGATGGTCAGGGCGATAGAGAAGTTCAGCGACAAAGGGAATGTTCCGTCTTATACGCAACCAAAACATATGGGGAGACTCTATCAGACAAAGGATTTCAATGCAGATGCAGCCCGTACCTGCCTAAAGAACCTTGAAAAGGGTATCATTGACGAATATCTTCTGAACAGGGAGGCACGTGACTCCCAGGTAAAACTCTTCGGCTATATCCCGCCTGTGCTATTTCAATGACCACATATCCGGTTCTTCTCTTTCATTCTACAGATGACCGTGACCTTTTGTCTCTGAAGGACCTCGGAAATATACGACCTGAATCGTTCGAAAGGTTTCTTGTGAAACTTAAAAGAGAGTTCGATATCGTTTCCCTGCAAGAGATCCTCAGGCATATTTCGGGAGTGGCCGGCACAAAGGAGCGTCTGCTTGCGCTGACCTTTGATGACGGCCCAAAATCATATGCAACGCAGGCCGTACCTGTTATGGAGACCCATGGTCTGCCCTCCACCTGCTTTCTCATAACAGACTGCATAGGTGATAAAGCGATATACTGGAGATATCTCTACAATTATTGTATTCATAAAGGTCTTGCCCGTGAACTTGCTGGATTGATACAGAATGAATATGTGGCTAATGTCGGAACGGATAATATAATCAGCTTTTCCCGGAATAATTTTGACAGAGCAAAGAACCATCGTATAATCGAAATATTGCTGGACAGAGTAATTCCGGCAGAGGAATACGGAAATAGCTGAAAAAAGCCTTTTCCTCTCCGCTGAAGATATCAGAAAATTACGGTCGAACCCTTTAGTCAGCTTCGGAGTCCATACACGTTCTCATCCTGTCCTTAAGTGCTTGAGTGATGATGAAATTCGTGATGAGATAGCAGGCAGCCTCGATTTTTACCGGAGCAGGATAGTGGATGAGGCACCGATGTTCAGCATCCCGTTCGGAAGGCTTTTTAAAGATTATGATGAAAGAACGATAGCGATTGCAAGGTCCCTTTCCATACCTGTTGTCTTGTCCGCATATGGCGGCGCTAATGAAAAAGGCCAGTCGTGCTACAACATCAGAAGGATTTCCGTGCATGAGGGGAAGCTCGCAGACGGGATCGATCCGTTCATCAGGACGCTTCGTGATTCTGCCGTGCCTGTTGAATATATCGAAAAGGAAAAAAGATTTGCTGAACTGTTATCCTTTAGGTCGTAAGAAATTCTGCTGGAGGTCTTGTCAATAGGTGTGTAAAAAGCATTTAGGCGGCAATCCTTTTCAGCACCTTTGTATCATGTTTTATAATCCCATCAACAAACACTTTTCCCTCATAAACATCTGGCAATAACTCAGCCGCCTTCAGTGATCGGAAACTTTTTTCGGCCACCTGGAGAAGTTTCCAGATCATGGCGGTAGCGTTCTGAACTTTCCTGAACCGTTTTGCCGCATCTGTCCTTAGTCTGACCGAACTGAATGGCGACTCCACAACATTCGTTGTCCGAAGATGTGTCCAGTGCTCCTTCGGAAACGAGTAAAAGGTCGTCATCCGGTCCCAGTCGGCCCGCAGTTTCTGTACCGCCTTGGGATATTCTTTCTGATACCGATTTACAAATGCATCTCTGAGCCTTTCGCACTCCTTGAGCGTATCTGCATAAGGTAGCTGCCTTAGCTGTTGGGCAGCCTCAGCGCGTATTCTCTTGGGAAAACAGTCAAGAACGTTTCTGATCTTATGGTTCCAGCACCGCTGCTCTTTCCCTATAGGATGAATCTCTGTCAGTGCCGACCATATCCCCAAATGTCCATCGGCTATTGTTAGTTTCCCCAGTGTAAGTCCACGGGCTTTCAGGTTCCGCAGTACCGCACTCCAGGACTCCTTGCTCTCCCTGTATCCGCTTTCACAGGCAAGAAAAATCTTCTTGCCGTTGGCAAGCGCTCCTATCATTATCAGAAGTGCTGCTTTGTCCTTCTCAAGCCCCGCCTTCACGTATATCCCGTCTGCCCACTGATACACTACCTTCTGAGATGAAAGATCCTGCTGTTTCCACTGTTCATATTCAAGCTGCCATTTTGCCTTCAGGCGTCCGATCGAGGACGCAGAAAGCGGCGCCCCCTCTCCCAGCAATCCTCGCAGTGCAAGCTCAAAGTCGCCTTTTGCCAATCCGTGCAGGTACAGCTCCGGCAACATACCTCCAAGCTCTTTTGATCTGCGCTTGAAAAACGGTATCACCTTGCTTTCAAATCGATCCTCTGTCCCTCGAACACGCGGACGATGTACTCTGATCGTCCCATTTAAAAGCGCAAACTTCTTGGCTTTGCCATGCCCGTTCCAGTATCCACGGGTGCTATCAACCAGCTTAATTCTCTCGGATTTCTTCCTCCCCAGAAATGTCTCGATTTCCTCTTCAAGCATGTCCTGTATATATCCCTGAATCCTCAACCGGACCATTTCCTCCAATACCTCATATGTTTCTCTTGACTGCTGCTCTGTTTCCCTGATACTCTTTTTCATGGTGGTGTCTCCTTCCTTTTGTTGATTGGTCTCAACTTGAAAGGATACACCGCCTGCTTTACTTATTTACACACTTTTTGATTTTACCTCTTCTGCTGCGTACTCAAAGTCTTAATTTTCCGTGTATTGCACCCAACGGCTTGACAAAAACCTGTTTTTTTGTGTTAAATCAATATCCTACGTTAGTGATCCTCTGTATAGGCTCGTAGCTCAGGGGGAGAGCGCTACCTTGACACGGTAGAGGTCGGCGGTTCGAAACCGCCCGGGCCTACCATTTAAATCAAGGGGTTACAGGTTTTGATCAGCCTGTAACCCCTTATTTTTGTGCTAATTTTGTGACCTCCCGAGGTTTACTTTTCCCTCAGCAATTGTCCGATGGTCTCCATGCTCACAAGAGCAAGGTCGCGCTCACGTTCAAGGAAAGGGCGCACGTCATCAAGGGCCTTACCCCAGTCCAGAGCTGCAAGCCGCTTCCGCACTTCCTTTCGCCAACTCTTTGGCGTCATAAGCGGTCCGGTCCATCCGGTCTGCTTTAGAGCAGCATTCAATAGGACCAAATTCGGCTCCGGCCACGACCTTTCTGCCAGATACCAAGCCAGGTCATAAAGGTCCCGGCCCTTGACCCAGGGACGACTCAGCACGGCATGCAGCTTGCCGGCCAGTAGAGAGGCCCTGTCGTGATGGCATAATTGCAGCGTTACATGACGACGTACAACCGTGTTTTCGATCACTGCGCCCGCAGGAGGGTTTTTGTCCACCTCCACTTTTATGGAAAGCGACTGTGAGGTATGCGGAGACAGGCCGAGTTCATAAGGCAGACCAGGAAACCTGATGAATGCCGAGGCAACTGTCTTGTGATCGCTGAGTTTGATATCGATCCTGTAGGCCTCCATCGTCAGTGCCTGCTTCACCCTTGTCAGCGCCGTCCTGAAGCCAGCTTCATCGCCCGGAGAGATAAGTGAAAAATCCAGGTCTTCAGAAAAACGGGGAATGGAATACAGAAAGCGTAAGGCTGTGCCCCCGAGGAAGGCCCACCGAAGGAAGACCCCATTGTCCTGCAGGGACTCAAGTATTCTTGCTTGGAGGTATTCGCGCACAATACTGTGCCGGAGAAGGTTATTGGCCTCCTGCCCGACTAATTGCCGGAGGTATTCCTTCACAGGGTTTCTCCCTCCTCCCTTGATAGAAGTGACTCTACGATCTTGGCTGTCCGGAGCAGCTTCGGTCTGCCGCTCCGCTTTGCCAGATCATGGAGATTCTGCATATTTATCGCAGCAACATTTTGCAGTCTCAATTCCCGGAGATAGTCGGAAGAATCCGCGTCCGGTGTGAGATAAGCGAGGTCAAGTAATGCCTTCTCGGCGGAGGCGACAAAGGCAAATTGCCGGGGTGCGACCTCCAGCCGCACATAACCGAACAGCATTCTGGAGGTCATGTGCTTGAGCTGAAATGAGCCAATGGAGTTTCGCAGCATCTCCGAACGGCCGGGCCCGACACTTGTGACGACCGGCACATGCTCAGGAATGACGTCATGAAACGATAGTGCCGATTGCAAGCTGACGTATGACCCATGCTGAAGTTTGTTGGCCACAAGAAACGGGTGAGGTTCCACCTTGCGCCAGGCAGGTGCAAGCGTATAGAGACCGCGTCGAAGTTGAAGTAGCCGACCCGTCTGCACCCATCGCGTCAATTGCAGGCGAACTTGGGTTACAGAGACCTTTCCTGCCAGCAGGAGGGATGAGGAAAAAACCGCCTCGCTTCCGACGATGGTGAGTAACGTTTCCCATTTCACGGTTAGAAAATATCATAAATGCTAAGTTATTGCAATATAAAAGTAAGTTCGGGCAGAAAATCATAGAGGGAACGTCAGGAAGTATGATAAGTCTCAGTTCTTTGCAAGACTTATGGATGCTGACATTGACGGTTTATTCAGAATTGCGTTAAACTATTATGTGTACAAGGAACCGCAAAAAATAACCTTACCTGCGGCATTTATGCTGTTATTATTCCTCGTTGTGTCATTCTTTGGATCAGAAGGCACTTTGCTCTGTTTCGGCAAAGACGGACATATGGCAATAGAATTCGTTGATATCCACAATGGTTCGGAATTTGGATCGAAACTTGCGGGGATGGAAAACGATGCCTGCGGTCCCTGTAAGGACGTCAAATTTCTCAGCAGCCCGGCTTACACAAGAAATGGTTCACATAATACGCAAACGCTTCCGCTCATTTCGTCATCTTCAATGTTTCCATCATTGCCCTTGAAAGAGTATCCCGACAAGTATTTAAATCCGCCTGAATATTCTCATCATAAGGCTATCGCCAATCTGCATTCCGTTGTTCTTCTGATCTGAGAAGTCTTCTTTCCCTTTCCGGTTGCTTCTGGATAGGGACCTTATTGTCTTTATTCGCTTAGACCACTAAGGAGGCTTTTATTTTATGGATCGAATTAATGCTGTTGTTATCATTTTGTTTACAATTTTCATAATCGTATCGCCTGTTGCTGCGTTTGAAACGGAGGTATTGACGCTTGAGCAGGCAGTCATCCTTGCCCTTGAGAAAAATCCTGAGTTCCAGACTCTCAGGCTCGAAGAAGAATCAGCAAAGGGCCGGAATGAAAAGGCGCAGCTCCTGCTCATCAATAACCCTACGATCGAAGGCAGTATCTCGAAGAAGGACAAACCGGAAGAGGAAGGCGACGGGAAGTTCACGAACTATGGCTTCAAGCTCTCCCAGGAATTCGAGGTCGCGGGTCAGCGTGGTACAAGGATCAATGTTTCTGAAAAAGAACTTGCCAGAGTGAAATTGGAAATAAGGGACAAAGAACGGGTTTTGATTTCAGACGTAAAAGACGCTTTTACCAGGGCCCTCTCGCTGAAAAAGAAGAGCGGTCTTGCGAGGGAGAACGTCAGGCTGAATGAAGAGCTCCTAGGCTACACAAAGGACAAGTTCCAGGCCGGCGAGCTCTCTGGGCTTGATGTTAATCTTTCAGAGGTTGAACTGAGCAAGGCTAAGAAGGAGCTTCTGTCTGGCGGAACGGGAATACAGCGAATCGCTTCTTGTTTTGCAGGGACTCCTCGGCTTATCACCTGATATGTCCTTTGCCATAGAAGGCGATCTGCCTTCAGAAGCGCCGACGCTGCCTGACAAGGAAGCCCTGAAGGCATTGGCCTTTTCCCAGCGGCCTGACTCAAAGGCAGCCGCATCTGAGATGGATCAGACAGAGCTTTGCGCTGAAACTGGCTAAAGAAGGAAGCCTTCCCGAACATAACAGTGTCCGGGTTCTATGACAGGGATGAACGCCGGGACGTCGTGGGACTGGAGATTTCGGTCCCGCTGCCATTTTTTGACAGGAAGCAGACCGAAAAGAAAGAGGCCTTTGCAAAGGCAGAAGGGGCAAAGATAAAAGCAGCAGGCCTGAAAAAGACCATTGAGCGGGAAATCGATCAGGCTTTCAATGACATCGCATCTGCCATCGAGGAGCTTTTGCTCTTCAGGAACGAAATACTGGTAAAAGCAGCAGAGAACCTGAACCTGCTGAACCTCGCCTTCAAGGAAGGGAAGATCGGCTTTTTTGAAGTGCGACTCGCGCAGAAAGACACCATCGAAGCACGGTTTGCCTATATTGAGGCGCAGACAAGGACGCAGCTTGCGCTTAATGCTATTGAGAAGATCACGGGAGGTGCGGTGAAATGATTATACAGAAAGACAGAGCTAAATACAGTCTGCTTGCATTATTTCTTATTGTGCTGGCTGCAGCGGTATTGATCACGGGATGCGGAAAAAAGGAGACTGCGAAAGAAGAGAAGCATTCAGCGATCGGAGGAGAAGAAAGAAGCCGGCCACGAAGGAGAACATGAGGAGAACACGAAGGGCTGAAGAACACGAAGGTGAAGAGCCCGGCGTTGTGACGCTGTCACCTGAAAAGCAGAAGTCCTCGGGAATAGAAGTCAGGCAAGTTGCGCTTGAGGAAGCGGCTGTTCCCCTATCTGCAACTGCTGTTATAGAGATGAATATGGACAGGTCTGCGAAGATCAGCCCAAGAGTGACAGGAAAGGCGGTCAGGATCACTGCATCACAGGGCGACAGGGTGAAGGCAGGACAGGCCCTTGCCTATCTCGACAGTGTGGAGCTTGACCAGACCTGGGCTGATTATATCAAGGCGCAGGGAAAGGTCGAGCTTGCGAGAAAAAACCTCCAGCGCGAGGAAACCCTGTTTGAGAAAAAGGTATCGTCCTGAAAAAGATGTCCTGAAGGCGAAGCAGGAACTGGGAGAGGCAGAGGCTGACCTCAACCTTGCAAAGGAGCGCTTCAAGCTGCTCGGTGTCAATGTCTCACAGTTCGGATCTTCAAAGGGCAATGGGAACCACCCTCTTATTCCGGTCACCACTCCTGTTGGCGGTGTGGTGCTTGAAAAAACAATCACACAGGGAGAGATGGTCAATTCCGAAAAGACGCTCTTTACTGTTGCCGACCTTTCGACTCTCTGGGTAGTGATCGATATCTACGAAAAAGATATTTCCCGTCTCAGGCTCGGCACCGGAGTAAAGGTGTCAGTTACAGCGTTTCCTGAGAAGACCTTCAAAGGGAAGATTTCCTATATCAGTGATGTGGTCGACGAAAAGACAAGGACCGAAAAGGCGAGGGTCACGATAGACAACTCAAGCGGCCTGCTCAAGCCCGGCATGTTTGCGACCGTGCTGACCGAGGCCACAAGCGGCGGGACCGAACGTATTATTGCTGTGCCTGAAGAGGCGGTCCTTATCGATGGGACGAAGAGATATGTCTTTATTCAAACCGCTCCGGACAAGTTTCAGAGGAGAGATATAGAGGCGGGAAGGACGCTTGGGGACCGGGTGGAAGTTACCTCGGGACTCAAGGAGGGAGAGATGGTCGCCGTCAAGGGGGCCTTCATCCTCAAATCGGAACTGAAGAAAGGCGAAATCGTCGACGAACATGGCCATGGCAAGTAAATTAAAGCGCATAAGAGGCTGCACCAGTGGCAGGCATTCCCGCGAAGCCAGAAGTAGGTGCCTTAAGCAGCCGGAATCCAGTTTTTTCGAAACTTTCGAACTGGTTCCCCTTCTGCTGACAACGTGTGGATTGCCGGGAGCGACCTGCCATACCGGACAGTCAGGCCCGAGGATGACAATTGACGACTTTATGTACAGACTCTAATTAACGGGAGATAATCGCTCATGTTAGAAAAATTGATTGCATATACGTTGAAGCAGAAAGGGATGGTCATATTTCTTTCGCTTCTGATTATAGCCTTCGGATTGTATTCATATCTGAAATTGCCGATTGATGCCTTTCCGGATGTAACCAACATTCAGGTTGAAGTAGTCAGCCACGCCGATGGCCTGTCGGCAGTAGAGATCGAGAGAAATGTAACCTACCCGATCGAGATGGCCATGCGCGGCCTGCCGGACATCGAACAGATGCGTTCGGTCACCAAGTTCGGCCTCTCAATCGTAACCATCGTCTTCAAGGACAATGTGGATATCTATTTTGCCCGGCAGCTGGTATTCGAACGACTGGCCGAGGCGCGGGAAAAGGTCCCCAAAGGGGTTGAAATTGCCATGGGGCCGATCGGCACGGCCATGGGCGAAATCTACCAGTATACCCTTGAAGGGAAAATGCCGGATGATCCGCAGCAGAAAATTGCCTACCTGACCAACCTGAGAACCATTCAGGAATGGATTATCACGCCGCAGCTGAAAAGTGTCGCCGGGGTAAACGAAATCAACTCCTTCGGCGGATACTTCAAAGCAGTACCAGGTGATCGTATCGCCGGAAAAACTGCTGAAATATGCAGTAACCGTGGACGATGTCTATTCAGCCATCGGCAGCAACAATGAAAACGTCGGCGGCAACCTTCTCGAACGGGGCACGGATCAGTACATTGTCCGCGGGGTCGGCCTGATCAAGGATGTCAGCGACATAGAAAACATTGTCCTGAAATCCCAGGGCGGCACGCCGACCTATATCCGGGACGTGGCCCAGGTAAAGGTCGGCGAAGCTGTCCGCATGGGCGCTGCCATGAAGAACGGCAAGGATGAAGCTGTCGGCGGCATCGTCATGATGCTGCGCGGCGAAAACAGCCGCGACGTTGTGCGCCGGGTGGCGGAAAAAGTCAAGGAAATCAATGAAAACAATGTGCTTCCCGAAGGGATCAGGATCGTTCCCTATTACGACCGAAGCGACATTGTCAAGGCGAGCGTCAGCACGGTCAACAAGGCGCTGATCGAAGGCTCTATTCTGGTGCTGATCGTGCTGTATCTGCTGCTGAACAGCATCCGGGGCAGTATCGTGGTGCTCATCGCGCTGCCGCTGTCGCTTCTGGCCACGTTCATCGTCATGAAGCTTGCGGGGATCAGCGCCAACCTGATGTCCCTCGGTGGTCTGGCCATCTCCATCGGCATGATCATCGACACCACCATAATCCAGGTTGAAAACGTCCAGCGGCATCTGAGTGAAGAGGGAGCGCGAGCATCCCAAATTATTTACGGTGCTCAAAGCGGTCATGGAAGTCAGAAAGCCGAGCATCTTCGGCGAGCTGATCATCGCCCTCACCTTCATCCCGATCCTTTCCCTGGAAGGGATCGAAGGGAAGATGTTCAGCCCGCTGGCCATTAACGTTGCCATTGCGCTGCTGGCGTCCCTGTTCCTCTCCATATTTGTTATTCCGGTCCTCTGCATACTGTTTCTGAAACCGCAGCCGGAAAAGGAAAGCTTTATCATGAAGCATGCAAAGAGACTGTATCTGCCGCTTCTGGAATATGCAATGAACAAGAAAAAAGTGGTACTGAGTATTGCCGGTGTTTTTCTGATAGCGTCTCTGTTTCTGGTAACAAGACTGGGGACGGAGTTCATCCCGATCATGGACGAAGGCTCGTTTGATATGGATGTCTCCATGCTTCCCGGTGTTTCCCTGGCGAAGGCGATGGAAGTGAACCAACGTGCCGCGGAAAAGCTGAAGCAGTTTGACGAACTGGATATGGTCGTAGGACGAACCGGACAGACCGGTGTTGCCCTGGATACCAGGGGGACTGGATAAAACCGGCTATGTCGGAATATTCAAGCCGAAGAAAGAATGGAAACGGGACATTTCCAAGGAAGAACTGACCAATGAGATGCGCGAGTCTCTGGAATCGATTGCGGGAATCACCTTCGGCTTCAGCCAGCCGATCCAGTGCCGCATTGACGAACTGGTTGCCGGAACCCGGGCGCAGCTGATCCTCAAGCTGTTTGGCGAAGATATTGACGTGCTCAGCGATAAATCGGCTGAAATTGCAAAGGTGCTTTCCACCATCAAGGGAGGGACCGATCTGAATGCGGAAAAGGTTTCAGGACAGCCCTACCTGACCGTCAACATCGACCGGTCGAAGATTGCCCGCTATGGCCTGAATATCAGCGACGTGCAGAATGTGATCGAAATAGCTGTTGCCGGTAAGTCGGCCTCCAAGTTCTATGAAGAGAACCGGAGTTTCGATATCACGGTCCGTCTGCCGGAAGAAAAAAGGAATTCCCTGGAAGCGATCAAGAATCTGCTGATCACCACGAAAACCGGCATCAATGTTCCGCTCGAACAGCTGGCCGAGGTGAAAATGATCGAAGGACCGGTCCAGATCAGCCGCCAGGACGGGGTCAGAAGAATCGGCATCGAGATGAACATCACCGGCAGGGATATCGGCAGTTTTGTTGCCGAAGCAAAACAGAAGATCAAGGAGAAGGTCAAGCTGCCTGCCGGATATTATCTCACCTGGGGCGGACAGTTCGAAAACCAGCAGCGGGCCATGAAAAAACTGATGATCATCGGACCGGTGGCCATCGGCTTGATCCTGCTTCTCCTGTACGTCACCTTCAGATCGATCCGCCTGGCGCTGCTGGTCATTTCCAACCTGCCGTTTGCCCTGATCGGCGGTGTCTTCGCTCTCTTCATCTCCGGGCAGTATCTGTCCGTTCCGGCGTCGGTGGGGTTTGTCGTCCTGTTTGGCGTTGCCGTGCTGAACGGACTGGTGCTGGTGTCGCGCATCTCGCAACTGCGTGATGAAGGACTTGATCTGCAGGAAGCGATCAGGAAGGGAAGTCTTGACAGATTGCGGCCGGTATTGATGACCGCATCCATTGCAATTTTCAGTCTGATACCGATGCTGCTTGCCGGCGGAGCCGGGTTCTGAAATTCAGAAACCGCTGGCGACGGTTGTTGTGGGCGGATTGGTTACCTCGACTCTGCTGACGCTGTTGATCATTCCGTCGGTGTACAGCTGGTTTGAAAAGAGAAAAGTTGAAGCAGAGATGTAAATGTAATTGAGTCACTGTGCAGCTCGAAT
Source organism: uncultured Nitrospira sp. (assembly GCA_963746295.1). Lineage (GTDB taxonomy): Bacteria > Nitrospirota > Thermodesulfovibrionia > Thermodesulfovibrionales > UBA6898 > JAOUFP01. The sequence continues at coordinate 99,482 of CAVVAQ010000011.1, read as the reverse complement.
TCAATGCATATGCAGACGTAAAGCGTCATAAGGAGAATTTATGAAAGAGATAAAAGCAATAATAAGACCGTCCAAATTACTGGAAGTAACCGAAGAACTTCATGAAATTGAAGGACTTGCCGGGCGTGACTGTATCAGAAATCAAAGGATTCGGCAAAGGCAGGGCCAAGAATGCAAAAGATAAAATTGTTTATGAAATGGTGGAATTCATTCCACGCATACAACTGGAAGTTGTTGTAAATGATGAGATGGTTGATGAAGTTGTCAACGTGATTCAGAAATTCTGCTCATACCGGCAATACCGGCGATGGGAAAATATTTGTGGTCAATGTTGAAGAAACAGTAAAGATCAGTAGTGTCCCAACGTTAATCGAATAAAAACAGCTGGTTATCGGACATGACGATATTGTCCATACCTTTTGTATCCGTAAGTATCTGTAACAATGATGTTTTCTCGAAAATAGTTACGCTCAAGATTTGTAGAATTGTATAGAGACTTGCATCCAATTTGAGCCGCTTCTTTATGATCGCCACCAGAACGTATACAGATACGGCGATCCAAACCTGCGTCTTTACGGCGTTGTCGCTTGTTCCATAGAAACTCTTGATTCTGAGGTTCTGCTTGATCCACTTGAAAAAGAGCTCCACCTGCCACCGGCAGCGATACAGTTGTGCAATAGTCAATGCCGACAGGGAAAAATCGTTGGTCAGAAAGATAAGAGTCTTGTCCATATCGGCATCGTGATATTTGATCCTGCGAAGTTTCTCCGGATAATGGGAAGCAGAATAGAAACCAGTGAGCATGCCGCTTTGATCGCAGATAATCCCTGTTGAGCGATCTACGGCCCGGGAGTACTGTCTGCGAAATCTGAGGTTGGATTTGCCCCGGGTGACGAAGAACGCTTTGCAGAGATTCATCATATAGAGTCGGGCGAAGTCCAGATAGCCTCGATCCATTATATAGAAAGCTCCAGGTTCCACAATAAGAGAGTCCAAGATGTTGACATCGTGCAGCTTGCCATCGCTTATGTGAATGAACGTCGCCGCGAAGATCCAGGAGCGTGTGTAGTTTTATAGCTGCTTTGGCCTGTCGAAAATGAGCCCAGGGAAATACTGACAGGCATAGATCGATGGTCGTTGCATCCAGTGCGTATACGGTTTGTTCGAGTTCCACGCCGAAGTCTTCGTCCAGATAAAGTGCGCGTGCCTTCTGAATCAGGTAATGGGCGAAGTCGGCATAGATGCGCCAATCCCTCACCTTGTTGGCATTGGCCAATGTATTTCTGGATACATTGCCCCGAATGCCCATGTGATAGAGTTTGCTTCTTTGAGATCGAAGACATGATTCGATATCTCTGAGACTTTCCCGATAAGTCAGTTGCGCAAAGGCCATGCAAAGATATTGATCGAGACAGGTGAAGTCCTTGATCTTGTAATTGCCCCGGTAACGGGCGACACTTCGGTGAAAGGCCGGAAGAGGCACATGTTCTATGACCTGCGAAAAAATCAGTTTGCCTGTATACATGGGTAAGCTCCTCGTGTTTGTTTCCACGAGAATGACTGATGCCCAAACTGCTTTTCAAGTCGTTTATGTCCTCTGATGTCAATTTCATATGTTATTTCAATATGTTAAACTCTAGTCGTCTCCAAACGTTGGGACACTACTGACTATGAATATAGTAATAACAGTAGTGACTGCAACAGCCTGCGGGTGTAGCAGGTAAAACATAATACCTGACCTATAGATATAGGGACATGACTGATGTCTCTGAGAACATTTAGGGAGGATGACCATGGGACATGACCACAAACCAGATCTCGAGGCCTTTGTCGACAATCTGAAGGCTCCGGTGCCTATTCATAAAAAACTCTTCTTCTTTCTTAAGAACAACGCTAAAAAGTTCGTTACTGCAAAGAGTTGTTGCGGCAACCCCGGTGAACCTGGTTGCTGACAGGGGTCTGAGCCCCCTCCCGGTCGGTGAGGGAAGATGCCTCTCAATCGGAGTTGCCTTCCTTCTTTCAGGATGGAGATCAAAAAGGACGGTCTGTTCACCTGTCGTCTCCACACAACACAGATTCTTCCTGTTGAAAGGGAAGAAGCCTTCACTTTCTTCGAAGATCCGCGGAACCTCTTTGGGATTACGCCGTCCGGGCTTGCTGTCAGGATATGTGATCCGGATCGGGTGGATGTATCTGAAAACGCTCAGTTCGATTACACGATCCGCTGGCTCGGCTTCAGAATGCGATGGAGGAGCAGGATCATTGACTACCTTCCTCCGGAACAGTTTACTGATGTCCAGGTCATTGGGCCATACCGTTACTGGAAACACAAACATAGTCTCGTTCCTGTAGAAGAAGGCACTCTGATGGAAGACGAGGTGCTCTATTGTCTACCCTTCTTCGCCGCGTTTCTCTATCCCATCATCCGCAGGCAGCTGAGGGATATTTTCACCTATCGTGCAATCAAGATTGAGGAATGGGCACTCGGCAAGACAAGATTTTTCAACGAAATGATGTGAGAGGCAGGTATCCCTTGTGTTTCTCGGCTCTGAAAGATAAAATCTATCTTTGCCGCTCATTGTCTGTTTTCAATGCAACGATAAGGTAAACTCTTCCCGTTTCATGAAAAGGGAATGGTATAATAAATGCGTTGAAATGCCACGAATAACGAACATAAGAAAAACAGGGGGAATAACAGAGAAGAGATGGTAAAAAATGACCGCTGGATAACAGAGATGGCAAAGAAGGGGATGATCGAGCCCTTTCATGAAGATCAGGTCAGAAAGGGTGTAATTTCATACGGTGTAAGTTCATACGGTTACGACATCAGGATTTTCGATGAATTTAAGATCCCTGCGCCGGTCGCGAGACCCGGAGAGAAAAAGATCATTGACCCGAAAAACTTTGATGAGAATAACTTTCTCGATTATAAGGGAGATGTGTGTGAAATACCGGCGAACAGTTATCTGATCTGTCGTTCACTGGAGTATCTCAGGATACCGAGGGAGACGCATGTCCTCTGCTTCGGAAAATCCACGTACGCGAGGAGCGGCGTTATCGTGAATATCACTCCTCTGGAGCCGGAATGGGAAGGGTTTGTTACCATATCCGTATCGAATACCTCGCCTTTTCCGGTCAGGTTGTATGCCAATGAAGGGATCGCGCAGATCGTATTTTTTGAAGCTGCGGAACTCTGCCAGACCTCATATGCGGACAAAAAGGGGAAATATCAGGCCCAGAAGGGCATTGTCCTTCCGAAGATATGACAGGAGAAGAAGGCGTGGCGCAAAAAAAGAAATTAATACTCGCCCTTGATGTCTCCGAATATGCTTACGCGGTTGAACTGATCGAAAAGTTTGAAGATGCTATCGAAGTGTTTAAGGTTGGCCTTGAACTCTATACGGTTGCGGGACCTGAAATTATCAGGGAGATACATAAGAGAGACAGGAAGGTATTTCTGGACCTGAAATTTCACGATATACCCACGACAGTTTCAAAGGCGGGTATTGCAGCGGCAAGGCTCGGCGTATATATGTTTAATGTGCATGCCTCCGGCGGACTCGATATGATGAAAAAATGCAGCGAAGATGTTATTAATGTCTGTCTCAGGGAGAACCTGAATAAGCCGAGGATCATAGGAGTGACCGTCCTGACGAGTATGTCCCAGGAAACCCTGAAGAGCGAGATAGGGGTGCAGCACAGCCTCAATACCCATGTCAGGCATCTTGCGGGGCTTAGTTTAAAGGCAGGACTTGACGGGGTCGTTGCTTCAGCAAGAGAGGCAGCGATGATCAGGAGTCACTGCGGCAGGGGATTCCTTATCGTGACGCCCGGCATCAGACCTTCATGGACACCGGCCGATGACCAGTGGCGAACAATGACCCCGAAACAGGCGATAAAAGAAGGCGCTGACTTTTTGGTGATGGGCAGGGCTATATTAAGCCAGTCCGACCCGAAGAAGGCGATAGAATTGATACAGAAAGAGATAGCGTCTGTATGACAGTCAATTGCGGCTAACACACATAACTCGTAAAATTGCAGGCATAGCAAAGCAGAATGTGTCAAGAAGAGGAAGTCGAACATGCTGAAAAATGCCATGGAATCGGCAGATTATTATTCTGATTCACGTAAACGCAAACACGAGATCCTGTGCAGTTCAGCTAAGGCTTGTCACCTGTCCAAGCGTGCTTATGGAGCCTCGACCATGGCCGTTTTCCATCAAGCCCGACTTCATTCTCAACATATAATCTTTATAAATACAATGGATTAGGCAACCAGACCAGTCATGTCTGAAACAACCTGCAACACAGAACACTACCGTCCAATATTCAGAGAGATACCGTTTCGACCCCCCGATGAAATTTATGCATATCTGAGATCTGTAAACAGTTTTTTGCTCGAAAGTGTTAAAGGGCCGGAGAATATTGCGCGATATTCATTCATCGGCATCGAGCCGTATCTGATCATAAAAGTGAAAGACGGCATGATTGAAATAGACTGTAACGGAAGGAAGACGCTTTCAGGCAGAAATCCGCTCCAGAGACTGAGAGAACTGGTAACTGCCTACAAACAGGATCCGGCAGACGAACTCCCTCCTTTTCAGGGTGGGGCCGCAGGTATGCTCAGTTATGATTTCGTGCATTACCTGGAAAAACTTCCTGAAACAGCGGTGGATGATCTCGAAGTCCCTGACGTCCATTTTTTCATGATCGACAGGCTGATAGCCTTTGATCATGTAAAAAAGAAAAGCTGGATAATCGTCTGTCCGGGTGCGCGGGAGACGGTGCTTGGATTTTCAGAAGTCATGAGACCGGCCGACGTCCTGGCCGTCGAGGCCGAGAGCGCACTGGAGGATATCAGGAGGAAAATCGATCGTGGCGATAAAACCCAAGTTGCTCCTGAACCTGCTGCGCAACGGGTACGGATATCTCATGATATGGAAAAAGAAGAGTATATGGAGATGGTAACAAAGACCAAGGAGTATATTGCTGCGGGTGATATATTCCAGGCCAATCTGTCGCTGCGTGTTTCTGCGGTTATAGGAAACACCGATCCCTGGCGGATCTATGCTATTCTGCGAAAAATCAACCCGTCACCATTTGCCGCGTTTATGGATTTCGGCGATTACCAGATTGCCAGTTCTTCACCTGAAAGGCTGGTCAGAGTGACGGGCAAGGTCGTAGATACACGGCCGATCGCAGGGACACGACCGAGGGGCAGGGACCTGAATGAAGATGATATGATGAGCGCGGAACTTCTGCTGAACGAAAAAGAGCGGGCTGAGCATATCATGCTCATCGATCTTGAAAGAAACGATCTTGGCAAGGTCGCTGATTACGGCACCGTGAAAGTCGATGAGCTTATGATTACCGAGAAATATTCCCATGTCATCCATATCGTATCGAATGTAAAGGGGCATTCTGACGGATGGCAAGGATTGTTTCAGTGTCATCAGGGCGACGTTTCCCGGCGGGACGATAACCGGTGTGCCGAAGATCAGATGCATGGAGATTATCGATGAAATCGAGCCTACACGGAGGGGGCCGTATACAGGCTCTCTCGGTTATATCGGATTCAACGGCGCTATGGACCTTAATATTATCATCAGGACCTTTCTCATAAAGGAGGGGAGGGCATATGTGCAGGCAGGTGCCGGGATCGTTGCTGATTCAGACCCTGAGCGCGAGTATTATGAGAGCATGAAAAAAGCTGAGGCGCTCATAAAAACACTTGAATATTTATAATGGCTGTTAGCCTGCAAGTTGGCAAGCCGACAAGCCCGAGCGCAAGCCTGCGCAAGAAGTAGCGTCGGTGAAGATAGTGTTCGATAAGAATGCTGACCCTGAGCAGGTGCTGAGGGTCGGGATGTCGGTGGTGCCGACGATAGTTATAGAGAAATAGGCCTGCTTGTCAGTAAACTTCATCATGATGACCGATATCGATGGGGATGATTTCATCCCCGGCCACGACAAAGGCAATAACAACCCCGTATGCAGAGTTTATTGAAACGGCGTGCTTGTCCTGGAATTTTCCCTTCAATTTGTGAAGTTTCAATGACGGATGCATGGGATTGAGTTCAAGCAGTCTCAACACCTTTTTGTACCGCCCGACCATTTCCGGGTGTCTTTTTATAAAGGCTGCCTCCCGCCTTTCGTAGCTTTCAGTGAAGACGAGTTTGTACACTAAATCCCGATTCGCTTAAAGTGTTTTTCTGCACTCTCAATAGTGTATTTGCCTTTATTGTAGTCTGCCTCGGCCTCTCTGACGGCCATTTCAAGTTCAGCCTCTTTTAATCTCTCATATTCTTCTATCGGAAGCACTACCATCCTGTTTTTGCCTCGAACTGAAATAAAGATCTCCCTGTATTTTTGTGCAAGACCGTCAAGATATGAGATCCCTTTTACTTTCAAATCATTAGCCGTTATAATCATGACTTTTACCTCACTGTTAATAGTACGTTTGATAGTATTATATAACGAGCTTAAGGAAATAACAATAATTCAATAGGAAATGTCTCTTGACGATGTTTACGTGGTAGCGAACTACACAGGAGGTCCACTGTAATGATTTAGAGCAACAAATTATTAAAATTAATTCACGAAAAATTAATTGTTTTTTAATCTTCTTAATTCACACTATAGGTAAGGAGCAGCTGACCCAGTCTGAGGGAAGAAAGTCATAACCTTTACATAAGGAGCCTGTCATGAGAAAGCCACGGGTACTGATTTTTGATGACGACGTCACCATATTGGAACTGCTGGAACGTTTCTTTAGCAAGTCCGGCTATGAGGTCTTCCCCTTCAGCACCCCTGTACTCTGCCCGCTCAATGAAAGCTCTGCTGAGAGTTGTGAAAACCTTGCTCCATGCGCTGATATGGTGATTTCAGATTTCCAGATGCCAAAGATGACAGGGATAGAATTGCTTCAGGGCCAATCACGAAGAGGATGCAAGATAGACATGAAGATGAAGGCAATTATGTCAGGGTGCACAGATGAAGAGCTGGTGACACAATGTGAAGATTTAGGATGTAAATTTATTGCAAAACTGTTCACCTCTTCAGAGCTTCCCCGTTGGCTCAATGAGCGTCAAAAGCACGTTGATTTCTCGCAGCAACTGAGAAACCCGAAAATAAGCGGACGTTATTACTACAGACAGGATATTGAGTATCGTCTAGATGCCGCCGGTTTGGACGAAAAATACCTTGGTTTTACCGTTAATAAAAGCGAAGATGGCCTTGGCCTTCGCGTATTTAATCCCCTCCGTTCAGGGCAGAAAATAACAATAATTAACGGACTGGAAGTTCCCAATTTAAATGGAACTGTCGTCTGGTGCAGTAAAGAGGGTGAAAACGCTTATAGCGCTGGATTGAGGCTGTTAAACACATAATCATGCCTGCGGGCATGCACTGATGTTTGTCTTATAGTCTTCCGGAACGGATAATCGAGATAATCAACCAGATCCCGAGGATGAAGGCCATTCCGAATGCAGACAATGCCGAGGAGAGAAAAGCCGAGAATCCTCGGACCGGCGCCTGTTGCATGCATAATGGCAGAACTCAGCAGAATTGCGCTGATGATCATGCTGAAGGCTATCCTGTTGCTGGAGCGGTCCATGTCCTTGATAAACTTTATCCATCCCGACATGAGTCATCTTGATGCCTATGTCGTCTTTGAGCATTTTCTGGATTATCTGTTTCATCTGTTTTGGGAAAAGGAAGGCAAAATCGCTCACCTCCATGACGTTTTTTCTGGCTTTTTCATATAGCCGTCCGGGTTTGAGTCTTTCCTTTAATAAGTTTTGAAGCATAGGGTTCTGCCGCTGATATAAAATCAAAATCCGGGTCCAGCTCCCGCCCGAGGTTTTCGAGAAACGAGCATGGCTTTATTTACCAGGAGAAGGTCAGAGGGGATCTTCATTTTGTGTTTAATAGCGATATGTGTAACAGTGTCCAGGTAATCTGCAAAATTAATTGTCTCCCATGGTCAGACCATATAGAGGCTCGAGAAAATCCAGACAGGTCGGCCTTGAATTCCCTTCTGAATATATCAAGGTCTACGTGTTCAGGCACCAGACCGATTTCGACATACAGGTCGATGAGTCTGTCAAAATCTTTATGGATGAGCGCAAGGAAGGTGCTTGCCATGTTCTCGCGGAGTTCAGGAGGAGACCCTGCCGACGATCCCGAAATCCATAAAGCCGATCTTGCCCGAAGGCATGGCAAAGATATTACCCGGATGCGGGTCAGCATGGAAGAAGCCATCATCAAGGACCTGTTTAAAATAGGCGTCGACGCCTATCCGTGCCAGGCGTTTCCTGTCGAGGCCCTGCCGGGTGATGTCTGTCGATATCGTCGATCCTGACCCCGTCTATCCGCTCCATGATAAGCACTTTGTCTGTGGTATGTTCCTCGAAGACCCTCGGAATATAGACGTCAGCATTATTGCTCAAAGTTTTTTCTGAACCTCATACAGTTGCGTGACTCCTCAAGAAAATCAAGCTCTTTTCTGACAGTCCTGGAGAATTCCTCAACAATACCAGTGGGATTGAAAAAAGAACTTTCCGGGACATATTTCTCAAGAAGACTTGCCGCATAGGTAAGGATGGCGATATCTGTTTCTATCTGTTCGCGGATGCGCGGGCGCTGCACCTTGACGATGATGTCGCTGCCGTCAATGAGCCGGCCCCGAAAAACCTGGGCAATAGACGCTGCAGCAATGGGTGTCCTGTCAAACTCAAGAAAAATCTCTTCCAGCCTTCTGCCGGTCTCCTGCTCGATGATCCTTATGGCACTCTTCTGTAGAAAAGGGCGGGACCCTGTCCTGGAGTTTTTTGAACTCATCAGCAAAGCGTTTTGTGATCAGATCGGGCCGGGAAGAGAGTATCTGAGCAAGCTTTATAAAGCTGGGTCCGAGTTCTTCAAAGGCCATCCTCAGCTGTTCAGGCGCAGAGGGGCTTTTAACCGGGGGCCATTGACCAAACGCCCTTATCCTCTTTCTGAAGGGAATGAACCTGCCGAGATGGATCTGGTCGATTACCTTTCCGAAGCCGTATTTGAGAAAGACATTCGTGATCTGCCTGATTCTGTTGGCGCTCTTACGGAATCTCAGAAAACTGAAGGGCATGAAATGGCCTTATGTGAGTTTTGCCTGCCGGTTTCCTCGAGTTTCTTGATCCTTTCAGAAGAGCATTGACCTGTTCTTTCAGTTTAGCGATTTCATCCTTTGACGGCAGGTTCATTTTTTCAAGGGCCTTCTGAACAAGGTCATTCAGGCTTTTAGATATGTCCTCGGCATTCTTGTCAGCTTTTTCAGACCATTCTTTTACCAGTTTGGCCCCCTGAGATTCACTGAGTTCGCCTTTTTTTACAAGATCATCGATAAATTCCCTGACTTTTTCCTGCACCCCGAATCCTGCAAGCATAGCATTTCTTATGATGTCCACTATAGCCATAAAGCCTCCTTTTTGAGTTATTGGGGATCAGTTTATCAGGGATTGGCGATAACAGTATTCTTTGCCCTCCATGCGCTAGTCCCTAACCCCAATTACTGTTGTTTGATTATATCGTATAATGAATCGATTGCTTTGTCCAGCCTATCGATCTCTTTTGTTCCGCCCTGGGCGATGTCGGATTTGCCTCCACCTCTTCCTCCGGCGGCAGCAGCCACCTGCTTCAGAAGGTCTCCGGCTTTGAAGCGTCCGACGAGATCCTTTGTTACCATCGCAACCATTGCTGCCTGATCATCTTTTACAGAAGCGAGGAGGATTATGCCGGATCCAAGGGCATCTCTCACCCTGTCGGACAATTCTCGGAGGTCCTTTGAATCAAGGCCGTCAGTCCTGTGGGCAATAACCTGTATGCCGTTTGTTTTACGCGCTGTTTCGACTATTTTTGCCGAGCTTTCAGCAGCAGACCTTCCCTTGAATTTTTCAAGGGATTTTTCGAGTTCTTTCAGATCACCAAGGAGTTTTTTTACTTTTTCAGAGGGCTGTTCAGAGGTCTTAAGTATCTCAGATATTTTTCTGAGCTCATGTTCCCCGGACCTGAACTCCTTAACAGCTTCCCTGCCGGTAACCGCTTCGATTCTTCTTATCCCGGATGCAACGCTCCCTTCGGAAAGGATCTTGAAGAGACCGATGTCGCCGGTTGCGGCCACATGCGTGCCTCCGCACAGTTCAGCGCTGACGCTGCCAACTTTCACTACCCTGACAGTGTCACCATACTTTTCACCGAAAAGCGCGGTGACTCCCGACTCGATCGCTTTTTTTGTGTCCATGATCGTCGTATCCACCTGAATATTCCTGAGTATGGCTTCGTTCACCTCGTCTTCAACGGCTTCTATGGTTTCTCTGCTGAGCGAATCAAAATGGGTAAAATCAAAACGGAGCCTTTCAGGCGAAACAGAGGACCCGGCCTGTTTGACGTGGTCGCCAAGAAGGTTTTTCAGGACTGTATGCAGGAGGTGGGTTGTTGTATGGTTTCTCATCGTTGCAGTCCTTCTGCTCATGTCAACAGAGCAGCTGATGTTTGCTCCGGTTTTCAGGATGCCTGTCTTGAGGATTATTTTATGGATATACATGCTCTCGACAGGCTTTATTGTATCTGTCACGATCGCCTTCAGGTCACTGGCGCTGAGTTCTCCACTGTCTCCCGCCTGTCCTCCTGATTCAGCATAAAACGGTGTTTTGTCGAGGAGGACCTCAGCCGATGTCTCCCTGAGGAGAGTTCATGGACGATCTTTCCGTTTTTGAGAATTGCAAGAACCGTTGCATCAGACTGAGAAGTATCATAGCCGACAAAATCAGTCTTGGGATACTGCTGGAAGAGTTCACGGTAAACCGGTGCGACAGCAACTTCCTCCGCAGACCATGAGGCCCTTGCCTTTGCCTTCTGCAACTCCATCTCCTTGTGAAAGCCGGGCTCATCGATCCGGAGGTCATGTTCGCCGGCAACGTCCTTTGCGATATCAAGTGGGAAACCGATAGGTATCGTAAAGCCTGAAAAGCGCGTCGCCCGGAACGATTTTATCCCCGGTCTTTTTTAAATCGGCAATGATGTCATTCAGCATGAGGAGACCCTGCTCAAGGGTCTTGTTGAAACGTTCCTCTTCAAGCCGGAGTATCTTGCGGACCCTCGGTTGCTCCTCCAGAAGTTCAGGGAAGACATTGCCCAGGGAATCAGCAACAGAACCGCAGAGTTTGTAGAGCACGGGCTCTCCGATATCCAGACTCTTTGAGTACCTCGAAGCACGCCGTATGATTCTTCTCAGGACATATCCTCTTCCCTCGTTGGAAGGCACGAGACCCTCTGCAAGCAGGAACGTGATGGACCTGATATGGTCAGCGATGACCCGTATCGCCGTGTCTGTCCGACTGTCAGCGCCGTACGTTTTTTTCGCATAGGAACAGATGGACGAGATAATAGGTGAAAATATGTCTGTGTCGAAATTGTTGTGCTTTCCCTGGATCACTGCAGAGAGACGTTCAAGACCCATACCGGTATCTATACTCGGTTTCGGAAGAGGGGTCAGTGTCCCTGATTTGTCCCGGTCATACTGCATGAACACCAGGTTCCAGATCTCAAGATAGCGGTCGCAGTCACAGCCTACAGCGCAGTCAGGCCTGCCGCATCCGATTTCGCTTCCCTGATCGATAATGATTTCCGAGCAGGGACCGCATGGTCCCGTATCACCCATCTGCCAGAAATTATCCTTCGCACCGAGACGTACGATTTTTTGTGCGGAAATGTCTGTAAGGGTCTCCCATAAGTGTGCGGCCTCGTCATCTTCTTCAAAAACAGAGACCCACAGTCTGTCTTTCGGGAGTTTATATTTTTCCGTGAGCAGTTCCCATGCGAAGAGTATTGCATCACGCTTGAAATAATCACCGAAGGAAAAGTTCCCAAGCATTTCAAAAAAGGTATGGTGTCGAGCCGTGTAACCAACGTTTTCCAGATCATTATGTTTTCCGCCTGCCCGCACGCATTTTTGGCTGGTTACTGCGCGTTTGTAAGTTCTGATGTCCTCTCCGAGGAAAACAGACTTAAACTGGACCATCCCGGCATTCGTAAAAAGCAGGGATGGGTCATTGCCTGGTATCAGGGATGAGCTGCTGACTATCTCATGTCCCCTGGCCCTGAAGAAATCCAGAAATATATTTCGAATATCGTTGCTCGTCATAGGGACTGTTTCTCAATTCCGGGTTCTGAAGATGCAGGAGGGGAGCCTTTTCTTGTATCCCGGCAATACCGTCCTGACTTCGCAGAGTCAGAAAGTATGAACAGCAGGACAGCGCATGCGGGGAAAACATGCTTTATCATTCTTCTTCAACCTCCTCGATCTGATACGCTTTCTGCAAGGCGTTTTTAATGGTACGAAATGAGTATCCTTTGCGCACAAGAAAGTCCCGGAGCCTCTTCACTTTCCTGATGTCTGAATAATTTCCCATACTCCTCAGCTTTTTGTCTATAAGTTTCTGGATTTTCTGAGTTTCTGCATCTTCGTCATACTCCAGCGTGGTGTCTACAATCTCATTCGGAATGCCCCTGTCGAGCAAAAACTTTTTTGCACTGGTGTGCCCGAGCAGCTTATTATCGAAAGCCTGATGTTTCAGGTCCAGGGCCAGCGCCCGGTCATCAAGGTATCCGGCCTCCTTCAGCCGCTTCAGCGTAGCGGAGATATGATTCCCGGAAAAGCCTTTTTTTTTAAGCCGTTCCTCTAATTCCTTTTCACTCCTGCCTCTGTAGGAGAGAAGCATAAATGCGTATTTTCTTGCATCAGTTTCCGAATCTGTCAATTTTCATCTCATTCTTTGGGGCCTGCTCATCCAACGCAAGGTCGCTGGTGGAGCTAATCCCTTTTACCTTGAGCGCAAAATCATCGGGATTGGTCGCTCTCCTCATCGCCTCTTCATATGAAATGAGCCCTAATTTAAAAAGTTTGAAGAGCGACTGGTCGAAGGTCTGCATGCCGTAGTGAAGCGCACCCTGGGTTATGACATCAGGGATCATCTTTGTCTTGTCGGGATCGAGGATACAGTCTTTGATCATTGCGGTAGCGATAAGGACTTCGACAGCAGGAACCCTGCCTTCTCCCTCCATTTTCGGGACCAGTCTCATCGAAATAACAGCCTTCAGTACAGCGGCAAGCTGCATCCTTACCTGTTTATGCTGATACGGGGGAAACACAGATATGATCCTGTTGATCGTTTCTGTTGCATCACTGGTATGCAGGGTGCTCAGAACGAGATGGCCTGTCTCAGCAGCTGTCAGTGCTGTCTGGATCGTCTCAAAATCTCTCATCTCGCCGACGAGAATGACATCAGGGTCCTGTCTCATCGCGGCCCGCAGGGCCTTGCTGAAGGATTCCGTATCGTTGCCGACTTCCCTCTGGTTGACGATGGAGCGCTTGTCCCGGTGAAGATATTCTATGGGGTCCTCGATCGTCATAATATGGTCGGTTCTATTGGTATTTATATTATCTATCATGGAAGCAAGCGTAGTAGACTTTCCGCTGCCGGTCGTCCCGGTAACCAGAATCATTCCCCTTGGTTCCAGCGAGACCTTCTTGAGCACCTCAGGGAGAAACAGTTCCTCGATTGTCGGGATTCTCATCGGGATTACCCTGAAGACAAGACCGATAGTCCCTCTCTGGATAAAAATGTTGCACCTGAATCGTCCCAGTCCGGGTACGCTGTATGCGAGGTCAAGATCGTTTCTCTTTTTGAAGGTCTCTCTCTGTCCCGGACTCATAACAGAAAAAGCAATCTTCAAAGTGTCTTCCTGACTCAGCCGTGTTCCGGTTGACAGGGGAGCGAGTTCCCCGTTAATCCTGAGGATGGGGAACGAGCCCACTTTTATGTGAAGGTCCGAAGCACCCTGTGAATGCGCAGTCTTTAGTAGTTCGTTTACATCCATGTGGCTTCTCCTGAAATTTATTTCCTGAGGTTATAAGCCTCAATGATTTTTTGTTCGATTTCTGAAGAGACTGAGGGGTTATTTTTCAGAAATTCTTTCACATTCTCCCGTCCCTGTCCGATCCTGTTCCCTCCGTAACTGTACCATGCTCCTGATTTTTCGATAATATTCTTTTCAACGCCCAGGTCCACGATCTCGCCTTCACGCGAAATGCCCTGGTTGAAGAAGATATCATATTCAGCCTGTTTGAAGGGGGGGGCCATCTTGTTTTTTACTACCTTTACCCGTACCCTGCCTCCTATGATCTCCTGATTATCCTTGATATTTTCTATCTTCCTGATATCCAGCCTCATGGACGAATAGAATTTGAGCGCATTCCCGCCGGTTGTTGTTTCGGGGCTTCCGAACATGACCCCGATTTTCATCCTTATCTGATTTATGAATACCACGGTGGTATTGGACTTTGATATCGAAGCAGTCAGCTTTCTCAGCGCCTGGCTCATGAGCCTTGCCTGAAGGCCAGGGAGTGAATCTCCCATATCACCCTCTATCTCCGCCTTCGGTACGAGTGCCGCCACAGAATCGATGACAATAATGTCAAGTGCGCCGCTTCTCACCAGATATTCCGTAACTTCGAGGGCCTGTTCCCCTGTATCAGGCTGCGAAATTAGCAGGTCTTCAATATTCACCCCTATCCTTTTTGCGTAATGAACATCAAGGGCATGTTCGGCATCTACGAACGCCGCGGTTCCCCCTGCTGCCTGCGCCTGAGCCACCGCGTTGAGGGCGAGGGTGGTTTTTCCCGAAGACTCGGGACCGTATATTTCAACTACCCTGCCTCTGGGGAGTCCTCCGATACCTGTTGCGATATCAAGGGTAAGAGAACCGGTAGAGATAGACTGAATTCCCTCTGCCGTGCTTTCTTCTCCAAGTCGCATGATAGAACCTTTTCCAAAATTTTTTTCAATCTGGGATATGGCCATCTCAAGTGCTTTTATCTTGTCTTTATCCTTCGTTGACATTACTCCTCCTGCCAAATGGTATTTCCGCCAGGCTATAATATGTTGCCCCGGATGGTTTCAGGTCACTTTTCATCAATGTCACGTGACTGACTTCAAAATCAAAAAAACGTGCAGCTTTGATTTCAGAGAGTCTTTTGAGCATCTCTCCCATGTTTCTCTGAGACTTTACTCTTCCGATTGTTATATGCGGGGTAAAGTCTCTCTCCTCTTTGCGATACCCGAATTTCGCCATCTCGTTGGCTATATCGGTATGAAGATTCTTCAGGGTTTGGGCGTCTTCTGCTCCTACCCATATAATTCTTGGGTGTTTTCCATCAGGAAAACATCCGACATTGGATATTGTAATACAAAACGGAGCGTAAGAAGACAATATTTTATCGAGGCCTTCTTTTATCACTGGTATGAGGGATTCCTCGGTCTCTCCAAGAAATTGCATTGTTATATGTATATTTTCTGCCGATACCCATTTAACATCTGCCCCGGATTTTTTCAGGCCATCGATGCTGGCAGCGATAGCTGCCCTTATTTTGTCCGGAATCTCAACAGCGATGAAGCACCGCAATGTCATAATTATATTACCTATTGTTCTTATACCTGATTACGCACATATATGCCTCACAGGGTTGACTTCTGCGCACTTCTGGCATCAGGTTCAAAAAACTATTAACCAAACCTGTATTACTATATTGGCATAGATGCCTGCCAGTATGTCATCAGCCATTATCCCGAACCCATTACTTAAAGTTCTTTCTAACTTTGATATGAAAAGTGGTTTTAGTATATCGAAAAATCTAAATAAAATAAAGGCTGAAATCGCTAACCCCAGGGTTTTAGGAATATAGAGCACGGCAACATAAAAACCGATAAATTCGTCTATGATAATCTTTTTGCTGTCTTTTTCTTTCAGTTTCTTTTCAGCTACTCCCGACGCATATATTCCGATCAGGCCCCCGATTATAATTATTGTAAAATGAGTGGTCAGGATGAAGTTTGTGAGGAGAAAAAGGGAGAGTGCGCAAAGGCTTCCGATCGTACCTGGTGCAAAGGGAATATGGCCAAAAAATCCCAGTGTTGCTATGTATGTAAGGACTGTATTTACAGAATCGCTTATCTTTCCGTTATTCTTCAATTATTGTATACGTGTAATCTATTTTCGCTGAGCCTTCGAGAGTGGCTTTAACAGAGCAGTATTTGTCCATTGAGAGTTGCACGGCTTTTTTTACTGCTTCTTCGGATATGTTTTTGCCTTTAATTACGAATTCAATATGTATGCCCGTGAATTTCTTGGGATGATCTTCTGCTTTTTGACCCTGGACAGTAATCTCAAAATCTGAAATTATCTGTTTTTTCTTTTTGAGAATTGAAACAACATCCATCCCGGAGCAGCCACCTAAGCCCATGAGAAGCAATTCCATCGGACGCAAGCCTGTATCTCTGCCACCTACATCGGGTGTTCCATCCATGACAATAGCGTGGCCGGAATCTGCCTCTCCGACAAACTGCATCCCGTTAACATATGTGATTTTTGCTTTTGACATTTTCACCCCCTGTCGCTTAAGTAATTTATATAACCGGCATTTATTATGTCAATAAACAGTATGATCATTGACATAGGAGGGTTTCTGTAATAAGATATTTTTTTTAGATTCTACAAATGGTTTTATTACAAGGAGGGTACTATGGACATTAAAGTCCTTTTTACAGATCCGGTGGTCGAGATTGACGGCGTTAAATACCATCATCATCCCAATGGTGGTGGTATGGTTGCTGAGACAGCCTATGTTGCAGAAACAGCTTACATAGGGCCCTTCGCAAAAATTTGCGGAAATGCAAGGGTTACCGGCGGTGCCTGTGTATTTGGCAATGCCTGGGTCTTCGGTGATGCTGAAGTATGCGATCATGCCGATGTCTTTGGCAATGCAAAGGTCTTTGACAAGGCAAGAATAAGCGAGAACGCAAAAGTTTATGGCTTTGCCTCGGTTTTTGGAAACGCAAAAGTATCAGGCTTTGCAGAAGTCTCTGACGTTGCAGAGGTATCAGGCGACGCAAAAGTTTATTTTAGAGAAAAGGTTTCAAGTAATACAAAAATCACTAGAGATACATGTGGTTGATAAACTTGATAAATAGGAATAAAGCCTGAAACCGAAATAAGAGAAGAGGATCACTATTGTTTTCGGGTCAAATTGATTTAACATCTCATCCAATGGACCAGATGGGTATATGAATGGTGCAACGCGAAAGCATCTATCTCTTCAGCAATCTGACCACTGATACAAGACTGAGGATCACCGCCGACCCAGCGGCCAGAAGGGATGGTGCCTGGTTTCCAAGAAGCTCAAAGAAAAGCGCGGCAGTGGAGGCGTTGACTGTCAGAATCACAAGGAGCATCACGTTCGAGAGGGATGTGAGCTGCTTAGTGACACCCTGTATTTCGGCCTTCCCTATCTTGAATGAGAGTTCTCCCCTGTTTGCCTTTTTGAGGAATGCATGAGTCTGGGAAGGCAAATCGGCCAACTCCAGCAACTTTTTCTTCAGAGTACTGAAGATCTGGTTCATGTTGTCTTCCTGTGTGCCCCTGAAGAATTCCCTGATATATGGCTTGCCTATCTCGATGATGTTCACCTCGGGATTGAGACGGTATGCCATGCCATTTAGCATGCCTATTGTCCTGCCAAGGAGTATGAAATAGTTGGGCACCTGAAAGTTATGAATGACGCTGCGGATATTATTGATCTCTTCGCCTATGTCGTCCACGGTAAGTGTCTTAAGTTCCTCTGGGGTGCTGAACCTGTACTTGTCGATAAGGTCCTGGGTGACGTCAGCTATGGCCCTGTAATCGGCTCCTTCGATGAGAAAACCCAACTTTTCGAGGGCCTCGATGATACCCGCTGTATCGTTGTCGACAATGGCATTGGCATACCGTCGCAGATTCCTCCTTGTAGAGTCGGTTATTGCCTGTACCATTCCGAAATCTACGAACACAATCGTCGGTCCTTCACCTACGAAGATGTTTCCGGGATGCGGGTCGCAGTGGAAAAACCCGTGAATAAAAATCATCTTTGAATATGTTTCTGCAAGGAGGTTGACCAGCATACGGCAGTCCATACCGGATGCCTTGATCACTGCACATTCGCTAATCTTGATACCTCTGACAAACTCGAGGGTGAGGACCTTTCTTCTGGAATATTCCCAATACACCTGGGGTATGACGACCCGCTTGTCTGCGCTGAAATTCAGCCTGAACTTTTCAGCATTTTTTCCCTCCTGGACGTAATCCAGTTCGCCCCGCACAGTCCTGGAGAACTCCTCGTGGAGCACCCTCAGATTGATCCAGCCCATTTTGCCGCGCATGAGGCTTATCAGCACCTCGAACATCTTGATGTCTGTTTCGATAATTTTTTCTATGCCCGGATACTGGACCTTGACCGCTGCTTCGCGGCCGTCTTTCAGGACGGCCCTGTGCACCTGGCCGAGGGATGCGGCGGCAATCGGTTCTCTGTCGAACTCAGCGAAGATGTCCTCCGGCGGAGAGCCGAGTTCATCGATTATCCGCTGCCTGATTTCACCGAAATCATGGGGAGGTACCTGGTCCTGCAGTTCCGAGAGTTCTTCGATATATTCATCAGGGAGAAAGTCCTTTCGCGAACTGAGGAACTGGCCGACTTTGATCATCACGCCTTTCATCTCGATTGACTTTTCCCTTAGCAGCGCGGCGTTTTTCCTATGCAGGCTGCTTAGGCGGGCCATTTTCATCTCGCGGGAGAGGAACATCCCGATGAGCGGGACAAGTTTATAGGAAATCAATATCCTTAGTGCTATGAGCAGTCCTTTAAGGAATCTCTTTCTGTAGTGTATTTTTGTCATATGGTAATTTAGAATATAACGGAATTCAGGGAGGAATGCAATTGCAGGAGACTCGTTCTAAAATATTCATGGGAGCATAGATAGCCTGGGGACTTGGATGTATCTGAAATAAACGGTCAACGGAGCTCACAGAAAGCACAGATTATTATTTGTATCCATCGATAAAAGCCTGCTATAATTTCGAATAATTATCATTGGGTGGTGACTATGGACAATACAGTAAATCAGACCTTCAGAGGCGCATATGTTCAGGATGGTCACTGCACCGACTTCGCAGAGACGGCCCCTTAAGATGAAAATCTACAACAAGGCACGGCTCCTCTGCACGTGGGCATTTACCAACACCAAAACCACTGCGGCGATCGACATCACGAACACCTGCAATCTTAAGTGTTCTCATTGCTACTGGTGGAAAGAGGAACGTCCGGCGGAACTCAATGATGAAGCCATGGTCGCCTTCATGAAGGGTCTTCGCGCCCAGGGAATGACCGCGGCAATTATTTACGGCGGCGAGCCCATGTTGCGCCCCGGTATGTGCGAGGCTGCTTCCAGGATTTTTGATCACCCTCTTATCTTTACCAATGGGACGCAGGGCTTCGCTCCCTTTGATGCACAGTGGATTCTTTCCCTTGACGGAACAAGGGAGGTCCACGACAGCATTAGGGGGAAAGGGGCCTATGACTGTTCCGTGGAAAATCTCAGAAAAGCCCCGCGCAAACCTGTTGTCCATACAACGATTACAAGCCAGAATAAGCATAACCTTGAAGAGTTTCTTGATGAGCTGAGCACAATGCCGATCAAGGGTGTCGGCTTCAGTTTCTACACTCCCCATACAACAGGGGATGAAACTGCCCTTTCCATCCCGCTGGATGAAAGAGACCGGATACTGAACGAGCTTCTGAGGCTTAGGAAGAAATACTGGCGAATACTGGGTTTGACCCATAATATGGCAAACCAGTTCAGGCAAAGCGGCGAATACTCCAAGTGGAACAGCCTCGAAAAATGCCCGGTCAGCAAGGTATGTAATTGCTACAATTCAGACGGAACTCAGAAGCAGTGCACCTATGGAAACAACGCGGATTGCAGGCTCTGCGGCTGCGCGAGTATTCCCCTGTATCGGGCCGCAATCAAGCACCTCGACCTGTTAGCCCTCCTCATGATATACCGCATGGTCAACTGAGGCCTGACTCAGCTTTTTCGGGCTTTAAAAATCGTAGCAATGCCGAAGGTCATTGGATGAAAAGTCACCTCACTGAACCCGCAGGACTCCAAAATATGCTTGAATTCTTCAGAAGCAGGAAATGCCTTTATTGACCTTGGCAGATAATTATACGGCACATCTGTCTTGAGGACCTTCATGGCAATAAAGGGCATGACCTTGAAACAATACACTGTATAGAGAGGTTTGATCTTGCTGTCTGTTGGAGGAGTGAGTTCAAGACAGCAGAATTTCCCCCCTGGCTTAAGGACCCTGAAAGCCTCACGCAAGGCAGCGGTTGTGTCGATGATATTTCTCATGCCGAAGGAAACTGTCACTGCATCGAAGGAATTATCAGAAAAGTTAAGATCTTTTGCATCTGAGAAGGCGAAACTGATGTTGGATGACCTGGAATTGAACTTTTTTTCTGCTTCTGCAAGCATTTCTTTGCTGAAGTCAACTCCAGAGACCGATCCCCCCTTTTTGACTTTTTTTGAGAGCAAGAACGCTAATTTTCCAGTACCTGTACAGACATCCAGAACTTTTTCACCTCCCCGTAATTCCAGAAGGGAAACGAGTTTTTTTCTCCATCCCTGGTCAAGGCCAAAACTGAAAAATGAACTCAAAAAATCAATATCTGTCGCTATAGATGCAAATATCTTCTGTACGAAAACATCCCTGTTGTGATGTGACATTGTTTCCATGGCTAACTACTCACCTCCAACAAGCTTTGATAATCAGTTTGCGCGTATAGAGAATTAAAAGATAAATTGAGGTCGGATGTCAATAGGACACGGAAAGCCGTCTTTCTGCTAACCTATTTCATAATTTGGAGTGTTCCCGTTTCCCTCACCGCTTTGAAAAAAAAGTCTTTAAAAATATCTCTAGAATCTGTGCAAAAGTGCTGTTAAACGTATGTATGTTCCTTCCGGTTTTTCTCTGTACAGCTACAGCACTCAGATGGGAGGTTTCTTAAAATTTGTATTGGACATTGTGTATTAATTTTGTGCCAAAAAAAATATCTTTTAATATTTTATTTCTTGTGATATGCTTCTCAAAATAGGTACTTTAAAATTGTAATTATAATATCGAAGTAAAAACCGTTGAGGTAAAAACCGCAATAACAGTAATACTTGAAAGGGGACGGATTATGAAACAGATTGATCAGAGCCTTTTGAAGGAAAAGCTTGGGGATGTTTCACGAAGAGACTTCCTTAAGTTCTGCAGCGCTATGGCAGCAGCAATGGGACTTCCTCTGTCGATGGGGACAGAGATTGCCGAGGCGATAACAAGTCCGAAACGTGCACCGGTCATTTGGCTTTCAGCACAGGAATGCACGGGATGCACAGAATCCCTGCTACGGACTTCCCATCCCACCCTCGAAAAGCTGATCCTTGAACTGATTTCACTTGAATATCACGAAACTTTGAACGCCGGATCAGGACATCAGGCAGAGGCTGCACTTGCAAATTCATTGAAAGTAAACCAGGGGAAATATATTCTCGTGGTCGACGGGGCCATTCCGGTGAAAGACGGCGGTGTATATTGCAAAATAGGTGGAAAGACCGCGCTCTCTCTTCTTGAAGAGATGGGAGCCCATGCAGCTGCTATTATCGCCATAGGCTCCTGCGCTTCGTGGGGAGGTGTACCTTCGGCAGCTCCGAACCCTACGGGAGCTACTCCTGCGCATGAAGTACTGAAGAATAAAGGGATAAAAACACCTGTTGTCAATATTCCGGGCTGTCCTCCGAACCCCTATAATTTTCTTTCCACAGTGCTTTATTTCCTTACCTTCAACAAGCTGCCGGAGTTGGATGTCCTGGCCAGGCCTAAGTTTGCCTATGGCAGGCTCATTCATGAAAACTGCGAACGCAGGCCTCATTTTGATGCGGGCAGATTCGCCTTGCAGTTCGGCGACGAAGGACACAGGAAAGGGTATTGTCTTTATAAACTGGGCTGCAAGGGACCGGAAACCTTCAATAACTGCCCTGTGCAGCTTTTTGGAGATGTCGGATCAGGCAGCTGGCCTGTTGGCACGGGTCATCCCTGTTTTGGCTGCTCAGAGCAGGGCGTTGGATTTACTGTGCCGCTGCATTCGCCTGCAAGGCCGAAATATATCACCCCTCCGAGTATGTTCCCGCATATTGCTGAAGAAAAGGCAGGTGGAGCAACCATAGCAGCGGTTGCAGTGGTCGCCGGGCTTGCAGGAGCTGCTCTAGGGGCTGGAGTTGCAACATCCAAGCAGCTTGCCAAAGAGGAAGAAGGGAAAAAAGACACAGAACCCAGGGAGAAATAAGCCATGGAGATAAAAAGGAGAGATTTTCTGAAAATAGCGGCAGGGAGTGGTCTGGTGCTTGCTACGGGTGATCCTGTATTTGCCCGGGAGCCCGAGAAGCTTCCTTCAGAGGCTGTTGGTATTTTGTATGATGCTACGGCCTGCATAGGGTGCAAGGTTTGCCAGGTAGCATGCAAGGAGAAAAATGAGATGCCTGCAGAGCATTCGGCTCCGGAGGCGATATGGGATGACCCTGTTGATCTGTCCTCAAAAACGCTCAATATCATAAAGGTATATAAGGATGGGACTGGTGAAAACAAGGACAGCGAAACCAACGGTTTTTCTTTTATCAAGAGACACTGTATGCATTGTGTTGATCCTTCCTGTGTCTCGGCGTGTCCTGTTTCTGCGCTTAAAAAGGACCCTCAAAACGGGGTCGTTAGTTATAACGAGGATGCCTGCATCGGTTGCAGGTATTGCCAGGTAGCATGTCCTTACAATATACCGAAGTTCGAATATGACAAGCCTTTCCCAAAAATCAGAAAATGTCAGCTCTGCAATCACAGATACAAAGAGGGAAAGTATTCTGCCTGCTGCGAATTCTGCCCGACAGGGGCGTCAATTTTTGGAAAGGTTACGGACCTTCTTGAAGAGGCAAAGAAGAGACTTGCCCTGAAAGCAGGGGATTATTACAATTATCCTGTTGCGCATATTAAATCAGGCGTCAAGTCTTACCGGCCTGTTTCGAAATACCAAAACCACATATACGGAGAAAAGGAAGGCGGAGGCACTCAATATCTCATGCTTGCAGGTTTGCCTTTTGCGAAGCTTGGGATGCCTGAGCTTGGTGAAAAATCGGACGCGTCATTTTCTGAAGGGATCCAGCATACTTTATACAAGGGTATGATCGCACCCGGGGTTATTCTGGCAGGCCTTCTTTTTGCGGCTTACAGAAGCACACGGAACAAAGACGAATAAATTATTGTTAAGGGAGAATATATATGAGTGAAAGCAAACCTATAGGCGGGAAGATAGTTACCAAGCCTTTCTTAGTCCTTGCTTTATTTGCCGCTATCGCCGGAATACTCATTATCAAGAGGTTTATTTACGGTATAGGAGCGGTAACCAATCTCAGCGACGGATATCCCTGGGGTATCTGGATCGCCTATGATGTCGTTGTAGGTACGGCCTTTGCCTGCGGAGGATATTCTATGGCGCTTCTTGTGTATATCTTCAACAAGGGTGAGTATCATCCGCTGGTAAAGCCGGCTGTTCTGGCAAGCATGTTCGGCTATACACTTGCAGGCGTATCGATTTTATTTGATATTGGTCGTTACTGGCAGGCATATAACCTTTTTCTGCCCTGGTACTCACAGGTCAATTCTGTAATGTTAGAGGTCGCACTATGTATCAGTCTCTACATTTTTATTCTCTGGTTAGAGTTTTCACCTACTTTGGCCGAGTGGTTTAATGCAAAGGGACTCAAGCAGACGATGAACAGGATAATGTTCGTTTTAATAGCAATAGGCGTGCTGCTCCCCACGATGCATCAGTCTTCCCTGGGTTCGCTCATGATAATAGCCGGACATAAGCTGTCGCCGCTTTGGCAGACAGGGTTCATTCCGCTTATGTTTTTGATCTCCGCTATCACCATGGGGTATTCGATGGTTATCTTTGAGTCGATTATCTCTTCTCTCTCTTTCAAAAGAGAGATAGAGACTCCTGTTCTTTCAGGGATTTCGAGGCTTGTTCCTCTTTTAATAGGATTTTATCTTGTTGTACGTTTCGGAGACCTTATCTGGCGGGGAAAACTCGGCCTTGCATTTGCGTTTGACCTGAAGTCGGTCATGTTCCTCATCGAGAATGCGTTATATATTATTCCTCTCATAATCCTGTCGTCAGCTCATAACAGGAAGAGGCCCCAGAAACTTTTTGTCGCGGCGGTATCTATGCTTCTTGCAGGTTCGTTATACCGTTTCAACGCTTTTTTGATAGGGTTTGATCCTGGTCCGGGGTGGCATTATTTCCCGGCTTTTTCAGAGATTATGATAACGCTGGGTATCATATCGATAGAGATCATGGCATACCTTGTTTTCGTTAAGAAAATGCCGGTGCTTCCAAGTTTGAAACACACATAAATATATATTAGGAGATAGGAGGAACCCTTATGGCAAAAAGAATTACTGTTGATCCTGTAACAAGAATAGAAGGGCATCTGCGCATAGACTGTGAGGTGGATGGCGGAAAGGTCACGAAGGCCTGGTCATCAGGCCAGATGTGGCGAGGTATTGAGACGATCCTGAAGGGACGTGACCCCAGGGACGCCTGGACATTTACCCAGCGGTTCTGCGGCGTTTGAACGACAGTCCACGCACTGGCTTCAGTGCGTTCGGTTGAAAATGCCCTTGGCATGGAGATCCCTTTAAACGCGCAGTATATCAGGAACCTGATGATGGGCGCCCATGCAACCCATGACCATATTGTGCATTTCTATCATCTTGCTGCCCTTGACTGGGTTGATATTGTGTCTGCTCTCAAGGCAGACGCCCGGGCGACGGCAAACCTCGGGCAGAAGCTTTCATCATGGACAGGAAACAGCTATGACGCGGTGAAGGCTTCCCAGGACAGACTGAAGACCTTTGTCGGTTCAGGCCAGTTGGGTATTTATGGAAGCGGATACTGGGGCCACCCTGCGATGAAGCTTGCCCCGGAGGTCAATATGCTTGCCGCGCACCATTACCTGCAGGCCCTGGAGTATCAGCGGGAGATAAACAAGGTTGTCGGTATCCTTGGCTCCAAGACCCCTCATATTCAGAACCTTGCGGTAGGCGGGGTTGCCAACGCGATCAACCTTGACAGTCAGTCAACCCTGAACATGGAAAGACTCTATTATGTCAAGACACTCATCGACAAGGTAGGCGATTTTGTCGAAAACGTACTGCTTGTCGATACCGCTGCAGTTGCCGCGTTTTATGCTGACTGGACAAAACATGGCTCCGGCGTGATGAACTACCTCGCCGCTCCTGATATGCCGATGGACACAAAAGGGACGGTGTTTGCCTTGCCCGGAGGATACATACCTGACGGGGATGTAAGCAAATTTACCCCTATCAAGAGTTACAACGATCCTTTCTTCAGAGACAACGTGAAAGAGAGCATCAAACACTCCTGGTATGACGGAAACTGGGACCGCCATCCATGGGAAGAAGATACGATCCCGAAATATACTGATTTTCAGGACAAGCGGCAAGTATTCATGGGTGAAATCACCGACCTTCAAAGGCATGCCTGCACAGGTAGGGCCGCTTGCGAATGTTCTCTGCATGTTTGCTGCAGGCCATGAACCGACGAAAAGGTATGCCACCAGGATGCTTGATACCATAAGCTCGCTTGCCGGTGCAAAAGTGGGGATAGGCGCACTGCACTCCACGATCGGCAGGATAGGCGCACGCTCAATTCGCTGTGCCGTGCTCTATGATACCCTGAAGTCTCAGTGGCAGGCCCTTATCGAGAACATAGCGAAAGGTGATGTCAAGACATTCAATCAACCGATTTTCCCGAAGGGAGAACAGAGGGGCTTTGGGTTCCATGAGGCGCCCAGAGGCATTCTTTCCCACTGGATCGTGATCAAGGACGGCAAGATAGATAACTATCAGGCTGTTGTGCCGTCTACCTGGAACGCGGGGCCCAGAAACAGCCAGGACGCCCCTGGTCCGTATGAGGCATCTTTAGTCGGTAATCCGGTTGCAGATCCGGAAAAGCCGCTTGAGGTACTTAAGGACTGTCCACTCTTTCGACCCCTGCCTTGCATGCGCAATTCATATGCATGACAGTACCAGGAAGGAGATCGTCAGGGTAAGGGCGGTTTAATGAGCTGCGAGCTGCGACAGTCCTTCGCACAAGGAGCTCCGGTGAACGTTCTTGTTCTCGGTATCGGCAATGTCCTTATGACCGATGACAGCGTGGGGATACGGGTGATCAATGAACTTGAGAGGAGGTTCCGCTTTCCGGAAAACGTCGAGCTGCTGGACGGCGGGACCTCCGGCATCGAACTCCTCTCATACATTGTGAACAGAGATTATCTTATTATCGTCGATGCGATCAAAAGCGATTTGCCTCCCGGGACGGTCGTGAAGGTCGAAGGAGAGGATGTCCCTGCCAAATTTATGACAAGGATATCACCGCACCAACTTGGGACTTTCCGATCTCCTTGCGGCAGCGACTCTTACCGGAGAGTTGCCGAAACAGATGGTCCTTTTCGGCATTGAACCAAAACGTGTTGCGTTAGGGCTTGAGATGACTGATGAGGTTGCAGGGGAGTTTTGAAAAGCTGCTCGGGGTTGTCGTGGATGAACTGAAGAGGATCGGCTGCAGCGCCTGAACCTCTGGAAGAATGCTGCTTATGGCAAAGAAAGTATCTGGAAAAATGTGTAGGGAGATAAATTATGTGTCTTGCGATACCGTCCAAAATTGTAGAGATCGATAACTTCAGGGCGATGGTCGATGTCTATGGCGCCCGCCGTGAGATCAATCTTATGCTTATGCCTGAGGAAGTCGGTGATCGGTGATTATGTCCTTGTACATGCCGGTTTTGCGATACAGAAAGTAGAGCAGGAATCGGCGCATGAGGCGCTGAAGGTCATATCGGCGATAATCGAAGATATGGAAAAAGAAATCGCATCCGGGGACGCTTGAAAAAAGTCCTACGGATAACTGATCTGGAGACGCTGTATCGCGGTCGCCTTTCCTGAATTATTATTGATTTCTATAACAACTGCCGAGAGAATACCATCACCGGATGCGGTAGCAAACCTGTCGGGCATACCTGTCAGAAAACGTTGTATGATCTGATCGACTTCGATGCCGATAACAGAATTGGCAGGTCCTGTCATGCCCACATCGGTGATGTAAGCAGTGCCCTGGGGAAGTATTTTTTCATCCGCTGTCTGCACATGGGTATGAGTTCCGATAACAGCGCTTACCTTGACCGTCCACAAAATAACCGAAGGCGATTTTTTCAGAGGTCGCCTCTGCGTGCAGATCGATGAGAATGATATCGGTCTCTTTTTTTAAATATTCTATCTCCGGGCTTGGCTGTCCTGAAAGGACAATCCATGCTGGGCATGAAGACCCTGCCTGAAAGGTTTATTATGCCTGCTTTCATTCCGTCCTGAAGGGTATAGATCACGCTGCCGTAACCAGGCACACCGGGAGGATAGTTGAGGGGTCTTAAGACGCGGTTGTCCTTGGAGATGTAATTAACGAATTCCTTCTTGTCCCATACATGGTTCCCCGTGGTTATGACGTGGACCCCCATCTTGAACAACTCTGAGACAAGGGCCTCGGTAAGACCGAACCCACCGGCTATGTTTTCACCGTTTGCAATTACAAGGTCCAATTTATATTTGTCGATCAGATTCGGCAGAAGCGCCTTGACGGCGTTTCTGCCGATCTTTCCTACAATATCTCCGATGAAGAGTGTTCTCATAAGGCAAACAGGTAATGAGGGATGAGGGACAATATGCGTGAACTCATCCTTTGCAAGAGAAGTAACTCATTACTATTTCGCGTATTCGACATATCTGGATTCCCTGTATCACCGTCACTTTAATCTGTCCGGGATAAGACATCTCTGCTTCAATTTTTTTCGAGAGGTCACGTGCAATGAGGGATGACATCTCATCATTTACATCTTCCGGTTTTACGATGATTCTTATCTCCCTGCCTGCCTGGATTGCATAACACTTTTCAACGCCGCTGAAGCCAAGGGCCATCTGCTCAAGAGCTTTCCAGACGCTTGAGGTAATGTTCGATGCTCTCACGTCTGACTCCCGGCCGTGCTGCCGACAGCGCGTCTGCTGCCGCAACAAGGGCAGCCTCGACAGTAATGGGATCACCTTCGCCGTGATGGACCATAATCGCGTTGACGACCTTGAAGTTTTCGCCATGTTTCTTTGCCAGGTTGGCGCCTATCTCCTGGTGGGAACCCTCTATCTCATGGTCGACTGCTTTTCCGATGTCATGGAGAAGTCCGGCCCTTTTGGCAAGCTTTGTGTCGACTCCGAGTTCTCCTGCCATCATCCCGGCAAAATAGGCTACTTCCCTTGAATGCTGAAGTACGTTTTGTCCGTAAGATGTCCTGTATTTCAGTCTGCCCAGGGTTTTTATGAGTTCAGGATGGATACCCGAAAGGCCGAGATCAAAAACCGCCTTTTCACCTTCTTCCCGGATATTTGTATCAACTTCTTTTTTTACCTTCTCAACGATTTCCTCTATGCGTGTGGGATGGATCCTCCCGTCTGTAATGAGGCGCTCGAGCGAAAGACGTGCGATCTCTCTCCTGACCGGATCAAAAGCGGAAAGCGTCACCATTTCAGGCGTGTCGTCGACGATCAGGTCAACACCGGTAGCAGCCTCAAGGGCGCGTATATTTCTGTCCTTCCCGTCCTATTATCCTGCCTTTCATATCATCGCTCGGAAGGCTCACTGCCGTTACGGTAGCATCAGCGACATAGTCGCTTGCGTATCGCTGTATGGAACCGCCGATGATCTCTTTTGCCTTTTTTTCAGCACTTTCTTTTGCCTCGTCTTCGATTTTCTTTACGAGCTTCGCGATATCGAACCTGGCATCTTCTTCTGTACGGCGCAGGATCTCCTGCTTTGCTTCTTCTGCTGTTATTCCAGAAAGTTTTTCAAGAATCTGGGACTGTTCTTTAATCAGGGAGTTGTACCTGTTTTCTTTGTCCTGCAGGGCTCTTTCCCGTGAGGTAAAGTCCTTTTCCCTTTTCCCTAATTCGCTGTTCACGTTTGTCTATCTGGTCGAATTTTCTTTCAAAAGATTCTTCTTTCTGACGAAGTCTTTTTTCCAGATGGTTCAGTTCAGAACGTTTTTCCCTTAATTCCTTTTCAGCCTCAGTCTTGGCCTGATAGAGAAGATCCTTAGCACCGATGGCCGCTTCTTTTTTGATCGTTTCAACTTCCTTGCGGGCGCTCTCGAGAAGAGTACTTTTTTCCAGTTCGAGGGATTTCCGCTGATTTTTTAAGGTATTTCTATACAGTAAGCTTATGATCAGGCCGACAACGGCTCCGGTGAAGACAGCGATGAGCAGGTTAGCAATAGTTGTCATCTGGGTTGGTTCTCCTTTCTTGCAGTAGCGATTTTATGGTCCTTACAGGGTGATGCAGAAAGAGCAGAGGATAACACGGAATTAGGTGTTACATTTTGCATGAAGACCTTGTGAAGGTCCGGGCAACAGATCACGCGAGAATCGGCACATTTTTCCGAATCTTCTCTCCGGACAGGTGAAAGGGTTCTGCTCTGTACTGCTTTTACATTCAATTGTTATAGTCCTGAACGGACTATGGTCTGGGGAGTGCTTTCGGTATTGAGAAAACGGTGAAACTAGGCGATAAAATTACATTTTTCTGTATTGAAATGCCCGATAAAAAAGGTATTGTTAAGGCGTTTTCTCCATTCATCTCTTTATGTATTCTACCTAAAAGCTTTAAAACCATAGTCACGAGTAAATTTGCATGAGTGATCCCGCCCTGTCGTGTATGTGAAGAATCAGATCCGCCTATTAAATAGGTGGGTGTCATGAAGGTATCTTCAGGCTTTTGCCACATGGGCAACATGCACACCAATACCTTACGCAGACTCCCGAAAGATCCAATTTGCTGGATCAATTTTTTCACATATCACCTACAGGGCAGGTAATCAACAATTTCATCATGCTATATTGTATAACAAAAATAGCCAGAATGAGCAAGTAAAAATTCTTTCTGTACAGAGACTTTTATCTTGTATTGAAAGCAATTTTCTAATAAACTATGAGATAAATTAATTATGGACGCTTTAATCTTGGCAGGAGGGGAAAACAGGAGATTCCTTTATCACAAGGGACTAGTGGAGATAGAGGGGAAGAAACTCATTGAAATCACGTCCTCTTTATTAAAAAAATACTTTCATAAAGTATGGCTGAGTACAAACAGTCCTGAAAAATATTTTTATCTTGGGCTTCCTATGATAGGGGATATCTTGCATTTTCGTGGCCCTTTGACAGGCATATTTTCCGTACTTGCATGCGCCGGCGTGCCTGAGGTTTTTGTCACTGCCTGTGATATGCCTTTTATCTCTGATAAGATAATAAATCTTATTAATAGCTCTTATAAAGGTCAGGATGCTGTCATCCCTGTTTTTGGCGGGAAACCCCAGCCGTTGATTGGGGTTTATTCTCATAAGATCAAAGACCTGATGGAAGAAAGGATACGTTACAATAGAAGGGCGATGAGGGATTTGCTGCAGGATATTGATGTATATTATGTACCAGAACAAGATATTTTAAAGGTTGATCCTGAAGGAAGGTCTTTCGTTAATATCAATACGAGAGAAGACTTACAGCGGGCAACAGGAGGTTAACATGTTTGGTTTGGGAATGCCGGAGCTTGTTATTATTCTTATTATTGTCGTTGTCCTTTTCGGGGCGTCCAGGTTGCCCGAGATCGGAAAGGGCATCGGACTCGCAATCAAAAACTTCAAGAAATCCACGTCCGGGGCGGATGAGATTGATGTGACTCCGAAGAAAAAAGTGGATAGTGCTGAAGCACCCGGGGAAGAAAAAGGCAAGGGTGGTGAATAGGGGCCCTGTATCTGAAATCGACCTTTCTTCCCTTCAGCATAATCTGAAAATTATCCGTCGGATTGCCGGCAAAAGGACCGTAATCGCGGTCGTCAAGGCGGACGCCTATGGACATGGGGCTGTTGAAATCTCAAGAAAACTGGCTTCCGAAGGTGTATCTTTTTTTGCGGTAGCATATACTGAAGAAGCAAAGACCCTCAGGGATTCGGGCATTGATGCAAGGATCCTTGTCTTGTTTGACCGCTCCGACATTGCTGATTACTTTGCATATGACCTGATACCGGTAATTTACGATATGGAATCAGCGGCAGCTTTTTCAAAAGAAGCGAAAAAGAGAGGGAAGAGAATCCCGGTACACCTGGAAGTCGATACCGGCATGGGACGGATCGGATTTCTCTCTGAAAAGTTTGTTGCAGATGCTGCTTGCATCTCGCAGATGGAAGGCATTGAACTCGAAGGACTGCTCAGCCATTTTTCCGAGGCAGATACAAACAACAGCTCTTATTCTGTCCACCAGCTTGAAGTGTTTGATCATCTGAGAAAGGCTCTCGAGGAAAAGACAGGGCGTAAACTGATCGCTCATATGGCGAACAGCGCGGCCCTGCTTTCCTTGAAAGAAAGCTTGCTCGATGCTGTCAGACCCGGACTCGCGCTCTATGGATATTCTCCCCTTCAGGAGGACCTCGGGCTGAGGCCGTTAATGAAGATAAAGACAAAAATTCTTTCCATACGAAGAGTGCCGTCCGGTACTCCTGTCAGTTACGGAAGGTCATTTATCACAAAAAGAGAGAGTAAGATAGCTGTTGTTCCTGTGGGATACGCGGACGGATATAGTCGTCTCTTTTCCAATAACGCTGATATGCTTGTCCGCGGGATAAGGACGCCGGTGGCAGGCAGGATCTGCATGGACCTGACCCTGATAGATGTAACGGAAGTCGATGACATATCCCAGGGAGAAGAGGTGGTTCTTCTTGGCAGACAGAATGGAGATATGATCACCGCAACTGAACTTTCAGCAAGAATAAACAGCATCCCTTACGAAATAATGACCTCTTTGGGAACCAGGGCAAACAGGGAATACATACATTGATCACCTTCATAGAACGGTTCGGCAAAAAAATCATCGTCTTTTCTGAGGAACTGGGGCGTATTTTGCTTTTATTGCTGTCGACGCTGAGGCAGATGATTCTCCCACCCTTCGAGGTAAAGAATACGATTAAGCAGATGCTTGAAATAGGAGTAAGATCTCTGCCTGTTGTTCTGGTAACGGCCATTTTTACCGGAATGGTCTTTGCTTTGCAAACCTATACTGCTTTTAAACGTTTTGGTGCTGTAGAACTGGTCGGGACGGTTGTAGCGCTCTCCATGACAAGGGAGCTGGGCCCTGTACTTACCGGCTTGATCGTGGCAGGACGTGCCGGCGCTGCAATGGCGGCTGAACTTGGTACGATGAGAGTGACGGAACAGATAGATGCTCTGGAGACGCTCGCCACGAATCCGGTGAAATACCTGATCGTCCCGAGATTTCTTTCCGGTCTTGTTATGCTCCCTGCGGTCACGATTGTAGCTGACATCATCGGAATTATCGGAGGATATGTCGTAACCGTGGGCTTATTCAAAACGAGTTCCGTGGTCTACTGGAAGCGGACGTGGGACTATCTGGAACCGAGCGATATCTATAACGGACTCATCAAAGCCTGTTTTTTCGGGGCTGCCATAGCGCTGGTGAGCAGTTATAAGGGATTTTATACCAGGGGCGGCGCCGAGGGCGTCGGAAAGGCAACAACCGGGGCGGTGGTATTGTCTTCGATGACGATCCTTATATCGGATTACTTTCTTTCAAACTGGCTGTTCAGATGATTAAAACAGTTGATTTGCATAGGGCATTCGGCCCCAACAAAGTATTGCGGGGGCTTGATCTTGCAGTGGAGAAAGGTGAAAGCAGAGTCATTATCGGTGGAAGCGGCTCCGGTAAAAGTGTTATCCTAAAGCACCTTATCGGCATCCTGAAGCCTGACCAGGGAAACGTTTTTATAGGAGACGTGAATATAACGACACTCGAAGAGAATGAGCTGTATAAAGTCCGGAAAAAATTCGGCATGCTCTTTCAGATGGCCGCATTATTTGATTCCATGAATATATGGGAGAATGTGGGCTTTGCGCTTATGCGGCAGAAAAATATGAAACTCGGCGAGGTGAAAGAAGTTGCGATCGAAAAATTGAAGATGGTGGGACTGGTCGGCGTGGAGGAACTTTCGCCGGCGGAGCTCTCAGGCGGAATGAAAAAACGGGTTGGTCTTGCGCGCGCTATCGCGCATGAACCTGAAATATTGCTCTATGATGAGCCTACTACCGGGCTTGATCCGATAACAGCCGATGCCATCAACGATCTTATCATAGAGATGAGGGAACGGCTCTCTGTTACGTCAGTCGCGATTACGCATGATATGCGCAGCGCTTATAAAATAGCTGACAGGATATCAATGCTGTATGAAGGAAAGATCATCCAGACAGGATCTCCCGCTGAGATAGAAAACACTGAAAATCCTGTCGTAAAACAATTTATAACAGGAAGCGCTGTTGGGCCTATAAAAATAGAAGGGGTAAATCATGAAAGAATTTTCAACAGAGCTTAAAGTCGGCGTTTTTGCTCTTGTTGTCCTGGCTGTCCTTACTTTCATGACGTTCAAGGTCGGTGGTCTGGAGTGGATGAAAAAGAAAGGCTATGTCCTGCATGTCTATTTCAGAAATACCGCCGGACTCGATGAAAAGACCAGGGTCCGGATCGCGGGTGTTGAAGCAGGGACCGTAGATGCGGTGCGGCTTGCCGATGACAAGGCCGAGGTGAGGCTTTTAATCAAACCGGAGATAAAGATATACAGGGACGCGGTCGCATCTATTAAACTGACCGGGCTTTTGGGGGACAAATATCTTGATATCAAGGCAGGTACCCCGGAAAGCGGAGCTTTGAAAGACGGCGACTCTATCAAACAGGTGAAAGAACTCGTTGATATTGATGACCTTGCCAAGAATTTGACGGTGGTATCCGAAAAGTTTACCGTGCTTGCTGAATCCGTAAATGATGTCATAGGCACGGATGAATCAAAACAGTCGTTACGTCAGACCATTGTGAACCTCAGGGAGATTACCTCGGATCTGAGGCAGACTATTTCTGTCAATGATCATAAGCTCAGGAATGTGCTCGACAATATTAACAGTCTCACGGTCTCGATCAACGGTCTAATAGATAAGAACAGCGAGCCCCTGACCAGCACCATAGCGAACATGAGAGATTTTTCCGGGTCACTCAAGACGAACGGACCAGAACTTGTAGAAAACCTGAACAAGGCCACGAGGGAACTTAAGGAAATGGTTGAGGAGAACAGGCCGGCAATTAAAAGCACTGTGGCCTCACTGGAGGATATTTCACAGCAGGTCAACCGGGGGGAAGGCTCCCTCGGAAAACTTGTCAAGGACGACCGTCTTTATGAATCGGTCAACAAGGCCGCTGAAGGGGTGAACAGGACTATCTCCGCTGTCGACAGGTTCAGGACGTTTATCACCTTGCAGGCGGATTATCTTACGAAACCACAGGACACAAAGGGGACTTTTTCTGTTACCTTGCAACCCCGGCCGGATAAATATTATATTCTCGGTGTCGTGAGTGATCCTGTAGGAAGTGTCAAAACAACAGAAACATATACAAGCCCGGGGGGCGGGTACGTTAAAGAGGAAAAAATCAGACAGCGCACTGAGTTTACAGCGCAATTTGGCAAGCGGTTCGGAGACGCGGCGGTTCGGGTAGGACTGACCGAGAGCACCTTCGGGATGGGCGGAGACTATTTCTTCAATGATGACCGCGGGAAAATTACTGCTGACATATGGGATTTTTCGAATGATGAAGAAGACGCAAAAAACCCCCATGTGAAGGTCGGGGTGGATTATTTTATCTTTAAGAATATCTTCCTCAGTGCCGGGGCTGATAATATAATGAACAAAAAATGGAGCGGAGGGTATATTGGCATGGGAGTCAGGTTTGAAGACGAGGACTTCAAATATCTCCTGGGGACGATGCCCCGCATATCGGCACAATGACAATGCGAAAAAAGATCGGCGATATACTGCTTGAAACAGGGGATATATCCTCTGCAGACATAGACAGGACCCTTGAAATCCAGAAAGCTGAGGGGATGAAGCGAAGGTTTGGCGAGATCCTTATGGACGAAGGCATGGCAGAAGGAGATATTTTCAAGGCCTTGGCCGAGCAGTTTCATATGCCGCTCATTGAGATGGAAGATTTTCCCGAGACCATTCCGATAGACAAAATATCCTTTGGTTTCCTCGAAGAGAACTCTGTTCTCCCCCTCGAATTGAAAGGCAATGTCCTGAAAATAGCGGTCGGGGACCCCACAAATACCGAAGCTATCGAGTCTATAAAGGCTTCCTATGACTATGATATCTCCGTTGTCCTCGCCAAAAAAACAGAGATAGCCCAGCATCTGAAGCTGCTTCATGGATCGAGAAGCGCCGTTATGCAGAGACTGATAGAGGATACCGCTGAAGACGAATTGACCGGGACTGACCTGACAGGAGAGATAAGCCACCTGCGGGACCTTGCGCAGGAGAAGGGTATCATACAACTGGTGAACCTTCTTATGAGTAACGCGGTGAAGGACCGGGCCAGTGATATACATGTTGAGCCGGGAGAATACAATGTCAGGGTGCGATACAGGATTGACGGTATACT
This sequence comes from uncultured Nitrospira sp., assembly GCA_963746295.1. Taxonomy (GTDB): domain Bacteria; phylum Nitrospirota; class Thermodesulfovibrionia; order Thermodesulfovibrionales; family UBA6898; genus JAOUFP01. Next base: position 63,824 of record CAVVAQ010000011.1, on the reverse strand, counting down.
CTATGAAAAAGAGACCCTTCCCGTCAGGATGTATTCCGCTGTTACCTCGAGGATAAAACTGCTTTCCCAGATGAATATAGCTGAGAGAAGATTGCCGCAGGACGGCAGGATAAAGGTGACGTTTGCTGACAAGACCATAGACATAAGGGTATCCACCATACCCACGATATACGGCGAGAGTATCGTTATGAGGCTTCTCGACAAAGAGACGTCATTCATAACGCTCGAAGAAATAGGCTTTGACCGGTCGCTTCTTGATATTTACGAGGATGTCATACTGAAACCCTACGGCATGATACTGATTACCGGGCCTACCGGAAGCGGCAAGTCCACTACGCTCTATGCCTCTCTTGCAAGGATCAACTCGCCGGAAAAGAAGATCATAACCGTAGAAGAACCCGTGGAATACCTGATGCAGGGCATCACTCAGATACAGGTTAGGCCGAAGATTGGCTTGACCTTTGCCAATGGTCTCCGGCATATTGTCAGACAGGACCCGGATGTAATCATGGTTGGTGAGATCCGTGACATGGAAACTGCAAGTATTGGTATTCATGCTTCGCTTACCGGGCATCTGCTCTTCAGCACTCTCCACACCAATGATGCCCCCGGAGCGATTACACGACTGATGGACATGGGCGTCGAAAACTATCTTGTTGCTTCCACCCTGATATGCGTCATGGCCCAGAGACTTGTCAGGAGAATATGTCGAGCACTGCAAGGTGAAACAGGATGTCTCTGAAGACATTTTGAAAAAATTTCACAACAGCGTAAAAGAAGTCTGGGTCGGGAGCGGCTGTGACCATTGTTCCGGTACCGGATACCGCGGGCAGGATCGGGATCTTTGAAGTACTGCCGGTAGGAGATGAAATCCGGGAACTCATCATGGAGCGTGCTACGGTTAAAGAGATCAAGGACAAGGCCATCTCCCTTGGTATGAGAACACTCAGACAAGACGGCATAGAGAAGGTGAGAAAAGGGGTCACCACTCTGGATGAGGTCCTGCGGGTCACTCAGGTGGAACTGTGATGACGGTGAGAGGTTAAAGTGATGGAGCGAGAGTCAGGAGAAATAAAACGGCGTTTTGACCCGTTTACTTTTCACCGTGCACCTTTCACTTCTGAAAAAGGGATCGCCCTGATGATGGTCCTCTGGGTTGTGGTCCTCCTGAGCATCATCTCACTGAATTATTTCAGTTCAAACAGGTGGAACTCTGCCGGCACCAGAAACCTGAAAGAGGAGACGCTCTCCTATTATATGGCGATGTCAGGCTATCAGGAGGCTGTCAATTATTTGCTGTCGGATAAGAATCCCTCTCTTGATTTTATCGACCCTGAGGGGAATTTCTGGACGGATATCGATAACGAGCCGGTAACAGGCAAGAGAACGACAGAAGAGGGAGAGATAGAGATAAGGATCACGGATGAAAACGCGAAGATCAACATCAATTATGTTGATGGAGTCCACCTCGCAAATCTTTTCCGCCATGTTGGCATTTCCGAGGATGTAATAACAGAGTTGGTTGACTCTGTCATGGACTGGAAAGACTCAGAAGGAACTGCAGAGCTTACGCGGCCGTCCGGCGCTGAGTCTGATTATTACGAAGGGCTTGAAAATCCGTACACGGCAAAGAATATGTTCTTTGACGTTCCCGAAGAGTTGCTCCTCGTCAAGGGAATGCAGCCCGAATACTTTAAGGGCGGGGATGAGCAGACTTCGCTGCTGAATTTGATAACCACCTTTGGCACTGCGAATACGCTGAACATCAATACGGTATCGCGGGAGGTCATGCAGCTTCTGCAATTTGATGAAACCGAGATAGAAGCGATCATGAAGCAGAGGACCCGGGAAGCAGGGGGGTTCAGCTTTATACCGCCGCAGTGGTCCACGAAGGGGTTGAATGCGATCGCTTCACAGAATATCAGGATTGAGGTTGTGGCAAAGGCGAAGAACAGCACTCTGGGGATGAAGATCGTCGCGGTATTGAACAGACGCTCCGATGCCGCAGGATATAAAATCCAAACACTCTATTGGAGAGAAGATGCCGAAACTATTAGGGGTTAACATAGACTCCAGGAGTCTGGATGCATCCCTGGTAAAATCCACCTTCAGGTCTGTCACCCATCTGAAATCGGAAAGGGTGGTCCTTCCTGAAGACAGGGAAGAGAGAAACAGCGTAATGCTTGATACGCTCACAAAATGGCAGAGTGAATATGCGCCTGCCGGCGTGGTGATCGGGTTGCCATTGCAGCATTTTTCCTGGAGGACGATAGAAATGCCTTCCATGAAAAGAGCTGATATGCAAAAAGCCCTCTTCTTTGAACTTGAAAAATACCTGCCTTTACCCATGGAAGAATATATCTATGATTTTTTAGTCACGGGAAGCGGAACAACAGACGCCAATATGGTGAAGATCCAGGTATTTTCAATAAAAAAAGTCGTCCTGAATGGTTTTCTGAAAATCGTAAAAGAGGCCGGCATGGATGTTATCTCTGTCAGGTGCAGCACTACCGATGTTCTCTTCGGGGTCAGGGATATCGCGGGAGAGAAAATGCTTGAGGGCATCTTCGTAAACGCGGCGGATGATGCTTACGAGATTATTGGCCTGCATGGATCTCTTCCGGTGTATCTGAAGAAGGTGCCGAAAACCGACCAGGTACGGGATGAGATTGAGGCGCTTGCCGTTCAATATCCCGGGCGGCTTTACGTAACCGGGCCGATGGACCAGTCGATAACTCGGCCTGTTCAATAGCACAAAGTTCCAGGTACTTACCCCTGATTTGCTCGTCACATCTTTTGTGAAGAAGACGTATCTGAACCTCAATTTTCTTCCGGAAGAATTCGTAAAAGAGAAAAAGGATTATTATCCCTATCTGATCGGCGGTCTCGCCGCAGCGGCTGTTCTGCTTTTTCTCCTTACCGGGATAGTAACCTGGTATAAAGAGCGGCACGCTTTGGCCAAAGTAGAAGCAAGGACATCCCTCTCAAGAGCAAGGCCTCAGGGATACTGGAAGCGCAGAAGAAACTCGATCTCCTGCAGAACGACAGGGGCGTGCTGATGGACTTCCAGAACAGAAGCAATATGTCAATCCGTATCCTGAACACGCTGAGCAAAATATTGCCTACTGACTCGTGGATTATCAACCTGTCTGTGGACGATAAGGGAAGAGTGGAGATGGAGGGGTTTACGAAAAAAACCGCGGGACTTGTACTGGCCCTGGAGAAGTCGAAAGCCTTTAAAAACATCTCTTTTTCCGCACCTATTATCGCAAAAGACAGTGAGGAACGGTTTGCCCTGAAAATGGAGGTTGAAGGATTTTGAGAAAGAAAAGGAGCCTGATCCTAGCGCTGCTCTGTGTCTTTTCCGTATATATGTTTGAAAATTATTTCCTTTTGCCTTTGACCGAACAACATCGCGAGGCTTTGGCAAAGGAATACAAAACACTTCAGCGATATGAATATGTCGTAAAAGGCGCCGGAGCTACGGAAGAAGAAATTCAGGCCCTTATTACCGATATGAAAAATACCGAAAAAAGACTCCTGGCAGAACAATCGGATTTTCTGGCGTCCGCGAAAATGCAGGGAGAAATTTCCGATCTCACCAGCAAAGCAGGCCTGAATGTGGCCACGATACGACCGATGGCTGCGGCAAAGACGGGCGATCTCACCGGCAAAGCAGGCGTGAATGTGGCCACGATACGGCCAGAGGATACGGAAAAGAAGAACGACACCTACAGTATCATTCAGGTATATTTTGAAGGAAATGGCAATATAAAGCAGGTGAGCGATTTTCTGAAATTAATCGATGAGAGTCCTTTGCTGCTGAAAATCGATAAGCTGTCGCTTAATATCACCAATATGCAGACGCCGGATGATCTAAAGTTCAGGATACAGATATCGGGCTTGAGAAAGATATGATAAGAAAATATGTTATGCTCGGCACAGTCTTTTTCCTGTTTCTCTACACCGGCTGGAATTTTTATTTTGAAGCGCTCAGCTTATGATCCGATCGCTGAAATCTCTATAAAGCAACCGAAGACAAGAGGGGCGAAGGGGATCGTCTCTTCCTATAGCCCTGCCTGGTCGACAGGACATACTGGATAAAAACCTTTTCACTCCGAACAGGGGATCCGAAGCCGCCGCCGCCGCCGCCACCGCCGCCGCCGCCACCTCCGCCCCAGGAGGCCTGAGCTCACGCTCAAGGGTATTGTCTCAGGATCCAGCCGGTGAGTATGTCGGGTATCTTGAGATAGACAAGGCGATCGCGGTACCTATGAGAAAGGGTGACAAACTTGATGACATTGAAGTCACTGATATATCTGAACGGAAAGTTGTGCTAAAATGGATGGGGGAGACAATAAATATGAGCATCGAACATATAAAAACAGTGGATAGCCCGACGACTGTAAGAGGGCACGCGGCAGCCCAGGTGTCCAGCCGCTCGGCCTTCTGCCAGGGCTCGAAGACAGCTTAGACAGCCACCACCCGAGTTCAGTCTGAGTAGGAAATGATATCTATGTTACTGACCGATATAACATAAAGACAACCGAGGAAGACAAAATGAAATTTAAACTATACCCAGTAAAGCCATCGACGAAGTTGGTGGGCATCACCTTATAGGCCGATGGCAGTCAAAAGCCACCATAAGCTCATGCCGGTAAAGATTGCAAAAGCTGCTGACTGGCTTACATTCTACTTCTTTTATTATTATGACTTCCTGTGCACCGAAGCAGGCAGTGAAGCCGGAGGAGCAGCCGGTCATGCCGCCTGCGGAGGAAGCTCAAACTCCCTGATGGCGACCAAATGAAAGAGATACCAGCAGGTGAAGCCGCAGGTTCCTCCTGCTGAAAAAAAGGCCGAGGAACAATATGTCATGCTCAATTTCGAAAACGCCGACATCGGGACCGTTATCAATACAATCAGCGAAATGCTGAAGATAAATTATATCCTTGCGCCGGGAGTGACCGGCAAGATCACGATACAATCGCAGAACAAAGTGCCTCTGAACGAACTCTTTTCAACCTTCCAGACGATACTCGAGTTTAACGGCTTTACCGCGATAAAGGACGGCAGCTTTTACCGTATCGTTCCTATTGATACCGCAAAACAGCAGCCGGTTACGATAGAGACCGGAAAAGACGCTGCGATGTCGAAGGACTCGAGCTTCGTAACCCAGCAGATACCGCTGGAATATGTAAAGGCGAATGATGTGGCCAATATCGTCAGAAACCTTATGCCGAGGGGGACTGACATCATTGTCTATGAGCCTTCCAATATGCTTATTGTTACCGCCCCTCCTTCAGGTATCGTAAAGACGATGAAACTGCTCGAGGCGATCGATATACCTTCCACTGAACGTGACTCTGTAAGGACCTTTGTCTACAATGTGGAGAACGGCGAGGCAAAGTCTCTCCTGGCAGTATTGAAAAGTCTTTATGGTAAACAGAAGGCGGGAGATACCAAGGCAGTTAAGACTGCTTCCCCGACCCAACCTGCAGCACCGGCAGCAACCCGCAGGACGCCGACTCCACCCGCTGCCTCTGCCGCACCACCGGCAGCCACTGTTGTCCAGGAAGGCATCGAAGGCGAGATAGAGGGCGACGTGGTATTTGACGCGTATGAGGACATAAATGCCCTGATCATAAAGGCGACCCCGAGGAGCTACCTTGTCCTCCTTGAGACGATCAAGAAGCTGGATATCCAGCCGAAGCAGGTCCTCATAGAGGTGCTGATCGCAGAAATCACCCTGACTGATGAGACAAGTCTGGGGCTGGAATGGCTTTTTAAGGGGCATGGATCGATTGACGGACAACCCGTTGACTATATTGTTGGAAATGCGCAAAATCCTTCTACTTTTTTTGGTACATCAGGTGAAGGAGAAGGCAGTACTACCGATCTTACTAAATTTGTGCCTGTTGTTGGATCATAGCGGGGACTTTTTGCCAATGTGATTGATTCGAGAAATTTCAATGTTTTTCTTAATGCAGCAGCTACCATGCGGTAATGTAAATGTGCTTGCCAGTCCCCATATACTTGGCGTTGACAATAAAGAGGCGAAGATCGAGATCGCTGACGAGGTGCCTGTGGCCACCTCGATATCCCAGGCCGTCAGTACTACAGACCTTAAGACGTCTCAGGTCCAGTTCAAGTCAGCGGGTATAATACTTACTGTTACCCCGCATATCAACGAAAAGAAACAGGTGACCCTCAAGATAAACCAGGAGGTCAGTCAATCCAGGGGCAGACATGTCTGATTGGCAGGACAGGCGTATCAGGGCTTTAGAAAGAGAAGGCGATTACCACTGCGATTGTTCAGGACGGTCACACCCTGGTGATCGGCGGTATAATAAGTGAAAATAATAGACATCTCGAGAACTGGTATACCTTTCTTGAGCAAGTTGCCGGTGCTCGGCTATTTATTTGGTTCGACAACTGATAATACGGCACGAACGTGAATTGCTCCTTATGGTTACTCCTCATGTTGTTGCTAATCATGAGGAGGCTGATATCATTACAGAGGAATACAAGAACAAAGTCCAAAGTGTTAAGGAAAGATTAGCGCAGAGACAGAAAAGAGCGCCAGGGGCGATTGAAACAGGCGTACAAGTCGGATGTTCATCTCCATGAAACAGATGCCGGGACGAATAAACTAGAAAGACTGCTTGACGTTTTGTTTAAACCGGAGGCAGCTATTCGTATGAAAGCAGCTGTTTGAGCGTAAGAAGTACTGACTCGGACAGTGAAGTGAGGTTGTATCCGCCTTCCAGGCAGAAGATGTAAGGGATGTTTTTCCTGGAGGACAAAATCCCCCTGACAATATTCTTTATCCCTTCATTCGTTACCCTGATCCCTGCGAGCGGGTCAGCGGCATGCAGGTCATACCCTGCAGACACCAGAACAATGTCAGGATCGAAGTTTTCGACGAGTCCGGGAAGAATGTCCTGATACGCCTGAAAGTAATCCTTGTCTCCTGCGCCATAATGCATCGGAATATTATAGGTATGATCCTTTGCCTTTTCCCGGCCCCGTTCCGTATCATTGCCGGTACCGGGATAATGAGGATACTGGTGGGTGCTGAAATAGAAGACGGTTTCATCTTCTTCAAACATATGCTGTGTCCCGTTCCCGTGGTGAACATCAAAATCAATGATGAAGACCTTCCTGAAACCTGATTTCTGGGCGTAACGCGCTCCTACAGCGACGTTGTTGAATATGCAGAAACCCATTGCCCTGTCTGCCTCTGCATGGTGTCCGGGAGGTCTTACAGCACAGAAAGCTCTTTCGATCTTTCCGGTCCTGCATTCTTCAATCGCTTCTATTACCGCTCCTGCAGGCATAGAGGGCTGCCTCGACAGAATGCTTTGAAATAAAGGTGTCAGGGTCAAAATAGCCGGTAAACTTCATGACTTTTTCAACGTACAGGACTCGGCATGGACAGCAAGGATGTCTTTCTTGTCTGCTTTGCGCGGTCTGATATGGACAAGTTTGTCCCTGAGGTCTGATTGCCTTCAGGGCCCTGATGATCGCAAGGAGACGCTCGCCTGATTCAGGGTGACCTGGAGGCATTTCATGGCTGAGAAAGATATCGTCATAAATGAATCCGACTTTTTTCATGAAATGATTTTATCATGGCAGCGATGGAAAAAGAAAACAATAAGGGGCAGGAGTACTCCTGCCCCTCCGAACAAAAAAATTATAACAATTTAGAACAGACCGCTCACCTTTCCGGTATTGACATCCACATCAATCCTCCTGAAGGCGGGATTGGAACTCGTTCCAGGCATGAGGCTGATCGTCCCGGCGCACGGGCAGAGGAACTTTGCTCCGGAGTAAATCAGAACGTCTCTTATGGGCAGGGTCCAGCCCTTGGGCACTCCCTTGACGGTCGGGTCATGAGAGAGGCTCAGGTGCGTCTTGACCATCATGGTGGCGTAGTCCGCATACTTTGGATCGTCTTCCAGCATCTTTGCCTTGGCTTCAGCTTCAGGCAGCCAGGATACACCGTCAGCGCCGTATACTTCCTTTGCGATGAGCGCTACGCGGTCGCGCAGCTTCATCTCCAGAGGGTAGAGGAACTTAAAGTCGTTCTTTTCATTACAGGCGTCGATGACCGCATCAGCCAGTTCCAGCGCTCCCTCACCGCCCTTGAGCCAGTGCTGTGACTCGGCGCAGCGGGCGCCGGCAGCTTCGGCGGCCTTCTTAACACTGCCACTTCAGCATCCGTATCCGTGTAAAAACGGTTGACGCAGACCACCGGGTTGATGCCGGATTTGCGAATGACATTGATCATGTGGACCATGTTGGCGCAGCCTTTTTCTACCAGAGCAATATTTTCCCTTGTGTACTCATCGGACAGGGCCTTGCCGGCCACGACCTTTGGACCGCCGCCATGCATCTTAAGGGCGCGGACTGTGGTAGTGAGCACTGATACATGAGGTTTCAGGCCGCTGAAACGGGACTTTACGTTCCAGAATTTTTCAAACCCGATGTCCGCTGCAAAGCCGGACTCGGTGACATGGTAGTCGAAGAGCTTCAGGCCGACCCGGTCGGCGATGATGGAGGACTGACCTACGGCGATGTTGGCGAAAGGACCGGCATGGACAAAGCAGGGGTTGTATTCAGCCGTGCACATAAGTGTCGGGTTTATGGTATTACGCATGAAAGCGGCCATGGCATTGCCGACTTCCAGATCGCCGGTGGTGACCGGTTTGCCGCTCTTGTCAAAGGCAACCGTGATGTTGTTCAAGCCGTTGTTTCAGGTCTGCGAGGTCATTGGCCACCGAGAGGATCGCCATGCACTCGGAGCCCACAGCAATACCGAACTTCGACTGCATCATGAAGCCGTCCGTCCTGCCGCCGATGCCGATGATGATATTGCGGAGACTCTGGGCGCAGAAGTCCATGATCCAGCCCATCTCCACGCGGGTGGGGTCGATGTCGAGTCGTCTCATCTTGGTGAGACGCTCCAGTTGCTCGTCGTTGTAATTGCGTTCGTGCTGCATCCGGGAGGTCATCGCCACCATGGCCAGGTTATGGGCGTTCATGATGTCGTTGATGTCACCGGTGAGGCCCAGGGAAAACTCGGTCATGGGGATCAGAAGGGAATTGCCGCCGCCGGCCGCAGTGCCCTTTACGTTCATGGTGGGACCACCGGAGGGCTGTCGCAGAGCCCCGCCTACGTTGACTCCACGCTTGCCAAGACCTTCCATCAGACCGCATGAGGTGGTGCTTTTGCCTTCGCCAAGCGGGGTGGGGGTGATTGCTGTCACCTCGATGTACTTGCCATCGGGATTGTTTTTGAGACGATTGATGACCTTGAGAAAGTCGATCTTGGAGAGGCGGCCCATGGGCAGCATCTCGTCCTTTTGCAGTCCCAAGCTTCTCGCGCCAATCCTCCGGGGTAGGCATGTTCTTTTCTGCTTCTTCGGAAATCTGCCAGTCGGCTAATTTCGTTGCATCATACGGCATAATAGTTCCTCCTTCGAGATGAATTTTTACGCGAGTGGCTGATAAAGAATGCCCTAGTAATTTACCAGGGCCTTGATAAACTTCTCATTCATGCGACGTATGTTCAGTCCCGAAATTATAGCAATATTCTTGATTATCTTCAACATGATAACAGACTCTTTTTCTTCCAGTTCTTCGAACGATTCTTTTGGTATTAACAACAGTTCAACTGCGTCGAGCGCGAGGGCGTCAGTCGCGTGGTTTGTTTTTTCGAGAAGGGCTATTTCACCTATGAAGTTGCCCCTGCTGAGTATCAGGAGGGGCTGTTTCCAGCCGTCGGGTGTAAGTTTGGATATCTCAATCCTGCCGTTTTTAACCATATAAATACCCTTGTTCGGGTCGTTGTCTCTGAACACATGAGAATCTTTCGCAACCTGCATGGTCTTTATAAACGGTGTGATTTTCTCGATTTCATTGTTTTCAAGACCCTTCAGCAGGGTCTGCACTTTTAATTCGCTCAGAAAATCCGACATATTATTTCTCCTTTCTGATAAGAGGCTCGACTCTTACCCGTGTAAATTTGTATCCTGGAGTTTTTGAATAGTCAAGGGCTTTTTCATCAGTGAGAATATTTGCGGCAGCCTCGGCGTAATGGAGCGGGAGGAAGACTTCTCCCTGTCTGACCCGGTCTGTTATCCTGACCGGGACGATAATGCTCCCGGTCTTTGAAGAAATTTTTACGGAATCGTTTTTGCCGATTTTCAATCGTTCAGCATCCTCAGGATGCAGCTCGATATAAGCACTCCCTGCATGAGACTCCAGCGCTTTTACCCTCCTTGTCATTGAGCCGTAATGGTATTGGAAGAGGTTTCTACCGGTAGAGAGGACAAAAGGAAATTCCTTATCTTCCCGTATGGTGTCTGTTTCGAAAGGCACAGGAGTAAAGGACACCTTCCCCGTGGAAACCCGCTCTTATACAAATATTCCGTGCCAGGATGGTTTTTTGTGGGGCATGGCCACTGAACGCCCCTTTTCTCTATCTTGGGATAGGTTATACCCTCAAGTGCGGGCCACAGGCCTCCCAGCTCATTGAATATCTCATCGATCGTGTCGTAATGCATCTCATATCCCATTCGTCCGGACAGTTCTGAAATTATCCACGCATCTTCCTTTGCCTCTCCGGGCGGCAAGACTGCCTTCCGTACTCTCTGGACCCTGCGCTCAGTATTTATGAAGGTTCCGTCTTTCTCTGCAAAACATACGGCAGGCAGCACCACATCCGCCAATCTGCCTGTTTCCGTCAGAAAGATGTCCTGAACAAGGAGAAATTCAAGGTTTTTGAACGCTTTCAGCGTATGCCCCATATTCGGGTCTCCCAGAACAGGATTTTCGCCCATGACGTATACCGCCTTGATTTTTCCTTCAGCTGCTTTTTCTGTAATCTCAGGGGCGGTGAGTCCTGGTTCCGGTGAAAGCTTTACAGCCCAGGCATTCTCAAACTTCTTCCGGATATCCGGGAGCCTGACCTGCTGATAACCCGGATATACGTTCGGCAAACACCCGGCATCACAGGCTCCCTGTACATTGTTCTGCCCGCGCAGCGGATTAATGCCGCTGGATTCCCTGCCGATATTCCCGGTGAGCAGGGCAAGATTGGCGATCGCATTGACATTGGCTGTCCCGTGTATCTGCTGGGTAATCCCCATCGTGTAGTAGATGGCTGCCTTCCGGGAACTTCCATAGGTTATGGCTGCCTTGATAATATCATCCCTGGGAACGCCGGTAAGCCTTGCCCCGGTCTCAGGGGTGAACTCTTCAAGGGATTCTTTCCATCTGTTGAAGTCCCCGGTGAATTCATCGATAAATGGCTGATTATGAAGGCCTTCCTTTAAAATTACGTGTGCCATACAGTTGAGGAGGGCCCTGTCGGTCCCTGGTCTTTGCCGCAGCCAGAGATAAGAAAACTTGCACATCGCGATCTTTCTCGGGTCTGCAACGATTATCTTCGCGCCTTTTCTTTGCGCCTTGAGCATCATATTCGCGATGACCGGATGCGACTCCTTGGTATTGGACCCGATAATAAAGATCACCTCATTGTCTTCAATCTCCCGTATGGAATTGGTCATCGCCCCGGAACCGAATATCGTGGCCAGACTGGCCACCGTAGGTGCGTGTCAAAGACGGGCACAATGATCCACATTGTTCGTGCCGACGCCGGCCCTGATGAATTTCTGGAAGAGGTAGTTGTCTTCCGTAGTGCATCGGGCGGAGGACAGGCCGGCTATAGAGTCCGGCCCATGCGTTTCTTTTATCTCAATGAGCTTTTTTGCAGCATAAGAAAGGGCCTCTTCCCACGAGGCAGGCTGCAATGCTCCGTCTCTCCTGATCAGAGGGGTCTGCAATCTTTCAGGGCTTGACACAAACTCATACGCGAACCTTCCTTTTACGCAGAGAAGGCCTTTATTTACGACACTGTCTTCCCGGGAGGTCACTCTTACGATCTTATTGTCCTTGACATGGAGCGTAATATTGCATCCGATGCCGCAGTAGGGACAGGTAGTGTCTACCCTTATTTATCTTCCAGTAGCGGCCTTTGCCGATCCATGATCTGCCGACAAGCGCCCCTGTGGGACAGAGCATGACGCACTGTCCGCAGAATTCGCAGTTCAGGTCCTTCTCAAAAGGCGGGCATACTTTCGTGCCAAAGCCTTTATAGGCGAAGTCAATCGCGCCTACCCCCTGGACCTCGTCGCAGACTTTTACGCACCGTCCGCAGAGGATGCACTTTTCCATGTCACGCTCGATAAAAGGGTTCTCGTCTGTTGATGAATAAATCCTGCGTTCTCCGCTGAAGATAGGCTTTCTGATGCCGTATTTATAGGCAAGTTCCTGCAACTCGCATTCTCCTGTCTTCTGGCAGACCATACAGTCATAGGGATGATCACTCAGAATCAGATCGATGATGTCTCTCCTCAGGTGCTCTATGTAGGGAGTATTGGTGAATACCACCATCCCGTCTTCCGCGCGGGTAGTGCAGGAGGTGACCGGGACGCCGTTAATCTCAACAAGACATACCCTGCAGGCCCCGGAGGAACTGATTTTGGGATGATGACAGAGCGCGGGGATGTCCACTCCGATTTTCCCTGCGATTGAGAGGATGGTCTCCTCAGGAGAGGCCTCCACCGGGATGCCGTTGATCCTGAGCGTTACGAGCACTTTTTTCTCATTGCTGTCGGACATCTTATTCCTTTTTAATAGATTTGAACTTGCATGCCCTGAAACACGCCCCGCATTTAACGCATAAAGAGAGGTCTATTTTGTGGGGTTTCTTGACCTCACCGGTGATCGCCTTTGCCGGGCATACCCTCTTGCAGAGTCCGCATCCCTTGCATAACTCTTCTGTTATTGAAAATGTTATCAGGGCTGTGCATACCCCGGCCGGGCACTTTTTGTCCGAATATGGGCGAGGTATTCACCCTTAAAGTGATTGAAGCTCGTTATGAACGGATTTGGGGCGGTTCTTCCGAGGCCGCATAACGAGGATACGGACATGATAGCGCTCAACCTGTCGAGGCGTGCCAGATCAGTTTCTTCCCCCTTGCCTTCAGTGATTTTCGTGAGCAGTTCGAGCATGCGCTTTGTCCCGATTCTGCAGGGGGTGCATTTGCCGCAGGATTCTCTCTGCAGGAATTCAAGAAAAAACCGTGCAACCGATACAATACAGTCTTCTTCGTCAAAGACGACCATACCGCCGGAACCTACGATACTGCCTATCTTGGAGAGGTTTTCGAAATCGAGTCCCATATCGATCATGGATACAGGGATGAGACCGCCTGAGGGACCGCCCACCTGGACCGCCTTCAGCTCTTTTCCTCCTTCTATCCCCCCGCCAATCCCAAAAACAATGTCCCTGAGAGACATTCCCATAGGGATTTCGACAAGGCCGTTGTTTTTGACTTTGCCGGTCAGCGTGAAGACTTTTGTGCCTTTACTCTCGGCAGTGCCGATCGATGAAAACCATTCAGCCCCTTTTCCGACGATGAGGGGGATATTCGAGAAGGTCTCGGCATTATTGATGACTGTTGGCTTGCCCAGAGACCTTTCTCCGCTGGAAACGGAGGCCTGAATCTCGGCATGGCCCTTTTCCCCTCTATTGATTCCATCAGCGCGGTTTCCTCGCCGCAGATGAAGGCTTCTGTGCCGAAGCTGAACTCTATGTGAAACGTGAAATCCGTATCGAATATGCGCTCTCCCAGGAACCCTTTATCTTTTGCCTGAAGTATGGCGGTCTGCAAGCGTTCAACAGAGATGTGATAACGCTCCCTGATATATAAATATCCCTTTTTTGCTCCGACAGCATACCCGCCGATTAAAAGGCCTTCTATGATTGCGTGGGGGTTGCCCTCTGCAAGGGCCCGGTTTACCTCACCGACATTACAGATAATATAATGAGGGTGCTCGGGCTGCCGGCTGCAGATTTTCCATTTTTTGCCTGTCGAAAAACCGCTTCCCCCCCTGCCTCTCAATCCTGAATTTATGACGGTGCTGATAACATCATCCGGAGACATTCTGGTAATGGCCTTCCTGGCAGCCTTATAGCCGTTCATGTCCATGTACTCTTCGATACTCTCAGGGGCTATTTCTCCGCACGGACCGAGCACGATTTTATGTTGTCTGTTGTGAAAAGAGTCATAATCAGCGCTTACCGTCCATTCGAGCACAGGATTTTGATTGAGTATATGTTCGGTGACGATTTTTTCTACCATGATAGGCTTGACGGACTGATAGGTGGTTTTCTTGTCATTTATGATGACATCCACGAGTACATCTTTTGAGCAGAATCCCCTGCAGCCAACGGTTTTGTAGGAACACCTGCTTCCCAGATTTGCCTCAATCCTGCCCTCCTGGATGAATTTCTTGAAGGTCCGGAGGACATCTTCTCCGCCTGAGGCCTTTCCTGAGGTGCCGAGGCAGACCTTTATTTCTATTGCCGGGTTAGACATGCTGCTGTCCCTTATATATAGCCGATGTATTCATCTTCCTTCTCATAGCCTTTCAGGAGTTTAACTACCTTGTCCGTATCAACGTTTCCATAAACCTGATCGTTCAGGATCGCGACCGGAGCGATACTGCACGCGCCGATACACGTGGCCTTCTGGACAGTGAAGAGGAGGGATGGGGTGGTATCTTCATCGTCCCTGAGGGACAGAGTTTCCCTGACCTTATCAAGGATCTTGTCGCCTCCTTTGATGTGACACGCAGCCCCGCAGCAGACCGTGATCGTATTTTTTCCTGAAGGTTTCAGGCGAAACTTGGGATAAAAAGTTATTATTCCGTAAAATTTGCTTGCAGGGATATTGAGTTTATCGGAAAACCAGTAGACCGTGTCTTCCGGAAGATATCCGTATGTGTCCTGTATTTTCTGAAGAAGATGAATTAGATTATCATTGTTTTTTTTAAAGTCCTGTAAAATTCTATGTAAAGTTCTTTCCGTATCCATAGGGAAGTAGTATTGTAATATATAACTATCCCAAAAACAACGTATTTTGGGATTTCCGGGCCATCGGAATTTTATCTGTGTTCAATGTATAATAGACGCATGTGTCAGCGTTTGGAAGGCGTGTGTAAAGGCTGCGTAATCTGCCGGAACAGGGTTGCCCTGTATAATTTTGGAGAGAAAAAAATTGCTTCTGTCAGGCAGGGTGGGAGTGAAATCCGGTTATTTTTAATTTTTTAGGGGAGCTGTTTTCAGTATCTGATAATTTTGGAGGTAATGATGAATGAATAAAATGAACCTGTTCTTCTCATGGATTTTCCTGTTTGTTTTATCCGGTATTTCTCATAGTGAGGTACTCCTGGACAGGGTGGTCGCGATCGTGAATCAGGATGTAATAACCTGGAGTGAACTGTACAACAGCATGGAGGCCGATGCCTCTCAGAAGATAAAAGAGCTGCCTGCCGATGAAAAGAGAAAGATATTCAGGGAAAATGAGGCGGTTTTTCTCGAAGGGCTTATTAACGTCAGATTGCAGCTCCAGGAAGCAAGAACTTTGGGGCTTACGGGTGGCGGATGAGGAAATTCAGGAAACCATCGATACAATAAAAAAGAAATATGCCATGTCTGATGCCGCTTTCAGGGAATCCCTCAAGAGTGAAGGATTTTCCTATGAGGTATACAGGAAAAGACTCTGGGAGCAAATCATAATCAGCAAGGCGGTCAACCAGCAGGTGAGGAACAGGATTGTCATAACCGATGATGATCTCAGGAAGTATGTCGCTGAAAATAAAGAGGCACTGGAAAATATTGAAGGTTATAAAATCAGCCAGATCGTGCTGAAAAAACAGAAGGATGTTGATGCCGGCACGATTGAAGAAAAAGCGGGTGAATTGCTCAAAAAGATGGAACAGGGTGAGAGTTTCGGCGATCTTGCAAAACAGTATTCCGAGGACCCCTCTGCAAGCGCCGGTGGCAAACTGGGTGTTCTGAAAAAAAACCAGCTGGGAAAGAGTTTTATAGACGTTCTGTCGAACATGAAGCCCGGCGATGTCAGCAGGCCATTCTGGACGGAGAGGGGTCTTCATATTATCAGGCTTGAATCCAGGACAGAGCCGAAGAGCAAAGAAGAGGTCTGGGAGGAAGCAAAAAAAATGCTGAACAACAAGGTCTTTACCGAACGATATAACCTATGGATAAAATCGCTCAGGGAGAAATCATTTATTGAGGTCAAACTCTAGGTGGCTGTTACCGGAGGAAATATGAACACTCTGAAAATCGGGGTGCTTGCATCCGGCAGAGGGTCCAATTTCCAGGCTATTATTGATGCAACAGAAGCCGGACGTATCCGTGCCAGGATACAATTGCTTGTTACGGACAACCCGGAAGCCTTTTCTATTGAGCGGGCGAAAAAACACGGGATAGAGCATGTGGTGATGCGGCCGAAGGACTATGGCTCCCGTGATGAATATTTCAGGAACATCGGGGCTGAACTGAAGAAACAGGGAGTTGACCTTGTTATTTTGGCAGGCTTTATGAGGATTGTTGGAAAGCCTTTGCTTGATGCTTACCCGAACAGGGTCATGAATATTCATCCCGCGCTCCTGCCTTCTTTTCCAGGGCTGCATGGGCAGAAACAGGCGAATGATTATGGAGTGAAGATGTCCGGATGCACCGTGCATTTTGTGGATGAGGGGATGGATACCGGGCCGGTTATCATCCAGGCGGCAGTGCCGGTTAAGGACGATGATACTGAGGAAACCCTCTCCGAAAGGATCCTCAGGCTCGAACATAAGATTTTTCCTGAGGCCATCAGGCTGTTTTCTGAGGGAAGAATCGAAGTCGATGGCCGAAAAGTCAGAATAAAGGGTTCGGCTTTGGACGACCGCATTTTTACTAATCCACCCCTCGAAGAATAGTCATGGAAGAGACTGATATCGCCCTCATGGAGCTGATCAGGAGGGGCGATGAAAAGGCGTTTGAGCTCCTTGTGTCCAGACATCAGCGTTCTGTTTACAATCTGGCCTGCAGGTTCCTCAATGACGAGGCAGACGCCGAAGACATCACGCAGGAGACGTTTGTCAGGATATTCAGGGCAGCCGGCACCTATAGCCCTGAAGCGAAATTTACCACCTGGCTGTATACCATAGTCAAGAACCTCTGCTTCAACGTGCTGAGAAAAAGACGTTCTGTTCAGATCGTTTCTGTGGAAGAAGAAATGCTTCCGGAAATACCTGCGGAAACCAGGGACCCTGCTGAGATTATTGACGGAAAGAGGCTGCGTTCAAAGGTTTTGGCTGCTGTCCACGCCTTGCCGGATAATATGCGTATCGCTATCCTGCTCCACAAATTCCAGGGATTGGAGTACCATGAGATCGCTGAAATACTCGACTGCACTGTCAATGCGGTTAAACTCAGGGTGCACAGGGCAAAGGCCATCCTCGCCGTGAGTTTGAAAGATTTCAGCGGTGAAACCAAATGATCTGTGCGTTGTTTAACACAACAGGGAGACAAGATGAAATGTGATTGGGTAAAAGACCGTCTTTTGGACTATAGTGACCGGGAGCTTGAGCCGTCAGAGGAACTCGCTGTCAGAGAACATCTGGGTGCCTGTGACAGGTGCAGGCATGAGTATAAGGAGATATTAGATGCCTGGAAGGCGCTTGATCTGTGGGAAGACCTGATACCTCCGACGCATATTCAGAAAAACATACTTGGCAGCATCAGGCGGAGACACGCAGTAACGTGGTCGCGTGTGCTTATGCCGATTGCAGCGGTCTTTCTGATCGTCGTCGGTATAGCCCTGTACTACAAAGGAACTGATACGAAGAACCAGCATGAACTCACTGCAGCCGACAAAAGCGCACCGGCTCTGGTGAATACAGAGATAACCGTGGAAAATGAGGCTGATATTATCGCAGACCTTCAGCTGCTCAGAGAGAAAGAATTTTATGATTCTCTTGACAGACTTGAGAAGATCGATTATCTGCCGCTGGTAGAAGACCAGCAGAACCAGGACGAAGGAGACCAGTCGAGTTTACTGGAACTGCTTGCTGTATGAAACTTCTCATTGTATTGATTATGCTCTCTCTCTGTATGAACTTTTGTTATGCGGCCGGCGCATATGCAGAACAGGAGAGATACAGGAGGAACAGGGTTTTATGGGAGTCGATGTCCCCTGAAGAGAGGGCAAGGGTTGTGGATAATTACCGGCGCCTGAAGGCGCAGTCTGAAGATAGACAGGAACGGATAAGGAAAAATTATCAAAATTATCATGGACTTTCAACAGAGGATAAGTACCGTCTAAAGGAACGCTTCAGGGCGTATCATGGATTGGCGCCATCGGTAAGGGACAGGGTGAATGAAAGGCTCAGGAGGGTCGAATCATTGCCGCCGGAAAATCAGGTGAGGATCATGAGAAAATATCAGAGAATCAAGGGAAGACCGGTTGATGAACGCATGAAGCTTATGGAGCAATCCCTTTTCTGGAAGGGCCTGAATGAACAGGAAAAAGAGATATTCAAAAGACTGATGTTTCCTGAATGATCGCTTGAGCTATATTGTCGCTTTCTGTTCGAAAAACGCTTTGCTGAGAAAGAGTTATCACTGCATTATTTCAGATATCAGCAAATATCTTCATCAGATCAGCAGCTTTTATGATCCTGACAGACTTATAGGCACGCAATTCACATAAGTGCTTATCTCCGCTTACAATAATATCCGCTGATGCGGAAATGGCGCAGGAGATAAATTTGTCGTCATCGGGATCGTTACAAATACCACTTACTTGATTTGCGATCTCGACAACCTCAAAGAACGGGAGTATCTCTTCTTCTATGATCGTACTTATTTCGTCTTTTGTCAGACGAAACTTCGGATACTCAAGAACAGCCCTAAGTTCCTGAAAGGTCTCTTTTGAAACAAGCGGAATAACCTTGCCGCTTTTCCAGAGTTCGCTGATACGGGACAGTTCCCCCCGGAACAGCAGGGCAGAAACAAGAATGTTTGTGTCAAGAACGACCCTTAGCGGCGTTTCTTCTTTCTTGCCCATGCGACCGCCTCAGAAACATCACCTTCCAGAATCCCCAGTTTTTCCATCTTGTCACGTATCCCCTCAAGGGTGCTATCGGACAGGTGTTATCTTCACCGGAATGAGGATTATTTTTTGGTCCTGTACTGAAACATCAAAGTATTCTGTTTCAGTAAAAGAATTGGCAATCTCCTTCGGCAGAGTAAGCTGGTTTTTAGATGTTTTCTTGGCTAGCATGATTCCTTACCTCCTTACAATAAGAATACATTATTATACTGATTTATTCAAATACGAGTCTGTGTAATCACTGATGTCCCGCTATCAGGAAGCTACAAGGTTTTTGTTCAAAGGCGGACATTTGGGATAAGGCAACGAGTGGTATGATGATAAACCTGATTTTATTAGTGCCGGCCTCATAGTGGTGACAGCGCCAGATACCACGACGGGCATAGATGCTTTTCTGGAGCCGCAGGGGAAGATCTCGGGGAAGGTAACAAATTCCGGTGGTATAGGGCTCCAAGGAGCCGTCGTATCAGTTTACGATGCAGGTAATATTTAATTTCTTCAGCTTCAACTGACGCAGGTGGAAACTACACTGTGGGGGGACTTCGCACAGGGAACTATAAGGTTTATTTCAGGGGGAAGGCCTGGGGTTATGCCAATACATGGTATACCGGCAAGGCTGATTTCAATAGTGCTGATTTTATCCCGGTGACTGCGCCAAACACAACGACCGGAATAGATGCGGTCTTGGCCAATGCTGAGAATATTATTTATGTTTCTACTGATGGACTATGCGGCGGCAAGGCACCCTGCTATTCTTCAATACAGGCTGGGATCAATGCCACAGGAGAAGGTGGGCAGCTCAAAGTTGCACAGGGGATATATCATGAGAATGTAGTGGTCAACACTTCAAAGGAATTCACCCTTGAAGGTGATCCTGAAGAACTGTCTTGCAGAGGCACAGAATGACGGCAGGCACAATAGCATCATGGTCGTTCAGGGTACCTAGAAGGGTAACTTTATCTATTCCGGCAAGGAAAACTATGATCTCACCCTGGAAGGCGGCTACGCGCCGGCTGTGCAATGTTCTCCTATAACCCTGAACTGACTGTGCTTGATGGAGACATAAACGCAGACGGAGCAGGAGACGGGGTAGTTCTTGACCTGATCAATACAAATCCGGCTGGCACCGGCAATATCAGCGTAGAGGGCTTCCATATAAAGAACGGCTTCAACAGTGTGGATGACGGAGGCTGTATCAGGGTAGGTAGTGCTGATGGTAGTACGTCCATAATTGGTAATATCATAAGCAACTGTGCTGCAGTAAATGCTGCTGGCATAGGAGTACAGACCGATAGTGGAGCAATAGACATTATCCATAACATCATCTACGACAACATAGCTACAGATTACAGTGGCGGTATTGGAGCAGTAACGACAACCGGGACTATAACTATCCTCAATAATACCGTAACCGGTAATACCGGGGGAATCACAGGCGGGATAGCAATAGTGCTGGAAGACGATGGTCTTGGAACAGCAGCCGATGCAAACATCCAGAACAACATCATCTGGGGTAATAGCGGAACAATACCTGATGTTGGGACGGTGATGACGTCGGTGCCGCCGGGAACAGGGACGACATATATCTGGAAGGTGAGGGGATCAAACCTTTCGGGGTACGGAAAGTTTTCAGGAGGACGGAAGAGGCTGGAAGGCTCTCCTCTTTTTATCTGATGCACCTGTCGTGCAGTCTGTAGTAATATAGTGTTATTTTGTATTAATCTGAATCGCATCACAGGAATAACGAAAAGAGGAGCCATGGTCAGGATTTCGAGCGGAAGACTCAAAGGCAGAAAAATCGTGAGTTCAAAGAATATCTTTGACTCGACGGATAGTTCTGAACTCAGGCCGACATCCGCAAAGGTCAGGGAGGCAGTATTTGATATTGTGCGGCCTGAGATAGACCATGCATTGTTTCTCGAACTCTATGCCGGGACCGGCGCTGTTGGTTTTGAGGCGTTATCACAGGGTGCTGAGAAGGTTGTTTTTGTTGAAAGCAGTCCTCCGCGCTCAAAGGCGATTGTGGATTATGCCCGGAAGATAGGACTGGAGGACAGGACATCTGTTTATCAGGAAAACGCAGATATTTTTTTGCAGAGGGCTATGAGGACAGGTATGAGATTTGATATTATATTCCTGGACCCACCCTATCAATCAGATGAGCTTGAGAAGGTGCTTCCGTATATTGCCGAACATGGCATACTCAAAGATGACGGATGTGTGCTGGTTGAGCATTCCTCAAAGACAGTTCTTCCTGATTCTCTGCAGTCTTTGAGGCTGGTAAGGAATTATAAATATGGCGATACCATGATAACGCTTTACAGGAAAGAATAATGAAAAAGAAAATAGCTATTTATCCGGGAACATTCGACCCTTTTACGAACGGGCACCTTGATCTTGTTGTACGGGGGCTGAGAATCTTTGATGAGGTGATCGTGGCTGTGGCACCCAGTCTGAAAAAAAATCCTCTTTTTACTGTTGAAGAAAGGATTTCCCTGATTGAGAAATCAATAAAACAATATGACAGAGTCAGTTACGAAGTCTTTGACGGGCTTCTTGTCGATTATGTGAAACAAAAAAAAGGCATTGCTATTATCCGGGGCTTACGGGCTGTCTCTGATTTTGAATACGAGCTCCAGATGGCGCTCATGAACAGACGTTTACTTTCAGAAATTGAAACAGTATTTATGATGCCCAGTGAAGAATACTCGTACCTCACTGCAACGATCATCAAGGAAATCGCCTCTATGGGTGGTTGTGTAAAGGGACTTGTGCCTCTCGTTGTTGAAAAGGCCCTGAAAGAGAAGTTTGAATCCGTGAAGGATTAACGCTGCTTCCCCTGTTTACGGCTCATAATATTTTTTCTTTTTCTTTGTATAATCCTGTTCTACATAACCGCCATAGTCATGCGGATACTTGTAGTCTTTCCCGTGTCCCAGTTTTTTAGCTCCTGGGTAATGGCTGTCCTTCAGGTGGTCCGGGACTTCCATGGTCTGTTCATTCTTGATGTCCTCAAGCGCGGCTTCAATCGCCCGGTAACAGGCATTGCTCTTTGGAGCGTTCGCGATATAGATGGTCGCCTGCGCCAGAGGTATCTTCGCTTCAGGCATGCCGATGAATTCGATTGATTTTAACGCGGCTGTAGCGACTACCAGCGCCATTGGGTCGGCATTTCCCACGTCCTCGGACGCGCAGATAACGATCCTCCGTGCGATAAACCTGGGGTCTTCCCCTGCGTATATCATCTTCGCGAGGTAATAGAGCGCTGCATCAGGATCAGAGCCTCGCATGCTCTTTATGAAGGCGGATATCGTATCGTAATGCTGGTCTCCTTTCCTGTCATAGACGATTACCTTTTTCTGAATGGATTCCTCGGCAACGGGGAGGGTGATATGGATGCCTCCTTCTTTGTCCGGCTCAGTGGTATGCGCTGCTATTTCAAGTGCCGACAATGCCTTCCGGCCGTCTCCGTCAGACATCCGGGCTATATGCCGCAAGGCGTCTTCCTGGACTGAGACTTTCAGATTGCCGAGACCTCTTTCCCTGTCTGCGAGCGCATTATGGAGTATTTTCATTATGTTTTCTTCCGCTAGCGGTTTTAATTCGAATACCTGGCTCCGTGAAAGCAGGGCCGAATTCACATAGAAAAAAGGGTTTTCAACCGTAGCGGCTATGAGGGTGATATTCCCTTCCTCTACATCAGGTAACAGCGCGTCCTGCTGCAGTTTATTGAACCGGTGGATTTCGTCAAGGAACAGGATCGTGCGCATGCCTCTTGATTTCCGTGTACGGGCGGACTGGATAACCTTTCTCAGTTCGTCCAGTCCTGCGGTGGCAGCGTTCAGCCATTCAAAATGTGCCTTGGTTTTTTCGGCTATTACCTTTGCGAGAGCTGTTTTGCCGGTTCCCGGCGGACCATAAAGGATGAGAGAGGTGATCCTGTCAGCCTCGATCGCCCGCCGCAAGAGTTTGCCTTCACCGAGAATATGTTCCTGTCCCGCGTATTCATGGATGTCCCTCGGACTCATGCGATAGGCAAGGGGTTCGCTTACCGGTTTGTTACTGAAAAGCTCCATAGTGAAATGTAACCCTTTTTTGCAGCTGCTGTCCAGCCTTATGGTAAAATGTACAACTTGTATTTTAGGGATTGGTTTACAGAGCTTTCGCGATACACACGGTATAGAGGAATGAATAACCTTACTGCAACGTCTTATAAAATGGGATATCTCTTTATCCTCCTCGCGATATTCCTGTGGAGTTCTCTCGGCGTCGTCGTGCGCCTGTCCGGAGTGGAGATTCATACCCTCATTTTTTACTCAGTGCTTGTGTCCGTAGTTGTGCAGGGCGGTATCGTCTCTCAGAAAAAATACCGGACAGCGGTCATCGGCATGAAAAAACTCTCCTCTGCTCTGATCCTGGGGATTTTCCTGCTGATGAATAATTTCCTGTTCTTTTACGCATTCCAGAATACCACGATAGCGAACGCTGTCCTCACCCATTACACTGCTCCGATTATCGTGGCATTTCTTGCAGCAGTTTTTTTGGGTGAAAAGATTACAGGAAAACTGATTATTGCTATTGTGGTGGGCTCATCCGGCCTATGGGTCCTGCTGAACGGTTTCTCTTTTAATAATGCTCATGGTTATGGCATAGCTGCCGGACTTGCTTCCGGGCTTTCTTATGCTATTATCATTATCCTCTCAAGAAGCTACTCCAGACATTTTCACCCTGTTGTCCTCTCTTTTTTGGCAAATACTTTTATTGTGGCCATGCTTCTGCCTTTTATCCGGACGATGCCGCTGCACGCATGGGGGAGTTTTCTGGTCATGGGGATAGTGCATTCAACCCTTGCCCCGATCCTTTATTTTAAAGGACTCCAGACAGTGACCGCAAACAGGGCGGCAGTGCTCGGGTATCTTGAACCGGTGAGCGCAATACTGTTCAGTATGCTATTCTTACATGAGAATCCGGGGATACATTCTGTATTCGGGGGCATACTCATTCTCTTTTCGGGTTATTTGACAATAATGGGTGAAGAGAGAAGTGAGCATAATGCCTGATCTTGAAAATATGATAAAGTCGGACATGCTGAAAAACGCCATAGAATCGGCAGATTATTATTCTGATTCACGTAAACGCAAATACCTGATCCGGTGTAGGTCAGCGAAGGCTTCTTGCCTTCTCAAGGGCACCTGCGGAGCCTCGACCATGGACGTTTTCCATCATGTCTGACTTCATTTTCGACATATTTTTTGCAGCGGTGAGGAAAACAATGTGCAGGAAGTTTTGAAAAAACTGTTTTTGATTTTGCTGCTGAAGGGATCGGTGTGATGAAAGTCTGCGAAATATTTACCAGCATACAGGGAGAGTCTACCTTTGCGGGCCAGCCCTGCACATTTATCAGGCTGAGCGGATGTAACCTGAGGTGTGTTTACTGCGATACACAATACTCTTATGAAGAGGGCGCTGAGATGGAACTCGGGGATATTGTATGCCAGGTTGAGACAGCCGGAGTGACTCTGGTAGAGATTACAGGCGGAGAGCCCCTGCTGCAGGGGGAAGAGACCAACACCCTGATCAGGGCATTACTGGACAGAGACTATAAAGTATTAATAGAAACGAACGGATCAATGAACATAGAAGGACTGGACAGGCGTGTGACGATCATTCTTGATATGAAGACCCCGGGCAGCGGCATGAGTCATAGAATGGATTTGACGAACCTGGAAAAAATAAAAAGCACGGATGAAGTTAAATTTGTGTTGTCCGGGAGAGAAGATTATACATGGTCAAAAGATATTGTCATGCGTTACGGGCTTGAGAAAAAGTGCGTGGTCCTGTTTTCCCCGGCTTACGGGTTGCTGCGCCCGAGGGAGCTTGCCTCATGGATGATAGAAGACAGGCTGACTGTCAGGCTGAACATCCAGATACACAAATATATCTTTGGCCCCGCTGAGAGAGGGGTTTGATTTTTATGGATATTTACGCCACGGCCATATAGGGGCATCGCCCCATGCCCCAGTTACCTTTCTTAGCGCCTAAGAAAGGTAACCTGGCGCCCTCTGTCGCAAACCTGCAATTTTCTAATGAGTCTGACAGGCGGCAATCAAGTCTATAGGTGCGTATTTACCGTTCAGTTTCAAGGTAGATGCTTATTTCCTTTTCAAAATGATTGCTGAATATGTTTTTCCCCAGGTTTTCCCTGATATCTTCCATGTTCCAGAACGCGATTTCATCTATCTCCACTTTATTGAAGGAGAAATTACCATTATATACACAGGAGAAGGTGCTGACGAGTTCGGATTCGATATTGTTGGAAAAAAGGTAAGAATACAAATAGTCCGGCAGGCATTCTTCGATTCCGAGTTCTTCTTTCATTTCCCTTCTCGCAGCCTTAAGGATGTCTTCTCCCGGATTTACGTGTCCTCCGACAGAGGTGTCCCATTTTCCGGGGGCAATGTCCTTTTTCAATGAACGTTTCTGCAGAAGGAGTCTTCCCCCTGCATCGAACACGAGGACATGGACCACGCGGTGAATCAACAAAGGGTTGCCGTGGAGTTCCGACCTTTTGGCGAGCCCAAGGACCTTTCCGTTCCTGTCTACAATCTCCAGGATCTCTTCACTATCGGGAAAAATATCTGTGTTGTTCAATAACCGGGCCTTTCTCTTTTTTATTATAGCATTGCCGACCTTGTTTTCAGATTTCCCCATAAATTTATTAAAAGGTAAATATCTTTTTATATCATATACTTAACTATAAAATATAAAGCTTTTCATAAGCAAATATTGACACCCATGAGGTTAAATGTTAAGATTTGGTATGCTGAGAATATCAGTTGTGATATTTTCTTTGTTATTTATTGCGTCCATTGCATCAGCGGACGTATATAAATATGTAGATGAAAATGGCGTTATCTGTTATACAGACGCTCCCTTCGGGAAAAAGACAGAAAAAGTTATTGCTCAAAAACCTCAGGTTGAAAATGCCCCCGTTGTTTTTCAGTCAGACTATAACCATTATATCCAGAAAGCTGCTCAAAAATATGAGATTGAACCCGAGTTGATACACGCGGTTATCAAGACTGAATCAAACGGCAACCACAGGGCGGTATCAAAAAAGGGCGCAAAGGGACTTATGCAGCTCATGCCGTCGACCGCAAGCGATATGAATGTCGGGAACCCCTTTAACCCTGAAGAGAACATAGAGGGCGGAACCAGATACCTTAAGTATCTGATCGAAAAATTTAACGGGAATGTTACCCTTGCGCTGGCAGCGTATAATTCCGGCCCAAAGACTGTTGAAAAATATGGAAATATCCCCCCTATTACAGAAACGCAGCAGTATGTCAAAAAGGTGTATGCCCTGTATAATGGCAAGAAAAACTACGGCGTTTCCGAGCCGGCGCCACCAAGGGAGCAGCCTGCTGTAATACACAAAATCATCCTTGAGGACGGCACCATTCTCTTTACGAATTCAACCCTCGACAAAAGAGCAAAAATAAGGTCCTAGATGTCTCCTGATTCAGCCTCTCTGCAGAAACAGATTCTGGAGTTAAAGGAACTGAAGCGCGCGATAATTCTCTCCCACAATTATCAAAGGGACGAGGTCCAGGACATAGCTGATTTTGTTGGTGATTCCCTTGAACTTTCCCGATTAGCAGCCACCAAAGACTGTGACATGATTGTATTTTGCGGAGTGCATTTTATGGCTGAAAGCGCTTCCATCCTGTCGCCTGATAAAACGGTCCTGCTCCCTGAAGACGAGGCCTTATGCCCTATGGCTGACATGATACAGGTTGACTCCCCGAGGCCGGTAAGGAGCAGTTATCCGGGGTTTGATAATCCTCCCCCGTATGTGTTTCCGGCTGAATTTACCCTGAGGGACATTAAAAAGAAATATCCCGGCGTGCCGGTGGTGGCATATGTCAACACAACAGCAGAGGTCAAGGCCGAAAGCGATATCTGCTGTACCTCAGCCAATGTCGTCAAGGTGATAGAATCCCTCCCCGGTGATGAAGTGATCTGTATACCCGACAAAAACCTTTCCCTCTGGGCTGCGAAGAACACGAAGAAAAAAGTGATCGCCTGGGATGGTTACTGCAATGTACATGAACGGGTCTCTGTAGAGGATGTCAGAAAGGCACGGACAGAACATCCTCATGCCCTTGTGCTGGCTCACCCGGAATGCAGGATTGAGGTCCTTGAAATGGCTGATCATGTAACAAGTACCTCCGGTATGCTCAGGTACGCTCATGCTTCTGATGCACAGGAGTTTATTATCGGCACTGAGGTCGGCCTTATGCACAGGCTTCGCAAGGAAAACCCTGAAAAGGATTTTTATCCCCTCAGAAAAGACATGATCTGTCCGAACATGAAAAAAACCACGCTGAAAAGCATACTCAGGGCATTCCTTGAAAATATCTCTGTTGTCAAGGTCCCTGAAGAGATCAGGGTGCCTGCCAAAAGGGCATTGGACAGAATGCTCGAAATAAAATAATAAGAACCCTTCCGGTTTTTTGATATACGTGAACCCCCTGCTTGATAAAATAGTTGGAAAGATCAAAGAAAAAGGACCGCTTACCTTCGAACAGTTCATGTCTCTGGCGTTGTATGATGCTGATTACGGCTACTACAATACGGCATCACGCAAAATAGGCCGGGAAGGGGATTTTTACACAAGTCCGTATCTTCATCCTGTTTTCGGGGCGGTTATGGCCAGACAAATACAGGAGATGTGGGAAGTAATGGGGCGGCCCGGTCACTTCAGAATTGTCGAAATGGGAGCTGGCGCAGGGTATTTCTGTAAAGATGCGCTCGGCTCTCTTAAAAATACTCCATTTTTCTCATCTCTGCGCTACAGTATCATCGAGCAAAGCCCGGCGATGAGGGACCTGCAGCAGCAAATGCTCGGAGAGTTTTCGGGTAAGGTTGAGTGGCTGTCAGCATTACGCGAGTGTGAACCCATGAACGGCTGTATTTTTTCCAATGAGCTGCTTGACGCATTTCCTGTGCATCTTGTGAAGATGGAAGAGGACTTAAAGGAGATTTATCTTGATTATGACGATGAAAAAGGGCTTTTCGAGCGGACGGGCGATCTGAGCTGCAAAGAAATAGCCGGTTATTTTGTTGAGTTCGGAATAAATCTCAGAAAAGGATATACGACTGAGGTCAACCTGAAGATCAGGGACTGGCTGAATGAGATCAGCGCGGTGTTGCAGAAGGGGTTTATCATCACGGCGGATTACGGGTATCCTGCGTGGGATTATTACAGCGAAGACAGGGACCGGGGGACGCTCCTCTGCTATCACAAGCACCAGATCAATGAAACTCCATACAGGAATATCGGGGAACAGGACATTACCGCCCATGTGAATTATTCAGCGGTAAAAAAATGGGGCGAGGAGGTCGGGATCGAAACCGCTGGTTATTGCGGACAAGGGGTTTTTATGGTCTCCCTTGGAATCGATGATGACATAAAGAAGATTGCGGAGAGTGGAGGAGATTATGTCTTCGAGATCGCAAGGATAAAAAAATTGATACTGCCACAGGGGATGGGTGAATCGCACAAGGTGATGGTCCAGTACAAAGGCATTGATGCCCCGAAATTACGGGGTTTTTCGATACGGAACCAGATCAAAAGTCTATAAGCCGTCCGAATGCTCTATCTCACCTTATTCCCTATATTGAGTTAATTAGGCAGGGTAAGTGTCTGCAAGGCTGTCAGGCTCTTGAGAACACTATCAGTCGAATGCGCTTCGAGGGTGTATATGCAGTCTCTGTTGTCGAGCAGCTCGAAGAATTGTTTGAAATTGAAAGTCCCTTCGCTGACAGGAAGATGCTGGTCGGATGTTTTGTCATTGTCATGAAGGTGAAGTTCGACGATATATGGTTTCAGCTCTGATATCCAGTTTTCGAGCGGCACCCGCGAGAAAAGATTGAAATGTCCGGTATCAAAGCAGATACCGAAATTCTCGGAATCTATTTTCTCCATAAGCAGCTTAAGATTTGCAGGATCGTCTTCGAAGATATTCTCAATCGCGATCTTTGTGCCTATTTCAGCTGCCTTTGCATTCAGAGGAAGCCAGGTCAGAAGGCTTTTTTCGAGCCAGAGATCGATGTTTAAGGCGTATTTCCATTTTTCATAGCCGGAATGAAAAACGACCGCCTTCGGTCTCAGAATTTCAGCTATATCGAGCACATGCGTGAATCTGTTAATAGTGATCTCACGGACTTTAGCATCTACGGCGCCGGGTGAAAGGTCCATAAAAGGCGCATGGATGGAGAGTGAAGGGTTATGTTCGAGTATCTTCCGGACGGTAAGGATGTCACCGGAGGAAATACTGTCCAGCATTTCTGAACTGAAATAGATTTCAAGGTTCAGGGTTGTTTTTTATAATAAAATCAATGTATTGTCCGATTTTATCAAAGGGGATGTGGACATGAGGCTGCATCACTTGCTGCTTGCAGCCGCCGGTTCTTTTGCTTCTGATTTTGCCTCTGTGGACTTTGTACTGTTGTCTTTCTGCGTCTTTGTTTCAGGGGTTTTTGGTGAACTGTTCTTGCCTGATGCGTAGTCAGTCGCATACCATCCTGTCCCTTTCAGGACAAATGATGTGCTGGAGATCATTTTTTTCAGTTGTCCCTTACAATACGGACAGGTTTTCAATGGCTCCTCAGTAATCTTTTGCATTAACTCGATATGGTTATCGCATTGTTCACATACATACTCGTATATGGGCATATTTAAAGACCTCCATAAAAATAAACTGACTCTCTACTATAACTTAGATTTTTAAATTGCGTCAATTTTGAAAGATGTATAAAAAGTATATAATATGAAGATGGTTATCGGACTGACAGGAAATTATGGTATGGGTAAGAGTTATGTGCTTTCTGTCTTCAGGGAACTCGGGGCAGTAGTTTTGGACAGCGATGAAATTGTGCATCTCCTTCTTCAGGACAGCAAGGTGATCAGCAGCATCAGAAAGATCCTTGGGGAACAGGCAGTAAAGAATGACGGCAGTTTAAATAAAATAAAAATAGCTGAAATAATATTTAATAACAGTAAGTTAAGAGATAAACTTGAGAAATTACTTCATCCTTTGGTTTTTGACAAAGCAGAAGGCTTTCTCAGGAAAAATGAAGGGAAGAAGCAGGTTGTTGTTGTGGAAGTCCCCCTTCTTTTTGAGGGCAGATACCAGGGCAGGTTCAACAGGACCGTGACTGTTTTTACTACTCAAAAAACAGCTCTTGAGAGATTGGGGAAGGGCGGAATCTCCCGCAGCAATGCCATGAAGAGGCTGAAGGCTCAGTTGCCGATACTCATAAAAAAGAAAAAAGCTGACTATCTTATTGATAACAACGGCACGAAGCAGAGAACCCGGAAGCAAGTAGAAGATGTATATAAAAGTTTACTCGGTGAATTGGGTTAAAAGCCCTTAATTAAGCCGGGTCTACATCTACCCTTATAGAAATTTTTTTTGGATGATTGAAAGATTGTAAAACCTCTTTTGCAGCAGTATTCAGTGCTTTTCGATCAGCAGATTTAAGAATAATCGTGTGTTCTTCTTTCCCCTTCCTGTTTCTTGCGATGATGGGGCCGAGTATTTCCATCTTCGTATTGGCTTTGCGGAGAAATTTCATAATTTTTTCTGATATTTCAGGAGGCCCGTCCGATCTTATATGCAACAGCTTTGCGTAGGGCGGGTAATTGAGGTTCTTTCTGAGTGATAATTCCTCTCTGGCAAAAGAGGCATAATCGTTGCGCTGGAGATGTCTGAAGAGAGGAGTATCGGGAAATCTGGTTTGGACAAGGACTTCACCCTTTGGTTCGACCAGCTCGATAATGGCAGAAAGTTCCTGATATGCTTTTTCCATGGCCCTGAAGTCCGGTTGGTTCAGAGATGTATCAATATTTAGAACAGCAGCCATCGAAAAATAATCAGTTGGCATGATGCGCCTGGTCATCAGCTTTGTACCTATTATGATCTTCGAAAAATCACCGGAAATGAGTCTTGAGAGTTCATCTTTTTCAGATTTTTTTCTGACGGTATCGCTGTCGAACCTCAGGGTTGCCTGTCCAAACAGTTCCTCCACATGCTCTTGTACCCTCTGCGTTCCGCTTCCCAAAAGTTCAAATTTATGGCTTTTACATCTTCCGCATATCTCAGGTATTGGCCGGGCCTTGTTGCAGTAATAACATTTCAGCATATTATCCTTTTTGTAAAGCACCATCGGGACGTCACAGGCAGGGCATTTCTCAATATACCCGCATTCACTGCAGAGGAGCACGGTCGAATATCCCCTCCTGTTCATAACGAACATTATCCGGTCATTTTTTATGATATGTCTTCTTGCGGCGTCATAGAGAGAGTTGGATAGGTCAGGTTTTATTTTTTTCTCATATTTCATATTAATGATCCGGATGTTCGGCCTTTGCTGCGCGAGAGAAGGTTTCAGCAAAGTGTATTTGTTCGTCATTGCATTAAAAAAAGAATCTACCGAAGGACTTATTGACGAGAGCAGCACAATGGCTTTTTCCATGAACGCTCTCATAACGGCTACATCTCTCATGTGATAGCGGATGCCCTCCTCGGTTTTATACAGCGGACTGTGCTCATTCATCACTATAATCAGCGATACCTTTTTCAATGGCGCAAAGAGGGCGGCACGTGTTCCGATGACTATATCGTAACTGCCTGAGAGAATGCCCTCAATATTTTCTGAGCGTTGCCCATGCGACATTTCGCCGTGGAGAAGGCAGAGCCGCTCACCAAATATATCCTTAACAGCACCATAGAGGAGATTTGCCTGACCGACATCAGGCAGGAGAATGATCATGTTTTTTCCAGCGCTCAGCATTTCCCGGACCAGAGAGTATTCATAGATGAGTGATGGCGCATGCAGGAGAAAGCCGTTGTATTTATTGCTGTTGATCGCGGCTGTGATCTCCGAGATGTCTTCCTGACCGATTGGAATGAAATCTATTGCGGCATGTGGTATGCTTTTTTCTCCGCCTTTCCGGGGTTTTGTTTTTGTAAATAATTCTTTCGGCATGGTTTGTTTAAGGACCAGACCTTCAGGGGCGATGTAATAGTCGGACATCCAACCGAGCAGTTTGAGCAGTGACGGGCTGAGAATGACGGGTTCCCCTGATATTGCCTCAAATTCCTTCAGGGCAGTGTCAGGAGGAGAACTGTTCCTGCTGAGAATGATTCCTCTTGTCAGTTTGTTTCTCAGCTGCGCCTGAATTACCATCCCCGGCTGAGCTATTGCTGTCAGAGAATCAGGACAGATATAGGTGAGAGGGCCCAGGTTGATAGGAAAAAGCACATCAAAACAGTTCATCCGGAATTTTATCATAAACAGGACAGGGCTGTATAAGGGAATTGCAGAAAGAAAAGGCGAAAAATAGACTACCGTACTTTCCACTTTGATATTTGTGAGAGCGTTATCATAGAATAGACTGTAAAGTTACAGAAAGGTCGAGGCAAAAGCGCTGAAAAAACCTTATATGACGACTTTATTTTGATCTGTATTCACCTGACGGAAAACTCACCGTCTGTGCAATTCTGTTTTGCCGATAGATCAGGATAATGTTTGGTAAGGTGTCGCAGAATAAGGCTTTTTTCATTGCTTCTGCCTCTTACAATTATTTTTTGCAACGGTCTGATAGATAAACGAAAAAGGAGACTCCAATGCTCATTGTAATGCATCATTCTGCTACGGACAAAGATGTTGAAAAAGTAAAGAAGACCATTGCCGGCATGGGGCTTAAGCCTGTTGCTATTCCAGGTGCTGAGCGAACTGCCATAGGTGTTATCGGAAATCAGGGATGGATAGATGACTCATCGCTCCGTGTCATGAAGCACGTCCTCGAAATAATCCACGTCACAAAGCCCTATAAACTCGTAAGCAGAGATTTTCATCCTTCTGATACGGTTATTACACTGGGAGGAAAGGTAAAGGTAGGAGGAAAATCTCCCCTCCTGATGATCGCTGGACCTTGCGCTATAGAGAGCAGGGAACAGATATTTAAAACAGCCGTTTTTTTAAAAAAGATCGGCATCCCGGTATTACGGGGCGGTGCGTATAAACCCCGGACGAGCCCGCATAGTTTTCAGGGTATGAGGAAGCAGGGCCTGGACCTGCTGGATGAAGTCAGGAAAGAAACAGGGATCCTGGTAGTTACCGAAGTGATGAGCCCTGAACAGGTAGACATGGTGGCTGAAAAGGTTGATATTCTCCAGATCGGAGCGCGCAATATGCAGAACTATGACCTGCTGAAGGAAGTTGGAAAAGCAAGGAAACCGGTGGTCCTGAAGAGAGGACTTTCCGCGACGGTAGAAGAATGGCTCGCCTCGGCAGAATACATCCTGCTCGGTGGAAATCCCGACGTTATACTTTGTGAACGGGGGATACGCACCTTCGAAACCGCCACCCGCAATACAGCGGACCTCTCTGTTGTGCCGCTCCTGAGAGCAACATCTCATCTCCCGGTTGTTTTTGATCCGAGTCACGCAACAGGACACCGGAATCTGGTCGCTCCGATGGCCCTCGCTTCAGTTGTTACCGGCGTTCACGGCATTATGGTTGAGATCCATCCTGATCCTGAACATGCCCTTTCTGACGGTCCTCAATCACTGCATTTTAAAGAGTTTGACAAACTAAGCCGGCAGATAAAGGCACTGGAAGATTTCATGAAAGTTCTCGTAAAGACGCAGCAGACAGTGCAATAGAGATAGAGTGCTCAGTCAGGAAGACCGGGGTTAAGATCCTTATCATACCGCCTCTTTGAGTTACTGATGGTCTAGGCAGGCAGCAGAAAAAAGCTCTTAATAATTATTACCCTGCTGCGGTCTTTGCCTCATGGTTTTTCATTCAGATTTTTCCGCTTTTTTTTTCAGACACATATTCCAGTTCAACAAAATGTATCAGGAAGGTTCAGAGGTTTTCGGGAGGGCAGCTTCAGAGCTTGAACCAACAGCGTAATAGAGGTACCCGAGAGACACAAGAAAGGATATCGTAAAACGGTAGGGAAAGGATATATCGAAAAGGGCGTGTAAA
Source organism: uncultured Nitrospira sp. (assembly GCA_963746295.1). Lineage (GTDB taxonomy): Bacteria > Nitrospirota > Thermodesulfovibrionia > Thermodesulfovibrionales > UBA6898 > JAOUFP01. The sequence continues at coordinate 29,721 of CAVVAQ010000011.1, read as the reverse complement.
GACTGAAGGATGATTGCGGGAGTGAAGGAAACGGCTGACAGGCGTATTAACGCCTTATAATCAAGGGCTGTCTGAAACTTTTTCGCAAAGAGGGTCCCGATTCCTGCACTCAGAAGGACCTGCAAAACATGAGAGAGAAAAGAAAAGAACAGGACAAAAGGAAACAGGACGATCGGGAAGATTGCGATAAAGGTCTCTATCCAGTCAAAGAGCATTTTCTGATTGATGGTAAGGTCTGCAATCCCTTTTAAATCGAATGTGCGCTGCCCTGACGGGCTGTTCTTTACGATGAGCTGCGTGCGTGTCAGCAATAAGGATGCGCTGGTTTTCTCCAGGGAGGCTATCTGTCCGGAAGGATCAATAATAGCAAAAGGGGTGTTTTTCTCAGGCACATTAATGTAATACGGTACCTGCTCCTTCAATGACACCGTTCCCTGAGAAATTGTGATTACCGGTACCTGCCTTATATATTTCGGAGCTTCAGCGGACAGGAACCCGGATACTTCCGATTGTGTCCGGGACATTTCGGGAATCCAGAACAGGCATAGAATAAACAGAAGGTAGCCGAAGCAGAGGCCTTTCCAGCCTCTTGCGACATTCTGATAGAACGGCCTTGAATAGAATGAAAGGTAAAGCGCGTATAAATAACTGTTGTATTTCATATGGTTTGAACAGCTCTTTCTCAATGATAAAAGATTGTACTCCAACTCACTATTCGGCTCAGGATGAGAGTGAATAGCGTTTAGTTTACCATAACGTTCTCCCTGGTTAGATGAAAATATTCACCGGTAAAGACTTTCCAGCTGAGAAGTGATGCGAGCCCTTTGAAACAGCCTGCTCTGGGACAGTCCATCCGAACGGGAGGCAGAATGCTGTCCCGGAAGAGTCGGATTATTATGGTTTGGCGGATCTCCGTTTGATAAATTTCTCTATCTCGGCTCTGCAACGAGGACTGAGATTGATAAAATAAATGCCGTACTGACAGATGCCATTCCGGGTATTCACAGTCCGGACGATCTCCGCGTCCGTAGTGATCGGGTCAGAGTTCGGAAGAAAAAAAGAACAGGAGATGACATCCCCTTTTTTAAGGACCTTTTCTGTTTCTATCAGCATCCCGGTGGTGCTGATATTATAGGAAGAACAGAAAAAAGGATCAGTCTTTATCTTGCTGTTTACCCTGACCTTGAGGAGGACCCTGTAAGCCTGACGATCAGAGATGGTGAGCAACTGGCTTATTTTCTGCATCAGTTGCTCATGATGTATGGGTTTGGTAAGATACGCATTCGCCCTGCAGATCTGGACCCGGTCGAGATTTATCTTCGTGTTGACGCAGATAATCAGGATAGAAACCCTCTTCAGGAGATCATCTTTTCTTATAGCAGTACAGATGTCTTCGGCGCTGCTCCCATTCATATCAAGGTGCATGACAATGAGATCCAGCTGTTCGCTTCTGTGAATTCTTACAATATCTTCGGTTGACGCAGCGGTAAAGACTTTGAAGTCTGCCCTGTTGAGGAAAGCTTTTTCCGTATGAAGAGACGACCAAAGGTCCTTGGGCAGTAATATTTTTTTCATAAAGGGATTTTATACTTATTTTCATTCTGTTTCAAGGAATTTCATGTAACAGTTCATCGGTAATGCCATCTTTCCACGAAAAAAGACTGATTTCACCAGACGTTCTGACAACAGGCAATGTCACTCCGAGTATTACCGCAAGATAAAATAGCGCTCAATGACGGAAGATTTTTGAGGTTTTAAGGCGGGTGTGTTATCTTCTTTACATGGTATTTCAAAAAGGAATGTTGTGGCAGCAGGTCGTGCGGGTCACTGAACAGGCGCTCTGTTCCGGAGCTCTTCTTCCTGTTCTGACCGAACACGAATTTATTGAAGACGCCGGTGTACGTTTTTTTGTCAGGATGCTGTCCGGTCTGCATCGGAAGGATGCGGCGAAGGAACTGCAGAAAAAGGAGGCAACTGCAACAGGCAGAGAGGTGAACCCCTTCCTTCCATACGAGAAAAACCTCTTCGTTGCGGACGTCTCCGGGACACACGTGGCGGTTCTCAATAAGTTCAATGTTGTAAAGCACCATCTGCTCATCATCACCCGTGACTTTGAGGAACAGGAGACCCTTCTTACGCCTGCTGATTTTCAGGCGCTTTGGAGCTGCATCGCAGAATATCCCTGCCTTGGATTCTATAACGCAGGAGAAGTTGCCGGAGCCAGCCAGAGGCACAAGCACCTCCAGATAGTCCCCCTTCCGCTGGCGCCGGAAGGTCCGCAGGTCCCTATAGAACCCCTTCTTGCGGAAGCTGAGTTCAAAGGCGTTCTTGGCACTGCGCCGGGCTTTCCCTTTCTTCATGTCTTTGCCCAGGCCGGACCCCGTGCTTCGAAGACGGATGCCGTGATAGCAGAAGAGTCCTTTCAGTTATACTGTGCCATGCTTCGAAAGCTCGGCATGACTTCTCCGGACAAAAATGGACAGAGACAGTCAGGCCCTTATGCCTTGCTTGTTACACGGGACTGGATGCTCCTTGTCCCGCGGTCCCGCGAGTTCTTTGCTGCCATCTCTGTCAACTCACTCGGCTTTGCCGGAGCACTTCTGGTGAGGAACGAAGAGCAGTTGAAGAGGGTAAAGGATTGTGGTCCCATGGAGGTACTCAGAGAGGTTGCCCTGCCGTTGTTGAAAAAACAGAGATAAGGTTTTTTAGTCGGAGATTATTGATAACCTGTTTTTTCTGTGAGATAATAATTCAAAATCCGAACACGGGAGAAGCCAATGAAAAAGATATTCATACAGGTGCAGAAAGAGTTCTGTGCAGAATGTTCTCTGGCGATTATGCGGTTTATGCAGAATATGGAGGGCATCGAAACTGTAGAGGCAGAAGGGGGAAGGGTAGCCATAACCTTTGATGAAAGCAGGATTGGCGAGGACCGTGTAGAGCAGATAGCACGGGAAAATATAGAGAAACTGGGGTACAGGGTTGACACCTAAGGGGGGACTTCCTTCCAGTTCAGGCTGAATGCTGACGTCTGACTGCTGATTTACTCTCTGAATTGCAAGGGCAGGGGAGAAACACCGGAAACAGATATCGGTGACATGCATACTTCATAATTTCTTCAAGAAAACGGGATATCATACATCCATGAAAAAGATAATAATAGTATGCGTAACAGGGCTATTGATTGCGGGGTACTTTATGATCTCAAAGGATACTGATAGAAAGACTGAAGCAGCAGGCAAGGGTCTGGAAAAAGCTGTTTTTGCAGGAGGTTGCTTTTGGTGCATGGAGCCTCCGTTCGAGAAGATCGACGGGGTGAAAGAGGTCATCTCCGGCTATACCGGCGGACAGAAGGACAATCCCACCTATGAAGAGGTTTCTTCGGGCACGACCGCTCATCTCGAGGCGGTTGAGGTTATTTATGATCCCTCAAGGGTTTCTTATGAAAAACTCCTGGATGTTTTCTGGCGGCAGATCGACCCGACAGATTCTGGAGGACAGTTTGTGGACCGTGGCACTTCTTACAGGAGCGCGATATTCTATCTTTCAGAGGAGCAGAAAAGACTTGCAGAGGCTTCAAAAGAGAGACTGGGAAAGTCAGGCATATACAGCAAACCTGTTGTTACTGAGATCAGGCCTGTAACCCGTTTTTATCCTGCAGAAGAGTATCACCAGGATTACTACAAGAAGAACCCTATCAGGTACAAACTCTATCGATTCAACTCAGGTCGGGATCAGTATCTGAAAAAGATATGGGAGGGCAGGGCAGAGATGAAAGAAGCAGCGCAGGAAAAGAAAAAATATACAAAACCGTCAAAAGAAGAATTGAAAATGCGGCTGACACCCTTACAGTACAAGGTCACCCAGGAAAACGGTACAGAAAGGGCTTTTGACAATGAATACGCAGATAACAAGAGGGAAGGGATCTACGTGGATATTGTCTCCGGCGAGCCGCTCTTCAGCTCTCTCGATAAGTATGATTCCGGCACAGGCTGGCCAAGCTTCTCAAAGCCGCTTGAGCCTGCCAATATCGTTGAACGTGAAGACAAAAGCTGGTTTTCAACCAGGACAGAGGTGAGGAGCAGGCACGCCGACTCTCATCTTGGACATGTCTTTCCTGATGGGCCGAAACCAACAGGACTCAGATATTGCATGAACTCAGCCGCCCTCCGTTTTATCCCGAAGGAGGACTTCGAAAAGGAAGGGTACGGGGAGTACAAAAAACTTTTTGAGAAATAGATTGTCGTTATAGACAATTTGTTGCGAATACAGCAAATTTAGCATCTCATTTATCAGACAAGTATTTTTCCAGTCTCCTTGTAATCTGTCCTTGACTTATTTTTATATTTAAATGAATATAAAATAAAAAATGTGATTATCATATTAAAAAAGCTTCTAAGAAAGTATTTGCCTTTCAGTATTGCGTATGATTAGTTTATTCGGTGAAACGAGGGATTTTTTGGATGGCTGCGTCTGAGAGCCAGATTTATCAACTGAGAGGAATGGGATATGAGAGTCTCAATCAAGTATAAAATCACGGCGATTATCCTCATAATCTTTATACCGTTCATTGCCCTTTCCATACATCATTATTTTGAATTAATCAATAATGCAAGGACAGAGATAAAGTCCCGCAACCTGGAACATGCTACAATCATGGCTGCAAATCTTGACAGGCAGATAGAGGAAATATTTGCTCTGAGTGAAATGCTCTCCAAAGAACCTGCTGTAATCGCAAAGAATTCAAGAGAGTGCGACAGACTTTTTGCCGGAGCCCTCTCTCTGTGTCCGAATTGTGTAAATATAATTGCCGCTGATATGAATGGAAAGACCTATGGCAGTGCTGTTCCTTCTCCTGATATCAGGCAACTCAATAGCATTGATTTGTCATGGTTTCAGGAAGCGAGCAAGAGAATGTCTGTAATGAATGGCCTGAATATCTCCAAACTGTTTCACATTCCTTCTGCTTTGGTTGCTACTCCCCTGTTCGACAGTCACCAGCGACAGGTTGGGGTTTTGGGGATATCCTTAAATCTTTTAAAGATGGGGGACTACCTGAACAAAACCTGGGTCACTCCCGGAGAAATCTCATATTACTGTCGTAGATATGCATGGCAATGTCATTGTGCACACAGTCAATAAAGATCTAATCGGCAGAAATATTCGGGAGATGCCTGCTGTAAAACAGGCGCTGGTGCAGACAAGGGGAAATTCCGAATACATTGGTACGGACGGCATCCAACGCCTTTATGGATTTTCACCAATGACAAAGGCAGGCTGGAAAGTTCTTGTCAGTATTCCGACAGATAAGGTTTACCGCGAAGCCAGCCTCTTCGGGAGACACTATATTATCGTAATACTCCTTGTCAGCCTCCTGGTACTGATACTGTCAGCACTTTTTGCCCGGCAGATATCAGGAAATATATCTAATCTGTTAACAGGGCTGAAAGAAATAAAGCGCGGCAACCTGAAATATAAGCTGCATGTATCAGGTAATGATGAATTACATGTCCTGGCAGGGTCTTTTAACGAAATGGCAGAAGAGAGGGAAAGGGTGGAGAACAAGCTGAAAAGCTCACAGGCATTCCTTTCCAGCGTGCTTGACGGCATAGGCGAGGGTCTGGTTGTCATAGACAGGGACTTCAGGGTGCTTTCAGCAAACAAGCAGTATTGCGAACAGGTAAAGATGCCCTGTGAAAGTATTATCGGCAAACATTGCTATGAAATATCGCACCATTTCAATGAGCCCTGTTATGCAAAGAGCGACGGCTGTGAATGCACGGTAAAACAATGTTTCGAGACAGGACTCCACTACAGATCTCTCCATACCCATTATGACAACGAGAACAATCCGATCTACATAGAAACGAACGCTTATCCTATCAAGGACGAGTCCGGGATTATTGTCTCGGCCATAGAGACACTGATTGATGTTACAGACAAGGTCAAACTCGAAAAACGGATGGAAGCATTAAAGGAACAATACAGAAAGCTCTATGATGACGCGCCCGACATGATGCATTCAGTTGATAAAGACGGAAAGATAATCATCTGCAACAAGACTGAGGCAGAGACACTGGGGTACGGGTATGATGAGATTATCGGGCAGTCATTTGTAAAGATCATTTCCCCGGATGAAAGAGATGCCTGCATGCAGAAATTTGAATTACTTAAAAAGCAGGGCGTTTTCGAGGGTGAGCTGACCCTGCTCGCCAAAGACGGCAGGCGCATACCCATATTTATGAAAACAAAGGTCATGTACGATGATAACGGGAACTTTCTGATGACCGATGCGGTATTACGAGACATAACAGAGAAGAAGATGCTTGAGACCCAACTCATGCATGCGCAGAAGATGGAGGCCATCGGCCAGCTTACGGGCGGAATCGCGCATGATTTTAACAATATTCTTACGGCGATTATGGGCTATGGCAGTCTTCTGCAGAGTGAGATTATCGAAGATGCCTTCTTAAATGAACATGTAACACAGATACTGGCTGCAGCGGAAAAGGCTGCCGACCTGACCCAGAGCCTCCTTGCCTTTAGCAGGAAACAGATAGTCGATCTGAAACCGGTACGCCTCGGCGATATTTTAAAGAACGTGAAAAATATTCTGACGAGGACTATTGGTGAGCATATCGATATTAAATTATTTGTCGCTTCTCATGAGGCTACTGTCATGGCTGATGCAGGCCAGCTCGAACAGGTTTTGATGAATTTATGCACGAACGCGAAGGATGCGATGCCGCAGGGCGGAATCATGATGATCGATACTGAACTGGTGGAACTCGATGAGGACTATGCCAGGGCGCATGCCCTGTATACCCCGGGGAAGTACATGCTTTTATCTGTAGCAGACACGGGAACGGGAATGGATGAAGTGACAAAAGAAAAATTATTTGAACCTTTCTATACGACAAAGGAAGTCGGTAAAGGCACAGGACTTGGACTCTCGATAGTGTATGGAATAATAAGGCAGCACAATGGCTACATCAACGTATACAGTGAAAAAGAAAGAGGCACGACCTTCAGGATATATCTCCCTGTTGTGGATGTGGAGGCTGAGGCACTGAAAGCCGCACCCGCGCACGCACTTGCCCCTGTCTCAGGGGGCACGGAGACCATATTGCTTGCAGAGGATGATCCGGTTTTAAGGAGGCTCTCAAAAAATGTCCTTGAAGAGAACGGCTATAGAGTAATAGAGGCAGTGGACGGAGACCACGCGCTAGAGCAGTTCACCGCCCATTCCGGCTCTGTGGACCTCATGGTCCTTGATGTCATTATGCCCAAAAAGACAGGGAAAGATGTGTATGATAAGATCAGAACAGAGCGACCTGATATAAAGGCACTCTTTATGAGTGGTTATACGGCAAATATCATCCATAAATCGGGCATACTCAAAGAAGGAATAAAACTTATCTCAAAGCCGTTCTCTCCCAATAAACTCCTGAGGGAAGTGAGAGCGGTGCTGGACAGATCATATAATAATAAATGATGATGGTGACTTATTTGCCGAACAGACCCTTGAAGAGCCCTTCGCCGATCTTTTTCGGTATGTTCTCAACTGCTCTTTTCCCTACTGCCTTAGGGTCAATCGTATAAGAGGGCTTTGAGATTGTGCCGCTGACCCTCAGGGGGACGCTGGTCCAGCCCTTTTCTTTAAAAAGAAAGTGGGATATCGCTGATTGGCTGACGAGCCTTGGGGTAAGTTTCTCCGAAACTTTTGCAACAATGCCGATGTCGAGGCTCTCATCAAAGCCGATTGTCCCTTTCTCATCGAGAATCAGGTCTTTGCTGCTGATCAGGCTGCTGAGGTGCATCAGCCTGTCAGCGACTGTGAATCTGCCGTCAGCCTTCTGAATCTGGATCTCCCGCAGGTCCTGCAGGCCGAGGATGGTGAGAAGCCCGGTGCTTACCTCAGCGTTCTTTATGACGCCGTCTTTTATCAGAAAGCTGCCTTTTCCCTTGAGATTGCGCTTTCTGTTTGCCGGCAGTGTACCGGTCCCTGAGAACTCCGCCTTTCCGTAGAGGCTTCCGAAAAGCTTGCCTTTGGCCTTTGGAGCAAAGGCATTGACAAGTTCCTCGAGTCTGATGCTGTTCAGGTCGGCATTCATGTTGTACCGGGTCCCTTGCTGGTTAAGATCCACCGTTGCCTGAAGCGCGAAGTCTCCGCTCAGGGAATTACCGCGCATGTCTGTTATTCTGAAGATGTTGTCTTTCAGCTCACAACGGGACTTGAAGCTGGTGATCTCTATCCCCTTGTATCTGGCTTTGTCGACCTCCAGTGAGGCGCTGATTTTCAGTTTCAGATTCATCGGACCGAATTCTTTTTCAGCACTTCCTGACTCGGCAATTTGCCGCGGTTTTTGGGAAGGGGGAACAGAAACAAAGAGCCTGTCAAGATCAAGGAAACTGCTCCGGATGCCGATATTCAGTTCAGGGTGTTCTTTATGATAGTCAAAAGTGCCCTGTGCGCTTAATGGTATCTTCATGATATCCGCATCGAGTGAATGTAAGGTTACATGCCGGGATGACATATCAACATCGACTTTGTATTTGATGTCTGAGGATATATTTTTTATTGGCTGCTCTCCGTCTCTCAGCAGGACAGTGATCTCGAATTTTCCCTCCGACGCAAGTTTATTTGAAGAAATGCCGCTCATCCCCAGTTTCGCATTCAGGACAAGCTCGGCCTTTTTCGGTTTCCCTGACGGGTTCGCGTAGCTGAGTTTTGCGTTCCTGATTGTTATGGTTTTAATATTGAGGGATACCGGAAGACCCGGAGGTCCTGCTTTCCGCTCTTTCTGTTCAGGTGTCTCGCCGGTCTTTGCGATATCCGAGAAATTATAGGAGCCGTCAGGATTTTTGTTCAGACGTACCTCCGGTTCGACTATGCGTAATTCGTCGATGATGAGCCTCTTGGTGAGCAGTGGGAAAAACTGATATCTGAGTATAAATTCTTTTGTCCGAATGAAAGCCTGGTCAGAGTCTTTTTCCCTGATCTCCAGGTCTTTGACGCTTATACCCTTAAAAAGACCAACCTTTATATCGCCGAGGATTACTTCGCGGTCCAAAGATTTTTCGGCAACCTCTGTGACGAGGGTCCGTATCCTTTCATCGGTGAGGTAAGATCGCAGGAACAGGGAAATACCGCTCAATACCCCCAGCAGTATGGCGACGGCGATGATCACTATCTTTAGCGGTTTTTTCATATCCCCTCATCATAAGGAAAGCAGGATATTTACATGATAGTATGTATGCCCCTGTATTGCAAGGCCCCGGCGGCTGAATCAGATGGAGGAGAAGAAGCGTATGTGGTCATGTGATTAAAGTGAGAATACCAGTGTTACCCATTTCCCGCTGATGATGGTCTCCGCGAGGGTGAGTCTCTGTTTTTCGTATGCCTCTATGACCTCGTCCTCCTGTCCGGTGAGCATTCCGGAGAGGACCGCCTTTCCTTGAGGCCTCAACCTGGAGCAGATATCAGGAGCGATATCAACCAGTATGCCGGAAAGAAGGTTCGCGAGTATGAGATCGAATTGCCCGTCAACGGAAAAAATGTCTCCTTCCTGTACCACCACGTTTGTGAGTCTGTTTTCCTCAATGTTCCTCTTTGCAGCGTCTATCGCCATCGGGTCGATATCGATTGCCGTAACCTTTCTGAACCCGAGTCTCGCAGCGCCGATCGCGAGGATACCGGTGCCGGTGCCAATGTCGAGGCAGCTCTCTTTTTGTTCTCCTTTGGATATCTTTTCTATGAGGACAAGGCATGTCTGAGAGGTTTCGTGGTATCCGGTGCCGAAGACCATGCCCGGATCAATGATAACAGGAATCCTTTCAGTCTCTTTTTTCAGCCATGAAGGGATGATCGTAAGGTTTTCTCCAACATCGATAGGAACGAAATTCTTCTTCCAGTTCTCGTTCCAGTCTTTCTCCGGGAGAATGGAATATTCAAAGGAAAAGGCCGGATCAAGCCCTGATGATCTGAGGACATCCACGAACCGGGAGAGGTTGTCACAGATCCCGGGAAGATCGGCTTTCTCCTCGAAGTAGGCGAGGATTTTCCCGTCCTTTTCAAGAAAACCGGTCGAGCCCATCTCTGCCAGCCTGTTTATGATCGCTTCACGCGACTCATCCGACGCGCAGATTGTGAATTCATAATAGAGCATCTGGACGACTCCCTTTGTCCGCGAATTGAAAAAAACCTGCAACAGATCTGTTTTCTGCCACAAGGAACACTCTGTCAAGCATAGCAGAAGACTTTTAGTTATGGCAAAGAGCAGGATGGCCTTCTATGACTTTGAACAATATGATTTTAATCATTCCCGGAGACTGCATGATAGGATATAATATAAGCATAATCATCGATGGCAGCGCATAAGGAGGTTTCCCATGCTTGACAGGAAAGTTATTCAGGACGTAATCGACAGGGTAAGGCCTTTTCTCCAGAGGGACGGAGGTGATGTCCAGCTTGTGGATATCACAGAGGACAATGTTGTCAAGGTAAAACTCGTAGGGGCGTGCGGGACATGTCCCATGTCTACGATGACCCTGAAAAATGGCATTGAGGCTGAACTGAAAAAAAGTGTCCCTGAGATAAAGTCCGTTATGGCTGTATAAACGCCACAGGAACGACGGGGACCAAAGGCCGGGTGTTTCCCGGCCTCGTCCCGGCGTGTGCTCAGACACTTCCTTGTTAGATCCTCTTAAGATACGACCGTGCCTGCATTTCTATTTTATTATTCCCATTTTTTAATGGACATGAGTGTGATTTGATGGTAAGTATGTAAGTAGGGAAGCATTATACTGACCTCTTTTGAGATGGAGACAGGAGGAGGGCACAGGGTAAGTTTCATAATCGTACTGTTACATCGTATTCAGCATAGGTCTTCAGGAAGGGAGGATCGCATGTAAGCCGGTCAGACCTTTACGCTTCAGGAACAGGCCGCCTGTCAAAGGCATAGGGAAAACAGGAAATTTGATGGAGGTAGGTTATGGAAATAGGATTACAGATCACTGCACGCGATATCGAAGTCACTGATGCGATCAGGGCAGACATTGAAGCAAAGGCCGAAAAGCTGGACAAATATTATGACCGGATCATGCGGTGCAGGGTGGTGCTGGAATCCCCTAAAAGGCATCAGCACGAGGGAAAACTCTATAACGTACATATTTATTTGACTGTTCCCGGCAGCGAGCTTATGGTGAAAAGGGACCTGGACAAGGACCTCTATGTTGCCATTCGGGACGCCTTCCAGGCAGCTCGCAGGAAACTGGAGGACTTCGCCAGTCAGCAGCGACTGGACGTGAAGCACCATGAAGAGCCGCCTGTTGCAAAGATAACCTCCCTTTTCCCCGAGCAAGGGTATGGTTTTATCACAAAGCAGGACGGACTCGAGGTTTATTTTCATGAGAACAGCGTCGTGAACAAAGACTTCAACAAGTTGAAAGTCGGCATGAAGGTGCGTTTTGCCGAGGAGATGGGCGTTAAGGGCCCTCAGGCGAGCAGCGTGACGGTAATCTGAATAGAACTGCTGGAGACGAAATGTGGAATATTTTGGTTTCGGTTTACAGGCGAACAGTGAAGATCCGGTCAGGTTTTTATAAGAGAAGAATAGTGCGGACTATTATCGTATCCGGCTCTCTGTAAATTGCCTGTCAGCAGACAGCCTGTACGCGGAACAGTATACGGTGTGGCATCTGGCCAACGCCCCCCGTGTCTCAACCCAGGTGACCATTACCAGGGGAGATATGATCAAATGGTGACGCAGTCGCACTGTTTTGCTCTGCCTTTTAAGTTTCACAGACTACTATGAAAAAACTTTTTTCGCATGGGGTATTTTCATGGACTAAACAATCTCTTTTTTTTTCAAAAAAATGCTTCGGGCAAGATGCCACTTCTTCGCTTCCCTTTCTGCTTCAAGGTTAGCTTTTCGGGATTGCTAAAACTCAGGAAATTGATCTACCCTGCGGCAGCGACCGCAGGGAATCTAATGCAAGGAATTTATTCTATTTCTATTCGCTCGCTAACCCCGAGAGCGAGATTACGGGGAATACGCTCGCTGTCCATTTAAAGAAATGATTCATTAACATTTTTCGATAAAATAGGTATTATAGAAGTAACATTCAGAGGGGACAGGTGTTCAGGAGACATGATTTCAGCAGATCCTTTACCGGGAGGCAAAGTGAGCAGAGTAATAGTTATCGATGACGAGCCGTTCATCCTTATGATGATAGAAGACATGCTGAAAAAGGCGAAGATTAATGCGGTAACGCTCAGAGAGAGCATCCATGCGCTGGAGGTCATAAAAAAAGAAGATCCCCATCTGGTGATACTTGACTGGATGATGCCTGAACTGAGCGGGATCGAACTCTGTAAACTGATCAAGAATGATCCTGAAACATCGCACATCCCCATCTTTATGCTTACGGCGAGGGGACAGGACGCGGACGAGCAGCTTGGCCTGCAGTGCGGTGTGACGAGATATATCACAAAGCCATTCAGTCCTAAACTGCTTCTCAATATGATACGGGAAACGATAGGGAATGAGTAATCTCCAGAACGACCTGTCTCTGACCGTCCAGGAACTTGCCAATGTCTATGAAGAACTGTCCCTGCTCTACCGTGTTTCGGAGATTTATTCAACGCTCAGCATTGAGGGGATATGCTCGGGGATTGTCGATGAAGCGATCGCTACACTCGGGGTGAAGACAGCGGCCGTCCTCTTTCTCGATGAGAAAGGTGAAGAACTGTATACTGTTGCGTATAAGGGGGCTTGGGACGGCAAGCGACGGTTTGTGAAGGACAACAATATTATCTGGAGCGCGATCCAGGCGAAAAAACCCTCCAGCGTCAGCAGGATTAAAGAAACTGCCCTGAGGGACTATGTCCCTCATATCGATTCGTTGATGGTATGTCCGATTTTGGGCAAGGCAAAGGAGTTCGGCGCGATAGTTATTGCTGATAAAGAGCTGAACGAAGAATTTTTCTCGAACGACTCTAAATTGCTTATGGCGATTTCAAGCCAGGCAGGATTGGCGATAGAAAATGCCTTCCTGTACTCGGAACTCGAAGCGCTGCTCGTCGGCGCGATAAAATGTCTGATCAAGGCACTGGAGGCGACGTCTTACTGGACAGCCGGTCATACTGAGCGTGTAACAGAGTACGCCCTGGGGATCGGAAGGGTCATGGGCATCGAAGGAGATATCCTGGAGAAGCTCAAGATATGCTCGCTCCTGCATGATATCGGCAAGATCGCTACTCCAAAGGAAATACTGAACAAGGATTCCGCATTGACTGAGAGCGAATGGATTGAAATAAAAAAACATCCCGAAGTAGGCGCTGAAATCCTCAATGACCTGAAACAGTTTAAGGACGTGGTCCACGGAATAAAATATCACCATGAACACTGGGACGGCCGCAGAGGGATTTTCGGCTTGAAGCGCGAAGAGATCCCGCTTATGGCAAGGATACTCGCGGTAGCGGACGCCTTTGACGCGCTTACTTCCGACAGGCCCTACAGACCGAAACATTCGAAAGAAGACGCAGTGAAAGAGATCGTCAGCTGCGGGCACGCAGTTTGACCCGACTGTTGTTGACGCCTTCATGAAATGGGTTCGTGATTAACCTGGTGTCGCAAAGAATGCTGAAGTCAAACAAGCTGAAAAATGCCATAGAATCGGCAGATTAGGAGTCGATATATTTTGCAACTATAAGATTAAAAGGCTGTTGAAAGAGTCTCATGATGAGTACTGTTAGTGTCATACCCGCGAAGGTGGTATCCAGAATTATTTAAACACTGGATTCCCGTTTCCACGGGAATGACGAAAAAATAAATAAAAACATTTTTTACAGCAGCCTTTTAACCTACAACGTCAAGTTCCCTGATCCTCAGGGGTACCCCGAGTTCCCGGGCGATTGTCCTGCATTGTTCTATATCCACGCCTTCCATGGTTACGACCGTCACCTGGACATCGGGAATGACTTTTTTTGCCTCCCTGGTAAACTCCAGGATCGCGGGGTAAGCGTTTTTATAGACCGGCTTGCAGATCGCGTTGTACGTCTCTTCATTATGGGCGTCAAGACTGATTGAGATGCTGTCTACAAGCCCTGCCAGTTCAGGAAGGACATTCTTTTTGTGAATCAGGTTCGCATGCCCATTGGTGTTGATCCTCACGCGCCCCCCCTGTTCTTTGATCCACCGGGAGATGTTTTTTACGGTCTCAAGACGCTGAAGAGGTTCCCCATAACCGCAGAATACGATCTCACTGAATTTTTTCGGGTCTCCGATCGCCTCCCTGATCTCTTCTTCAGATGGCTCGCGTTCAAGTCTGAGCAGATGTCCTTTCACAAAGTCCGAGCGGAATTTCACACAGAAGGTGCACTTGTTCGTGCAGCGGTTGGTGATATTGAGATAGAGGCTTTCCCTTATCCGGTATGCTATTGCAGCGTGTTCCGGCAGCGTGCCGACACCGAAGAGGCGTTTCGCGTTCAGGGTGGTGATCCGGGCCATGTCCTCTGTTCCCACTCCCCGCAGTTCGGCAATATGCTTTAAGGTATGAATGATATATGCCGGCTCATTGCGCTTTCCCCTGAACGGCTCAGGGGAAAGGTACGGCGCGTCGGTCTCGACAAGGAGATAATCATCAGGTATAATCATCGCGATCTCTTTCAGCTCTTTCGCTTTTTTGAAGGTTACCGGTCCCGCAAGGGATATATAAAACCCCATGGACATGACCTGCTCAGCCATGTCCCTGTCCCCGGAAAAACAATGGAGCACTCCCCTGTTTACCCCTGATTTGCGCAGTATCCCGAGGGTATCATCCTTGGCTTCCCTGCTGTGGATGATAACGGGCAGGCCGGTTTCTCCTGAAAGCAGGAGGTGTTTTTCGAATACCTTTTTTTGAATATCGCGGGGAGAATGGTCGTAATGATAGTCAAGGCCGGTCTCGCCGATAGCAACCACTTTCCTGAGGGCTGACCATTCCCTCAGCCTCTGATGGATATCATCAGAAAAATCCTTTGCGTCATGCGGATGGATGCCTATGGAAGCGAAGACGCCCTCATGTCCTTCCGCGAGCTTTACCGCCTTTATCGTGCCCTCAAGATCGGAGCCGACAGTTATCATCGCTTCAAGACCAGCTGCCTTTGCGCGTTTAATTACCTCTTCACGGTCATCATCGAATTGCTTCATATCCAGATGACAGTGGGTATCGATAAGGGATTGGATGTCAGGCATTGGGGAAAGGTCTTTCTTCTGAGCAACTGATCCCAAATCCCTGACCCCCGCAGGCTTATGCCACATAACTCATAATATTCTGGACAAGGTAAATCGGAATGAGGCGGGGTGGAGTATGCAAGCGGATTTTTTTGCCGATATTACTGACAGTTTGTTTTTTGGGAATCAAGAGGCAAAAGCCTCGGAACGCAGTGAGAATGAGCCTGAATACTTTACCCTGCCTTATTCTCAACATAACGTATGAATATTATGGGTCAAGCGCCAAACTTTTTCAGTCTTTTTGCGTGTGCAAGCGCAAGAGGCATGAGTTTTACTGTCTGGAGGAGCCCCAGTTCACCCTTGAAGCATTCTCTTTCACTGAAGGCATTGCAGAGTCCTCCGAGCACATAAGGAGATTTCAGCAGGAACGGCACCGGGTGCCAGCTGTGGCCCTTCATTACGGCAGGGGTGGAATGGTCGCCTGTTATGATCAGTACATCCGGCTTCAGATCGAGGATTTGGGGCAGCAGTGCATCGAATTCACTGATCCTTGCGGCCTTTTCAGCAAAATTGCCGTCTTCACCATAGGAGTCGATTTTTTTCACATGGAGGAAGAAAAAGTCATAGTCGTTATAGTTTTTCCTGAGGAAATCTATTTCGTCTGAAACAGTGCCGCTGACCGCAGGGGTGTCCATATCAACGAGCTTTGCGAGTCCTCCGTACATCGGATACGTCGCGATAGCGATCGCCTTCAGCCCGAACGCCTCCTGGAAGGTCGGCAGATCAGGTTTGACGGAAAAACCGCGCATCAAGATGTAATTCGCCTTTTCTTCGTTTTTCAGGACTTCATGGACAGCATTGATTAATTTTTCCGCTACCCGCGATACCCGTTCAGCACTCTTTGTGAGCGGTGAAGGGGGTAACGGCGGTTTTCCTTCGAGCTGGGGGTCCGTATCATTGATCGCAGCAGCGTCTTTCTCAAGCGGTTCAGGAAAACGGAGCATGACCGCGAACCGGTGTTCCATGCCCGGCGCGAAGATCAGTTCAGCATCATCGATCTTTTTTATCGCGGCCTGGAGTTTCTCCGTGAGTTTTCTGCTCTGGTCAGTGGGTATCCTGCCCGCCCTTCTGTCAATAATCAGACCGTCCCTGATCGTCGCGTAGTTGCATCTGACTGTTACGTCGGTCTTTCTCACATCGAGCCTTAGACCGAGGGCCTCAAGGATCCCCCTCCCTATCTGGCACTCTACCGGATCATAGCCGAAGAGGGCGAAATGGCCGGGACCGCTGCCGGGTGTGATACCGATATCAACCGGAATATGCAGACCGCAGGCTGATTCCCGCGCGAGTTTGTCGAGATTCGGTGTGGAAGCTGCTTCGAGCTCTGTCTTGCCGTTGACCGGCAGGCCACCGAGACCATCGAGGACAACGAGAATTATCTTGGAATTGTTTTTCTGTATCAGGTTTTTGATGAGTTTTTGCATGACCATGAATATTACTGCAAAGGAGAAAAACTTTTCAAGCAGAGCGTATTCTCATGATGCGCCGTCCACATTCAACTCCTCGCAATTTAAACCCAGAATGTCCGTTAGACAAAGATGTCTAATGGCCGTCATTAGGGGATATAGAGCATAACCCCTTGAAAAGAGGATAGAATATGAGACGGCTGAGGCAGCATAGGGTCGAATAAAGCAGTAAGGGAAACATACATGGCAAAAGACCTTCAGTTGAGTTTTACGGATAAGGAGATAACACCGTGGGGCGGGCTATCGCTAATGAGTCGGCTATTGAAGAAGGCAGGTTTTCGAGAAGCACTTCAAGGGGCGGGATTACCGTTAAAGGGATCAAACCGGGGATATGACCCTGAGCAATTGGTCGAGCAGTTTATGATCGGGGTCTGGTGTGGAGCCAACCGATTTGAACATATGGAAGTAACGCGGCATGATGAAGCGATCCGACAGATATTTGATTATGAGCGGATGGCAGGGCATAAGGCATTTGCAAGGCATTTTGGCAAGTACACACAGGGGATAAACCAGCGGGTATTTGGCAAGTTGTATCGGTGGTTTTATGAGCAATTACAGTTTGACAACTTCACGCTGGATATGGACTCGACGGTAATGAGTCGTTATGGGAATCAGGAGGGGGCACGACGCGGTTATAATCCACAAAAGCCGGGACGCAACTCGCATCATCCGTTGTTGGCATTTGTGGCAGATTGCCGTATGGTAGCCAACTGCTGGCTCAGGTCAGGAGATGCACATACAGCGAATAACTTTCATGGTTTTCTCAGTGATACCCTTGAGAAGCTCTCCGGCAAGAAGATAGGATTATTGAGAGCTGACAGCGGGTTTTTCAGCAAACAGGTCATTGAGCAGCTTGAGAACGCTGAGAGGCCGATACCCTATATCATTGCAGTTCGACTGCATCGGACATTGCAAAGGATGCTGGCCGGACACCGGCAATGGCAGGCACTCGATGACGGCATAGATGTTTCCTCTATAGAATATGAGAGTCCGGGATGGGGCAAAGCACGAAGGATGGTCATGGTAAGGCAGTTGATCACGCGCAGACCAAAGGCAACCGGCAAAATCCTGAAGCTTTTTGCTGCTGATGCCGAGTATCAGCAGTATCGGTATGGATGTTTTGTAACAAGTCTGGATCTGCCGGCAGCATTGGTTTGGAAAATCTACAGAATGAGAGCCGATGCAGAAAACCGTATCAAGGAACTGAAATATGATTTTGGAGCGGATAGTTTCAACGTAAATAACTTCAGCGCTACAGAGGCGACGATGAACTTTGTTATGTTGGCCTATAACCTGATGAGTCTGTTCCGACAGGTCGTTTTGGGCAGCAAGGTTCAGCCTACATTGAAAACGCTACGGTATAAGGTTTTTGCTGTCGGCGGATACCTGACAAAAAATGGAAATGCCAGAGTTCTTAAACTATCTCTGGCAATGCGAAGACGTGAATGGTTTACAGGGCTTTGGGATAAATCACGGGCTTTTGATCTGCCCGCTATATTCCCATCGCATCTCTAATGGACAATCTGGGTTAAACCCAGAATGTCCGTTAGACAAAGATGTCTAATGGCCGTCATTAGGGGATATAGAGCATAACCCCTTGAAAAGAGGATAGAATATGAGACGGCTGAGGCAGCATAGGGTCGAATAAAGCAGTAAGGGAAACATACATGGCAAAAGACCTTCAGTTGAGTTTTACGGATAAGGAGATAACACCGTGGGGCGGGCTATCGCTAATGAGTCGGCTATTGAAGAAGGCAGGTTTTCGAGAAGCACTTCAAGGGGCGGGATTACCGTTAAAGGGATCAAACCGGGGATATGACCCTGAGCAATTGGTCGAGCAGTTTATGATCGGGGTCTGGTGTGGAGCCAACCGATTTGAACATATGGAAGTAACGCGGCATGATGAAGCGATCCGACAGATATTTGATTATGAGCGGATGGCAGGGCATAAGGCATTTGCAAGGCATTTTGGCAAGTACACACAGGGGATAAACCAGCGGGTATTTGGCAAGTTGTATCGGTGGTTTTATGAGCAATTACAGTTTGACAACTTCACGCTGGATATGGACTCGACGGTAATGAGTCGTTATGGGAATCAGGAGGGGGCACGACGCGGTTATAATCCACAAAAGCCGGGACGCAACTCGCATCATCCGTTGTTGGCATTTGTGGCAGATTGCCGTATGGTAGCCAACTGCTGGCTCAGGTCAGGAGATGCACATACAGCGAATAACTTTCATGGTTTTCTCAGTGATACCCTTGAGAAGCTCTCCGGCAAGAAGATAGGATTATTGAGAGCTGACAGCGGGTTTTTCAGCAAACAGGTCATTGAGCAGCTTGAGAACGCTGAGAGGCCGATACCCTATATCATTGCAGTTCGACTGCATCGGACATTGCAAAGGATGCTGGCCGGACACCGGCAATGGCAGGCACTCGATGACGGCATAGATGTTTCCTCTATAGAATATGAGAGTCCGGGATGGGGCAAAGCACGAAGGATGGTCATGGTAAGGCAGTTGATCACGCGCAGACCAAAGGCAACCGGCAAAATCCTGAAGCTTTTTGCTGCTGATGCCGAGTATCAGCAGTATCGGTATGGATGTTTTGTAACAAGTCTGGATCTGCCGGCAGCATTGGTTTGGAAAATCTACAGAATGAGAGCCGATGCAGAAAACCGTATCAAGGAACTGAAATATGATTTTGGAGCGGATAGTTTCAACGTAAATAACTTCAGCGCTACAGAGGCGACGATGAACTTTGTTATGTTGGCCTATAACCTGATGAGTCTGTTCCGACAGGTCGTTTTGGGCAGCAAGGTTCAGCCTACATTGAAAACGCTACGGTATAAGGTTTTTGCTGTCGGCGGATACCTGACAAAAAATGGAAATGCCAGAGTTCTTAAACTATCTCTGGCAATGCGAAGACGTGAATGGTTTACAGGGCTTTGGGATAAATCACGGGCTTTTGATCTGCCCGCTATATTCCCATCGCATCT
Source organism: uncultured Nitrospira sp. (assembly GCA_963746295.1). Classification (GTDB taxonomy): domain Bacteria; phylum Nitrospirota; class Thermodesulfovibrionia; order Thermodesulfovibrionales; family UBA6898; genus JAOUFP01. Next base: position 9,982 of record CAVVAQ010000011.1, on the reverse strand, counting down.
CTAATGGACAATCTGGGTTAAAAAGAAACGGTATGGGATGCGCGTCACTCTGCGACAATCGGCAGCAGAATGACGCTTATTCGGAATAATTGCTGACCACCATCACCGAGTCATTGAATATCAGTCTCGGATGATGCCGGAATCATATAGCTTGCCCCTCCCGCCAAGAAGCTCTGTACGGTATAGCCAACTGCCGGCAGCCCCGATGAAGTCCTAGCAGGATTTGCACCATATCGCATGGTCCTTCCTGGTTCACCAGCAACAAAATTAATAGTGAGCCACCCAAGATCAAAGGAGGTAGAACTAACCAGAGAAGTGGTTGATTTCCATATGAAACTCGGCCCGATCTTTATCGTATTAGCGGCAAAACGTAATATCGTATCTGGACCGTAACCATATGACGTTCGCTCTTGTATATGCTCTTTGTCATCTCTAATCGTTTCATGGTATATGGTACTGAATTGCCATGTCCCTGTTATCTCACCCTGATGAGCATTAAACATTGTATCAGAAGGCGTGTTATGACATGCTAATCTTGTCGGGAATGTGATAATTACCTCTGTCTCACCCCCGATATAAGACATAATATTGAATGGTGATGTGATCTTGCTCTTCATAAAGATATAATCGGCCTCGGGACAGCCCTTGTCCATCGCAGCAGGAATCCCTCCTGCGTCAATAACATCTGTCGTGGGCAGCGGACTCAGCTTCGTATCGGCAACAGCAATCGCATCATAACTGAATGTCTCAAGATTGTTTAACGTGACAATAGTATTATTGCCTCGCAGTACATTGAGAAGGTCGGTTCCTCCTGCATAATCGCGGCAATCTGCTTCTGTTTCTAAGAGGGGAGAAGTAATATTTCTGTTATAACCAGGGATATTCATCATGCCCACGACTTCGAAGTAACCCTCTCTGCAATCATCTGCTTTTACTCCATCCTTGCCGCCTGCGCCTTCGTACTTGAACTGCTGACACGTTGCAGGAATCGTTGGAGAAGTAAGTGTATCGGTATCGAAGGGACAGAGAGCCGCTGTCGTGCCGTTGTCAATAAGGTAGCCGGTCCAGACATCGCCTTCGCTTAAACATACGGTGAATTCAAGGCAGTCCACCCCGGTCTTTGCATTTCTGAAGACAATCCTTGCCTTTGCACCGTCCGTCTGATTCGTGTTTATTACATTGATCAGGTCGAGGTAGCCGCGCACGTTGTAGTATCCAAAGAGTAACGAATCTCCAAGTCCCTGCGGATTGATCGATGACTGTATCCCGCCAGGTAAAGACGGGCCCGTTCCACTTGCCACTCCGCCGCTCTGTCCGGCGTACCCAATACCAGTAGAAACAATAAAAAGAATAGTGCTCAGGACTGCCAAGAAGTTTTTCACAGACATCTAATTACCCCCCTTTTAAGATCCATAAGTAACGAGAATATGATAAATTCACCTTGAACTCTACGATATCTGCAAAAATTGTCATATGTCGTTGAAGAGGAAAAGAGGCATACAAGAAATAGCGCCTGACAAGCCTGCCCCTTCATTGAATAGCAGTCTCGGATGATGCCGGAATCATATAGCTTGCCCCTCCCGCCAAAAAGCTCTGTACGGTATAGCCAACTGCCGGCAGCCCCGATGAAGTCCTAGCAGGATTTGCACCATATCGCATGGTCCTTCCTGGTTCACCAGCAACAAAATCCATAATCAACCACCCAAGATCAAAGACGATACTTCTAGATAAAGAAGTAGTTGAATTCCATATGGCGCTTCGCTGAGCTTTATCGTATTAGCGGCAAAAGGTAAGATCGTATTTGGACCGTAACCAAAATCCGTAAGATCTAATATATGCTCTTTGTCATCTCTAATCGTCTCATTGTATATGGTATAGAATCCCCATTTCCCCGTTATCTCATCCTGATAAGCATTAAACATTGTATCAGAAGGCGTGTTATGACATGCTAATCTTGTCGGGAATGTGACAATTACCTCTGTCTTACCCCCGAGAACATATAGAAGATTGAATGGTGATGTGATCTTGCTCTTCGTAAAGATATAATCGGCCTCGGGACAGCCCTTGTCCATCGCAGCAGGAATCCCTCCTGCGTCAATAGTATCTGTTGTGAACGCGCCATCACCCCCTGGCAGGATTTGAAATGCCTTTTTCAATTGATACAAATTTTCCGTAAGGAAAAACCGGACATCGTACACAGCCACACACCCAAAGCCGGCTTGCTTGGTATGCTGGCGGCAAAAATCGCCGGAGTGCCGGTCAGGCTGCACACCGTAGCCGGGATGCCGCTGATGACTGCCTGGGGCAACAAACGCCGGCTGCTCATGTGGATGGAAAAACTGACCTATCTGGCGGCAGACAAGGTGCTGCCAAACAGCCTTTCTCTCCATGATTTCATTTTGAAAAACGGGATGGCTTCCGCCAAAAAACTGCAGCTCATCGGCAAGGGATCTTCCAACGGCATTGACCTGGCGCGTTTTTCACCCGAAAAAATCAAGCCCGGAAAACTCAAAAAAACAAAGGATCAAATCGGCTGGCAACCCGATCAGATCTGGCCGTTGGCGGTGGGCAGGGTGGTCGTGGACAAAGGCATCGGCGAACTGATCCAGGCGTTTTTGGAATTGAAAAAGGAATTTCCGACGCTACGACTGCTGCTGCTGGGTCCGCTGGAGCGGGAACGGCCGGAAGAAACACTGCCCGCCGCAATGCTCCAAATCATCCAAAATCACCCCGATATCAGGCATGTTTCCTGGTCGGATGAGGTGGAATATTTTATGCATCTGGCAGATTTTTTTGTTCATCCTTCCCACCGCGAGGGCTTCCCCAATGTGCTGCTGCAGGCAGGGGCGATGGAATGTCCGATTGTTTGCTCCGACATCCCCGGCAATGTGGACATCGTGAGCCACCGTCAAACCGGGCTGCTTTTTGAAGTAAAAAATGAAAATGACCTTGCGGAAAAACTGCGATTTGCCCTGCAACATCCGGAGCAGGCGGCTGCTTTCGCAAAAAATCTCCGGGCGCAGATAGAAGCAGATTTTTCGAGGGCTTCGATTCATCAGAAATTGTATGATTTTTACCTGAAAATGTTGTCTGCCAATGCCTGAAAAAATGGTCATCCTTATCGGTTACAGCGGCCACGCTTTTGTGGTCTGTGATATTTTTCAGAAAATGGGCTGGCAGGTAGCAGGTTATTGCGATCAGGAAGAAAAGGCACTCAACCCCTTTCAAATTCCATATCTGGGCAGTGAAAAAAACGCAGACGTACTGACCAAACTCGGCGCACTACCCTACTTCATCGCTATCGGAAATAACGCGATAAGGGAGCAGGTTTTCCAGTTTTTTCACCAAAAAAACCTGCCGCCGCCGGTAGTGGCGCGACATCCTTCGGCAATCGTCGGTGCCGCCGCGATGATAGGAAACGGAACGATGATAGCCGCCAATGCCGTGATCAACCCCCTTGCCCAAATCGGTCCAGGCGTCATCTGCAACACTGGTTGTATCATCGAGCACGAATGCCGCGTGGGTGATTTTGCACACATTGCGCCGGGAGCAGTGCTGGCGGGAAATGTGGAAATAGGCAAAAACACCTTCATTGGCGCCAACGCCATAATAAAACAAGGGATCAAAATCGGCAGCTATGCAACCATTGGTGCCGGCTCAGTAGTGCTGCGCGACGTACCCGACGGCGCTACCGTAGCAGGCAATCCGGCGCGGAGGATCAGGTTGGAATGACGAATGAAAAATGGTGAATTATAAATTATGAATGGTGAATGGGTGTCGTCGAATACCCAAAGACCAACCCCAAAAGACTAAAGACCGAATAGCCAACACCCAAAGACCAAATACCGAACACCGAATACCGATACTCCAACAGCCCCCAATATGCTCTTACTCTCCGCACCCAACATTGCAGGCAATGAATGGAAATATGTAAAAGATTGCCTGGACACCGGCTGGATATCTTCCGTGGGTTCTTATGTTACCAATTTGAACAAATGGTAGCTGACTTTGCCGGTGCCAAATACGGCGTAGCGGCGGTGAATGGAACCACCGCCCTGCACATTGCTTATGTTGTCGGGGGTAAAGCACGATGATTATGTGATCCTTCCCAACCTGACTTTTGTTGCCTCCGCCAATTCCATAAAATATCTCGGCGCTGATCCTATTCTGGTTGATGCCGATCCGAGTACTCTGGCAAATGGATCTTGACCTGCTCGAAGAAGTTTCTGGAAAACGAAACGGATGATAAAGACGGGCGGTTATCTTTATGAACAAAGACGGACGCTATATCGGTGCTATCATGCCCGTGCATATTCGCGGTAATATGTGTGATATGGATCGTTTTCTTTCTATCGTAAAAAAATATCCCTGACCGATTGTGGAAGATGCTACCGAAGCATTGGGCTCATCCTATAAAGGCAAACATGCCGGTACATTTAGTCCGAATCGGCTGTTTTAGTTTTAATGGCAATAAGATCATTTCCACCGGTGGCGGCGGAGTGATCGTGACGGATGATGAAGCACTGGCCAAAAATGCCAAACATCTTACCACCACGGCCAAAGCCAGTGCCGATGAATACTATCCATGATGAAGTCGGTTACAACTACCGCCTGGTGAATGTGCTGGCAGCAATCGGCGTTGGGCAAATGGAACAACTGCCGTCTTTTATCAAAAGAAAAAAAGAAGTAGACGCCTTTTATAAAAAAGCACTGACCGGAGTGGGCGACATTCGTTTTCAGAAGGAGCTGCCGGACGTGGAAACCAATGGCTGGTTCTTCACTATACAAACCGACAAACAAAAAGAGATGGTTAAAACACCTCAACGCAAACAACATTCAATCCCGCCCCTTCTGGATGCCGATGAACCAACTCCGTATGTACAAAGATGGCCCGTACATCCGCCGCGATGACCATTCCGACGTGGTGTACCGCAGTTGCCTCAGCATCCCCTGTTCCACCAATCTGAAAGAAGAAGAAGCGGGGCGGGTGGTGGAAGCCATTAAAACGCTGTTTTGAATATCGAATCATTCGAAAAAATCGTCATTCGACATTCCTTGTTCATTATTCATTATTCACCATGATCTTTGATCTCAACCATTTCATCGCCGCCCAGGTCACCCGGCGGGACGGGAGTTTTTTTAAAAAGGACCTGGACGATAACCGACAGGTTTTAAAAAGTAAAATTGACGGCAGCGCGGTGCTGGTTATCGGAGGGGCGGGAACCATTGGAAGTTCGTACGTAAAAACGCTGCTCCGATTTGGCGCTCCGCGTAAGCTGTACGTGGTGGACATCAATGAAAACGCGCTCACCGAACTAACCCGCGACCTGCGCAGCGGCCTTGGTTTTCACATCCCCGACGATTACAAAACCTATCCCATAAATTTCGGCGATCCGGTTTTTGAAAAGTTGTTTTTCCGCGAAGGTCCTTTTGACATCGTGGCTAATTTTGCCGCCCATAAGCACGTGCGCAGCGAAAAAGACCGCTACTCGATTGAGGCCATGATCGAAAACAATGTTTTGAAGCCCGTGCGACTCCTGGAAATGCTGGTGAAACAACCGCCGCGCCATTTTTTCTGCGTCTCGACCGACAAAGCTGCCAATCCGGCCAACATCATGGGCGCCAGCAAAAAACTGATGGAAGAAGCAATCATGGCGTACGCCGAAATATTACCGGCTACCACCGCGCGCTTTGCCAATGTCGCATTTTCCAATGGGAGTCTGCCGGCGGGATTTCTGGAGCGGATGGCCAAAAAACAACCGCTCTCTGCGCCGTCGGATGTGCTGCGCTTTTTTGTGTCGCCCGACGAAACGGGGGCGAATTTGCCTGATGGCCTGCATGCTTGGTGCGCCGGGGGATATCTTTTTTCCAAAGTTAAAACCCAGACAAACACTGACATCTTCACCCAATCGCCGACCGCGTTTTGGACGAAACCTTGGTTTCCAGCCGCAACCAAACGCCACGCGAGGCGGAAGCCCGCCAAAAATGCCGCCCAATTGGACGAAAACACCAGCCACTAGCCGGTTTATTATTTTGAATCGGACACTACCGGCGAAAAATCCTTTGAGGAATTTTTTACAGAAAAAGAGGATTTGGATTTGGAGCACTTCGAATCTTTGGGAATTGTTAAGAACAGCAATAAAAAACCACTTAGCGACCTGTCTGATACTGTTCAAAATTTGAGTGATTTGTTCAAACAGCCAGCCTTGTCAAAAGAAGATGTAGTGCTTGCACTCAAAATGCTGTTACCGGATTTCAATCACATAGAAACGGGAAAGTCACTGGATCAGAAAATGTAGTATGTATTCAATTTTAAAAAGACTATTTGATTTTTTGGCAGCGCTGGTTTTGATTACTCTAATCACGCCGTTTATGCTACCCATCATCATCGGGCTGAAACTGACCGGCGAGGGTTACATTTTTTACCTACAGGAACGCGTGGGGTATAAAAACCGGCGGTTCAATATCTACAAATTTGCCACGATGCTCCAGGACAGTCCGAATATGGCGGGCGGCATCATTACTTTAAAAAAGGACCCGCGCATCACCCCGATGGGTGGATTTTTGCGGAAGACCAAAATCAACGAGTTGCCTCAATTGCTCAACGTACTTTTCGGCGATATGAGTTTTGTGGGACCACGGCCGGTTATGCAAAAAAGTTTTGATCAATACCCGCGTGAGGTGCAGGCGGTCATTTACCATTTACCTCCCGGCATCACCGGTATTGGCTCCATTATTTTCCGGGACGAAGAGGCGCTGATTTCCAAAGTTAAAGAAGCTGGCCAAGACCCCTGGGAATTTTATAAAAATGAAATTTATCCTTACAAAGGACAACTTGAAAAATGGTATCAAGCCCACCAGTCATTTTTCACGGATTTAAAAATTCTTTTTCTCACCGCCTGGGTCATTGTTTTTCCAAACAGCGATTTGCACTTTCGCCTGTTTAAAAACTGGCCCGGACCACTGCAAGAAATGATTCGAGTGACGAATGATTCGAATGACGATTGAAAAATGGTGAATTATAAATTATGAATGGTGATGGTGGATGGGAAATTGGAAATGCCCAGAACCAAAGACCAAAGACTAACACCCAAAGACTAAAAGCGAATACCGAATAGCCAATACCGAACACCAAACACCTAAAGACCAACACCCAAAGACCAAAGACTAAAGACCAATAGCCAAAAAAAATATCATGACCACCAACCACACTTATGTAGCCATTATGGCGGGCGGCGTCGGCTCCAGGTTTTGGGCCGGCAAGCCGCGAGGCGCGACCGAAGCAGTTTCTGGACATTCTGGGCGTCGGAAAATCTTTATTGCGGCTCACTTTTGAGCGCTTTTTGCAAATATGCCCGGCGGAGCATATTTTCATCGTGACCAACGGCGCGTACAAAGATTTGGTCCGGGAGCATTTGCCGGAGATCACCGACAATCAAATCCTCTGCGAGCCCAGCCGCAACAATACCGCGCCTTCCATTGCCTACACCGCGTTCAAACTTTTCGACCTAGATCCCATGTCCAATTTTGTGGTGGCGCCCAGTGACCACGTCATTTTAAAAGAAGGCGCCTTTTTGGGAAAAAATAAAAACAGCCCTGCATTTACTGCCGAACAGGATGCCCTTTGTACCCTCGGCATCTCCCCTACCCGACCCGATACCGGCTACGGGTACATCAAATTTGGCGCGGGGTAAAGACGAGGCGCCGAGACCCGTTTTGGAATTTAAAGAAAAACCCGATCTCGAAACCGCCAAAACCTACCTCGCCGGCGGCGATTACCCTGGGAATGCAGGTATTTTTATCTGGCGCGCAAAAGTCATTTTGGACGCTTTCCGCGAAAATGCAGCCGATATTTACGAACTGCTGTCCAGAGGAAAAGGACTTTACAACACTGCCGAAGAACAGGATTTTATTAATGAAAACTACCCGAAGAGCCGCCGCATTTCGGTAGATTTTGCCATCATGGAAAGTGCAAAAAATGTCTTCACCCTGCCCGCCGACATCGGTGGTCCGACCTCGGCACCTGGGCTTCGCTGCACGCCGAAAGCGACAAGGATGCTGCTGGGGCAACGCGATCCAAAGCAGCCTGCCACCCCTGCTCGAAAACGTGCAAAACTGCCTCATCCGCGCACCCAAAGGCAAACTGCTGGTGCTGCGTGACCTCGAAGATTTTATTGTCGTGGACGAAGGCGACGTGCTGATGATTTACCCAAAATCCCAAGAGCAGGAAATCAAAAGTGTAACCAAAAAACTGAATCCCGATGAGGGGTTTTTGTGAGGTTGGTCTTTGGTCTTTGGGTTTTGGTCTTTAGGTATTTGGTGTTGGCTGTTCGGTCTTCGGTCCTCGGCTTTTAGGTAATTTTTGACTGGCGGATGAATCCGCCGAAACGCAAACAATTCATCATTTATAATTTATCATTCATCATTTTTCATTCCTTGTGAGAACCAAAACTGGTCTTGAAAAGCTAAATGTGCTTCAAATCGCTTGCAGCTTTCCGCCCAAGCAACCGATGGGCGCATTGCGGAATTACCGCATCGCCGTTTTATTGTCCAAAAATTTTGGTTCGCTTCAGGTCATTACTGCCAAAAAAGCGGGCGAACAGATAGTGGGAAAAAACATGACCGTCCACCAGGTCAAAACCTTTGATTACAAAAACCTGAGCCGCCTTTTCACCCGTCCGACCGAAGCACAGGCACCCGCCCAATTCAAAAAAAAATCAACCCTTTGGTGGTGGTCGTCAAATTACTCGACACCTTTCCGGTCAATATTCTGCTCGGGGAAGGCGGGCTGCTGTATTTGCTAAACGCCTACCGGCTCGCTTGTAAACTCATCCGGGAACAGGATATCCAACTGGTTTATTCTTCTTTTCGACCTTATGCCGACCACCTGCTGGCCTGGTTGCTCAAAAGGCGATTTCCGCACCTGCGCTGGGTAAGCTGCCGATTTTCGCGATCCGCACGTGGATCCCAATCGCCGCAATGTCTTTTTTCCGCGCCTCCAGCATCGAATCAACCGCGCTATTTTCTCTAAAGCAGATTTGATCGTCACGGTGTCGAATGGGCTGGTCAAACATTTGCGGCAATACCACCCCAATGTCCAGGTGATGCTCAATGGTTTTCCCGAATCGCTCCTTTCCCAGACCCCTGAATCCTCCGCGGTCAATCCAAAATTTACCATCACCTACACCGGTTCGCTCTATTTTGGCTGGCAGTCGGCGGACGTGCTGTGGAAGACCCTTCAAAAATTGATAGGGGAAAGAAAAATTTCCACCGACAAAATCCAAATCGTGTATGCGGGAAAGGATCAGGCGCTGTGGCGCAACTGGATGCAACAATACGACCTGGAAAAAATAGCGGCCATTCATCCTTATCTGCCCCACGACGACTCCTTGCACCTGCAACAAAAAAGTGATCTGAATCTGATGCTGACCTGGTCAAGCCAAAAGCTCAGCGGCATTCTCACCGGCAAATTGTTTGAATACATTGCCGTACAACGACCGGTGCTCGCGGTAGTGCAAGGCGAATCCGATCCCGAAATCGAAGCCATTTTTACAGACACCCATGCGGGTCTCGCTGTGGTCAACGCAGACAATTTTTTGGAAAAAACGGAAAATTTCGTGCTCGGGCTTTACAACAATTGGTTGCGCAACGGGCAGGCGGGATGGCATTTCAAACAGGATCAATTATCCAAATATTCCGCCGAGCACCAGTTTGATTTGCTTTTGGAAAAGATGCCGGAATGGTTTGCGGAGAAAAGCCTTTCCGGGTAAAATTTGAAGCTGAAAAACGAAAATCAGAAAACTTTTCCCCGCATCACCCGCAGCAAAGCCAGTACCCGCGCATAACGGTACACCACCAGATAAGGCTCCATCCGCCCGCCAAATGAGCGGAAAAAATGTTCCACCCCCGGCATCATGCTGCCTTCAAAATCAAACATCCTTCCTTCCTCCAAGCTTTCCTTTATTGCTTCCCAAATGAGCAG
>CAVVAQ010000010.1:0-272505 GCA_963746295.1 uncultured Nitrospira sp. | reverse complement strand
TATCACGGTTGACAGTGGCGGAAATATTTATGTGGACGGCGCATCGCGCAATGGTTCTAACAACGATTATCTCACCATCAAATATGGGCAGCAGCCTTCACTTAAAATTCTCACTTCGTTATTGAGTTTCGGCACAGCAGGCGAGCCATACACCCAGAATCTTGCAGCAGATTACGGAACACAACCTTATGCCTGGTCAATCTCTTCAGGCAGTTTGCCTCCAGGGCTCAGCCTTTACAGTTCGACAGGGGTTATTTCAGGCATACCTACCACAACAGGCAACTTCACCTTTACCGTGAAAGTAACGGATTCTAATTCGGCCACCGCAACGAAGGTACTTTCTATTTCTGTTTATAATCCGCTTAGCATTACCACTTCGTCATTGTCCGCAGGCATACTCAATTTCGCTTACCCCCGGACCTTAAGCGCTACAGGCGGTAATACTCCTTATACGTGGTCTAGAACTTCAGGGAATCTGCCGGACGGGCTAAGTCTCAACTCAAGCGGTGAGATATCGGGAACTCCGACTGCCTTAGGCGCGTTCAACTTTACGGCGCAAGTGGCGGACGCGAATTCCAGCATAGCAACAAAATCGTTTTCCATTTCCATCTATGAACCACTTGTTATAACTACTCTATCGTTATCTTCAGGAACAGTCGGCACTTCCTATACACCAACATCACTTACTGCAACCGGCGGAGAAACACCATACACCTGGTCTGGCAATTTACCGGACGGCTTAACCATAAACAGCGCAACAGGCGAGATCTCAGGTACGCCGACAACACCCGGAACATACACCTTTACTGTTCAGGTCAGAGATGCAAACTTTTACGGCACAAACAGTTTCTCATCAATCACCATTGACGGGCTGACATGTTCGACCGCTCCTGTAAGAATCGGTGGAACAGATTATGCGACAATTCAGGCCGCCTATGAGAACGCTCTGGATGTAGCCCCCATCATGGTGGCTGAGGCCCTGATCTTTACCGAAGATCTCACCTGCGACCAGGAAAAATCAATCACTCTCAAAGGCGGGCATGACTGTGACTATATCGGTAATCCCTGGACTACGACTATTACTGGTACGATAACCATCAGCGCTGGGACGGTTACGATAGAAAATATTGTTCTGGAATAAAAACTCTTCTAACGGGTAGGTGGGGGCATTAGCCCCTGCCTCTCGCTATTACTGAGCCATCCGACGGTGACTACCGCCGTCATATCCATATATAAATAACAATTTGTTTTTTTCTTCCCCTGTTTCCTTGACAACAGGAAAAAGTTTAACTATTCTATCCTCTGATCAAAAATACACAAAAATGCACAAAACAGGACAAATTGAGACAAAATGGACCTTAGCGTAAAAGATGTTGCGGAACTGCTGAATGTCTCTGATAAGACAATCTACCGCATGATACAGAATGAGACGATCCCCTGCTTCAGGGTAGGAGGTCAATGGCGTTTTGATCGCAGGGAGATCGCATCATGGCTTGAGGATACGAGGCAGTTCCACGTGAGCATTGCCGTAAAAGAACCTTCAGAGGAAGATGAAGAATTCATCTCCATTTCAGAGTTTCTCCGGCGGGGAGGCATTCATTTTAATGTACCGGGAAGTACAAAAGAGGCTGCCATTAGAGAGTCTTTGAATCTTATCAAGGCGGAATTGCCTTACTTTGATACCCAACTGGTTTTTTCTTCTATTATGGACAGGGAGAATCTTTGTCCTACTTCTGTTGGCCAGGGTATCGCCTTGCCCCATCCGCGGACCTTCAATATATTCACCGCCCCCTCTTTTGTAGGACTCTGTTATCTTGAAAAACCGATCCCCTTTGGCGCCCTCGATAATGAGTATGTGGATACTCTCTTCTTTATCTTTCCGAAAAGTGAGAGGCGTTTTCTGAGAATTCAGGCAAAATTGCTGAGACTGCTTAAAGACGATGATATCTTATCTGTGCTGAAAGATGGCTCCAAGATGGAGATATACGATAGTTTTTCGCGGAAAGAAGCTGCTATATTCAAGGAAGGTAAAAGATGATGCTTACCCCTATCGGGATGGCGTCATCTGCCGTCTTCCTTTTGTTGGCGCTGATACTACTTACAATACTCTTAAAGCGGAATCAGGGCCTGATGATCAACATCTGCTTTCCCCTTGCAGCAGCAGCCTCTTTCCTTGCCTTTCTGTCAGGCGTCCAGAGTGTTGCGGCCGGTACCACGGAAAAAATTATTTTAGTGCTCGGCCTGCCTGATCTGCCCTTTCATCTGAGGCTCGATCCCCTTTCAGGATTTTTTCTCACGGTCATAGGTCTCCTGTCTTTTTTTGTGTCTGTATATTCGATCGGATATGTCAGGGGCTTTCTCGGGAAAACGACCGGTGACAAGTCTGCTGGTATTTTATTGCCTTTTTATCGCAGGCATGATTCATGGTGGTGATGGCGGATGATGCCCTGATTTTTCTCATATCATGGGAGATCATGGCAGCAGCTTCCTATTTTCTTGTCCTCTTCGAGCATGAGCGGGCAGAAAACAGGCGCGCGGCCTTCCTCTATATGGTAGTTGCCCACGTAGGCGCGATCGCGATCCTCCTGTCCTTCGGGGTGATGGCAGGGCTTGCAACCGGCTTTAAGGATTTCAGCGGTTATACCTTTGATGCTATGCGGGCCACGAATTTTCCTGTTGCGTGGGCGACTGCCGCGTTTCTGCTTGCCTTTTTCGGGTTTGCAGCAAAGGCGGGTGTAATTCCCCTGCATGTCTGGCTGCCGGAGGCGCACCCTGTTGCGCCCTCGAATGTATCGGCCCTGATGAGCGGCGTAATGCTCAAGACCGCCATCTACGGCATTATCCGCGTTACCTTTGATCTCATCAAGGTCTTTCCCTGGTGGTGGGGGGCATTGGTGCTGATGCTGGGGCTTATATCAGCTATCATGGGAGTCCTCTATGCGCTTATGCAGCATGATTTAAAGAGACTCCTTGCGTATCATTCTGTTGAAAATATCGGCATTATTCTTATCGGCGTCGGGCTTGCAATGATATTCACATCCTTCAGCCTGCCGTTGATGGCCGCCCTTGCCCTGATCGCAGGGCTGTATCACACGATGAACCACGCGGTGTTCAAGGGGCTTCTGTTTATGGGCGCAGGCGCAGTGCTCCATGCTACGAACGAACGGAATATGGAAGAGATGGGCGGCCTTATTCACCGGATGCCGTGGACTGCCGCGCTTTTTCTGGTCGGCTGTGTCTCGATCTCCGCGCTGCCGCCCTTTAACGGATTCGTATCCGAATGGCTCACCTTTCAGGCGTTTCTTCTATCACCCGCGCTTCCCAGTCCTTTATTAAAACTGCTTATTCCACTGGGCGCCGCGCTCCTGGCCCTTACCGGGGCCCTTGCTGCCGCCTGTTTCGTAAAGGCCTTCGGGGTCACTTTTCTGGGTCACTGGAGAGGCCATCATAATCCCCGGGTACATGAGGTAAACTGGCCGATGCGTTTGGGCATGGCCATGGCAGCGCTCACCTGTCTCGGCCTCGGGATTTTGCCGGTAATGTTTATTGGCTGGATGGATGTGCTCGCTGAACAGCTGGTGGGCGCGAAGATCGGTACCTCAGCCGGGGCCTACGGATGGATGTGGCTTACGCCGATTGCCCCTGAACGCGCCTCATACTCAGGCATGATCGTCTTTTGCGGGATCCTGGCGGTGGTAGTTTCCGCCTATCTGCTTCTCCATGTGCGGCCGGCTAAAATACACCGGGCGCCTATCTGGGACTGTGGTTTTGAAAAGATCAATCAGCGTATGCAGTATAACGCGACATCCTTTTCCATGCCCATACGGAGGATATTCGGTTTCCTGTTCAACATCAGGGAGCGGGTCCGGATTACCTCTTCCTCAGGACATGCGGCGTTTCCAAGAAAGCTGCGCTATACGCTCCGCATACGGGACCATTTCTGGCTGTGGATTTATAAGCCGATAGCCGTGGCCAGCTTCTGGATAGCGCGGCAGATGGGGAGGCTTCAGCAGGGCCGCATTCAGGCCTACCTCATATATTCTTTTCTCACGATCATTGTACTCCTGGTGCTCCTGTGAAGACCTATTACCCCTTTGTCATAGAGCTCGTGCAGTTTCTGGTCCTTCTCGGGGCAGCCCCTGCCTTTGCCGGATGGGTGAAGATGCTGAAATGCTGGTCTCAGGGCAGAAAGTCAGCCGGACTCCTTCAGCCTTACCGGGACATTATAAAGCTGTTTTCGAAGGACGTGATACTGGCTGAAAATGCTTCCTGGATATTCCGTTTTACCCCGTATCTCATCTTCGGCGCTGCCCTGCTCGCAGGAGGCATTATACCGATACTCTCTACAGACCTGCCTCTTGCAGCCACTGCCGACGTTATCGTTCTGGTGGGTCTTTTTGCTGTTGCCCGCTTCTTTACCGCTCTTGCCGGCATGGACATCGGGACTGCTTTCGGAGGCATGGGTTCGAGCCGCGAGATGACGATCGCCTCTCTTGCCGAGCCCGCGATGCTTATGGCGATATTTACCATGTCACTGGCCAGCAGATCAACATCGCTCTCCCAGATGGTTCAGGTCATCTACAGCGGACAGTCTGTCTTCAGGCCTTCCATAGCCTTCGCGTTCCTCGCCTTTATATTGATAGCGCTGGCAGAGACCGGCCGGATACCGGTCGACAATCCCTCTACCCATCTGGAACTCACGATGATCCACGAGGCCATGATCCTCGAATATTCCGGAAGGCACCTCGCCCTGATTGAGTGGGCCGGCATGATGAAACTGATGCTTTTTTATTCGCTGGCCATAGCAGCGTTTCTGCCCTGGGGGATCGCAACACAGGACGACCCGGCAGGCATTCCTCTGGCGTTTATATATTTCATCCTGAAATTATGCGGTGGTGGTGTAGTCCTTGTGCTGATCGAAACAGGATTGGCCAAGATGCGGCTTTTTCGTCTGACAGAATTTCTCGGCACTGCCTTTTTGATGGCTACGCTCGGAATGTTATCCTATTTTATACTGGAGTGATATGAGTATACAGTTTGCGGCACAGATAATCGGTTTTCTCGCGGCGCTCGTGCTCCTGACGGCCTTCGCCATGCTGGTCCAGCGGAGGATGACCGGACTCATCCATATCTTCACCTGGCAGGGACTTTTCCTCTCCATAAGCACGGCGGTAGTCGGTTTCGTGGCCGGTCAGCGTCATCTGTATATATCATCGCTCCTGACGCTCTCGCTAAAGGTCATCCTGCTTCCCTATATCCTGCATGTCCTTGTCCGGAGGCTGAGAATCCACAGGGAGATAGAGACGATAGTGAACGTCCCGCTGACAATGCTGATAGGTGTGGCGCTCGTTATATTTTCCTATCATCTGACAGCCCCGGTCAGGGAACTCTCGACGCTCGTGACGCGATCGGTACTCGCGATAGCGCTCGCGACTGTCATGATCGGGCTTCTCATGATGATCACGAGGAGACACGCGGTCACCCAGATCATAGGATTCCTTGCCATGGAAAACGGGCTGTTTTTTGCGGCAACGAGCGCAACCTACGGCATGCCCCTTGTCGTGGAGCTTGGCGTTGCGCTCGATATTCTGATCGCGGCCTTTATATTCGGCATATTCTTTTTCCATATCCATACGACGTTCGACAGTCTTGATGTGGAACAGATGGCGAAACTCAGGGAGGGAGACTGAATGGAACTCCTTGTTCTCCTGCTTGTTCCACTCCTGGCCGCGTTTGTCCTGGCGTTTGTCGGTGACCGGAAGTTCGCCCCTGAGATAAATATCCTCGGTTCTGCAGCGACGTTCCTGGCAGGGATTGGGCTTGCCTTCAAGGTCTATTATGGAGGTCCCATGCTTGCGGGCGGCAAGTTTTTCTTTGTCGATGCCTTTAACGTCTATCTCGCTGTACTCACCTCATTTGTCTCTATGACAACAGCGATATTCAGCAGGAGATATATGAGGCGTGAGAGGGAGCACGGCCGCGTCGGACACTGGGGTATGCGGTTCTACCACGCCATGTTTCAGCTTTTCATATTTGCGATGCTCCTCTGCCTCCTGACCAACAATGTGGGTGTGTTATGGATCGCGATGGAACTGGCAACCCTCTCTACAGTCCTGCTGGTCTCGCTTTATCGCACTCCGACCGCGATCGAGGCTGCCTGGAAATATTTCATCCTCTGCGGCGTGGGCATAGCTCAGGCGCTTTTTGGCACCGTACTCCTCTACTTTGCTGCTGAACAGGTGCTCGGTGAAGGGGGAGAGGCGCTCCTCTGGACAAACCTGAGCCAGGTGAGCAACAGTCTTGAACCAACGGTGTTGTCCCTTGCCTTTGTATTCCTGATGGTTGGATATGGGACAAAAGTTGGCCTGGTGCCGCTTCATAACTGGCTCCCTGACGCGCATAGCGAGGGTCCGACGCCGATATCAGCAGTGCTCTCAGGCCTGTTGCTGAATGTCGCGCTCTATGCCCTGGTGAGATGCAAGGTGCTTGTTGACGGCTCGACAGGCACCCATCACGCGGGTGATATCATGATGGGCTTTGGCCTGCTTTCAATTCTGGTTGCCGCTTTCTCTTTGCTGAGACAGAAGGACATCAAGCGCATGTTTTCCTATTCATCCATAGAACATATGGGAATAGCTACCTTTGCCTTTGGTCTCGGAGGCCCCCTTGCCACCTTCGGAGGTCTTCTCCATATGCTCGTCCATAGCCTGGCGAAATCCGCCATATTCTTTACTGTCGGTCACGCGTCGCAGATGCACCGGACGCAGGACATGGACAGGATAAAAGGGCTGATCAAGGGAAGTCCGCTTGTAGGATGGGGTCTGATGTTCGGGGTCATGGCGATCATCGGGATGCCTCCGTTCGGGGTCTTTACGAGTGAGTTTCTGATACTGACCGCGACAATCAAGGATGCTCCTTTGCTGACCCCTTTTCTCCTCCTTGGGCTAGGGGTTGCCTTTGCAGCGCTCCTCAAGAGGGTGCAGCCGATGGTCTTTGGAGAAGTGCCTTCCTATCAGAAGTCGATGAAGGTGGCGCACCTCCCGGTAGTGCTGCATATGGTATTGGTGCTGGCGCTCGGACTCTACATGCCTGTCTTCCTCGACCAGTGGTTTCTTAGGGCAGTGGAGCTGATGAAATGAGCATGCTGAAGAAAGCGATACTCTCGGCGCTGGGAACGGACGTGCAATTTATTGAGGCGTATCAGTATCCGGCTTCTGTGCATTACTGCACGGTACCGAGGGAAAAGTTTGCGACAGCTGCGCAGGCCATGAAGGACGGTTATGCGCTCCTTGCCGCGGAATGGGCAGCAGATGAGACCCTGCTCGGAAGGGGTTATGGGATATTCGCCTGCTACCGCTGGGGAGCTGAATATCTGATCGTAAAAATTGAAGCCCCGGCTGATGATCCTGTTTTTCCGAGTCTCACAAAGGTCTTTCTCCCTGCCTTCCGGTTTGAGCGGCAGATACAGAGTCTGATGGGAGTGACGCCGACAGGCAATGCCGATAAGAGGCCGTGGATCAAATTTGAGGACTGGCCGGAGGATGCATGGCCTCTCAGGAAATCGTTTAATGCATCCCAATCCATGCCGAGGGTGGCGGGAGAATACCCCTGGATACAGGCAGAAGGTGAGGGCATCTACGAGATACCGGTCGGGCCGGTGCACGCAGGGATTATCGAGCCAGGACATTTCCGTTTTCAGGCAGTCGGTGAGGAGGTCATCAATCTTGAAGAGAGGCTGGGATATGTCCATAAAGGGATAGAAAAGAGGTTTGAAGCCTTTTCCTGGGAAGACGGCTACCGGCTCGCCGGACGGGTATCAGGGGACACGACGGTTGCGCACAGTATAGCGTATTGCATGGCGCTTGAATCCATGACCGGGTGTAAACCGGCGAAACGGGCATACTGGCTCAGGGCCATCTTCCTTGAGCGTGAACGTATAGCAAACCACCTCGGCGATATCGGGGCGATCTGCAATGATGCAGCCTTTGCCTTTATGTTCTATCAGATGATGAGGCTGAAGGAGATGGTCCTGCGCACCAACCAGAAGCTCTTCGGTCACCGGTTTATTATGGACAAGGTTGTCCCCGGCGGCGTGGCTGTGGATATCAGCAAAGCAGGAAAGCAGGAGATAATGGCAGAACTCGATCAACTGACAAAGGAGTTCAATAAGCTCGTTGACATATATTACGAGAACCCTTCCGTGGAAGACAGGGTGAGAGATACCGGTGTGCTGAGGCCCAAAAGGGCGAGGGAACTCTGTGTTGTCGGCATAGTTGCACGGGCGAGCGGACTTAACCTCGACTGCCGTATCTATAATCCTTTTCCGCCCTATGACCAGCTTGACCGCATAGAGCTGGATGTGCCGGTACTTATTACCGGGGATGTGCATGCGCGGGCACGGGTCAGGATCGAAGAGGTGAGAGAGTCGGTCCGGATAATACGGCTTATGCTTGAAGAACTTCCCGGCGGCGACTTGATCAGACCTCTGACTCCGTTGTCAGGCGAGAAGGCGGGCTTTTCTGCAGTAGAAGGCTGGCGCGGGGAAATCATCTACTGGCTTCAGTCAGGGCTGAAGGGCGAGGTGAACCGGTGCATGGTCAGGGACCCGTCCAGCCTGAACTGGCTTGGCCTTGAACGGGCGATAACAGGTAATATCGTCCCTGACTTTCCGCTCTGCAACAAGAGCTTTAATCAATCGTATTCAGGGCACGACCTATGATACGGATACTTCGTCAGATATTCCATACCGGCATAGTGACTGAGCCGCTTTCCGGGGAAGTTATTACCGGGATAGAGCAGGTCGGCGGCCAATTAGAGGAGCTGGTCAGGAAACGCTTCAGCAGAAGCCTTACGATACGGCAGGTGGATGCAGGCTCCTGTAACGGCTGCGAACTCGAGATCCACGCGCTGAACAACCCGATCTACAACTGCGAGGGATACGGTATCCATTTTACCGCGTCTCCCCGTTTCGCGGATATGCTCCTGGTCACAGGACCGGTAACGAGGAATATGGAGATAGCGCTGCGGAGGACCTATAACGCAACGCCTTCCCCGAAACTGGTCGTTGCTGTCGGTGACTGCGGCTGTAACGGGGGGATATTCGGAGAGAGTTACGCGTCTCTCGGCGGTGTCGGTAAGGTCATCCCTGTTGATGTCGTTATCCCCGGCTGTCCGCCAACTCCGATTGCCCTTCTGCAAGGCATACTCAAGGCAGTGAGCGAATAGACAAAAAAGACGGGTTGGCTTATGATTTATGTCATATCGCCGTGCACCTCACTACAGTAGAATGAAAGCTTGGAAACCTGGCAAAAGTGCTTTGGAAAGGGCATGGAAATCTTGAGGGGGAGGTAAAAGCGGATGTTTATCGCCTTAGTGAATTGGGACAAATGCACGGGGTGTGGGGATTGCATAAACGCCTGCCCAGTCAAGTGTTTTGAGATGTCAGACGGCAAGAGCCTGCCTCATCGGTCGTCCTATTGCATCGACTGCGGCACCTGCTTAGAGGTCTGTCCCACCGACGCCATAGTAATCAGCATCGGCTGGGGCGGGTAAAGCTGTTTACGGCTGTCCAACCAAAAAGCACGGATTATATAGGCAAGGTTTGCGTCACACATCACGAAGTTTCTCATAGAAATCCGTACTCTTCATTGACTTTAACAGATGTGAGGTCCCCCTTAAACAAACACAAATGACAGGTTTAGGGACAGGCGTGTTACAAGAGGTATTTCATAGAAGCTGTTCAGAGGATATTGCGTGCCTCAAATGCACTTGGGGAGGTCGTATAAAAGAGGAGAAACAATACACATAATCAGCGCACGCTTTGCAACTGCGCACGAAAGGAAGAGACATGAAAGCTAAAGAAAGAAAAATCGGTGATGAAATGCGGCCTGAATATAATTTTGATTATTCAAAAGCAGTGCGAGGCAAATACTGCAAGCGTATTTTGAGGGAAGGTGCAAATGTAGTCATGCTTGAGCCGGATATAGCCAAAGCCTTCACTGATTCTGCTTCTGTAAATGAGGCCTTGCGTACACTGCTTGATATAACGAAAACAACAAGGCGCTTAACAAAAAAATCCGGCTGACGGGAAAAAATCGCACTATGAAGCTCACCTCGTTGAGCGGCTCGTCATGATATGAATATCAGCAGAAGAACTGGAGTGAACCGCATTGTGACAATTAGTCCACAGATGCCTACAAAACAATGACGAAAGACAGATCCTGCTGCATGGGCATCGTTGTCAGAAAATACCAGAAGATGCTTAAACAAGCCGTTTCCCTTATAGACTCCGGACAAGATATTTATCGAAATAGTAAAAACGAGCATGGAGATCGTTATTGATGAAATCACTGACCTGATCGACTATTCGGAAAATCCTAAAGATTACCATTACCTTTTGAGACGACCATATAAGACCCACCCTTAGAATAGGACCCGGGCAAAATCTATTTTTTATCTGTTGCATCCTTTTACATCAAATGTTATATGTATTGTATTGGCATTGAGGTCGATAGCTTAAAGTAAAGGAGCTTTGGATACAGCACATTAACATATTAAATTAAGTTTGGAGGAAAACATGAAGAGGCGTGATTTTCTCAAAAATGCGGGTATTATTCTGGCCGGAACAGCGGTCGCAAAACTTCCCGCAGTCTCAATGGCAGCGCCTGCGGTTCAGGTGAAGAAAGAGGTGAATGTCGGCATATTTGCACCTTCCCATTGCTCCGCACCGGTGATTTATGCTTCTGTTAAGGACTTTTTCAAAAAAGCGGGTCTAAAAGTCAACCTCATAAATTATCCCCAGCAGCCTGAGCTGTTGACCGATGTCGTTTCAGGAAAGCTGTATGCAGGGCAATCTATTGCCCCTCTTGTGATGACCACGCATCTGGGTGCTTCGGCTGTGCCCAAGTCTTCTCTTGTTGTTCCCATGATAATGGGAGTTCACGGCTCTAACCTCATGATCAGCACCACCTCCAATATATCAAAACCGCAGGACTTCAAAGGGAAAAGGGTTGCTTCGCCCTCAAAAGTATCCATACATTATCTTCTCACCAGGCTGTTTCTGGAGAAGAATGGTATGGATTTAGAAAAGGATACACAATTCAGTGTGGTCAAACTGAAAGAGCTTCCCCTGTTTTTGAAGGAGGGAAAAATAGACGCATTTATGTATCCGGAACCCACTACTGCCATGGCTGAGGAAACCGGCAAAGCTTTTACCTATGTGCTGAATAAGTTCATCTGGAAATACCATCCCTGCTGCTGTCTGGCAATGAAAAGGGATGTTTTTGAAAAAGACCGTGAAATGAGCAAGGCCTTCGTGTCTTCAGTAGCGAGGGCTTCTTTAACGATCAACCGCGAGGACAACAGAAAAGAGCTGGCAGCTCTGTTGCGGACAACGCCCTACGGGTTTGCTGAAATCCCTTCCCATGTCCTTGAGATCGCCTTTGCCAATGACCGGTCGGATTTCCAGCCGTTCCCTTATCAGTCAAGCGCTGTTTTCATTCTGAATCTGCTGAAAAAGTATAAGCTGATTCCGGAGATTAACAGTAAGCAGGTAGCTCATGAAGTTTTCTTGTCAGACTTCATGAGGGAGTGTTTTTCGGATTTGGGCGTCAAACCTCCCAAGAGCAACTTCAGGTATGAAACGGTCATGGGAGAAGTGCTGAATCTTGAAACTTAATCGCCTGAGCACAAAGATTGTTTTACCGGCTGTGGCGGTTCTTATCCTGTCTCTCAGCCTGATATTCTTTTTTCTGGCCCGCTATATATCCAAATCATATATGGAACTGAATGATTCCTTCATGGCTCTGCATGTGAGCAAGATGATGTCCCTCTGCCAAATTGCCGTAGGCGAATTGATGATTACCAACAAGCTGGGAAGGCTGCAGGATGTAATGATGAAACAGGAGGCCACCTTCGCGGAAATCGAGAATTATCTGCAAGCCGAAAACCTCGAAGGCGCTATCATACATGACGGGAGAGTTGTGTTTTCCACTGTTAATCTCAGCGATACTGAGAGGATCAAGGGATACAAGGGAACCGTAAAGCTTAAAGGCGACGGCATTGATTATTACGGCTATTATATGCACTTCTCTGCCTGGAACTTGTATCTGGTCGCTTTGCGATCTGAAAATGCATACTGGAAAGAATGGATGTCGGCCAGAAAATTTCTGGCACTGATTGCCGTGGTATATTTTTCCCTTGTCGGCGCTGTTTTTCTGATATTGAGGATTAATCTTCAATCTCCGCTGCGAAAAATGCTTGGGGAGCTTAAAACACAGGGAAGGATAACGTATCGTTCGGGTACAGAGGAGCTGGATACTCTGTCGGTCACGATAGACGACAAGCTGGCTTCGGTGCGCAAACTTACCAACGCCATAGAACAGGCTACTGAAATGATCCTTATTGTTGATTATGACTGCATCATAGAATATGTCAATCCGGCCTTTGAGCACATAACGGGATATTCAAAAGATGAGGCCCTGGGGCAGAACCCGTTCTTTACAAAGGCTGACGGTCACGGAGCTGATTTTTGCAGGAGTACAGGCAAATTCCTCTATGAAGGAAATCCATGGAACATCGTGATCGAGAGCAGGAAGAAAACAGGGGAACTTTTTTTAGAGGAGATCAACATAACGCCGCTCAGGGATTTTTCAGGCCGGATAAACGGTTTTGTGATCATCGCGCGTAATATAACCGAGCGTATCAGGATTGAGGAGCAGCTCAGACAGTCGCAGAAGATGGAATCCCTAGGCCTCCTTGCGGGCGGCATTGCTCACGACTTTAACAATATCTTGACAGTGATAAGCGGGTATACTGAAATGCTTCTCGAAGGATTGAAAGATGATAAAACCCTGTGCCGTTACGCAGAAGTGATGAAGAACACGTCCGACCGCGCTACCTCCCTCGTGTCGCAGTTGCTGGCATTCAGCAGAAAACAGGTTCTGGAAAGGCAGGTTATTAACCTCAATAATGTTGTTACGGACACGGAAAAGATCCTCAGAAGTGTTCTCAGGGACGATATAATACTTGATGTGCGGCTTGCCGATGACCTCCATTTTTCTCTCGCTGATCACAACCAGATATTCCAGGTGATTCTGAATCTTGTAGTAAATGCAAGGGATGCCATGCCCCAGGGAGGAAAGCTGCTGATACAGACAGAGAATGCTGACGTTGTCGGAATGCTGGCAGAGACGCAGGAACATCTTATGCCGGGCAGGTATGCTACCCTGTCGGTGTCCGATAGCGGCGTAGGCATGAGCGAAGAAATAAAGCGGCGGATATTTGAACCATTCTTCAGCACCAAAGGAACAGGGAAGGGCACCGGTCTCGGACTATCAATAATTTTCGGTATCGTCAAACAGCATGGCGGTGACATCAGTGTATTCAGCGAACCCGGCAGGGGGACGACCTTCAGGATTTATCTGCCGGCGGTTGATGCGGAGACAACACAGACTGAAAAGGGGCCGACGTAGGCTGTGGCGATTTTTTGGGAAAATAATTATTTTCGGTTTTTATATAGCGACCTGAAGTGGTTAATATTAAAGGTATGCGGCAGGTACGATGTTGTGGCTGAAACGGTCGCCATTGGGTCTTTCCAATAGTGCTTTATTCCGATCGTACTGTAGAGGGAGGTTTAGTTTCCCTGGCTTCGCCGGAGTCGCTTTACTCTTCGCTGTCCAAGCCGTACTTTTTTAATTTTCTCCAGAGAGATACCCTGTCAATACCCAGAATCTGCGCTGCAAGAGTCTTGTTCCCTCCTGCTTCGCTCAATACCCACTTGATATAGGAAAGTTCCTGGTCTTCGAGAGAAGGTATCTTTCCTTCTTTTCTTCTGAAAGTCTTTATGCTTAATTCCCTTAGATCTTCAGGGAGATGGACGGTCTCGATGCTGCCCCCCGTAGAGAGCGCCACCCCCCGTTCCATGATATTCTCCAGTTCGCGTACATTGCCGGGGAAGTCGTAATTCATCAGAATGGCGAGTACGTCAGGAGATATCTCAGTAATATTTTTTTTCATGAGCGCGGAGTATTTCTTCAGGAAATAGTAGCTTAAAAGGGGGATGTCCTCTTTTCTTTCGGAGAGCGGCGGTATGTTCAGGAGCACCACATTGAGCCGGAAATAGAGGTCCTGTCTGAACTTTCCACTCTTTATCGCGTTCTGTATGTTCCTGTTTGTCGCGGCGATAAAACGTACATCTATCACAAGCGGCTCTGTAGCTCCAAGACGCAGCACTTCCTTTTCCTGAATGACTCTCAGGAGCTTCACCTGCATGGACGGGGGCATCTCGGTTATCTCGTCAAGAAACAGGGTCCCCCCGGAAGCCATTTCTATGAGACCTTTTTTTATTGCTGTTGCGCCGGTAAACGCCCCTTTTTCATGGCCGAAAAGTTCATTGGAAAGGAGTTCCTCAGTAAAGGCCCCGCAGTTGACCGCGAAAAAAGGGCCTTCAGCGCGGTGACTGCTGAAATGAATATAGCGAGCGAACAGCTCCTTCCCGGTCCCGCTCTCCCCGCTCAGGAGCACGTTGCAATCCGACGGCGCGATCTGTCTTGCGGTGTCAAGAAGTTTCCTGACCTTTGCGTCCTGGGTAATTATCTTCACCTTTCCCTGATAATTTTCTATCTGTTCCCGCAGGTGCCGGTTTTCATTCTTGAGCCTTACTTTTTCGATCGCTTCCTTTACGACTTTTCGCACCTCATCGAGTTTAAAGGGTTTTGAAATATAGTAAAAAGCCCCCTGTTTCATGGTCTCAACCGCGGTTTCCAGGGTAGCGAAGCCGGTTATCATAATTACTTCAGTGTCAGGATAGAGTTCATGGCATTTCTTCAGTATCTGCATGCCGTCGACTTTTTCCATCCGAAGGTCCGTGAGCACAACGTCGAAAGGCTGCTCTTCAAGCAGCTTCAGGGCGTTCTGTCCGCTCTGGGTGGCGACAACGCCATATCCTTCTTTTTTCATTACGTGTTCAAGATTCTTGAGCGCTATTTTTTCATCGTCAACGATGAGTAAGCTCGCGTTTTGCTGCATAGATAACTCCTTTATTGCGCCGGTCATGTTTTCCGGAGCGGCAATATAATTAAAAAAGTTGTCCCTTCCCGGGGCTTGCTGTTAACTGCGATGCAGCCGTCATGTTCCTCAATGATCTCATGTACGATAAATAATCCAAGGCCGGACCCCTTTCCAACATCTTTTGTGGTGAAAAAGGGATCAAATATCCTGTTCACTGCTTCCTGCGGAATTCCCGGTCCGTTGTCCCTGATGGTGATCTCTACAGTATCTTCTTCCAGGGTACATTTACCGTGGTATTTCAGATAATTGTAAATTTCTGGCTCTCCCTGTCCCTTGTCCACCGCATTGTGCTGTGAGGCTTCGATATGGATATCTCCGGTGTCACCCAGTGCGTCAATGGCGTTTTTAATAAGGTTCAGAAATGCCTGCTGAATGCGCTGCTTGTCGGCGAATATGGAAAGGCCGTCCGGGATGGCAACGGTTATGGCAATTTTTGTAGGGACCTGACCTTTTATAAAGCGTATTGTCTCTTCAAAAAGCGGCTTAAGCTGAAGCGGCTCCTTTTTGAAGGGCTTTTCGCGTGAAAATTCGAGCAGAGACCTTACAATGTTGCGGGCCCTGTCAGTCTGCTCGTCGATTTGCGCAAGGAGGTCCTTCTTATATTCGACGTCCGTGTCATTGATTTCCTCTGCGAGTATCTGGCATGAGGTGGATATGTTCGAGAGGGGATTATTCAGTTCATGCGCTACACCGGAGAGGAGTGTTCCGAGAGAGGCAAGTTTTTCCGACTGGACGAGATGCCTTTGTCTGAGTTCAAGCTCCCTGAGCATGGCATTAAAGGCGTCTGCGAGTGACAAAATCTCCCTGTCATGAGAATTTATCGGCACCCGTTCGAATTTCCCCTCTGCAATCACGCCCATGCTCTTTTCGAGCATTTTTAGCGGCTTAACCACCATATAGGAAAGGATGCGGCCGATAACGATCGCCAGCATGATCAGGGCAAGGATCGAAAAAACAATAATATTTTGCGAATGATTGAGTAAGGTCTGTATATGCCTGCGTTCAGTCTTTGAGATGTCTTCTGCTACGGTGATAATGTCTTTTCCTACCTTCCGTACATCTTTTTCGAGCAGTTCTCTGCTGACCACTCTGTCACCGGTCTCACCAGCATGTAATTTTTTCGCACTTTCCGATGCGTACAGATCGATAAGTCCTTTATAGGTACGGAGGTCAGTTTTCAGTTGAGCTATCTGTGATGGTGTCGCGATTGCTTCAAACCCCCGGGTATTCGTCTCAAGAATATTTCCGGCCCTCTCAATATATCGGATGTTTTCGAGATAATCTGCCTGCTGGCCATACAGAAAAAAGTTCTTTTCAAAGCGTCGGATTTCGAGTGTGGTGTCAAAAAACTCTGATATGATGTCTCCGAACATGATCTTCTGTTCTATAAATCTCAGTTCAAAAAAAGCAAACAGAGACAATGCCACGATGACGGCGACGATCATGTAATATCCAAGGGTGATTTTCTGGCGTATGCTCGAACGGTACTTCAGCATTTTTTATGATACCATTCATATATTGCAAAAAGCAACGATAGTGAAGACCGATGCAACACCGAAAATAGCGGCAGGCATAGACGGACATTTTCCCGTATAATTTGTGTAATATACATTTATCCATGAATATCTTCGGAAAATCAGAGGAACGATCGCCGGATGATTCAGTGCAGGGTCTCAGGCAGCTTATTGCCTCGGCGTTGCTCCCGCCGCATGTCTCGGAAATTGCGCACCGGGAGATTGAGATATTGTCCAAGCTGAATCCCAATGCAGCGGAATTCTCGATCGGCATAACCTATATCGAGTATCTTTTGAGTCTACCCTGGGACAGCAGGACTGAAGATAACCTTGACCTTGCCAGGGCTGAGAAGATTCTGGATGAGAGGCACTATGGACTTAAAAAGGTAAAAGAAAGGATACTCGAGCACCTTGCTGTCAGGACGCTGCTGAAAGACCGTCATGCGCGCATATTGATCGTTGATGATGAAGAGATTGCCAGAAAAAATCTGGAGCATATATTGAGTAAGGAAAATTACCAGGTTGATACGGCAATCAATGGTCTGGATGCCCTGGAGAAGATGGCTGCGAACATGTTCGATGTAGTCATTACAGACCTGAAAATGGAGAAGCTTGACGGTATTGCGCTTCTGGAGGAAATAAAATCACATTACCCCGGCACCATGGTGATTATGATAACCGGACATGCCTCGGTTGATTCTGCTGTTGAAACCATCAGAAAAGGCGCATTTCATTATATTACCAAACCTTTTAAACTTGACGACGTACGAAAGACAGTGAGTGAGGCGGTCAGGAAACGGTTTTCCCTGATTGTGCCGAAGGGATCAGTGCTCTGTTTTTCAGGACCGCCCGGGACCGGGAAGACTTCTCTGGGGAATTCGATCGCTGAAGCGCTCGGCAGAAAATTCTCCAGAATATCTCTCGGCGGAATCAAGGATGAGGCAGAGATCAGGGGCCATCGGAGGACGTATGCGGGGGCCTTGCCCGGAAGGATCATTGAGGAAATCAGGCGCGCCCGGACATCGAATCCGCTTATCATGCTGGATGAAATCGACAAGATCGGAGAGGATTTTAAGGGAGACGCTTCAGCCGCATTGCTGGAGGCGCTGGACCCTGAGCAGAACCACAGCTTCATTGATCATTACCTCGACCTGCCTTTTGATCTGTCCCAGGTCATCTTCATCGTGACTGCGAATGTTGCTGAAAATATTCATTATGCGCTCAGGGACAGGATGGAGATCATTGAGTTTTCCGGTTATACAGAGGACGAAAAAATACATATCGGTCTTCGCTATCTGGTACCAAAACAGGTTCAGCGGATCGGTCTCCATGAAGCATCCCTGCAATTTTCCCCTGCAGCAATGGTAAAGATTATCCGTGATTATACCCGCGAGGCAGGAATACGGGACCTGGAGAGACAGGTGGCCTCGGTATGCAGGAAAATAGCCCTGAAATCCGTTCGTCTCAAAGAGCCTTCGCATACGATCAATATCACCGCAGAAGCAGTTGAGGAATTTCTTGGACCGAGAAAGTATTATTTTGAGGGCGCCGAAGGCATGAACAGCATCGGTATTGCAACCGGGCTTGTCTGGACTGATTCCGGGGGAGACATTATTTTTGTTGAGACGGCAAAGATGAAGGGGGACAAGGAACTCATTCTGACCGGTTCTCTCGGGACGGTTATGCGTGAGTCGGCTCAGGCCGCCCTGAGCTATGTCCGAAGCAACACCGCTCTTTTTAACATTCCCGAAGATTTTTTTGAAAGTCATGACATCCATATTCATGTGCCTGCCGGCGCTATTCCCAAAGACGGGCCATCGGCCGGTGCGACTATAGCAATCGCCCTTGTTTCACTGATGACCGGGAGACCAGCTCACAAAAATATCGCGGTCACCGGAGAGCTTACGCTGAGCGGCAGGATTTTGCCGGTGGGAGGAGTAAAGGAAAAGATTCTGGCCGCAAAACGCGCCGGTATCAGGGCTGTTATTTTTCCGCATATGAATAAGGTGGACATAGAGAACCTTCCTGAGGAAATCAGAAGCGGCATCGAGATTAAGCTGGCAGAAGACATGAAAGAAGTCATAGACTCGGTATTGGTAAAGGCCTCTGAATAGACGTTCCCCGTAGAAAATATTTTCTTCTATTTTATGTATTTTCATCCTTTCCAGCGTTCTTCCTGAAGTAATCCATCGACTGTTTCGTTTCAGTTCAGTTCTGTTGCAAATAACAACAACACGGATTATTGACAAAAAAGATCGCCAGTCGTCCTTATTACTGCGGTCCGTGCCTTTTCAGAAATAAAAAGTCTACTGGGTTTCTCCTGCTATTGCAAAATGCATCGTATCACCACTTTTCATTTTTCAGTCGATTGCCGTTATTTAGCTTTAATAACAGTGAGTTATACGCTTATCGTTGACTGGCACGAAATGTGAAATACAAGCATATCAGAAGTTCAATCAATCCTGGAGGATATGACAATGAAAAGTTTCACAGAGAAAATCGAGAGGATCTTTACCGCAATAACCTTTGCCGAGGCAGGAGAGTTTGAAACAGCACGGGAGATTATGAGGGAAAGACCAAGAGACCAGAAGCGCGATAACACCGGCATAAGGAAGACCGCGAGGATGTCAGCTCCGGGTGCAAAGAGATAATCCGGACAGAGAGACGGGGAGCAATGACTGACCTGAAAAAGAAAATCGAAGATCTCATGTCTGCAATAAGCTTTGCAGAAGAAGGTGAGTTTGATACCGCCAGGGAGATGCTCAAGGAAAAACAGAGGGTACTTCTGGCGATAAAGGAAAACCACCTTGATAAAAAGACCTTCAGGTACGCGATAAATACCTGTAAAAGGGTAGGGGCAGATCTCGACATTCTCTATATGTTTCGGATCCAGCTGAGAAAATCTCCCCTGTCCTTGAGACAGTGCATGGAAGACCTGAAGAATGAGGGCATAAATTTCACGGTGGTACAGAAACATGGTTGCCTGAAGCAGCAGATCATCGATTATACAAACAACAAAAGGGAGATCCTGTTCGCTGTTACCAAGTCATTAGAAAATCTTGAACTTGATTGCAAGCGGCAAAGGAAAAAGGCTTTCAGAGGCATGGCAGCGTCTCAGGTGTCCGCTCGTTGTAGTAGCTGATAACGCTTAATTGAACAGAAATAAAAACCGGCACCATAGGTGTCGTAAAATTACAAGGAGGAGAAATGGCAAGCAGTCAGGGAAGCAGTAAAAAGAAGCCGTATGGAGCAGCGATAATTCTGGGGATTGCCTCTTTAGCGCTCTATGTGGTTCTTTTAACGCAGCAGGAGGTTGTGAACACATATTTTACAAAAGGCGGGGTCTATGCTTTTCTGCCTATAGCCGCAGCTTTTCTTTTTTCATTAGTGCATGGAAATTTTACCGGGAACTTCTGGACGCTGCTCGGAGTTGAGGCTTCAAAGAAAAAAAAGGAGGTAAAATAAGATGCACGATATTGTAAATGCAGCATCAAATCTTATTCAGCTTGATGTAATGAATATTACGTATCTGTTTCTCGTAGGCTTTGTCGGAGGTCTTGTCAGCGGTTTTATCGGTTCAGGCGGCGCATTTGTTCTCACCCCCGGCATGATGAGCCTCGGTGTTCCCGGCCCTTGTGGCTGTCGCAAGTAACATGTGCCACAAGTTTCCGAAGGCGTTAGTCGGCGCGATAAAACGCGCCAAATACGGTCAGGTGGACGTGAAACTGGGTATTGTACTCGGGTATTTCTGCCGAGGCAGGGGTGCTGTACGGAGCTCATATACAGGAGAGCATTAAAAAGGCCTTTGGCGACGCAGGGTCAAATCTGTACGTGAGTGTTGCCTTTGTGGTAATTCTTGCGGTAGTTGGCGGTTTTGTCCTGAGAGATGCATTGAAGACATACAAGGACGGGACAGCTGATGAGGAAGAGAAGGTTACGAAACTCGCAAAATGGGTGCAGTCTATCAACATACCCGTGTACCATGGTCTATTTCAAGAGCATTAATGCAAGGATTTCAGTCCTTTTCACGATACCACTGGGCTTTGCAACCGGTATGCTTGCAGCTACCATAGCTGTTGGCGGTTTTATCGGCGTCCCAGCGATGATCTATGTGCTTGGCGCGCCGAGTCTTATGGCCTCAGCTACTGAACTGGTTATCGCCTTTGTCATGGGAGTAGGCGGTTCGTTTAAGTATGCGATGAACGGTCTTGTTGACATCCGTCTTGCCATGATCATCCTCGGTGGTTCTCTCTTCGGCATCCAGCTTGGCGCAATGGGGACAACCTATGTTAAGCCGTTCGTGATCAAGACTGGTCATGGGTGTGATAATGGTCATCGTACTTTTCAGCCGTGGTTTGATGGTCCCGGTATACCTTTCACAGCTCGGACTTATTGAGACTCTTGCTGAGACAACAGTGAAGGATATTAAAGAGCACAAGCTTTGGCATTATGATATTCGCATTGGCATACGGGAGCCTTCATTGTCCTCCGTGCAATGTGGATCGGCCGCCGTGAAGAAAGAATGGCTGCAAGTCAGGTACTGGAACACGGGAAAGTATAATTATGGCCAGATACAAAAAGATACTTTGTGCTATTGACGGCTCAAAATCCAGCATTCATGCGCTGCGGGAATCCTTCAAGTTTGCAGTTAAAGAGAAATGCTGGATAACCGTGACCTCGGTTGTTCCTCCCTATGTCGGTGACCTGGATCTGGTCGGAATAGGGGATGTTATGGGGTCCATGAGGAGGCCCTGTGAGGATGCCCTGAAAGAGGCTGAGAAGCTTGCAAAAGAAGCCGGCGTAATGATAAAGACAGTCTGTGAAGAAGGAGAGATCTTTGAAAGAATTTCTGATCTTGCGTCAGCTGAAAACTGTGATCTGATCGTTATGGGCAGAAGAGGTCTCAGCAGACTTGAAAGAACATTGGTCGGCAGTGTTACGGCGAGGGTGATCGGGTATAGTCAGCGGGATGTCCTTGTTGTGCCGGGTGATTCTCAAGTAGGATTTCAACGTGTTCTGGTTGCCACGGACGGTTCAAAATACTGCAAACCGGCGGTTGACAGGGCCATAGACTTTTCCGGCTCTTATGGAGGGGATGTATCAGTAGTGTCAATAGTTGATGTCCCCTCGGAGTTCTATGCAGAGGCGCCCCAGGTTGTGGAAGATATGGCACGGAAAGCAAAGGGATATGTGGAAGAGGTGAAAAAGCAGGCAGAGGCTTCAGGTGTGAAGGCGGAAGGCTTTGTAAAAGAAGGAGAACCCTATCAGGCGATCATCGACCTTGCAAACGAGAGAAAGGTAAACATTATTGTCATGGGATCTCACGGCAGGACCGGACTGAAGAGACTCCTCATGGGGAGCGTTGTTGAAAAAGTAATCGGGTATTCACCCTGTCCCGTGCTGATTGTAAAATAATGAATCGACTCCGTCATATTTTCAGCACATAATACCTCAGCCAGCTCAGAGAGTAGAAATAATAACTATCGCACGGGAGAAACGCAAAAAGCCGGCATAAACTGCCGGCTTTTTGTTTGTATCTTATCGGGAAAGAAGCACCCAGAGAAGACATTTGAATAGGAACCTCTGGCGTGAGTTTTTTGTTTAGTGTCCTCCAGATTTCAGCACGCCTGATGCAGCAAGCACCAGAACCAGAACTTCAACAATCGCCAAAACAGCATAAATCGTATCTTTTTTACGGAAAAGTATAGGGATTATTCTGATGTAGCAGAAAATAGTGACACCAGCAAGAAAGACTATCGGGATGAAATTGAGAAAGTCGCCTTTGCCGACCTCACTGAGCCAGGTCCAGCCTGTATGGATGTCCGCAGCTATGAGATAGTCCTTGACAGGCATGGTCCAGTATTTCGGCAGGTCGCCTACCGGTATATGGGGTGAGAAAATTCCAAAGACATATATGAAGAATGTGACGATAAGCGTAAGCAGTCCTACCTTCATTCCGAGATCGAGGAGCTTCGCATATGCCAGCTGTTCCTCTGTTGCCTGTAATTTAGACATCTTTATCCTCCTGTATCATATAAATAATGAATGTTTTTTGTTAATTCCAGATTCCAAGACCTTTAAGCAAGGCCCTTGATCCTGCAAAGACGAGCATGGCTATGACGATATAACGAATGGCTGCGGGCTTTGTCTTGGCAAGGATGCGTACCCCAACGATCGACCCAAGCATGATTCCGATGATTGAAGGTGCAACCATCATCGGCAGCACAGCGCCGTTATTAACGTATATCCAGGCAGCAGACGTGTCTGTTATTGAAAGCAGGAACTTGCTCGTGGCAACCGAGACTTTTAAGGGAGCGCCCATCATGAGATTGAGAACAGGGACATTTGCCCAGCCGGCGCCGAGGCCGAACATGCCGGCCATAACTCCGATGATGATGAAGGTCGCCAGTCCCTGAGGGGTCCTGTGGATTTTCCAGTTGATGTCCTGCCCTGTGGAGACCTCATGGTATACTCCGCTTATTCGTAAAGCCGTCGAGAGGTTATCGGCCTGCCTGACATCAGGGTATTCCGACTTTTTTGCCATCAGCATAATGCCAACAATACCCAGTATCGTACCGCCTAATGCTATATTGATTACATGTGCAGGCAATGCAAGCCCGATCATCGCGCCCACAATAGCGCATGATGATGCAATTACGGCAATGGGAATGGCAAGTCTCAGGTCAGCCATGCCTTTTTTCAGAAGGCCTGGACCGGCAGCAAGGGCTCCGGCAAGTGCTACAAGAAGACCCGCTCCTCTTACAAAGTCAATATGAAAAGGGAAGAAGCCGCCGATGATCGGCACAAAAAGCACGCCGCCGCCAACGCCTCCCAGAACAGCGACGATACCGAGAACGAATGTAACCACAAAAAGTATGAGCGGCCATGCCCACCAAGGCATAGAAGAATCTGCAGGAATATTTTCAGCTATCTGCTCCGTGGCAAAGGAGAGCTGGGGAAAGAAAAGAAAAAGAAAAAATACTGCAAGAAAACAAAAAAATACTGCATGTTTCAATCGCATCAAATAACCTCCTGATATGTCTTTGATCTTGAAAAAGCGGAAAAAGGTCTTTTTGAGTTGCTACCAGCCCTTGTTCTGCAGAATATCACTCACTTGCGCCTCTATTTTCTTTTCAAAAAGAACGATTTTCTTATGCTTTGCTTCTCCGATTTTTTCCATGATTTTGCTGATGTCAACCGGTTTTTCTATAAAATCGAAAGCACCTTCTTTCATCGCCTCGATTCCGGTTTCAAGCGACCCGTGGCCGGTCAGTATAATCACCTGAAGGTCCGGGTTCTCGCTTTTCAGCTTTTTCAGTGTTTCCAAGCCGCCCATTCCCGGCATCGCGAGATCAAGAACAATCGCATCCAGGTCTTTCCCCTTGCTCTTCGTGACAGCTTCTTCGCCGCTGGTAGCTGTATCTATCTTCAGGCCACGGGTCTTCAGACGCTCAGAAAAAACAGTAAGGAACTGCTCTTCGTCATCTACCAAAAGAACGTTTGCTTGGATTTCTTCTGACATTTTCGTATACCTCCTTTACCGGTGAGTTGTTATTCTTCCTTCCTGATAATTTTTTGGGCTGTCTCAATATCTCCGCCTTCAGCAAACGCTGCCGCGGTCATCGCCCTTTCCAGCTTTTCGGAATATGCCTCATTAATTTTTGCAACAAGCAGGTCGATATCCGCGGGTTTTCTGAGAAAATCGAACCCTCCCAGTTTTCTGGCCTCTTCCTCATCTTTTTCACTGCCGTGGCCGGTAAGGACAATGACCTGGATATGTCTATTGATTTTCTTTATTTCCCTGAGTACGTCTATGCCGTAGAGGCCGGGCATTTTCAGATCAAGCACAATAACATCAGGCTCTGTTTTTGTGATAAAAGAGAGCGCCTGATGACCGTCATAGACAGTGTCGACATGGAGGTTCCTCATTTTCAGTCTCTGACCCAGTGTATTGACGAATTCTACTTCGTCGTCAACGAGCAAAACTTTTATGTCTTTTCTCCTCTTCATCTGTTCCTCCTTCTATCGTGATATCGAGTGCTGGTTTTCCGTTTATTTTAAATAGAATGAAAAATCGACCTATTTTACAACCAACGTACCGTCAAAAGCAACCGACTGCCAGTGCATGTGCAGGAGACGCATATGCTCAAACCAATGGGTATCAGGGCTGTGAGCTCCTGGCTGTTGGTGGTAACGATACAGGAATACTGACCACAGCAGAGCTTTTTTCGTCATCGAAAACAACAGTGCCGCCGATTTCATTCAGGAGATTCCGGATGCTCTCATAAGAGCAGATGTTCTCCCCTCCTGCCGGTTGTGTGAGGATGTCACCGGTGTGTTGAAATAATATATTCACAAAATTATCACGGGAAGAAGTCTTTGCCGAGATGCTGCCTTCTTTTCCGGTTCGATCCAGGAATCGTTCCATAATCCCGAAAACAATCAACTGCAGACGAAAAGGGTCGCTGTAGACAGGTGAAAGGTCAGTCTGAAAATCGTTTTGAATAATAACTTTTCTCTGATTGGTGAGCCGGTGAAGCAGAATGAAAAGTTCTTCCAGTGTATCGTTGATGTTAAAAGTAGAAAACGGATGGTCCATTCTGTGTGAAAAACGGTTTAAGTAGTAAATCAAAGACAACGACCGGTCTATTTGCGAATTGATCGATTTAACGGTGCTGAGATATTGATCCGAATCTTTCTCCGGCGTTTTCCCGAGTTCGATGAGATCGTAAATCAAACCGCTGTATTCTTTGATGATCGCAAGATGGTTTTTTATTTCATGACTGAATGTCGCCAGTACCTTTCCGATAAAAGCGAATTGAGCTTCGCTGTCTGACCTCGCTGCCTGTTCCTCCACGCGTCCCTCCATAACTCGTTGTGTTTTCAGAACTCAGGACTGTGACGCTGCATCGATTTTCTTGGTAAGTTCATTGATATCGATCGGCTTCATAATATAACCGGAAGCGCCTGCCTCCATCGCTCTTGAGATATAGGCAGGATCGCCATGGCCTGTCAGCATGATAACCTTCAGGAAATTGAAGTCTTTTTTGAGTTTTTGTAAAAGTGCGAGCCCATCAATACCGGGCATTCTCAGATCAAGCAACACCACAGCTGGCGGATCTTTCATAACCGCTGCTATCGCATCTTCGGCATGATTCACGGCTGAGGCTTCGTAGTCTCTCAGCAACAGGCGTTCTGCGAGTGCTGAGGCAAATTCGACCTCATCATCAACAATAAGGACTTTTGTCCATGCCATAGCCACCCCCTTAGCGATCGTTCCTCGAAATAAGAGGCACTTCTATTACAAAGGTTGTTCCTTTTTTGATTTTACTTTCTACCACGATATCGCCTCCAAGGTTTTTTATAATACCATAGCTGATGGACAAACCAAGCCCCGTCCCTTTCCCTTTTTCTTTTGTGGTAAAAAATGGTTCAAAAATATGACTGAGAGCATCCGTTGGAATCCCGGGTCCGTTATCACTGATGGTTATGCGCATCGTCTGGTCATCCTTCAGGTCAGCGGCAACCCTGATATGACCTCTGTTGCTTACCGCGTCGATCGCGTTCTTTATGATGTTCAGGAACACCTGCTGGATCTGGCCCTTGTCACTCTCGATATTCGGAAGGTTTTCTTTAACATCGAGTTCCAACCGGACTTCTTTGAAGAGAATCTCTTTCTCAAGGAAGGCAACAACCTCATGGAGTGCCTGATTCAGGTCAAAGGCCTCCACCTTCGCATCCGCCCGGCGTGCGAAGCCGAGGAGTCGGTGCGTAATCGCCCGGCAACGGTTGACGCTCTCAGTGATCGAGCCGATGAGGCTTACGAACTTTTCCTTGTGAGGCATATTCGAGAGTTCCAGGATGTCTTCCATCAAACCGGCCTTTTCCTTGATTATGGCAAGGGGGTTGTTGATTTCATGCGCAACGCCTGCGGCAAGGGAGCCCATTGACGCGAGTTTGCCGGCCTCGATGAGCTGCTCCTGCTTCTTGTGCAGATTCTGCACGGCCAGTTCCAGTGACATCATGATATTCCTGAGTTGCTCACCCATCTGATTAAAAGAAACCTCGAGCGAAGCGATTTCATCATTCCTTTTTACCTCTATGATCTCTGAAAAATCGCCTCTGGCGACTTTTTTTGTCAGACGTTCCAGCTTTTTGATCGGATCTGCTATGTTTGCCGCAAGTTTGATATTGATGATCAACCCAAGGAGGATAATCGTGACGAGGGCATACAGAAGATATTTTTTGGAAACCTCTAAAATTCCTTCAATATTTGCATGTTCTTTTTTCAGGATCGTATTTGTGAAGGTCTCTACTTCACGGGCCTTTGTCTGGATTGTCTCAATCGCTCTCTTTTCATCCTGAAAGAGAGCGGAGAGCTTTTTAACGACTGACCCGTACGCATTAATTTTTTCCGCAGCGGCACTGTCAAGCATCGAGAAATTAACGACAAATTCTTCATATGACCGGAGGTCTTTCCTGTGGACCAGATTCTTTTCATGTTGTCTCAGATGAAGGAACATTTGAAGTTCTTTTTCAGGAAGAGATCTCTCAAGCTTACTGGTCAGGCTTGATAACGAAAGCAGGGCAGTTTGTTGATCCTGAAAATTTCTGGTCAAGCTTTTGAAACGCACTTCATATTCAGAGATGGCATCTTTCATTGCTGTGTACTGGTTGCTGCCTATCTCTTTTATGATCTCCTCGTGTATGTCGAATATCCGCTTCTGCAGGATACCGAGATACAGCAGGAGATCCTTCTCGCTCTCCTTGTCCCTGCGGAGAAGATAGTTTTTTTCGTATCGTCTCATTTCCAGAAAAGAGTTATTTATATCTTCGGCTATTTCCAGGACCTTCAGCCTCTTTGTTATCGTCCCCATCTCCTTGTATGCCAGGAATCCCAAAGTAGTGGAAAGCAGGATGTAGATACCGAAAGCAAGAAGTAACTTATGTTTAATTTTCATGATTTATCATATTAGCTCAGTAAACGGTAAAAAGTGAAGCGCCGCCCTGTATGAACAAGTGTTTGCCTTATGTGAAAGTGCAACGACAGATCAAAAACAAAAAAGCAGCGGTTTTGAAAAACAGTATCCTCGGTCTGTGCCACAAATGATGCGGCACAGACCGGAATCGACCGGCATGTTGTTCTCAACCCAAAATTCTCAGTGCAACAAATTATACTGTATGATGTAGGTTGCTATACCAGCGAAATACCCGGCCAGGGCAAGCGGCCCGATGCGTCTGGCGTACCAGAAGAACTCGATCTTCTCCAGTCCCATGGCAGCCACGCCTGCGGCAGAACCGATGATCAGGATCGACCCGCCGGTCCCTGCGCAGTAGGCCATGAACTCCCAGATAAAGGAATCCGGAGGGAACTGGGCAAGCGGGTACATGCCCATGGAAGCAGCGACCAGAGGGATATTATCCACGATTGCGGAAACAAGTCCGATGATAATGACGATCACAGACTGGTTGCCGAGCTTTGGCATCGAGCCACTGGGCCAGCGAAGGGAGCATGCCATTGGCGGAAAGGGTGGCCACTGCAAGCAGAATACCGATGAAGAACACGACCGAGGCCATATCAATCCGCCTGAGCGCCTTGGTCAGAGTAAGGTGCTCCTTCTCTTCCGGCTGTTTCTCCCGATGCAGGATATTACCTGTCAGCCAAAGCACACCGAGGGCAAACAAAATCCCGAGGTAGGGGGGCAGATGCGTCACAGCCTTGAACACCGGAACAAAGATCAGGGAGCCCATACCCATGAAGAACATCAGGTTCTTCTCGAACTGGGAGCAACCGCTCGACGCCATTTTCGACTTTGTCGGGCGGCACGACATTGCCCTTGATCATGAAAGGTGGCAATGACAAGCGGAACCACCAGACAGACCGTGGAAGCGAGAAAGGTGGTCTTCATGATATTGGCTGTCGTGATCTGTCCGCCGATCCAGAGCATGGTGGTGGTCACATCGCCGATAGGAGACCAGGCGCCCCCGGCATTGGCGGCAATGACGATAATACCTGCAAAGAACAAGACGTTGTTCACGATCTTTGAGCAGGCGCTTCATCAGAGCAACCATCACGATGGTGGTGGTCATGTTGTCGAGGATGGAAGAGAGGTAGAAGGTGATGAAGCCGATGATCCAGAGCAGGCTCGTCAGCTTGGTGGCCTTGATGCGCGAGGTGATGACCTCGAAGCCGCCGTGGGAGTCGGTCACCTCGACGATGGTCATGGCGCAGATCAGGAAGAATACGATGGCTGCGGTTTCGGCCAGTTTTTCCGTGAGCTGGTGGATGACGCTTTCGACTCCGAGGGGGCTTGCAAACGAGTAAAGGGTCCACATCAAGCCCGCGGCGATCAGCGCCGTGGCGGACTTGTTGATTTTAATCGGGTGCTCGAGGGCTATCATCGCGTAGGCAGAGCACGAAGACAACTGCGGTCATGGTCATCATGGGTTGACTCCTCCCTTACAGCCTGACCTTTCATCACTACTTTTTGCTGTCCTGACGCGTATTGCAGATTCTTTGAGCGTTGTCTCATGTCTCAGCTGCTCCTGAAGCGGTATTATCAAATCTTTTGCCTTCATTATTTCTCCTTTATCATAAGGGGATATCTTCTTTTACTCCGTTTACCACAGCATAGCATGAGACAGGACTGATATAGTTATTCTCCGAGCCATTGATCTGTATGCCCGAGAGTACCGCGTAATCACTCGTATGCCTGTCTATAATGGTATTCAGGGCATGTTCTATGTCCTTCTGAATAACAGACCTGGCCAATTTTGTCAGTTCAAGAAGGTCCGGTACATCACCGTAGGGGATCTCCCTGAGAAGCCGCCTTTTGAGGAGGCTCTGCTCAATGTCTATTTCGTCCATGGAAAGGTTCAGTTTGCCGGAAGAGAGTTCCCTCTGAAACGAGTTCAGTGCGCCGCACGCGATTGATTCGCCGCTTCTTCCCGGTCCGGCTGCACACGCCAAGCTGGCCATTCGTAGAGATTGCGATATGGGGCATGGAGAAAAAAACATACCGTTCCCTGCCGTCGATGTTGGGGGAATGGTTCATTGCAGCCATGAGGCCGGTCTGCCCGGCAAAGAACATACCCCCCAGACTCGACAAATTGAACGCCTCTCCCCAGACATGCTTGACAATACTCCTCAGAGTCTGGGAGATTTCGTCCCTGCAGATGCAGGTCACCGGCGATCGTATTATCAAAAGAAAACCCAAGGTCTTTCAGCCTGTTATAGGTCTCTTTTACAAATTCTACCTCGGAATAAAGGACAGGGAAGAATTTCTTGATGACTGCTTCATTTCCCATGTGGTCTCCTTATTCAGATCTCGTTTATAAACTGCGTTTGTTTATTATGCCAGCAACCCCGAAGGCAATGGGAATCAGGAATAACTAATAAACAGCAATGGACTTCTTTATAAACCTTGCACTATTTCACAAGCTGAACCGGCATGCCCAATAACGGCCAGATTGTGAGAATAAGAACTC
The DNA here is from genome assembly GCA_963746295.1 of uncultured Nitrospira sp. Lineage (GTDB taxonomy): Bacteria > Nitrospirota > Thermodesulfovibrionia > Thermodesulfovibrionales > UBA6898 > JAOUFP01. The sequence goes on along the minus strand of CAVVAQ010000010.1, from coordinate 242,434 downwards.
CTATTATTAGCAACAAGTACAACGCTCAAGAGCAGCCCATGCTTGAAAAATTCCCCGGTTGAAAACTGTTTCGACTCATAAGCAATCGCGTTCGGAGCAGCGCCGATCAGCAATACAAAAGGCATTCCTGCTGTTGCAAGAGATGAGAAAAATATGACATCAGGCGAAACACCAAGGTATTGCGCAACAACCAGCGAAACCGGCAGTGATATTGCGATTGCGGCAACGTTCATTATGAAGTTAGTCATTATCAGAACAAAGGTAGCTATGCTCAGTACAAATACCAGCCAGTGGGCATGCTGGAACATAACGAGCCAGTTGACGGCCATCCACTGGGCAGCCCCCGTCTTCCAGAGACAGAAACCGATGCTCATGGCGCCGCTGAAGAGGAGGATGATGTTCCAGGGAATCTCCTCAAGCTCCTTGACAGTCAGGACTTTAAACAGGAAGAAGACAAGGGTTGATATAAGGATTATGGCTGCCCTGTCCATGGACTTCAACGCAGGCACAAAAGCCTGAAGGGACATTATTACGACAATACTTAGAACAGTAATAATTACAAATTTTTCGTTTTTTGTCATGGGCCCGAGTTCTTTTGAGAGTCTGTGCACTTTTTCCTTCAGTCCTGCGATGATCTTTTTTTCCGGCTTCAGGAAGACCATCAAATACGCCCAGATCAGGAAAACCATCAGCCAGCCGAGAAGAAACATGTATTTTGAAAGTTCGAAGAAACCGATGTCTCTGCCGGTGAATTCCTTGAACATTCCCGCGCCTGCTGCTGCCCGGGCTGAACCCAGAAATGTAATAATGCTGCCGGCGCCTGCTGCATAGGCCATGCCGATGAAAAGGGCTTTACCGAAATTCGTCTGTTTATCTCCTTCGCCGTAGAGGGCGTAGATTGCCAGAAGTATAGGAAATACGGTAGCGGCGGCCGCAGTATGCGCCATCAGATGGGCCAATCCGGCGGTCACGACGAGTGCTCCGAGCAGGATCATGCTTGTTTTTTCTCCTACAATCTCCAGCATCTTATATGCAAGACGCTTGGTCAATCCTGTAGTAGAGAAGGCAAGCCCAACGACAACAGAGCCGAATATGAACATGACCGAAGGGTCCATGAAATCCTTAAACGCGTCTTTTGCCGGACGGATACTGAATAAGGCCTGAAATACGCCAATGGCCAGCGAGGTAATACCGATAGGAATTACTTCGAATACCCACCATATGCCTGCAAGCAGAAAGAGCGCTATGGCCCCTTTGCCTTCCTTCGTTAAGACAAATTCCTTGCCGGTCGGATCGACAGCAGGGCTCCAGGAAGGCATATAATATATCCAGAAAAAAAGACCTAATCCCAATAGAATGAAAAATACCCGCTTCCAGTCAAATTTTATTTTGAGCGTTGCAACCCCTATTTCTTGTGGTGGCTCGGGTAAGCCGCCTTTGAATTCTTTGTCCTCTTTCATCTATTCACCCCCGCGCTGTCTCAAAATCATATTTGAGAGCTCATCAAAGATTTCAATCATCCTGACGACGCCTACCAGTTTTTTGTTGTTTTCAAGAACAGGCAACAATATCAGATCGTGACGAAGCATGAGATAGGCCGCCTTGGTGATAGGATCATTTTGATCAACAGAAAACTTTGAGGGGACCATAATTTCGCTTATCGGTTTTTCTACAATTTCCTTTGCTCCTGCAGAGAAAAGGGTGTCCCAGAGAACAGCAAGACCAACCTCATTTTCATCGTGTACCTGGGCCTTTGTCGTCGGCTTGAGAAACCTGGGTTCAAGACCTTTCAGGATGTCTGTATGAGTCACGGTACCCAGAAAATTATACTTTTCATCAAAAACCAGTATGACAACGGGTCTGATGCATCTTTCACTCTCGATTACTGTTCTCTTGATTATCTCTATGGCTTGTCTCATAGAAAACCAATGAGGAAGATGAGGAAATTCAAAGACATCAATCATAAGATCTTTCACTGTTCTGGCACTCGACATGTAAATCCCTCCTAAAGATTGATATTTATAAAGACTGTCGCTCAAGCTCTATGAAAAACTTAAATCTGTCAGGCCGCTTATAGGACCGGGTGTATTTTAACTGTGTATCACCTGAAAAAACCAGCTGTTCCAGAAGCAGGACCGAGCATTCTTTTTTAAGCGCAAGAAGTTCGCAATCAGCCGGGGACGGATAGGAAATACTGATATAGTCCTGAACCTTTGTAAACCGTATACTGTATTTTTTTTCGAGCAGGTCATGGAGCGAATTGTTTTCGAGGTCGTCATCAAGAAGAGACGGGCATATATGGTGAGGGATGAACGTCTCCTGCAGAAGGACCGGATCACCGTCAACAAGGCGCAGGCGTTTCAGGTAAATGATATGCCGGTCATCGGGAATATCGAGTTTTATGTCAAGGTCATCTGAAGGCATCATGATGGTGAGGGCGAGCACCTTTGTGGTGATTTTTACGCCTGCATCGAGCATGAGTTCCCTGAAACTGGTGACCATCGAGAGACCCTCGGGAATAATGCGCTTGCAGACGAAGGTGCCTTTACCCTGAAGGCGTTTCAGATAACCCTGCCGCACAAGCTCGGCCACTGCAAGCCGGACAGTAGCCTTGCTTAAGTCATAGATTTTGCAGAGATCATCTTCTATGGGGATTTGTGAATCAACGGCCCATTCTCCGCTTTCGATTCGCTGCTTCATGATGTCGAAAAGCTGCATATACAGCTTTGTGGGATTGTCTCTATTAATAGTATTTAACATTATAAAATATTATATCATCATAATAAATTAGTCAAGTCATTATAATCTTATAATAATTATAATCTTTTTAAATCTGTTATAATTTTAGAAATGTTTAATTTATTCAAGAAAAAAGGGAAATCAAACTCACTCAGTCAGGAGCTGTTTCGTGAGAAATACACCGCGTTTCAGCAGCTTCTTCTTGAAAACAATCATGCCCTGGAGATAATGGCGGATATTGAAGAGAAGATGACCGGAGAATATCTCTTTGATATAAATTATATTGCTGAGCGCGCCTCAGCAATTTCCAGGAGCATGAAACGCCTTGTCGGTCATCTCGATGATCTTTCTCAAGGCAAATACGCAGAACTTCAGAAATCCTATGAATCCATCAGGGATCGTATTGATGCCGCAATGCAAAACCGTGTAGAAATCCCTCAGGCAGAAGATATCCTGTTACTCCGCGAACTCTCCACGGAAATGGTACTTGTCGCGGGCGGAAAGATGGCGAACCTCGGCGAAATCAGCAACAATCTCCAGCTTCCTGTTCCTGCAGGTTTTGTGGTCACTTCAGCGGCATTCAAGCGATTCATGGCGCACAATCAGCTGCAGGAAAAACTGAGCAGCAGGCTTTCAGGGTTGAACATAAAAAATATGGTCGAGATAGAGGAGGCCTCACGCACTATCCAGAATTTGATTATCGAAGCAGAACTGCCTCCGGAGATGGAACGCCACATCCTTGATGCCACAGAGAATCTCTTCAGCAGGTCTAAGCAGATGCAGGGGTGCTCTGTCCGGAGCAGCGCGATCTTTGAAGACGGCGATTTTTCCTTTGCCGGCCAGTACGAATCATTGCTGCATGTGAAGCCTGACCAGATTGTCCGGTCATACAAAACAGTTGTCTCAAGCCTTTTCAGCCCGCGCGCCATTTTCTATGCAAAAACCAAGGGCTTCTCTGAAGGAGACATGGTCATGGCTGTCGGTGTAATGGAAATGGTCTCTGCCCGTGCGGGAGGGGTTATGTATACCCGTGATCCGAATGATCCGGAGCGCGATGTAATGATAATCAACGGCGCCTGGGGGCTTGCGAAGGCGGTTGTTGACGGGAAGATGAAGACTGATACGTTCGTGATAGAAAAAAACACCGGCGCTGTCCTTGAAACGAGCATAGGCGAAAAGACTGCCATGATAGTGTCTGGTATTCAGGGTGGCATACAGGAGACCGACGTCGAAGAGCGGTTGCGAAACGCACCTTGCCTGACAAAAACAGAGATCAGCGAACTTTTCCGCTGCGCTCTTGACCTCGAAAAACACTACGGAAAGCCTCAGGATATTGAGTGGGCTGTAAGCAACGCCGGCGGTATCTTCATCCTTCAGGCAAGGCCTCTGCGTTTGATGAAGCATGAGGAGTCTGCCTCAGTGCCGCTGCGAATAACCGGGTATCCACTTCTGATTGACAAGGGAGTCATCGCAAGCAGGGGAGTTGGCGCCGGACCGGTATACTTTATTCGTTCAGACGACGATCTGCGGGATTTTCCTGAAGGCGCAGTCCTTGTATCACGGACGACTTCGACAAGATTCGTCACGGTGATGGACCGGGCTGCCGCAATTATTACCGATATAGGTGGAGCAACCGGTCACATGGCTTCGCTTGCCAGGGAATATCAGGTTCCCGCGATCCTTAATACCGACTCAGCTACACGGGTTTTGCAACAGGGAAAGGAGATCACGGTCGACGCGTTTCACTGCAATATCTATGAGGGAAGAGTGTCTGAACTGATTGATTATGCTGCGCTGAAGAAGAAGACATTCCAGGAGACGAACCTCTTCCATACGCTCGACAGGGTACTCAAACATATCGTTCCGCTGCACCTTGTTGATCCGGAGTCCTCATCATTTACGCCCGGAAACTGCATCACCTATCATGATATTACCCGGTTTGCCCATGAAAAGGCGATGGCCGAGATGTTCGGAATGAGCGATACAGATTCCATGGAGAAAGAGGAGACGATTTTACTCACAGCCGGCATCCCTGTTGACGCGCACCTGCTGGATGTGGGAGGGGGCGTACGCGAAGGGACCCGGAAGGCAAATCATGAGGATATTTTGTCTGTCCCCTTCATACCTTTTTTAAAAGGCATGATGGCAATGAAATGGCCGGAACCCAAGGCTGCTGACGCAAAAGGTTTTTTCAGCATGATGGCACATACCGCGTCTATCCCTGATGAACAGCTTCAGGAGACCGCGCTCAAAAGCTTTGCAATTTTATCCGGAAACTATATGAATTTCAGCATACGCCTTGGTTACCATTTTTCGATGGTCGAGTCTTTTTCCGGCGACACACTGAACGACAATTATATTAAGTTCTTTTTCAAAGGGGGAGGAGCTGCGCGTGACCGTAGGCTGCGCAGGGTGCGGTTGATTAGTGAAATCCTCACACGGATGGATTTCCGGGTGAAAGTTGTGGAGGATGTCATCGATGCTCAGCTTCTGAAGTTCAACAGGCAGGCGATCGAACGCAGGCTCGAGATTATGGGCAAGCTGACTGCTTTCACAAAGCAGCTTGATATGGCCATGTTTAACGACAATATCACGGATTGGTACCGGGACGAATTTGTCCGGGACCATATAAAGGAATTACTATAGCGTCTTTGTTCCCGCGTTAATTGCCCGGCTTTTCCAGCCGTTCTTTCAGCTCCCTGTTTTCACGCTGCATCTTTGACCAAACAATTGCTCGTTCGATGGTGGTCAGGATCTGTTCCTTGCGGAACGGCTTGATGATAAAGTCAAATCCTCCTTTTTGCAATGTTTCTGCAGCAGCCTCTTCAGTAGCAAAAGCGGTCATGATGACGACCGGGATGTCTTTGTCTACCTTCTTAACCGCATCGAGCAGTTCACTTCCGTCGAGACCCGGCATCTTCAGGTCAGCGATTACCAGATCAATAGAGCCCTGCTTGACAATCTCAAGGGCCTCGAGGGGGTTGTTGGTAGTTGTGATCATGTGGGGTGATTTTTCCTTTATGATCATACTGAGAAGCTTCAGCATGTCCGGCTCATCGTCGACAGCCAAAATCTTTGCTGGCATGGATTACCTCCTTGGGTTAAGCTGTCTGAACAGGCGGGGCCGATGGGGCCGTTACCGCAGGCAGCGTAATGATAAAAGTTGTGCCGGGCGTTTCCGATTCTTCTTTTGTTTTTGTTTCGAAGGAGATCGTTCCCCGATGTCTGGTTATTATACCGTATGAGACCGAAAGACCCAAGCCAGTACCGTCTCCTACCTTTTTTGTGGTGAAAAGCGGGTCGAATATGCGCTTTCGGTGCTCTTTTTTGATCCCGGGACCAGTGTCCGAAAAACGTATTTCAATACGACGTCCGTCATCGCTTGTCTGTGTTGAAATCGTAAGCGTGCCTCCTCCCTTCATCGCGTAGGTGGCGTTGTTGATAATATTGAAGAAGACCTGCTGGAGCTCATCGGGATCGCCTGTTACTGCCGGCAGGGCCCTGGCAAGATGCAGCGTCTGAATGGATACTTTTTTAACGAGGAGAGTATTGCTCAGCACGGAAAGGACTTCCTCGATGTTCTTGTTTATGTCCACGCTGACCTCTGAGTGTTCCTTTGTTCTGACAAAAGAAAGAAGATGATCAACTACCTTTCTCGCCTTGAGACCCTGACCCTCGATAGTTTTCAGGATATCATGCGTTTCAGAACCGGGTTCGGCTTTTTCGATAAGCATGTCGGTAAAACCGAGGATGATCGCCAAAGGATTATTGATTTCGTGGGCGACCCCTGCGGCGAGGGTGCCTATTGATGCCAGCTTTTCAGTATAATAGCTCTGCTGCTCAATCTCTTTCCTGTTCGTGATATCACGCGCAATACCCAGCACAGCGTAAATATTTCCCTCTTCATCCAGCAGTCTCCTGAAATTTGTGTTCAGCCAGTAATCCTGATCATTGATACTGAGGAGGTGGGTCACCTGCTTTCCCTGGTTGATGGCAAAGACCTCCCTGATCGTAGTCAGCAGAAGCTCTGCGGTCGGCCACGAAAAAATTTCAGAGATCGTATGACCGATGATCTCTTCCTCTCCTTTTCCGAGGAACTGGATGCCGAAATTGTTGATCGAAAGGAAGTTGCCCTGACGGTCGACGGTGAAGATGATATCTTCCGCGTTTTCGACGAGAGAACGGTATCTCTGCTCAGATTTTTTGAACTCTGCCGTCTGCAGTGAGACTTCGTGGCGCAGAGAAGTCGACCACTTTGCCAGCAGGACAATAATAGAGAAGGCGGCAAATAATATGATAAATATAAAGATTACCTGCATAATGAACTGTCGGATCTGTATATCATGGACTGCGCTCTCCACTTCACTCGCCGGGGCTACCACTGCGACCGACCAAATTTTCTTATTGATCATATCGTCAAGGATGATCGGGCTGTAGGCGATCAGTTTTTTTATTTTTCCTTCCTTGCCGCGGTGCCAGCCGGTAATGTACCAGCTTGCCCCCTCCTGTCCGGTCAGCATCATCTTTTTCTGGATTTCATTGATCCGGGCAAAGGAGATGGTCGGTTTCTTTTCCCTTCTGGCTTCGAAGGCGTTTTTACCGACAAGACTGTCTTCATGGTGGTACAGGAAAGTCCCGTTACTGTCTATTACCCAGGCATATCCGGTTTTTCCGGACTTGATCCCCTCGGTCTGCTGTTTCATCATCGAAGTAACATCAACAAGGACGATGAGTACACCGGAGAATTTATTTGCAGGCGTCGGATGGGAATCATCAACAGAGACCTGCCAGACCGGGATCGCCACTTTCATTATCAGCTTCTGGTACTCCACCTGATGGACAACAGGATACACTTCGCTTGAGAGTACCGCAGAATGGTTTGTTTCCTCACGGGCCCAGCGGAAATACTCGTCATCTTCAGGGTCGGAATTAACGATGGTGTAGCCCGCGTCATTAATCAGATGGGTTGTCTGGCCGGTGGCGTCTACATATCTGACCTCGAACGCTCCCTCCTCTTTAAGACTCGAAAAGGCAATCTGCAGTCTTCTTGCCAAAAAGCTTTTTTCATAATACTGGACCGCGGGTGAAAGGCTGAGATCGGTCAATTCCCTTTTCAACATATGTATGTGCTGCCTGATCTGGCCTGCTGCGTGCTGTGCGAGTACGAGTTGCTGCTGGTTGAATTCATACGTTACCACGTCTTTGACTTTTGTCATAAACTGCATTCCGGAAATCAGGATGGTGCCAAGAAGAAGAAGGGCGATTATGGTGATTTTCAGTACTGTACGGCGTGAGAAATAGGAATAGAGCGACTCGAGCGGAAGAAGAGCTGCATTTTTTAGTTTTTGTCTAAACATCATCAGTGATATGCAAAGCCGCATAAAAATACGTGAAGGAGCTTTTACCGGCTCCTCCACGCATACTGTTTATTATTATAGCTTGACAACGAGCACCGAACAAGGGCTGAGCTTTCACGACCGAAGAAGCAACACTGCCCATTTTGAACCGTGAAGATTTGCTGAGCCCCCTGCTGCCGATGATTATGAGATCAACCTTCTCCTGTTCCGCATAATCGATGATCGCGTCCGGAATCGAATCGGATGCGATGATATGCCTGCATGAGGCTATGATATCCTTGCCGGTCAGGACGCCACATGCCTGCTGGACAATATATTCTGCGCGCTTTTCCATGCTCTGATTGACCTTCTCACGTTCGTGCGCCGAAATTTCCATGTCAACCGCCTCGATGTACGGCATGACGTTAATCAGGCAGATGTTCGCGCCTTTTGTTTTTGCGTAATCAACAGCCGCGTCCAGCGCTGCCATGGAGTGCTGCGAGCCGTCAACGGGAACTAATATTTTCATGATGAACCTCCCTTGATTTTGAATTAATGTTTCGCCTTGCTCATGGTGAGACCGATGCCGTCAAACAGAAAGAATATAGCAAAGCCCCACCACATGGTGTATGCCACATAGAACACCAGAAGAGCTATCATGAGCACTGCCTTTTCCGTGACCTTCTGGGCTTCGATGCCGTAAAAATTGTAGGACGTTTCTACCGCCTTCTTCATGACATCCGAGACGATCTTGGCCTCTTCAATCATGCCGTCTTTCTTGAGCTGTTTGTCAAGGACCTTCATGATATTCCACCAGACAGTCATGACTTCTTTTTCTTCGAATCCGTAGCGGTCTGCGACCGACTTGCCGTCGTTCCTGTACATGTCATCAGAATCTTTCAATGCATTTGACATGAGCAGGCCGAGGTCTGCGCTGACCTTAATCTCCTGGCCGGTCGCCTCTGCCTGGGCCCCGGCGACTGTAAGCACTTTGACTGCCTTCTCCACCTGTTCGGGCTTTTCCATTTTTATTGATACCGAGACGCTTTTCCCGATAAACTTCTCGTTGTTTTTCGCTACCGCAGGGATAAAGTATGAAGATCCCTTTGAGAGTTTGTTGAACAGATCGTCAGAAAAAACAAGCCCGTTCTTTCCATCCCCGAATATCGGAGAAAAAATCAGGACGAGAACACCCATAAAAGAGGCGGCAAGAAAGGCGCCTATTGACAACGACTTTTTATTGATCTTAGCCATGATTACTCCTCCCCCCTCAGTGTCTTTATGTTAGCAAAGAATTTACCTATGACCCATACGCCGAAGATGGCGACAACGACCCAAAAGATTATATTACCGACGGATTCTATAGTACTCACCGCTGATTTTGACATATTTATATATTCGAGTTCGACCATCTTCTTGGGCAGGGTACTCACCCTGTTGATAAAGCCCGCAATGATGGATACCGCATAGAAGCCTAATATCTGGGTGCCTTTAACAACCTTCGTAACGAGCGCGCCTACCTGGATTCCGATGAGCGAGCCGATGAGCATGCCCATGGCAAGAGTATAGAACACATAGCCGTAGATCGCATACTGCGCGATGGAGGCCAGTCCGGCAGTAAAGATGATCTGGAGTATGTCAGTGCCGACCGTGGTACCTGCCGAGACGCCGAAGAGATAGACGAACATAGGGAAGGTTATGAATCCGCCCCCGACGCCCATGATCGCTGCGAGCATGCCGACGACAAACCCTCCCATGATAAGGAAAATAGCGGAAATCCTCTTGCCGCCGACAACGAGGTGCTCATCAAAGGTGATGTAGGGCGGAATTTTTACGCTCTGAAGCTTCATTGCAAGGACCGGTGTCTTGTCAGGTCCGCTATGCGCTCCGCCTCCGCTGCTTTTTCTCGACCGCATGAAATCTATAAAAGCATAAAAGCCGAGAAATCCGAGCAGAACAGCGTAGACCGTGCTTATGAACGCCTCGCTGAGAAGAGGGTCCTTGTTGTAAAGCGCCTTGTTAATCGCGCCCCCGGCAAAGGTGCCTGCCCCTGAGCCGACCAGAAACCAGACTGCCAGTTTTACCGAGACATTTCCGAGTTTTTTATGGACTGTTGTCCCCATAATCGCCTTGGCAAAAATGTGAAAAACATCGGTGCCGACTGCAAGTATGCCTTTTACTCCCGCTGCCATAAGCGCCGGCGTGATGATAAAACCGCCTCCTGCGCCGATACAGCCGGTGATCAGGCCTGCTGCAAGACCGACGGCTATGGAAACAAGGAAAATAGGGGTAGTATAGAAAGCAGGCGCATACGCTGTTTTTCCGCCCAGCATCGGCCCTGCCTCGGTAAGTGAAACAGCAAGAATCGGCAGGGAAAGCATAAGAAGGACAAGAAGCTTTTTGCGGTTCTTCAGGATGTTCATTGAGACTTCATAGTCCCATTTGGCATAGGCAACAGACCCTGCCATGAGAAATTCATACAGTCTTCTCGGGTAACTCATTGTGTACAACCTCCTTGATAGTATTTAACGAATTCGTTCAAATTCAGTCTGAAATTTATATCTGTCGCTTCGACCTTCAATCTTTGCGTATGCGACCGGCGTATTATCGGAACTGAAGAAGAGACGGTGCACGGCCAGGACAGGCAGTCCTTCCTGAAGGTCGAGAAAGCGCGCGGTGTCTCCGTTTGCCTGGATTATTTCCATTGTCTGTATGATCTTGAATATTTTTTTAACGGCCTTTTCCTGCAGAATGAGATAGAAAGAAGCATTCGCGAGATCAATCGAATCGATTTCCGGCATCATATGCACGGGGATAAAGGAATTGTCGATATAGGCCGGCTCTCCATTGATCTTCCTCTGAAAGAGAAAATGGTAGATGTCATTATCGGTTTTCAGGTAGTTTCGGATATCTGCCAAAGGCTCGATGATGCCACGGGACAAAAGCTCCTTCTCTGATGTCACCTCCTTTCCGAACATCTCTTCGGTGAACTGTGTTTTCATTGCAACGCCTACAACCGGATTTACGTTTGAAACGAACGTACCTTTTCCCTGCAACTTCATCAAGTAGCCGTCAGCAACAAGATTATTGATCGCCTGCCTGACAGTTATTTTGCTTACATGATGCTCTTTGCAGAGTTCATCCTCGGAGGGAATCCGGTCGTTTAGCTTCCAATTGCCGGATGAGATCTCTTCAATGAAAATCCTTGTGAGCTGAATATAAAGCTTTTCCTGATTGAATCTGTCGATGGTTTTGATCTGAATTAATCTGGTTTCATTATGCAACATGATGACATAATATTATAATGATATGATGATGTCAAGCTAAATATGAGAAATATTCTTTATATATGCATTTTTTTTCTAAAACATGATTATTTGTGTTTTTTAGGCTATGATATTAAGGAATAAAATGACATAGAGAGCTATATTCTCGTTCTTGCCACGAATGAAAAATAAGATTAAAAGTCAAATAGCGCAATGGATGAATGACGGCTACCGTGGTATCGCCCTTGCCAAAAAATATTCAGAGTACATGGATCATTTTCTTGAAGAAACATTTCACTCCGTCGTTCCCCAGCCTGATCTTCTTCTTTTGGCAACTGGGGGGTACGGTCGTGAAGAACTCGCCCCTTTTTCCGATATTGATATCATGTTTTTTGCGCCGGACAGGTCAACTGCAGGGACAGCAGAGAGTATTCTTTATAAATTGTGGGATTCCGGACTGGAAATCAGCCATTCGTTCAGAACAGCGGATGAATGTATTGAAGAGGCTTTTAAGGATATCAGGACAAGGACCTCTCTCCTTGAAGCCAGATACGTAGCAGGGGACAAAAAACTGTACCAGAGATTCAGGTCTGATGTCTATCCGGTAATCGCTTATAAAAAAAAGAAGGCCTTTGTCCAGGACAAATTAAAAGAGGTCGAGAAAAGGCATCTCGAGTCAGGAGATTCCGTATTTCTCCTTGAACCTCATATCAAGGAAGGAGAGGGGAGCCTGCGGGACGTTCATACCGTATTCTGGCTGTTACGGGTCGTTTACAAGTATGAAAAAATGTCTGATCTCTCTGCTCTTGTGGGAAAATATGTCTATAAAAGATTCATGAGCGCATATGACTTTATGCTCCAGCTCAGATACTGCCTGCATCTCGACAGCAAGAGGAGAAACGATATCCTTTCCTTTGAATATCAGCGAAACGTTTCACGGTGTCTCGGGTTCAAAGACTCAAAGAAATTCAGTGGTCCTGAGCGAATGATGCGCTATTATTATCTGAAGAGCAAGATAATCAAGGATATTTCCGGACAGGTAACGCTTTTCTGCAGTAAACAATACATGCCTGTCCTTAGGAATCTGAGCGTTAAAAAAATTACTGAAGAGTTTTCCGTGTCAGCCGGCAGGCTGATTACGACAAAACAGGGTCTTTTGGGGACAAATACAGACAAAATAATGGAAAGTTTTTACCTCTCTGCCCGGTCCGGCAAAAAATTCAGCGATCCCCTGAAGGAACAAATAAAGTCAAATCTTCTGCGGATAAATAAAAGAACGATCAGCTCTTCAGTGTCCATTCATTACTTTGTCGGCATATTTAAAGGCAGCCATGTGTACGCCACGCTTCGTGAAATGCATGAGACTGGAGTGCTTGGGAGGTTTGTGCCGGAATTCGGCGCATTGCGGTGGCTGGTTCTTTATGAACCGTATCATATGTATACGGTCGATGAACATACTCTGCTGGCGATTAAGAACCTTGAAAACCTGAAAACTACGAGATATAAACACCTCGATGAACTCAGGGAGATTATCAGCAGCGTGAAAAACCTTGAACTGCTTTTTATGGCGCTCCTGTTCCATGATATTGGAAAGGCCGCCGGCAGATACCATGAGGAAGAAGGATACCGGAGACTGAAGAATATCATGGACCGTTTCAATTTTGAAGGGACAAAAAGGGCGACTATAGAGTTTCTCGTAAAAAACCACATCCTTATGTCACGCCTCGCAATGACCAGGGAGCCGGGGGACATGGATGTTATTGCGCAGTTTGCCTCGACCGTGGGGGATACGGAAAATCTGAAGGCCCTGTATCTTATAACCTATGCCGACATGTCAGCGGTGAACCCCAAATACTGGTCATCCTGGAAAGCGCACCTCCTCCATGAACTCTATCTGTCTGCCCATGAATACTTGTCAGGTATAAAAAAAGACCGGTCAGGGTACATCAGGAGTCTTCGGGCCGATGCGTCTGATATCGGGCGGGCGGAGCTGTTTCAGTTTCTTGAGGAAATGCCTGAACGATATTTGCTTGCAACGAGTAAGACGAGGGTGATCGCTGATTACGAATTAAAGAAGAAGGCTCTTCGGGATTTTTTTTCTCTGCGTATAGACAATATGTCGGACGGTGTCACCGAGATAGTCATCTGCACTCGTGACTTTCCGGGTCTTTTTTCGAAAATTGTCGGCTTTCTTTCGTCAAAGAGCATCAATATTTTTAGTGGAGAGCTGTTTACCGGTAAAGACGGGATTGTGATCGACAGGATTTCCATTTCAAACTGGAAAGAGATCTTCTGGGAGGGACTCGAGAGAGAACTTGAAGAAGGACTCAGAGGCATACTTGTGGAGGGGAAGCCTGTTCAGCCTGTCCAGCGCAAATGCGCGACGAAGGGCCTTTTTGATCTGTTCATAGAACTTGACAACGAAACATCCCCGGTATTCAGCAGTATAGAAATATTCACCCAGGACAGACTCGGATTATTATATGATATAGCAATGGTTTTGCACGCAAGGGGAATAAATATCGTCTCTGCCCGGATACATACTGAATCAGGGCTTGCACAGGATGTGTTTTACGTGCAGTCAGACAATAAGAAAATAGCTGGCAATATAATACAGGACCTTTTGTCGGAATTATGGACTCTGCTAAAAAGATAACAAAATTGTCATTTCTGATTGCCTTTGCAGTGCTTTTCGGCATAGCAGTGGTTCTCCTGAGAGGGCCGCATATTTCCAACACCCTGAAAAAACTGATACTGCCGGAAATTGAGCTGGCCACTGGCCATAAGGTAATCGCACAGAAGATTTATATAAATATTTTTCCCCTCTTCGCAGAGGCGAAGGAAATGAAAATATTTGATGAGGAGGGCAGCCGTCTGGTCTACGCAAAACGGGTCAAGGCGTATCTGGACATTTCCGGGATTTTCAGCAAAAAACTCATAATTCGCAGACTCGTGATAAAGGACCCTGAACTGAGCTTTGATAATCAGAAACTCGACGAAATAATCGGCAATATCAAGGAATATCTGTCTCAGCAGAGAAAGGGCAAGATACAGGTTGACATAGAGGCGATAGAAATACAGCGGGGCAAAGCGGAGTATTTTGATGAGGGCCTGAAAACAACGATCGGTTTGAATGATTTTAGCGGTGAGATAATTACCGGTAAGGCACAGAAGCTGAGAACCGCTGCAAAAAAAGTGACGGTGCGGAGAGAGGGATGGCCTGAAATTTCAGCGGCAATTTCCTCCGACGTGTTGCTGAAAGACAGTACGGTCAGGATCAATAAGCTTTTGATAGATTCCTTTGGTTCAGAGCTGTCAGGGGCGGGAACATACGCGGGAGACATTGTAGAGGGAAAGGCCACTCTTAAGCTGCTTGTCAAAACGATAAAGAAACTGTTCGACTTAGAAAGGTCAGGAGACGGGTGGTTAGACGCGAGGGGAGATATATCGTATAGAAATAAGGAGATTTTCCTTGACATGAAATTGTCGGGAGAATTCTATCTGCAGACCCTGATGGAACTGCTCAGGGTAGAGGAAAAAATAGAGGGATTTGTTGAGGTAAAAGGTGAGATGAAGGGTGAGTTGAGGCACATCAAAGGTGACGGGACCGCGATTCTGCGCAGGGGAAATCTTTACGACGTTGACATAGATTATCTGAAATCAGCTGTCTCCTATGCAGACGGTGTTATGCGTTTTACCGGTGCCGAGGGAAAACTGTATGATGGCGATGCAACGGCAGCGGCCTCCATAGCGCTTCCTGTTGTAAATGAATTTACCCTTGATGTCGCTTTCTCCGGTGCGGACAGTTTACCGTTGTTCAAACTCATCGGATGGGACCCCGGCATACAGCCGGGAAAGGTAAGCGGAACACTTCACAGTTCAGGTGAGAACTTTAATCCGTCAGGCAGTTTTCAGTTACACGAGTGTCAAAGCCAGGAAATCAGATCCTGCTCGGAAGGATTACAGCGATATTGAAGGGAGCTATCACATGCAGAACGGCCGCGCTGACTTTGTCTGATCTGAAGCTCAATTCCGAAAAGACAAGAGTCTCCGCGAAGGGACTTGTAGACCTAGAAACGAAAAACACTGAATCTAGACTGTGCTTTTAAAATCAGAAGATGTTACCGATATTACTTTGCCCTATTACAGCAAGCTTCGGGGAAGCGGAGAGTTTTATGGTAAGATAGCCGGTCCATTCGATGACCCGGTTATCAGCGGAAGGATAAAATTGCGGGATTCTGTTGTTGAGGGGTACCGGACAGGCCTCATGGAAGTCAGCATGATTTACCGGAAGAATCTTTTTCACATCAATGAATGGAGTACGAACCAGGGCAGGGAACAGCACCGGATCAGTGGAGATATCTACTTCAAAAAGGCACATGAATTATTTGAGTTGACCGATGCGGAATTTCATTTGCAGGCGCTTCTGAAACATGCCGATCTGGAGAGATTTGTGAAAGTATTCTACCCTGATTTTAGAGCAACGGGAACATTCTCGGCTGACCTCGCCATCCGGGGCGGCACGGAAAATCCGGATATTCAGGGATCGGGTGAGTTTCTCAGGACTTCTTTGTATGGCATGCCCTTTGATGCAGCTTCTTTGACAGTGAAATATAAGAATGACAAACTCTATTTCTCACAAGTGAAGGTCCGGAAAGGCAGCTCTCTTGTTCAGGGAGATTTTGCCCTGTATCCTGACGCTGCTTTTTCCTATAAGGCATACTCTGATACCCTCAGGCTCAGTGATCTTATGCCCAGACCGATACAGGGAGAGGCAATTTTCAGCCTTACGTCTGAAGGCAGCGGTTCTTTCAGCGACCCGTCCATTACAATTGATGCGCATATGAAGGAAGGGACACTCAGGGGAAAGGCAGTAGGCAAGGGCTCGATTATGGCATCTTTGAGGGGAAAGGAGTTCAGCGTCAAGGCAAAGCTTATTGACGATAAAATTTCTGTTACGGCGAAGGGAAGGACTGACGGCATCACGCCCTGGGAGGCTACGGCTGACTTTCAGAAAGGGCGATATGATTTTCTCATTACCTCTCTGCTGAAGGAAGTACCCGAGGACCTTATACTGAACCTGACCGGAAATCTCACCCTCCGTGGCACCCGTAACCAGATTGCCGGCAAAGCGGAAATAAAGCACATGGTTCTTTCTATGTATGGCTACAGCTTTACGAACGAAGATGAGATGAGTCTTCACGTCAGGGACCGGGAAATTTCAGTGGACAGCATCGCTATGAGGAGCGGAAACACGCTCCTGCGCGCCGGGGGAACGGTTACTATAGGCAGGAGTTATAACATCGTAGTTGAAGGGAGTTCTGCACTCTCACCGTTCAAGAGCCTTTCAGCACGGCTGGGTGTGCTGCGGGGGGATGCGGAGTTTATCGTCGGTATTACCGGAGACTGGGAAAACCCCAAGATCAACGGCGGTGTTACCCTTGTCAATGGTTCTGTCGGTCTCAAAGAATATCCCGCATACCGGATTACGAACCTTAACGGCTATCTCTATATGGACAATGACCGGGTGGTTCTGCAGAACCTCAGCGGGAAGATCGGCGGCGGGGACCTTGACTTTTCCGGTATCCTGTATCTGAAGCGCTTCACCTTTTCACGTTTCTACGTGGAAGCGACGATGAAAAATGTGACGAGTACCATCTCCAATGAGTTCAGTGCTAATTTTGACGGCAGCCTGCTCTATAAAGGGACGCCTGAAGCACAGATTATTTCAGGCAACATTGATATCAACAGGGCACGCTATCGGGAGCGGGTTGAATGGAAGAGCTGGCTTCTTCAGGCGAAGAAGGCCGAAACATTAAAGACAGACATATCCAACCTTGCGAAGGCTGATCTGAACATAAAGATTACCGGGGACAATATCATTATCGATAACAACGTGGCCAGGGCTGTTGTAGGGGCGGATATGGTCCTCAGGGGCAAGTTGTACCGTCCTTCCCTCCTCGGCAGGTTTGAGACCAGTGAGGGCAAGGTCTTTTTCCGAAACAACGAGTTCGATATCCTTCACGCAAGTGCTGATTTTTCTGATCCGAACCGTCTGAATCCTTTCATCTCGATCGCGGCTGATACGGTTGTGAAGGGCTATAAGGTCAAGATGAACCTTGAAGGGCAGCTTGACCGTTTCAATATGTCCCTGGCGTCAGACCCTCCGCTCAAAGAGATGGATATTCTTGCGCTGCTTACCGTGGGGCAGACCGGCAGCGACGTCAAGGGACTTGAAGCAGGTATCGGTGCAGGTGAAGCGACCTCGTTTGTGACCGGAAAGATGCAGGATGTATTCGAGGAGCGTCTCCGTTCCATTACGGGCCTCGATCGTTTTCAGGTGGATCCCCATGTCTCAAAGACGACCGGCACGGTCGAGCCCCGGGTCACGGTATCCAAGAGACTGTTAGGGGACAAGGTCTATGTTACCTATACAACTGCGGTAGGTACCCTTGAAGAACAGATCATCAAACTCGAGTATTTTATGAACAAGAATATTTCCCTGGTCGGTGAACGGGATGAACGAGGAATCGCAGGCGGAGATATACGTTTCCGCTTTGAGTTCAAGTAAGAAAGCAAGGCCAAAGGTAAAGATAAAGGTTGAGAAAAAACGTCTACAGAATAGCACGCCATATGTACAGAAAAGTCTCAAAGGGCGCTGTATCTGCGTTTTTTCTCTATCTCTGTCTCTGCATGTTTCTCTCTGTTGTGCCTGTTGGCGCGGCTACCGTCGGGACGATTACGGTCCAGGGCCTTCATTCTGCCAGGCCGGTCGGAACTGCTTGATATGCTGGATCTGAGTGAAGGAAAACAGATCGATGCAGAGAAGGTAAGGACAGGCATCAAGCGGGCATTTCTTAAAGGAATATTCGAACAAATATCGGTTCAGACGAATGACCATGAACCCGCTGATGTGATGGTTATCGTACAGGAAAAGGATAGGATCACGAAGGTGTCTGTGCGGGGCGACCATGTATTTTCCGCCAGGAAGATAAGGAACCTGCTGATCATGAAACAGGGAGATATCATGCGCTATGACCGTATGACCGGAGCAGAACGCGACCTGAAGGAAAAATACGCACTATCAGGCTATCCGGAGGCTGTCGTCAGTATCAGCACTGCGGCAACAAAAGAACCGCACCGCGTGGAACTTGTCGTAACAATAGAATCAGGTCCTCCCCTGTTGATCTCCAGGATACGGATAGATGGGACAGATGTCGTTACCCCGGGCGATCTGAGGTTGTCTGAAGGAGATGTCTATGACCAGTTCAGGGTCAGGGAGGAACTTAAGAGAATACAGGAGAGACTTCGGAAGGAAAATTACTACCATCCTGTTACCGGGCCTTTTAGCTTTCAAGAGGGCACGCTCGCTGTCAAGGTTGACCCCGGCAATCAGCTTGCGGTCATCATCACGGGTAACAGCGCACTGTCGACAAGGCGTCTTATGAAAGAGGTCCCGTTCTTTGATGTCGAAACGGTGAATGACGAGATCGGTGGATGAAGCGGTTGTGAGAATGCTGGCCCTTTACCACAGCGAAGGGTTTCCCTTTGCCCAGGTCGCCCCTGTCATGAAAAAGACAGGAGAATACGATCGAGGTAGCATTTTTTGTCTTTGAAGGAATGAGAGTAAAGACGCGTTCCATCCAGATCACCGGAAGTTCGCTTCCGCCAGAGAACCTCAGGAATGTCATGGGACTGAAGCAAGGTGAGTATTTCAACGCGGATATTACCTATCGGGATCGGGAATCGCTCCAGGAATTCTATCGTGCCCTCGGTTATCTTGATGCTGTCATACATGAAATTGAATATAAAATCGATGGTCAGGCAGAACAGGCGGATGTCTCTGTGCTTGTCGAAGAGGGTGTCCAGACGCGCATCTCATCAATCGACATCCAGGGTGTTCAGCCCGAAGTCCGCGAACGGCTGCTGTCTGTAATCTCCATGAGAATCGGAGACCCCTATAACGAGCTGGATATTTCCGATGCGCGTTTCAGGATAATCGATTCCTATATTCATGAGGGGTATCCGAATCTCGACGTGCTGGTCCAGCGAACAATAGATGACCATAAGGTATCCGTCGTATTCACCGTCCTTGAGGGTACAAGGGTGCTGATCGGGAAAACGGTCATTGCCGGCAATGACCACACACGGTATGAGGTTATACAGAGGGAAGATCGCACGTGACGAGGGACGTCCCTACAGCTTCAGAACGCTTGCCGAAGGACGGAGAAAGCTCTATAAGCTCGGGTTGTTCGATGACGTCGAGATTGAGCCATTCAACGCCGGTGAAGGGGTCAAAGACCTCCTGGTGCGGGTGAAGGAGGGCAACGCCGGCGCATACGAATTCGGCATCGGATACGCTGACTATGAGCAGTACCGCGGCTATGCCGAAGTAAGTTACCGGAATCTCTGGGGTATGAACCGCCAGGGACTGCTGAGGGGGGAACTCAGTTCTCTGCAGCAGCGGTACATTATGCAATTCACCGAGCCGTGGTTCCTCGGAAATCCCCTGCCGTTCAGACTGCTGTTTCTGTATGAGAACAAGGAAGAGATTAGTATTCCGGACCGCGAGGTTCGCTATCGCATTGAGCGATATGCCGCCAATGCCGGTGTTGAGAAACAGCTGACCGACTCGCTCAAAGCGGAATTGTATTACGAATATTCGATTGTCAGAACAACTGATATACAGCCGGATGTGATCCTGAGCAAGGAAGACGTCGGTACCCTTGCAATCAGTTCCATCAGGCCGTCTCTGGTATACGACACCCGCGACAACCCCTTTGACCCGACTCAGGGGATTGTCGCCGGTCTTTCTGTCAAGGTTGCTTCGTCCCTGCTTTTTTCTGAAACGGATTTTGTGAAGCTGACACTTTACGGGAGTAACTTTCGGCGGCTGCATAAGCGCATTGTCCTTGCACTGTCGGCAAGGGGAGGGGTCGCCTACGGATACGCTGACACCAATGAGCTCCCGCTTGTAGAAAGGTTCTTTCTCGGCGGAAGATTCTCGGTTCGGGGATATGAGCAGGATACCTTGGGTCCTAAAGGTGCTGACAATAACCCTACCGGCGGAAATGCCTTTGCCATGGGCAGTGTCGAATTGAGAACATATATCGGCAGAGGAATCAGCATCGTGCCATTCCTTGACTTCGGCAATGTTTGGGTAAAGGCAGATGATTTCTCGCCCTCAGATATCAAATATACTGCCGGTCTCGGTCTGCGTTACGGCACTCCCGTTGGACCGCTCAGGGTCGATTACGGCTATAAGCTGAACAAGGAAAAGAATGAGAGCAGTGGTGAACTGCATTTCAGTATAGGTCATGCGTTTTAGAGACAATGGCAAGCGAGAGGAACAAGAAGACGAGATAAATATGAAGAAGGCTGAAGATATCCGGTCAGCAACATCAGACATGACGATGAAGATAGCTGCCTTCATCCTCCTCTTTGTCACCTGTCACGTGTTTCTTGTCGCTGACAGTTCAGCCGCTGTCAGTGACCGGGTCATCGCCTTTGTGGATAACCAGGCGATAACCATGAGCGAGCTGGATGAACAGTACCGGAACACGACAAAGATATCTCCTGATATCACAATCGGAGAAGTGCTTGATACCATGATCAACAAGATCCTTATCCTGCGGGAAGCACGCAAATACCGGATAGAGGCCCCGTCTCTTGAACAGGTGATGCAGGAGTATATTGACCTCAAGATACGCGCCTTTATCCGCATCGGCGAGGCTGACGTTGAGAAGTTTTACCAGGAGAACAGGACGAATTTCGCCGGCAGGGAATTTGAAGACGTAAGGGATGAGATCGATAAGTACCTGACGGAAAAAGAGCTCAACGAACGACTGAAAGAGGTGCTCAGGGAGCTGAGAAAAGATGCCTATATCAGGATTTTCATCGAAAGATAAGACTGACAGGACGTATGATCAGTCATGAATCAGGGCACCCGCAGACAAATCATAAGCTGGTGTCTTTTTGATTTCGCCAATTCAAGCTACTCGGCTATTATTGCTGCTGTAATCTTTCCCGTGTATTTTGTCTCTACGATAGCAGGAGGGACAACAGGGCAGGGCGATATGTGGTGGGGCAGATCTATCTCGGCCAGTATGGCTTTTGTTGCGATCACTTCCCCTTTTCTGGGAGGGATTGCCGATTACAGCGGCAAGAGAAAGAGACTGCTCTTTTTTTACACGCTTGTGTGCGTTTTGTCTGTCTCATCCTTCTCTCTCCTGCGACAAGGGGATGCTTTTGGAAGGTTTTGTGCTTATGGTAGTGGCCAATATCGGTATGGAGGGAGGCCTGGTTTTTTACAATTCTTTTCTGCCTGAAATAGCCGGAAAAGAATATCAGGGAAGGGTGTCAGCCTGGGGATACGCGGTAGGGTATATCGGGTCTATTCTTTCCCTGCTTGATTGTACTTCCCCTCGTAAAGGATGGACGGTATTCTGAAACATGGATTACGGTTTCTCTTTTTTTTCCTGATTTTTTCTCTTCCGGCCTTTTATTACCTGCCTTCTGACAGAAAAAACAGTGTGTCTGTTTTCGATGCTGCAGTGAAAGGCGGACGGTATGCGCTCGTATACCATGACATGAAATGATGAAAAATCGGCCGCTCAGAAGGTTCATGCTTGCATATTTCATTTATGAAGACGGGGTAAACACGGTAATTGTTTTTTCGAGTATTTTTGCCGCTGCTTACCCTTAAGTTTGCTGCGGGTGAATTAATCCTGCTTTATATCATTGTCCAGGTGACGGCTTTAACCGGTGCTTTTCTCATGGCGAAGCCGATTGATACATGGGGTCCCAAAAAAGTCCTTCTCCTGTCCCTCTTTGCCTGGTCTTTTGTTTCGATTACAGCTTTTTTTGTTGAATCAAAAATGCATTTTTTGGATTTTGGCAAGTGTTGCGGGTCTTCGGGCTCGGGACGGTTCAGGCATCCAGTCGTGCATTCTTCACCCAATTTATTCCCTCTGCGACATGAGAGCGAATACTTTGGGATGTATTCTCTGGCAGGAAAATCGTCTGCTATAATGGGACCCCTGCTGTTCGGCACGGTTTCTTCGGTCTTTGGCAGTCAGCGTCCTGCCATTCTGGCGGTATCGGTCTTTTTTATCGCCGGGACTGATTATTGTCAGGAATGTACAGGGCGGAGGACCGAACATAAAATCCCTGAAATCATATCATGAAAAAAGACAACGCTGAACGATTCTTGTCAAGTTACCTGCTCTGGGGGATCCTCTCCATAT
This sequence comes from uncultured Nitrospira sp., assembly GCA_963746295.1. Lineage (GTDB taxonomy): Bacteria > Nitrospirota > Thermodesulfovibrionia > Thermodesulfovibrionales > UBA6898 > JAOUFP01. The sequence goes on along the minus strand of CAVVAQ010000010.1, from coordinate 219,847 downwards.
CGTCCTTTATTGTTTTTGTTGCGCTTCTTTTGTTCGCTGTTGTGTCGAAAAAACAGATATGTTTCTTTATTTTATTCTGCTCCTCACGGGTTTTCTCTGGATAGGGGTTACCGCCGTTAGCCGTCATGTATTCGTCCTGCTGAAAAGGTATATCGGAAAGGAAATAAGCGATTTGGAGTTTTTGTCCACGCAGTTCATAGTGCTGCTGTTGCCATTTTTATATATGAAACTCAAAAAAGAAGTACGGATCTACAACGGAAAAAAGAGATGTCCGATACAGCCAGAGAAGACAGTAAGAATGAATTTCTACGAAGACGTGATACGAGTGTCTTGCCGACAAGTTCATCCATAACGGTTTTAACACTTACGATCTTATCTATCCTGCTTGCGTTTGTTCCGACAGTATAGAGAGGTTCTTCTTTGTCGCAGTTGTAGTCTGCTGAACTGAGAAGTCCGTTACAGATGCAGAAGCATGGTTCTCATTGCTTTCTTTTGCAGGACAACGCGTGAATTTGCCTTCGGAGTCTTTGAGGAGCACATATCCCTTATCACATTTTGGAGTCCTGAGTCTCTTCAGTGAGGATTGATACATAGGAGACTGTTTGATTACCCTGAAGGGCAGTCCGCAGGGAGACCCCGGTTTGTCAGCAACAATGATATCCTCCTCTGTTGCATCTACAACAGCCTTTTTGTAGAGCGGAGATGCGCTGCTCTCTTCTGTAGCAAGAAATCTTGTTCCCATCTGAACGCCGTTTGCGCCCATCTTCATGAAGCGCACGATATCATCATGGGTATAAATACCGCCTGCGACGATAACCGGAATATCACCGTATTTAATAGCCATATCCTTTACCGGAGGAAAAAGATTTTCGAGTATGTTTGAATCGAGATCGACCTGGTCCATCTTAAATCCGAGATGTCCTCCTGCAAGCGGACCTTCCAGGACAACCGCATCCGGTCTGTAACCCAGCCGTTCCCACTTCTTGCAGATCAGTTCCAGTGCGCGTGCAGAGGAAACTATGGGTATGAGAGCGGTGTCCTTTGGAGGCTGGATGGCAGGCAGGCTCAAAGGCAAGCCGGCCCCGGAAATGATGAAGTCAGCACCTGCATCGATCGACGCCCTTACGGAATTCTCATAATCTCTGACAAGGGCTACCATGATGTTTATTCCGACAAATCCACGAGAAGCTTCGCAAGAGAAATCTCTTCATAGGTTGCATCGTAGGTATTATGTTTTTTGCCTGTCCTTTTGGAAACAAGCCTGTCAAGGCAGGCGCTGGAAATAATGCCGACGCCTCCTTCCTTTGCAACAGCACTGCCAGTGGATACAAGGATACTCCAACGCCCATTCCGCCCTGTATAATGGGAACAGATACTTTTTTCCCTTAATTATGAGTGGTGATAATGACGATTCCAATTGCTGAAATATCTCCTCAATTATTTATTCAGACACATTGCATAACCATCATGCAGGCAGGCCTGTATTTCTTACACAGAAATGATAAACCAATTAAATATAATTGCTTATTATAACCTATTTTATCAAGAAAAATGTTTTTGAATTTATGAAGATATGATGGCTTAATATGTCACCCCTTTTATATTAATCACTAAATGTTTTAAAATAAAAAAAAATCAATGGAAAGGACCCAGTTATGCTTTCTCAACGAGCAACAAAAATTAAACCGTCTCCGACGCTTGCCATAGATTCGAGGGCAAAAGCCATGAAGGCCTCAGGCAGTGATGTTATTAATTTTGGAGTAGGTGAACCTGATTTCGATACCCCGGAGAATGTCAAGGAAGTAGCCATAAAGGCCTTGAAGGATGGATTTACCAAATATACTCCGGTTGGCGGTATAGATCCGCTGAAGGATGCGATCATAGAAAAGCTTAGAGCTGATAACGGCCTTTCATACAAACGGGAGGAGATTATCGTATCCTGCGGCGCAAAACACAGCCTTTATAATATTGCACAGGCGCTGTATGGCCCCGGAGATGAAGTAATCATCCCTTCTCCTTACTGGGTGTCGTATCCGGACCAGGTATTGTTAAACGATGCTACCCCTGTTTTTGTTAAAACGTATGCAGCCGATTCATTTATGGTCAGACCCGAGGCCCTTGAAAAATGCTGTGACAAAAAATACCAGGGCACTTATTTTGAATTCGCCTTCCAATCCGACAGGAATGATTTATGACAAAGAAACTCTCGAAAAAATAGCTGAATTGGCCGTCAAATATAATTTTTATATTATTTCCGATGAGATTTACGAGAAACTTATTTACGACGATGCCAAACACCTCAGTATAGCCTCCCTGGGCAATGAGGTGAAGGAAAGGACCATTGTTGTGAACGGTTTGTCAAAATCACATGCAATGACGGGTTGGAGATTGGGGTATGCTGCGGGGCCTGCTGATGTAATAAAGGCCATGACAAACATACAGAGTCAATCTACCTCTAATCCTAATTCCATTACGCAGAAGGCTGCGGTAGAGGCACTGACAGGTCCTCAGGATTTTACCGACATGATGCTGAAGAGAGTTTGATAAGAGAAGACATTATATGGTGAGTGAGCTTTCCGCTATCAAGGACATTACCTGTGTGATGCCTTCCGGCGCTTTCTATGCGTTCCCGAATACATCTCTGATTTACGGACGCAGTGTCGGAAGACAAAAAGATATCTTCTTCAGGCGATCTTGCTCTTTACCTTCTCGAAGAGGCAAAGGTTGCTCTGGTCCACGGTGAAGCGTTCGGAGACGATGACTATGTTAAGACTTTCTTACGCGACCTCTCCTGGATGATATCAGGAAAGGTATTGAAAGAATCAGGGAAGCGATTAAGCAAACTGGAAGTTTCCGGCTAGATGGAGGAGTCTTTTCGTTCCGGATATGTTTCGTTTATAGGCAGACCGAATGTCGGTAAGTCAACATTATCTGAATGTGGTTCTGGGGCAGAAGATCGCCATTGTCGCCGACAGACAGCAGACAACCAGGAACAGAATATTAGGGATAAAAAACTGCCCCGGGGCGCAGATCATTTTTGTTGATACCCCCGGTATCCATAAGCCGAGACACGCGCTGGGCAGCATCATGGTCAAGACAGCAAGAGAAGTTCTGGGTGAAATGGATCTGGTTGTATTCGTTGCCGAACCGGGCGGTGAAGACAGGGACAGACCTGTTATTGAATCCTTAAAAAATCTCGATAAACCGGTAATACTTCTGCTGAACAAGATAGACAAGGCGAAGAAGCCGGAGATATTATCTCTTATTGAAGCCTACAGAAACATGTTTCCCTTTAAAGAGATTATCCCGGTATCTGCCATCAAGACATGACGGGGTTGATCTCTTTCTCGAAAAAGTACTCGAGTATCTTCCCCATGGTCCGAAATATTACAGCGATGACCTTGTAACTGATCAGATGGAAAGATTCATGGTATCGGAAATCATAAGAGAAAAGATCATCAGAAACACCTCTGAAGAAATTCCGCATTCCGTTGCTGCTGAGGTTATCAGCTGGATAGAAAAAAAAGATGGCCTGCTCGTCATCGGGGCCAATATTTATGTTGAAAGGGAAGGGCAAAAAGGTATAATAATAGGCAATAAGGGGCGGATGTTGAAGCAGATAGGGACCATGGCCAGATTGGAGATTGAGAAGCTCCTGGATACAAAGATTTTTCTCGAATTATGGGTGAAAGTGAAAAAAGACTGGCGTGATAATACTAAGATGCTCCATGAGTTGGGATACCGGTAGATGCTGGTGGAAATGAAGGTAGAAGGCCTTCTGTTTGATCCGAGAAGTAATATGTATATTCTTTTGCTGAAGGAAGTTGACGGCGCCGGCACGCTCCCGATCTGGATCGGTAAGCCTGAGGCGGATTCCATTGCATTGGCCCTTGGAAAGGTGGCAACTCCGCGGCCGCTGACCCATGACCTGGTCAAAAATATTGTTGATGGGCTCAGGGTCAAAATCACCAGGGTGGTTGTCACGGAAATAACGGATAATACCTATTATGCGCTTATTTATCTGAATGACGGAACAAAGGAGACCCTGATTGATTCCCGGCCGAGTGATGCGGTAGCTGTTGCACTGAGGGCGGGCGTGCCTATTTTCGTGGAAGATGATATTATGGCAACCCGATCGGCCGATGAACTGGATGAATGGCTCAAGAATCTTAAACCTGAAGACTTCGGAAATATTATGTGATGCTGCAAAAAACAGAAGGTCTCGTCTTAAAGACAAGCCTTTTTGGTGAAGCCGATCTCATAGTCACCTACCTTACGAAAGACTGCGGAATACTGAAGACCTTTGCAAAAAGTCCCCGCAAGATCAAAAGTAAATTCGGCAGCAGTCTCGAACCGCTTACCTACTCGAAAATAGCCTTTTGGGGAAAAGAGGACAGTTCGCTGCCCCGTTTAGTCCAGTCCGATATCGTATATCCCTTCCATGCGTTAAGGTCCTCACTGGACTGTTTTTTGAAAGTATCGGAGATTTTCGAGCTGACACTGAATTTTGTGCCTGAAAGAGATGCAAGCAAGAGGGTCTATTCCCTCCTTATTAATACTCTTCGCGGAATGGAAACAGATTGTCAGGCGGGGCTGCGCATGCTTTTTTACAAGTTAAAACTTCTTGAGATTGCAGGATATCTGCCGGGACTGAACGGTTGCGGACGTTGCGGCCAAAAAGGAAATATGTTTTATCTCTCCTGTGGAACGGTTCTCTGCACCCGATGCGCACGTAATCATGATCCGGCAACCAGCCTTTCTCCGGCGGTGATACGTCTCTGTATAAATCTGCTCAATTGGGACATGCATAAGTTAAATCGTATAAAGCCTGCGGAAAAAACCATGCAAGAACTGACGGTGCTGATTGACGAGCATATCAAATATATATCGGAACGGAGCCTCAGGACAAAGATGTTTCGGGCACCCTGAAAATCCTAGGACTCTCTCATCCTTTCCTCCTCTTCCTGGAGGGTCTTGCAGTCGATACACATGGTTGTAACCGGCCTTGCTTCAAGCCGCTGAATATTGATCTCATTCCCGCAATCCTCACAGATACCGAAGATCCCGGTCTCAACGCGTTCAAGGGCCTGATCGATTTTCTTTAAAAGCCGCTGCTCCCTGCCTCTCAGCCGCAACATGAAATTTCTGTCTGTTTCAGCAGAGGCCTGATCTCCCAGATCAGGGAAGATGGTCTGCCCCGGCAGCTCATTCAGGGCCTCTTCAGCTTCGTTCAGAAGCATTTCCTTCTGATGGAGCAGTTTCATCTTTATCTGCTGGATCTTCGTTTCGCGCGGAGAAAGTTTCTTTTTGGAGGTATTGAGAGGTTTTTTCGGCTCAGCAATTTTCTGTGCTGCTTTATTATTTTTTGACGACAGAACGGCCTTTTTCTTCTTTATCACGGTTTTGTCTGCTTTTACAATAGAAAGTTTTTTCGGCGCAACAGCTTTCTGCGAAACTGTTTTGGTCTTTGTTACAGTTTCTTCCGCCTTCTTCTTTATTGCAGTTTTTCCTGCTTTTACCGAAGAAGATTTGACAGGCTTTTTATTCATTTTTTTTATGGGTTTTTTAGCGGTGGCCATAGTTGCTCCTGTTTCAAATTTTGTTAGCGTAACAAAATAAATCTTTGTTAGTCAAGAACACGACGTATTCTCTGTCTTGGTCAAATATGATACATTATCCATCAGCTTTTTTAACATCTTTCTGTTTCTTCATGAAATCAATCAATGCCTTTCTGCTCCCCGGGTCAATCGCATCAAATTTTATCCCTATGCCTGCGTCCTCATCAGGAACATTATGGATTTTAACATGTACGACCTTTCCCTTTATCCTTAACGGATTATCGAATCCCGGCACATCAAGGGAGAGATCGACGACATCGCCGATTTTATGATCTCTTTTGGTATTAATAAAAATACCGCCCTTACTGACATCTTTGGTATATTCAGTGATAAATGCATTGAAACTGTTGTAAGAGACTTTAAGCGTCGCATTGAATCTCTCTTCAGAACGTTCATCCTTTGATTCAAACTCTATATTCTTTAGTGAAGCGGTAGCTATAAGCGCGCCGCAGGAAGGGCACGGGAACTCGGGAAAAGGATTTTGTTCAATGTACGTGTCAGGGATCATCGCCCGGCACTCAGGACACTGCTGTTTTTTCCTTGTAAAGACATCATCTGATTTATCAGGCATTGAGTATTATATTTTAATGCAAGACAATTATTCAATAATATCCCTTGCCAGAATGCCTGAAGGAAATGAATACCTGCCGTCCTTGCAGGATGAACTCTCTATATCGCTTTTGTGCATCGAACAGTGATTGCTGTGCACCTCTGCCCGTCTTCATAATTATTTCAATTTTCGAATGTATAGTGAAGACGGATAGTAAAAAAGATAAAAAAAGAGGAGGCTGCGGGAGCGTGTAAAAGAATAAATTCGTCGTATCTTCCATAAAGGTATGTTGACAATGAGGCATCGTCGTGAGATATTTGTCTAAGGGAAGTCTCAGTGATGCTCGATCTGTATCAATAAGATTAATATGGTAAAGAATCTGCGTGTCATGGCAGAAAAAATTAAACACGAGGAGGAAATAACGTGAAAAAGACGGTTGTATATGCATTGGTTTTTCTTTTGTTTGCTGGAATAGCGTACGCGAAGGATTATGAGGTGAAAAAGAAGGCCGGACAATATGATGTAGAAGTGAAGATCGATAAAAACCCTCCGGTCGTTGGTGACAATAATATCTCAATTGAGATCAAGGACGCATCAGGCAAGTATGTGACTGACGCAACGGTGAAGGTGGATTACGGTATGTCTGCGATGCCGGGGATGCCCGCGATGAATTATAAGACTGATACAGTCTTAAAGGGCAACGAATATAAGGCAGTAATGAGTCTTTCCATGTCCGGCCCCTGGAACATCGCTGTCAAGATCGCCAGGGCACGGAAAGACATCCTCGGCTAAGTTCAGCGTTGACGCACGGTAAATGCCTGATGGGGGAATCTGCGACCGCACAGCAGAAGTCCGGAAATCCACGGATGCTGGGGGGTGTTTTTCTCTTTATCCTGAGTATTGCCATGCTGCTTTCTTCGATAGGCACTGCGGGGGCTGATGAACTCAGACTCAGGGACCTGATCGAAGAGGCCCTTCATAAGAGCCCGGAGATCCTTGCTTCCGAAGCACGGGCTGCGGCTGCAGGATACAAACCCGCACAGGCAGCCAGCTTGCCGGATCCGATGGTCATGTTCGGGTATCAGAATGAAGGTTGGGAGCGGTATACTTTCAGCAAGGAGCCGGACGCCCAGTGGATGTTCTCTGTATCCCAGATGTTTCCCTTTCCCGGAAAGCTTTCGCTGAAGGAGGAGATGGCAAGGCAGGACGCCGAGGGGGCATCCATAATCCATGAATCTTTGAAATTGAAGACTATTGCCCGGATCAGGGAACTCTATTACGATCTCTTTCTTGCCTACAAGAACATCGATCTTATACAGGAGAGGACAGCGCTTTTTTCCCGCATCGAGGACGCCGCGCTTGCGCGATATTCCTCAGGCATGGGCATGCAGCAGGAAGTGCTCATGGCCCAGACCGAGAAATACATGCTCCTTGAAAAAGAAGAGATGCAGAAGCAGAAGATCCAGTCTCTTGAGGCGATGCTTAACTCCGCTGTCGGCAGGGATGTGAACGCACCGCTTGGCAAACCTGCAGCGCAGACTTTATCTCTTGAGGCAAAAAGCCTCGATGAACTGCTCAATAAGGCCTATGAACATTCCCCTGAGATACGGGCGCGCCAGAGGATGGTTGCTGCAGCTGAGGCCAGAGTCAAAATGGCTGAGAAAGAATATTATCCGGACTTCACCCTTGCAGCGAGTTATTTTACCAGGGGAGGCGGACAGTTTGATGATATGTGGAACCTTACAACAACGATAAATGTTCCTGTTTTTTACAGAACCAAACAAAGACAAGCTGTGCTGGAGGCAAATGCAGCTCTCGTCGAGGCGAAAAGGATGCTTGAGTCGACAAGGCTGATGGTTGCTTCTGCGATCAGGGACACCTATTCCATGTGGAAGACTGCAGAAAGGCTGATGGACCTTTATAAGGATGGACTTATGCCCAAAACATATCAGGACTTTGAAGCAGCCCTGGCCGGGTATACAAATGGAAAGACCGAGGCGATTACTGTCATCAACAGGCTAAAGGCCCTGATCGATTTCGAAACATTGTATTGGGCCCAGGTTGCGGAGCGGGAAAAGGCCTCGGCCCGGTTTGAGGCTATGACCGGAATTGTTGAAACAGGGGGAGTGGCTCAATGAAGAAACAATATCTGATCGTTCTTGTAATCGTGGTCCTGTTGGGAATTGCAGCAGTATATGCGTTAAAGAACGGAGACGCCCCCGGGAAAAATATGCCTCAGCCTGCCCCACAGACACAGTCTGCAGCTGAACATCAGGGGCATGATGCGCAGCAGGTCGCACAGGAGGCGCAGGAGGATGTTAAAGAGGAGGCTCCTACTGTTGAGATCGCTCTTGACAAGCAGCAGATGATAGGCGTAAAGACGGTTGAGGTTATGGAACATCAGCTTAAAAAGGTGATAAGGACTGTTGGACGCATAGAATATGACGAACGCAGGCTTGCAACGGTGAACATGAAGTTTGAAGGCTGGATCGAGAAGCTTTATGCTGATTACAGCGGAAAGTATGTGAAGAAAGGCACACCCCTTGCCGAGATCTACAGCCCTGAGCTTTTGGCTACACAGCAGGAATTCATCAATGCCCTGAAATGGGCCGGGCAAAACAGCGGGGCGGAAAATGGTTCGATGAAGGGAATGCTTAATAATGACGCCCGCTCGCTTGTCGATGCCGCGCGCCAAAGGTTGAAACTCTGGGACATCTCTGATGAGCAGATAAAGAAAATCGAAGAGAGCGGCAAGCCCGTAAGGACATTGACGCTTTACAGTCCGGTGAGCGGCTATGTAGTTCAGAAGATGGCCTTTCAGGGAATGAGGGCTATGCCGGGTGAGAAGCTTTTTGATATAGCTGATCTTGGTACGGTCTGGATTGTGGCGGAGGTATACGAGAACGAACTGGCGTTTGTGAAACAGGGACAAAGAGCGGTGATATCCCTGAGCTATTTCCCGGGCAAGGAGATAAATGCCGTGATTGACTATATCTACCCCGCGCTTTCCGCTGAAACCCGGACAGCGAAGGTACGCTTCACAGTGGCAAATCCAGGTATGCAACTCAAACCGCAGATGTTCACAAATGTTGAAATCACCATCCCGGTAGGCAAGAGACTTGCCGTGCCTGCTGAAGCAGTGCTCGAAACCGGTACACGGCAGGTGGTCTACGTAGATAAGGGCGACGGGTATTTTGAGCCGAGAGAGGTCAAGACCGGAGTGAAGGTCGAAGGAATGCTTGAGGTCCTCGCCGGGCTGAAGCAGGGGGATAAGGTCGCTTCTTCAGCGATCTTTCTTATCGACTCCGAGGCCCAGCTAAAAGGCGTCAAGCCGCTGAGCGGCGGACATAAACACTAAAAGACTGTGAATAGTGAATGGTGAATGGTGAAAGGTAAATACTCCACAGGAAAAGAGCTAGCAGATATTTCTTTTAATTTTCCACTATTCACTATTCACTATTCACTATTCACCGGCTTTATGATAGCCAGAATAATAGAATTCAGTGCCAGGAACAAGTTCATCGTTCTTTTGCTCGTCGGTTTCCTCTGTATCTGGGGATACTGGTCACTCAAGAAAACGCCTCTTGATGCAATCCCGGATCTCAGCGACACGCAGGTGATCATCTTCACTGAATGGGGCGGCAGAAGCCCTGACCTTGTCGAGGACCAGGTCACCTATCCCATAACCTCCACGCTGCTTGCTGCGCCCAAGGTGCAGGCTGTCAGAGGTTTTTCCTTTCTTGGCAGTTCTTTTATCTATGTGATTTTTGAAGAAGGGACTGATATCTACTGGGCACGAAGCAGGGTGCTTGAGTATATACAGTCAGTCAAGGGGAAACTGCCGCCGGATGTGAACCCTGTGCTCGGGCCTGATGCCACGAGCCTCGGCTGGGGCTTTTCCTATGCCCTTGTCGACGAAACCGGCGGCCACGATCTTTCACAGTTGCGTTCTCTTCAGGACTGGAACATCAAGCTTGCTATAGAAAGTGTGCCCGGAGTTTCTCAGGTCGCCAGTGTCGGCGGGTTCGTAAAACAGTACCAGGTACATATAGATCCGAACCGTCTCTCAGCGTATAACCTTTCAATAATGAATGTGATGGAGGCTGTCAGGAAGAGCAACCGTGATGTGGAAGGAAGGGTCCTTGAAATGTCCGGTGTTGAGTACATGATCCGCGGCAGAGGCTACGTGAAGGGCCTCAAAGACCTTGAGCTCATTTCCGTCGGCCTAGGGCCCACGGGCGCGCCTATCTTTCTGCGCGATGTCGGCTCGGTCCAGTTAGGGCCAGAGATGAGGAGGGGCCTTGCGGACCTGGACGGCAAGGGCGAGGTCGCAGGGGGCATTGTTGTTGTCAGGTTCGGCGAGAATGTGCTTACTGTCATCGACAGGGTGAAAGAGAAGATTGAGAAAGACATCAAACCGTCCCTGCCAAAAGGGGTGAAGATCGTCACGACCTATGACCGCTCCGACCTTATCCTCAGGTCTATCGATACGCTGAAGGAGGAGATCATCAAGCTTTCGATCGCGGTGAGTGTGGTCTGCATTGTATTTCTCTTTCACCTGCCGAGCGCGCTTGTGGTCATTCTTACTCTGCCTGTTGCGATCATCATCTCTTTTATCTGCATGTATTATCTTGGCGTTACTTCGAACATTATGAGCCTCAGCGGCATCGCGATAGCTATCGGGGCCATGGTGGACGCTTCGATCATCATGGTGGAGAATGCACATAAGAAGCTTGAGGAATGGGAGCATGAAAAAAGCTTAAACAGTTCAGGCGGCTCAAGCAGTTTGAATGGTCAGCAAATGACAAGGGTCGACGTGATTATAGAGGCTGCCAAAGAGGTGGGCCCGTCTCTTTTCTTTTCGCTGCTGGTAATCACGGTTGGTTTCTTCCCGGTTTTTACGCTGCAGGCCCAGGCAGGCAGACTCTTTAAGCCTCTTGCCTATACCAAGACCTTTGCCATGCTCTTTTCCTCATTCCTTGCCGTCACCCTGACGCCGGTCCTTATGACGATGTTTATAAGGGGGAAGATAAAGCCTGAAAACGAAAATGTGATAATCCGTTTCCTCTCAAAACTCTATTGGCCGAGGGTTATGTTTTCTCTGAAACATCCGAAGCTTGTGATCGTGATCGCCCTTCTGATCGTTGCCGTTACAATTTATCCATTGATGAAGCTTGGCAAAGAGTTTATGCCGCTGCTGGACGAGGGCACGCTCTTCTATATGCCGACAACTGTCCCTGCTATTTCTGTTTCTGAAGCTTCAAAAATACTACAGCTTCAGGACCGCCTGCTGATGAAGATCCCGGAAGTGTCGCAGGTCTTTGGAAAGGCAGGCCGCGCAGAGACCGCGACAGACCCGGCGCCGCTTGAGATGTTCGAGACAGTCATTAACCTGAAACCGGAGTCCCAGTGGCGGCCCGGAATGACAAGTGAAAAGCTCAAGGACGAAATGAATGACGCGCTCCAGATTCCAGGGGTCGCGAATTCTTTTACCATGCCGATCAAGGCGCGGCTGGACATGCTTGCTACCGGCATCAGGACACAGGTAGGGGTGAAGGTGCTTGGACCTGATCTTGCAACGCTCGAAAAGATATCCATAGAGGTTGAGAACGTTGTCAAGAGTGTCCCAGGTACGCGGAGCGCATACGCAGAAAGGGTGACGACCGGATATTTCCTGGATATCAAGCCGAAAAGGGCTGAGATCGCACGGTATGGTCTTTCGATAGACGATGTTCAGACGGTCATTGCTGCGGCGCTGGGTGGCATGAACCTGACTATTACGGTCGAGGGCAGGGAACGTTATCCCGTGCACGTGCGCTATGCACGGGAGCTCCAGAATGACATCGAGAAGCTCAAACGGATATTTGTCCCTGTCTCGATCTCCGGCTCGTCAAACGGCATGAACACAGGGCCTTCCCGGAGCGGAGGGATTGCTCACATACCCCTCGGCGAGATCGCTGACATCGGCATTGTGCAGGGGCCGACCTCGATCAAGAGCGAAGAGGGTCTGCTTGCCAACTATGTCTATGTTGATTTCTCCGGCCGCGACGTCGGCGGCTATGTTGAAGAGGCAAAAAATAATGTTGAAAAGCAGGTGAAGCTTCCGGCGGGATACAGTCTTCAGTGGAGCGGGGAGTATGAATACCTCCTCAAGACCTGGGAGCGGCTGAAGACGGTCATTCCGCTCACTCTCTTTATCATTTTTGTGCTTATCTATCTCAATACCAAATCGACTGTTAAGACTGCGATCATTCTTCTGGCGGTCCCCTTTTCTCTTGTCGGCTCTTTTTGGCTTTTGTACTGGTTGGACTACAACCTGAGCATTGCGGTGGCGGTCGGCATGATCGCGCTTGCAGGCCTTGACGCGGAAACCGGCGTTGTCATGCTTCTGTATCTTGATCTGTCTTATGAGCAATCGAAAAAAGAAGGACGCATGAAGGATATGGAAGACCTGAAGGAGGCCATAATGCATGGAGCAGTAAAAAGGATCAGACCTAAGCTTATGACAGTAGGGGTCATTCTTGCCGGACTGCTCCCGATCATGTTCAGCCACGGTGCCGGATCAGATATTATGAAGAGGATAGCCGCCCCGATGGTCGGGGGAGTTATTACGTCCGAGATCCTCGAACTGACTATATATCCGGCGATATACCTGTTATGGAAGGGCAGGCGGTTCAAAGACAAGGCAGTAGAATAAATTGACATCGGGCATAGGACAGACTATAAAGTATTATGTCCGTTATGCTCTTCATGATTTCGTTCCTGCTGCTTCTATTCTCTTTCCCTTTTTTTTCCAATGCCGGACGAAACCTTAAAGAGAATTTGACTATTTTTATTTTAAATCCCGAAGACGCTCCAGTGGTTCGCCGGGCCCGATCATAGTCCTCAGGGCGGTCTTCTGGATTTATCTTTTTTTTCTGTCTTGATGATTACCTGACTTGTCAGACATAAAGGATAGGTTATAATAAACCATGCCAGAAACCTTGATTATTATCGGCGGTGGACTGGCAGGCTCAGAAGCAGCCTGGCAGGCGGCACAGCGTGGGGTCCAGGTGAGTTTATATGAAATGAGGCCTGAAAAACTGACAGAGGCACATAAGACTGCTTCGCTTGCCGAGCTTGTGTGTTCAAACTCCCTTAGATCCAATGACATTTACACTGGCCCCGGACTTCTCAAGAAGGAACTGTCCATGGCGGGCTCGCTGATTATGGAAGCTGCTTATGCCTCTTCTGTTCCTGCAGGCTCTGCATTGGCAGTGGACAGGATAAGGTTCGCTGAAATTATCAGCGCGAAGATCATGGATCACCCCAATATCAGACTTGTCAGGAAAGAAATGTCTGAACTCCCTCACGACCTGGCTGTGATAGCTACAGGACCGCTGACATCCGGGGCCATGACAAAAGCCCTTTCAGAGCGCATCGGCGGGGACTATCTCTATTTTTATGACGCGATAGCGCCTATTATTGACGCTGAATCACTTGATTACAATAAGGTATACAGGGCCTCCCGCTATGGAAAGGGAGGTGCAGATTACGTCAATTGTCCAATGAGCAAGGCGGAGTACGAACAGTTTTATCAGGCGATCATTGACTCTGAAAAGGTCAATCCGAGAGGGTTCGAAGAGAAAATGGTCTTTGAAGGATGCATGCCTATCGAAGTAATGGCCTCAAGGGGGTTTGACACCATGAGGTTTGGTCCGATGAAACCCGTCGGCCTTCCCGATCCTCGTACCTTGAGAGAACCGCATGCGGTTGTTCAGCTCAGGGCTGAGAACACGGATATGACGGCCTATAATATGGTTGGATTTCAGACGAGATTGAAATGGCCTGAGCAGAAGAGGGTCTTCCGCATGATCACGGGGCTTGAAAAAGCTGAGTTTCTCCGTTTTGGGAGTATTCACCGTAATACCTTTATCAATTCTCCGCTTTTTCTTTCCAAGGAACTGAGATTAAAAATGAGCGAAAACCTTTATTTAGCCGGCCAGATAACCGGGGTCGAGGGATACATCGAATCAACTGCAATGGGGATGATTGCAGGCATAAATGCTGCTTTGCGAGTGCGGGGGAGGGAACCTGTCTCCGTTCCCGAGACATCAGCCCACGGTGCGCTCATACGCCATATAACGGAATCAGAAAGCAGTCGTTTTCAGCCGAGCAACATCAACTTCGGACTCTTTCCTATTCCAGATGAAGGGCTGAAGATGAAAGACAAAAAACTGAAAAAACAGATCCTTGTCGAGAGGGCGATAAGAGACTGGGACAGGTATCTAAGGGATATAAGTGTTGTATGAAAGAAAATATAGATAAATTTATCAGGTATCTGGAAGTCGAAAATAATGCTTCAAAACACACCCTCAGGGCCTACAGAAGAGACCTTGAGTCATTCCGTGAGTACCGGGAGGGAACCCCACGTGATATTGAGATGATCGATATAAGAGGTTTTGTCGCACAGCAGATCAAAGATGGTCTCAGTAAAACAACAGCCGCAAGACGACTTGCCTCGGTCAGATCGTTCCTGAACTATCTCTGCAGGGAGGGATATATAAAATCTAACCCGGCAAAACTGGTCACGACCCCGAAAACAGAGAAACGGCTTCCGAAATTTCTCTCTGTGGACGATGCGTTTTCTCTTATGGAACAGCCTGACGGCATTGGTTTTCTCCCTGCGAGAGACAGAGCAATACTGGAACTTCTTTATTCCTGCGGTATACGGGTGAGCGAGATTGCCGAACTTGATATCGAGGATATAAACACAAAAGAAGGACTGGTAAAGGTCAGGGGCAAAGGGAAAAAAGAGCGCCTGCTCCCGTTAGGTTCAAAAGCAGCTGACGCCATAAGAACATATACAGGAGAGAAGATGCTCCTTAAAAAGAAAAACAGGGCAATGTTTCTTAACAAACGGGGCACCAGACTGTCAGACCGCAGCATAAGGCGCATTGTAGTGAAATACTCGAGAATGATAGGCGTCAGTGAACAGATCGGCCCCCATACCCTTCGTCATACCTTTGCTTCTCATTTGCTGCAGGCAGGAGCGGATTTGCGGGTGATCCAGGAGTTGCTGGGGCATGCTTCCCTTTCGACCACCCAGAAATACACGCACATTGACATCACTCACCTGATGGATGTCTATGATAAAGCACACCCTCTCTCAAATGACGATAAGGAAAAATAACAGGACTTTTTCTCATGTGTTGTGTTGAAAGATGAGTTCGGGCAGTCAGCAGTAAACTCCTATGCCGTAACGATGTCTGATGACATAATAGACAGGATTTAGTATGATAAACAGGTTTGAAAAGGAGCAAATATGTTTCATGCAACGACGATACTCTGTGTAAGACGCGACGGGAAAGTCGCCATAGCGGCGATGGACAGGTCACCATGGGAAACACTGTTTTTAAACAGAATGCGAAAAAGATAAGGACCATCTACGGTGAAAAGGTAATCGCGGGTTTTGCCGGAGCAACTGCCGATGCCTTTACGTTATTTGAAAAATTCGAGGAAAAACTCGAATCATACAGGGGAAATATAACCCGGGCAGCTGTTGAACTCGCAAAAGACTGGAGGACCGACAAGATCCTCAGAAGGCTGGAGGCGCTTCTGATAATCGCAGACAGTGAACACACCTTTATAATCTCCGGCACCGGAGATGTCATAGAGCCTGAAGAGGGTATCGCCGCTATCGGTTCAGGAGGCGCGTATGCGCAGGCTGCAGCGAAGGCGCTCCTTGACAATACGCAACTCGGCGCCAGGGAAATCGTAGAGAAGTCAATGAAGATAGCCGCCAATATCTGCATCTATACGAATGAAAATATAAGCGTAGAGGAGCTTTTATAGCATGGATGAGTTGACACCAAGAAAGATTGTTGAAGAACTTGACAAATATATCATAGGACAAAAAAAAGCCAAAAAATCGGTCGCGATCGCCCTGAGGAACAGGTGGAGAAGACAGAGACTTTCTCCTGAATTGAAGGACGAGGTCCTTCCGAAAAACATTATTATGATAGGCCCTACCGGGGTAGGGAAAACAGAAATTGCGCGCAGACTCTCAAGGCTTGCCAACGCCCCTTTTCTTAAGATTGAGGCCTCGAAATTCACAGAGGTAGGATATGTGGGACGTGACGTAGAGTCAATAATCCGGGACCTTGCCGAGATATCGGTGAGTATGGTCAGACAGGAACACCTCGAAAAGATACGGGAGAAGGCAAAGCATCTTGCGGAGGAGCGGCTCCTTGATCTTCTTTTGCCCCAGCCGCGTTTAGCAAGGACCGAGGTAGACGAACAGGAAAGGGAGCGGAGCAGGGAGACAAGGGAGAGACTGAGGGAACAACTGAAGGGCGGCAAGCTTGATTCCCGTTATGTTGATGTGGAGGTGAAGGAAAAAGTCATGCCCTTTGGCGTAATCTCAAGTGGCGGTCTTGAAGATATTGAGATGAATTTAAAGTCTATGCTGGGGAATCTTTTGCCTGAAAAGGCGAAAAGAAAAAAGGCAAAGGTCCCCGAAGCCCTGAAAATGCTCGAAGATGAAGAGGCCAATAAGCTTCTTGATATGGACAAGATCACCAGGGAAGCGATAGAAAGGGTGGAGCAGGCAGGCATCGTTTTTTTGGATGAGATAGACAAAATAGCGGTCAAAGGACACGGTCATGGCCCTGATGTTTCACGGGAGGGTGTTCAGCGTGATCTTCTCCCGATCGTGGAAGGCTCGACTGTGACAACAAAATACGGCGCTGTGAAAACAGAGCATATACTCTTTATCGCAGCCGGAGCCTTTCATATGGCGAAGCCGTCAGATCTCATCCCTGAACTCCAGGGAAGGTTCCCAATCCGTGTAGAACTCAGTCCTCTCGGGAAGGAAGATTTCAAGAGAATCCTTACAGAACCGAATAATGCCCTCATTAAGCAATATATTGCATTGCTTGCGACTGAAGGTGTAGAGCTTGATTTTTCGGAGGATGCCATTGACGAAATATCAGAGATTGCAGAGCAGGTAAATGAAAAAACAGAGAATATAGGCGCTAGGAGACTCCATACAATACTTGAACGGCTTCTTGAGGAGATATCCTTTGAGGCGCCGGAAAGAAAAAATGAGAAGCTGGCTATAGACAGGGTCTACGTCAAGGATAAGCTGAGTGATATTGCACTGGATCAGGATCTAAGCAGATATATTTTATGATCATTGTCCGGAGGAGATGAAGATAAGAACGTATGTAATTGTATCGCTTCTCTTGCTCTTGCTGTCCTCCTGTTCGTCTGTTCATACCAGAGAACCCTCCCATGAAAAAACGTATGCTGTTGCATCATGGTATGGCCCACAATTTCACGGCAGACCGACTTCTTCAGGTGAGATCTTCAACATGCATGCAATGACCTGCGCCCATAAAGAATATCCCTTTGGAACGCGTGTGAAAGTGACGAACATTCTTAATGACCGCTCGGCTGAGTGCATTGTTAATGACAGGGGACCTTTTGTGGAAGGCCGGGATATAGATCTGTCCTATGCCATGGCAAAGGAGATCGAACTTATCGGTATCGGGACGGGAAAGGTACTGATAGAGGTAAACGGCAGAGACAGTTCATATATCCGACCGGTCAGGGTGCAGGCTTCGGAAAAGACTGGTCCCTATGCGATCCAGGTCGGGGCCTTTACAGAAAATATCAATGCCATAGAGTTGAAGGTTGCCCTCAGACTGAAATACCCCAATGTATATATTCAGGAGACTGAGGTCAAAAATATCACCTATTACCGGGTAAGGATCGGCAATTATGGGGATTATAAGAGCGCGCTTGCGGTGGCAGAGCAGCTGGGACAGGAAGGATATCAGGTGTTTTTACTGAAGGCTGATGTGAGGATATAGCCTTAATGGGGATTGATGTGACGAGAAAGAGGAGTCAATGACTGTAACACTTAAGCCTTCTGATTTTTACAGCCTTTACAGTCCTTCCTCATGTGAATTGAGGCTATATCTTACCCGGCAAAGCTTTCAACCCTCTCCACCGGGCGTATTTGAGCAGCTTATATTTCAGCTTGGGCAGCGGCATGAGAAGAACCATCTTTCCACCTTTCCTGTATTTTCTGATTTAACCGGCGCTCCTCCGGATAAAACAGTAGAAGAAATCGAGAAACAAAGCCCTGTTATTTATCAGGGCGAGCTGAGATCTCAGATACAGATGGATGGCAGGATGATTGAGGTTGTCGGTATCCCGGACTTTTTGATTAAAGTACCTGACGGGTATGTAATCCGTGACTGTAAACTGGCCCGTCATGCGACTGAAAAGGACCACCCTGAAATACCTAAGCAGTTGCAGGTATACGGCTGGCTGTTTGAAAAAACGACAGGAAAGAAACCTGTAAGGCTTGAGGTCTTAAAAGGCGATGGCACTATCGAGTCGATCGATTATGCCGGTGAAGACGTCGTCCTCTCCTACATGCGCTCATTGCTGGATATTATGTCTTTGCCTGAAGAACCGTATTCACCTGTCGGCTGGTCCAAGTGCGGCGGATGCGGATACAACGACTATTGCATGTCCCGGGCAAAGGAGAACCAGGATGTTGCCCTTGTTTACGATCTTGACCAGGGACTTGCAAGACGACTCCGGGATTTGGGCATATTCACGATTCAGGAACTTGTGTCGAAATATAATGAGGACAGTCTTTCGGAATTGAAAAGGCCATGGGGAGCAAGGGAACAGAGGGTCGGGAAAAAGGCAGGAGGGATTCTCTGTCAGGCGCAGGCGATGCTCGACAAGAAAGAACGTGTTCTTAAGAAACCTGAACTTCCTGTCTCGCAAAACTATGTGATGTTTGACCTCGAAGGCCTGCCGCCGCAACTGGATGAGCTGGACAAAATCTATCTCTGGGGCATGCAGGTCTTTGGAGAAAAACCGGGCGGTTTTTTGTATGCTCTTGCCGAGACAGTTCCGGACAGTGATAAAAAATGCTGGGAGGATTTCCTGAAGATTGCGGGAGAAATACTCGCTGAGTATGGAGACATCCCCTTTGTCCATTGGCATCATTACGAGAAGACAAAGATAAAGATATATATGGAGCGATATGGAGACAGGGATGGTATTGCTGAAAGAGTTCTGGGCCAATTGATCGATCTGTTGCCTATCACACGAGATGCCGTAATCATTCCGGAGCCAAGCTATAGCCTCAAGGTTGTAGAAAAATATATCGGCTTCAAGAGAACTCAGAATGAATACGGCGGCGACTGGTCGATTGCGAAATACATCGAGGCGGTTGAGACAGAAGATGAGGAGAAAAGAAAATCCCTGATGGATGAGATTCTGAAGTATAATGAAGAGGATTTAAAGGCGACTTGGGCGGTGTTTGAATGGCTGAGAAAGCAGCATTAAAAGCAGAGAAGGGTAGCAGATATAGGCGGTACCGGTTTTGTCGCAGTGAAATCACTGTTTTCATTTTCGCTAACTGCATAGGGAAATCCCTCAATCCCACAAGGTCTTAAATCTCTTTGCCGGATCGTCGAAGACAACATCATCCTTGTCGAAATATTCGGGTTCGAAATCTCCTGCCCATGCCAGCATTTCTCCATATCTTTCATCGTCCGGGTCCATGATGATTTCCAGAAATTTCTCATATCCCCATACGCCGCCACAATCTTCCGGCGGACAGGCCCGCTGCCCTTCGAGGCATACGGGGTAGACAACACCGTTATTGCGAGGCAGTATTTGTTCCAGCAATACGGCGTGCCTCCAGTTATCACCGAAATCATAAATGTAGTCCGCTGTTTTGTTATCAGTTGAAAAATAATCCGCAATCTTCTGCTTCCAGCCGGGCAGTATTTCATAATAATCATCTTCTTCATCCGGAATTCCTATATCTACTATTGCTTTGGTCACAGGCTCTATCATCTTAAACTGATGAAGGTGGCAATCAGACCATCCCATAACGTCCTGTATGGCAACGTGCAGGTCCCAGAACGTGAATGTTTCCGGGACCACTATCCTCCTCCATACAGGAGGTTTTATGTCCTTTAAGGTGATCATCAATTGATATACCCTGGTAAATTTCTTTTTCATAGAATCCCGAGCGTTATTACGACAGCAAATAATATTTTTGCGGATATATTAATCAAGACAAGCGGTTTCTGCAAGACAAAAAGGAGAGAAGCAGAAATTAAGGGAGGAGACCTTATGAAGTCCTATCCAAAAAGTCATCTTTTCATGTAAAATCCCTGTATGAAAACCTATGATGAGACAGTTGATTTTCACGGGCATTCCTGCCCGGGCCTTGCCCTTGGCTACCGTGTCTCACTGTGTGCCCTCAGGGAGTTCAAGGTGAGGTCTGAGGATGAGGAACTCGTTGCGCTTGTTGAAAACAGTTCCTGCGCGGTGGATGCGGTACAAATTATGACGGGCTGTACTTTTGGCAAGGGCAACCTGATTTTCAGGGATTACGGGAAGCAGGTATATACCTTTATTAAAAGACCTTCCGGAAAGAGTGTGCGTATCTCTGTTCACTGGCAAAGGCCTGACGAGTCTGACGGGGAAAAGGCGATGTGGGATCGGTATGTAAAGGGAGACCGTTCACAGAAGGTACTGAACTTTGTCCATAACAGAAAAGCCTCAAAAATAAAACATATTCTGGAAGCTGATGAAAAAGAGCTGATGAAGGTCTCAAAGGGCAAACATGAACTGCCTGAAGAAGCAAGGATTTATCCCAGTATCCAATGTGACAGATGCGGTGAAAAGGTGATGGAGCCCAGGGTGAGGGTGAGAGACGGGAAACTGCTCTGCATGCCGTGTTTTGAAAGGGAATAGGTATGGAAGAGATCATAAAAAAAGCGGAAATTCTGATAGATGCCCTGCCGTTTATCAGAAAATTTTACGGCAAGACCGTTGTCATTAAATACGGGGGGGCGGCCCAGACAAAAAGCGAACTGAAAGAGTCCTTTGCAAAGGATGTTGTGATGCTCAACTTTATCGGGATACGCACAGTCATTGTCCATGGTGGTGGACCGAAGATATCGGCTACCATGGAAAAGATGGGAAAGAAGCCGGAGTTTGTTCAGGGACAGCGGGTGACTGACCAGGAGACGATGGATATTGTCGAGATGGTGCTTGGCGGTCTTGTGAGCAAAGAGATTGTCGCGCTTATCAACAGGCATGGAGGAAAGGCTGTCAGCCTCAGCGGCAAGGACGGTGGACTGATAAAGGCGGAGAAGAAGACGATAAAAAAACACACGCCTGAGACAGGAGTCAGCGAGATTGTGGATATCGGACTTGTCGGCGAGGTGAGTTCTGTTGAGCCTGACATCATAAACTGCCTTGAAAGGGACGGTTTTATTCCGGTCATATCGCCGATCGGTGTTGGCCCGCTCGGAGAGACATTGAATATCAATGCAGACTTTGTTGCTGCTGCCGTAGCGTCAGCGCTCAAGGCTGAAAAACTTCTGCTTCTCACTGATGTTGCCGGCATATTGGATAAAAATGGCGCTATCATCTCCACCCTGAAAAAGGGGCAGATAAACAGGCTGATCAAGGGCGGAACGATTACCGGCGGGATGCTCCCTAAAGTACAGGCCTGCCTGAATGCGCTGTCCGAGGGAGTAGGAAAAACACATATTGTTGACGGGAGGGTCCCCCACTGTCTCCTCCTTGAAATATTTACCAAAGAGGGAATTGGCACAGAGATTCTGAATTAACAGCGCTGAAAAAGACGTTAAAGGCGGCGCAGAGGAAACAAGGATCGTGGATATAATCGCATTTATCAGTACAGGAATTATAATCGGCGGAATTTTTGCCTGGGTTTTTGCAAAATTACGTTTACAAAAAAATATTTCAAAAGAGCTTGCAGAATTGCAGGTGAGTTATTCAAACCAGCTTGCACAGCTTGAGGCAAGGGCCAGGAGCGCTGAAACAGTCTCCGCGTTATTCAAGGAACAGTTACAGCAGAAAGACGCAGATATGGACCAGATGAGGACAGTCCTCGATTCCGAGCGGCAACTGAAGACCGAGGCTACGACAAAGCTTACTGCAGCGCAGAAGGGTTTCGAGGAGCAGAAGGCACTTATCGAGACGATGAAAAAGGAGATGTCCGACACCTTTCATGCCCTTTCATCAGCTGCCCTCAAGAGCAGCAGCGAAGATTTTCTGAGACTGGCCTCTGAATCTCTCGGCAGGGTAGTCACTGATACAAAGGGTAAACTGGGGGAACATCAGGCAGCGATGGATGGTATGATAAAGCCGCTTTATGAGACGCTGAAGAGATATGAAGAGCAGATAAAAATAATGGAGGAGGGCAGGCACAAGGCTTACGGAAGCCTTGAAGAGCAATTAAGGACCCTGACCTCTTCCCAGGAGACCCTGCAGACAGCGACGAGTAACCTGGTCTCTGCACTCAGAAAGCCCCAGGTGCGCGGACGATGGGGTGAAATGCAACTCAGGAGGGTCGCTGAGCTTTCCGGTATGTCAATTCACTGCGACTTTACCGAACAGCATTCTGTTGATACGGAAAAGGGAAAGATCAGGCCTGACATGATCGTGCACCTGCCGATGGAGAGGGAAATTGTCGTTGACTCAAAGGTCTCCCTTGAGGCTTATCTCGATACGGTCAATGCCGCAACAGATGAAGAAAAAAGGGTCAAGATGGAAAAACACGCCCAGCAGGTCAGAGCGCATATGAACAAACTCGCCTCAAAAGACTACTGGAGTCAGTTCAGACAGTCCCCTGAATTCGTTGTGCTATTCATCCCCGGCGAGTCCTTCCTGAGCGCTGCGGTTGAAGTGGACAGTTCCCTTATCGAGGACGGCATACAGAAAAAAGTGATCATCGCCACCCCGACTACCTTTATAGCCCTTTTAAGGGCGATCGCCTATGGGTGGCGGCAGGAGCAGGTCACGAAGAACGCCCAGGAGATCAGCGACCTCGGACGGCATCTCTATGAACGTATGCTTACCCTTGTTCAGCATTTTGAAAATGTCGGGAAAAGTCTCGAAAAGGCTATCGGGTCCTATAACAAAGCGGTGGGCTCAATGGAATCAAGGGTGCTGCCCTCGGTACGGAAGTTCAGGGAACTGGGCGTTACTGCCGGAGAAGAGATTCCTGTCCTCGAACAGGTAAATCAGGTTCCAAGGAACCTGAGTCTGCTGGATGATATGTAAGGACATTCCCTCGGGATGACGGTAGAATCATAAGCAATACTACCTATCTGCTCATGAAAAAATCACCTAACAAGGATGTTACGAATCTTTGAATGCATGAAACGTAACGTCATGATTCCTTATTTCCTGAAACGCATATACACATAGAAACCGATGAGGAAAGGTTCAAACCGTATCACCATATTGTCTGTGAAAGTCCAGAGGAACTGATACAGGAAAAGACGCAGTTTGCTTATTTCTTCGTATCCAAGTCTGATAAAAACCCCGGTCAGTTCATTTGCCTGGAGAGAAAACACATAGAGCAAATGGACCATAAAGAGTATCACCAATGCTTCTGTATACGCCCTGCCTTTTCTCACAATAAATGGACCGAGAGACGAAATAATTGCTATTGTCAACGGCATGTTAAACGTATAAGAAGACGTCTTTACAGGGATTTCGAGCATGAGTTGAGATTTGTGCCTCAGGGGTATGAATCTCGTCTGGATAACATTGCTGCCATCCTTGGTCATGCCCTCATATGAAACATCCTTCACCAAGGTCATGATATGTGAAACTGCATACGTCACTGCCATGCCGTAATAATCTTTTACCTGTATCCAGAGCAGCAGGGAAATCAGGTAAGTGGCGATAAAAAGGAGAAGCGCCTTCAGGATACGAGATCTAGACCGTCCCTGCATGCCTGCCCTGAGCGTACCGGATATAGGCGAAGAATATGGCAAGAGAAACTGCTATCATAATGCCCTGCGCGGCGTAGATGTGGATGTATTCGAAGAAATTTCTGAAATGGACTCCAGCATATGCGAGCGCTGCTATTCGGATGATATTGATAACTTGTATGATTATGAACCCTGCGACTATGCCCAGCAGCTTCTTCTTCCAGGATGCAGGGAATGCTATGACTGCAACGGAATATATCATCACAGCTTCGAGACCGCTGCAGCCGAACTTGACATCGAGGGCGATGCCCGGAAGGGTGATTATTGAACCCTGATAGGTACAGGACAGATGGACAGTCTTAAGAATTTTTGCCGTCATGAAAACAATGGCGTTTGTATACATGCCGTTGAGGTCAATGACATCCTGTATTGGCTTGAATCCGATCAGAAAGAGAAAGGCACCCATCATAAATATATAGAGGACTGCGAAACGCCATAAATTTACCTGCGATGCTTTTGAAACCTGGGTTTTTTCAGTTTTTCTGCGTTTTCTCAAGTTGTTAACGTGCCTCCGATAATAAGCCAGGCCTTTATCCTGGAAGAGATTGTGCTCAGCGAGTTGCATCAAGCTAAAAAAATATACTGTATCTTCTCTGCTTTATTCAACAGCTGGTTCTGCCAAAAAATATTATCTCCTTTAGTTAAAAACCCATTATTATTAATATGTAAACCCTTTCAGACTCATAAAACACTTGAATATTGTCGATGAATTTACTAATATGTAAAAGTAAGGAGGAAGACATGCTGAAAGATAGGGTAGAGGCTGTTCTCGAAAAAGTGCGTGTCGGCCTGAAATCAGAAGGCGGTGATATTGAGCTTGTCGATGTAAAAGATACTGTCGTGTATGTGAAGCTGAAGGGGGCCTGCAGTACCTGCCAGATGTCGACGCTTACGATGAAGAACTGGGTCGAGTCGAGCATCAGGAAAGAAATACCGGAGATAACTTCAGTGCAGGCCGTTTAGCAGAGATTTTTTTGTGTGGAGGCATGCTATAGAGATTCGTATGAAGGCATTAGGAAAAACAGTTACTTCTCCTGTTGTTGTTCATTTTTATAGCGCACCTTTTCCCTCTTTCTTCTTTTGCCGCAGAAACGGTCGATGTAACCGATATACGTTATTGGTCTTATCCTGGATATACGAGGATAGTAATCAGCCTTGACGATGCGGTTGCGTTTACCAACAATCGCCTCAGTAATCCTGACAGACTGTATTTTGATCTGAAAAAAAGCAGAATCAATACTGAAATCAGGAAGAATATCGCCGTCAGCAATGAGATGCTCAAATCAGTCAGGGCATCACAGTTTGACAGTGACACAGTGAGGGTGGTCCTCGACCTCGAAAAAATTACCGACTACAAGATCATCACCCTGGAAGACCCGGTGAGAATTGTTATTGATATCTACGGAAAGATGACCTTTTCTGCAAAAAAGAGGGTGGTGATCGATGCCGGCCACGGAGGTCATGACCCGGGAGCTGTTGGACCGAATAATCTCTATGAAAAGGATGTTGTTCTCGATATCGCCCTCAAATTAAGGAGCATCCTCTCAACTGATCAAAACTATGAGGTATTTCTCACGAGAGACAAGGATGTATTCCTTCCCCTTGAACAAAGGACAGCCATAGCAAACAGCAAGAATGCAGATCTGTTTGTTTCCATACATGCCAATGCAAGTCCCAGCAGGACTGCAAAGGGCATAGAAACCTATATGCTTAACTGGACGAATAACGAAGAAGCGATGAAGGTCGCCGCAAGAGAAAATGCGATCTCTCTGAAAAAAATGAGGCAGATGAACAAAAAGGAGATGGATATCCTCGATATTATCAAGAGTGACCTGTCGCGGGACAATAAAAGGGATGAATCGCTAAAGCTCGCTCATTATATACAAAAGAATCTGGTGACCGACCTGAACAGGAATTATAATCATATCGTTGATCTTGGGGTAAAACAGGCCCTTTTTTATGTGCTTTTCGGAGCAAAAATGCCTTCTGTGCTTGTTGAAGTCTCCTTTATAAGCAATCCTCTTGAAGAGAAACTCCTCTCAAAGGAAGATTACCGGGATGAACTTGCACGATCCATTTCATCAGGGATAACAAAATATATGTCAAAGGCACCGGAAGGTCAGACTGTCGCTGGTTTCAGGAAAGATCTTGCTCCCTGAAATAAAGATTCTTTTTTATGTCTTTTTTGTTCTCCTTCGTTTCTGCCGTAAGCAGCCTCAAGGCATATGCTGTCATCTTTTTTATCCTCTGCCTCTTTCTTTTGAAAATCCCTTTCAGGGCGGTGAAGTCCGGCTGGATGCCGATTGGAATTTTTCTGATATTCACCTTTCTCAGCAATGTTCTGAACCAGCACGGAAAGATAGTTTTTGTGACAGGTCCTGTAGTAATTACGGAAGAGGGGTTGCATATCGCTGCAATAAGAACATTGCGCGTACTTTATATGATAGCAGGAGCAAAAATCCTTATAGCAACCTCAAAAACTGAAGAGATTATTGCATGGGCTCCGGAGATTATTGGGGCCTTTTGAGAGGGTAGGTCTGCCGGTGAAGGACTTTTTTTCAACGATGATGCTTACCCTGAAATGTTTTCCGGTCTTAAAAAATATACTGTATGATAATTACCGGGAGCATATAACCGCAGCTAATGTCAGGGGAATATGGAACAGGGCCAGAGCTGTAGCGATGTTTCTCCTTCCCCTCTTTGTAGAGACCATACAATCCCCTGAAAAATTTTTTATTGAGCCGGAGACAGATGAAAGAAAGAATTGATGTTCTGATAAAGGGCGGTACTATATATGACGGCAGTCTCGATATGCCTTACTCCAACGACATAGCAATTTCCAGGGATATCATATCAGGGATAGGCAGTTTTCAGACGGGCGGAACCGAGCTGGTAATAGATGCGCGAGGACTGGCAGTTGCGCCCGGATTTATCGATACCCATGCGCATTCAGACTTTACTATTCTTGCCGACCCCCGTGCCGAAGGGAAGGTCTCACAGGGAGTGACAACCGAGATTAACGGCAATTGCGGAATGTCAGCGGCCCCGCTCTTCAATAAAGCCCTTGAGCGCAGACAGGAAGACTTGAGGGAATTGGGTATTCAGGAAAGGTGGAATACCCTGAAGGAGTATTTTGCGCTTGTAGAGAAACGGGGACCGGCTGTAAATTTGGCATCACTTGCGGGGCATGGCAATATCCGGGGTTCTGTCATTGGCTATGATAACAGGATTCCCTCAGAGGAAGAGTTTTCGAAAATGTCGGCACTCCTGAAGTCAACGCTTGATGAAGGGGCGATTGGATTGTCTACGGGGCTGATATATCCTCCGGGTGTATATGCAAAAACAGAAGAACTGATCTGTCTTTCAAGAGCCCTGAAGCAAAAAGATCTTGTTTATGCAAGTCATATGCGGAGTGAGGGAGATATGCTTGTTGAGTCGGTCGAGGAAATCATCAGGATAGCGAGGGAAGCAGATATCAGGGCACATATTTCGCACATAAAAACAGCCGGAGAGAAAAACTGGCCGAAGGTCGAAAAGGTTGTCGAATTGATTGAGGACGCAAGGAAGTCAGGTATTCGTCTGACATGCGATCGATACCCGTACGTTGCATCGTCCACAGACCTCGATTCCCTGCTTCCTGCATGGGCCTACGAGGGCGGCAATGAAGAGGAGATGAAACGGCTTCTCGATCCTGCTGATCGTGAGAAAATAAGACAGGAGATACAAAGCCATACCGGGAAGAAGGATTATTGGAAGGCGGTGATCATATCGTCAGTAGATTCTCAGGAGAATGCATGGATGGAAGGCAGGACTATAGCTGATATCAGCGATTCTTTTAAACTTGATGAAATTGATACGCTCTTCAGAATATTGATACAGGAAAAACTCCGGGTCAGCGCTATCTTTCTTTCCATGAAAGAGGAGAATCTGCGAAAATTTCTTTCACAGCCATATTGCATGGTTGGCTCAGACAGTTCCGCGCGTTCCTTTGACGGACCGACCAGATTCGGAAAACCCCACCCGCGTGCGTTTGGAACATTCCCTCGTTTTATAGGCAGATATGCAGGCGACAAGGGGATGATGGGACTTTCTGAGGCCATATACCGGTTGACATTACTTCCTGCACAGACCTTCCGCCTGAAAAACAGAGGAAGGATCAGGGAAGGTATGTTCGCTGATATTGTGGTTTTCGATCCGACGACAATTAGAGACAGAGCGACCTTTGATAATCCGTACCAGAGGTCTTCGGGCATCCACTACGTTCTTGTGAACGGAGTACCGGTTATCAAAGATGCTGATTTTACAGGTAATTTCCCCGGCAGGGTCCTCAATTGACAGAAGCGACCTTCCGTAGGGATAGGCACTTGGTGGATTGAATGAATGATCAAACAGTAATAGCGATAACAACAGGAGGTGAAAAAAACTTTCCCAATAGCCCTGCGTGCTATCTTCATGCTGTTGAGCATGCGCAGGCAACGGCTGTATTCATTGGACCTGCTGCGGATATCACAGAGGTCATAACGCGTTTTGATGGCATTATTATTCCCGGAGGAAGAGACATCGATCCTTTCATCTATAATGAAATAAGATTCTATGATATGGATCTGGAGGATGAAATAAGGGTAAGATTCGATCTTGCCCTTTTTCATTCAGCCAGGGAACAGGAGAAACCTGTTTTGGGAATATGTTATGGCATGCAGCTTATAAATATCGCGATGGGCGGTACACTCTACCAGGATATCGGCCTGCAGATAGGGAAAAGCATGAATCATCGGGAGGGGGGCCATCAGGTGCAGGTTACAGGGAATCCATTTATTGAAGAAGGACGATACGAGGTAAACAGTACGCATCATCAGGCAGTGAAAAATATGGGGGAAGACCTCGATGCCTTTGCCCTGTCTCCTGATGGCGTCATAGAAGCCTTTTATTCAGTAAAGCATCGCTTTCTTATGGGTGTTCAGTGGCATCCTGAACGGATGAGCAACAAGATATCAGAGAATGTCTTTTCATCCTTTGTTGAGGCATGCTGTGAACGTAACTAGATTTTATTCCATAATGCTCCTGGTGTTGGACACGCTTTCTATCCAGGGTCCATAACGATTCAGGCAGAAATGAATTCTCATGAAACAACATTGTCTCTCCAGGACTCTTACACAATGCCGGCATGCATAAACCGTATTATTCGGATTTTTATTGTTCTTCTTGTTTTCTTCGTTTTTCATTCCTGTTCCCCAAGCAGCAGGCTTCAGGGGTTCATGTATCTCAGGCTCAATGCAGACCCTTCTACACTGGATCCTGCTCTTATCGTAGATATTACAGGCGGATATATAGCAGCAAAAATCTTTAATGGGCTGGTAAGGCTTGATGAGAACCTGAACGTAATACCGGATATTGCTGAATCATGGGAGGTTTCAGATAAGGGTACTACATATATTTTTCATTTGAAAAAAAACGTGATATATACGTAATAACCGTGAAGTTATAGCTGAAGACTTCAAGTATTCCTTTGAGAGAATACTCTCGCCATCTGGTAAGTCTCCAAACACCTGGGTTCTGGAAAAAATCTCGGGAGCAAAGGAATTTATGCAGGGAAGGGCGCCTGACATATCAGGGATAGAGAATACTGGATCGATATACCTTGAAGATCATCCTCGATCAGCCTTTTTCCCCGTTTCTTCATCTCCTTACAATGACTGCTGCCTATGTTCTGCCGAAAGAGGAAGTCGAGAGGCTTGGGGCTGATTTTTCGTCACATCCTATAGGTACAGGGCCTTTTTTGTTGAAAGAATGGAGAAACAATAATGAGATAATTCTCGATAAGGAATAATCGCTATTTTTCAGAGCCGTGCAAAAATAGAAGGTATCGTCTACAGGATCATACCTGAAGACCTGACTGCTGTAACAGAGTTTGAGCTTGGCAACCTTGATGTAATTACGGTCCCTGCCTCTGAATATTCCCGATACAGGTCTCACCTGAATGGAAGGAGTATCTTTCATCTGTCACACGGCCTGAATATCTATTATCTGGGCTTTAACTGTTCACGGCCCCCTTTTGATAATATTAACCTGCGAAAGGCTGTTTCTTATGCGATAGACAGAGAGAAGATACTGAAAACATTCTATGAGAACAGGGGAAGACTGGCACAGGGACCTGTTCCGGATATGCTCAGAAAATGGCAGACTGCTATTTCCCTATTCATTTAATCCGCAGGAGGCGAAACGGATAATCAGATGCTGAAGGTATGAAGGACAGGACAATCGTTTTTTATATCACTGCTGACCAGGAAGTTATTGATATGGCCGAGATAATACAGTCTTATCTGCAGAAAGTCGGTTTGAAAGTACAAATAAAACAACTTGAATGGAGCGCATTAAATCCGCTGTCAACAACGGAGAGGCTGATCTGTTCTGGCTGAGCTGGTGGGCGGATTATCCGGATCCTGAAAATTTTCTCTTTCCTCTTTTTCATTCCTCAAATCATGGTGCAGGCGGAAACAGGTCCCGGTATACGAATCAGGAAGTCGACCGGCTCATTGAAGCCGGACAAAAGGCGCTTACATATTTCAGCAAGGGATGGATACTACCGGATGGCTGAAAAGATTATTATTGAAGAGGCGCCATGGGTTTTCTTCTGGCATAAAACTGATTTTACCGTAAGACAGCCGTATCTGAAAAAGTACAAAATATATCCGATATACAGTATTGATAAAGGAACAGAGGTCTCATTTTGAAAGGTATATGTTTTTAAGAAAATCGCCCTTTTAGTTCCTCTGCTCTTTGGTATTACCCTTATTACCTTTATCCTGACCAATGCCCTTCCCGGAGATCCTGTTTACAGTATGGTAGGGGAAAGAGCAAGTCCGGAGACTATTGAAAAGATAAGAAAAGAGATAGGCGCAGATAAAGGCATTGTTCAGAGATATCTTGGCTATGTTTCTCTCCTTTTGACCGGAGAGATGGGCAGATCATATTATACAAACAGAAAAGTCCTGGATGAAATAGCTGCAAAGCTGCCGAATACACTCAGGCTTGCTGCCGGAGCAATGTGTATAGCAGTTCCTTTTGGAATACTCCTTGGTCTGGTATCAGCAATCAAAAAAAACAGTATTTCAGACAAACTGATTACTATTATTTCAATAACAGGACTGAGCGTTCCCGTCTTTTGGAGCGGTCTTGTCCTTATGCTCCTTTTCAGTCTTCATCTGAAAGTATTACCCCCTTCAGGCACAGGAGATATGAGATATCTTCTCCTGCCCGCAGTTGACTTTGTCATTACCGGCCCTGGCTTCAATCGTCAGGGTAACAAGAATCTCCGTTCTGGAAGTGATGGATATGCCATTTGTCAGAACAGCAAGGGCAAAAGGCATCACAGGATACGTATACATATCGTGCATATTCTGAAAAATGCCATGGTCCCTGTTGTGACAGTCACCGGGCTTGAGTTCGGAAGTTATCTGAACGGAGCAGTGCTGACTGAAACCATTTTTGGATGGGACGGTATCGGCAGATTTATCATGGAAGGCATCATGAAGAGGGATTATCCGGTAATCATGGGATGCATCATTAGCAGGCACCCTGATTTTTGTCCTTATCAATCTTCTTGTCGATGTCATGTACTATTATATTGATCCGCGTGTGAGGATAGATGGGACTGAAAGGTAAGATCGCAGCAGGTTTGATTCTGTTGATCCTCTCGTTGTCCCTCTTTGCTCCCTATATTGTTTCTTATCATCCTGACATCGATAGACCTGGACAGCCTGAAAGAACCTCCATCAACGAAACACCTTCTCGGAACCGACAATAAAGGCAGGGACATACTGTCACGTGTCCTTCACGGTGGCAGGATATCGATAAGCATAGCAGTTCTGGCAGCGTTGATATCTATGGCGATAGGTCTGCTTGTAGGTCTGCTGTCAGGATATTATGGCGGGAAATTAGACACCATTCTTCATGGCGTTCGTGGATTTGGTACTCGCCTTTCCCTCTCTTCTGCTCGCTATCGGGGTTTCTATGATCTTTCCTCCGGGAATTTATACGGTCATGATAGCGCTCTGCTGCGGTCGGTTGGGCTTCTTTTGCACGCCTTATAAGAGGACTGGTCATTTCACTGAGAGAATCTTCTTTTGTCGAAGCTGCAAAGGCTATCGGCTGCAGCAATAACAGGATACTGCTTGTTCATATTTTACCGCAGTGTATTCCACTTGCTTTTGTCATGACAGGACTAAAGCTTGGAGGATATATACTTACAGAGGCTGGATTGAGTTTTCTCGGGCTTGGGGCTCAACCCCCTCTGGCTACCTGGGGGTCGATGATCAGCGCTAACAGGGTGTATATCAGTTCAGCCCCCTGGATGGTTTTTTCGCCTGGCATATTCATAGCGATTACAGCCATTTCTTTTAATGTTTTAGGTGATGATTTGAGAGAAAAATATGCTATACACAAGGACGGAAGGATGTTTGTAAGAGGTTCCTGAAGGCAAAACGATGAAGCCTACGTTCAGTCACTATCTTAATTTTAGCCGATTCAGCAATAACCCGGCATATTTGTTTAATAAGTTACTCCGCTTAAGAAAAGGGAAAACCGGTTTTTTCCTCGTGCCGATTTTTTCCAGGAGTACCGTTATCATCTGATTGTCTCCGATCGAAAGCCCTTTTCTCAGCGCTGATAATGCTTCCTCTCCTTTTCCCGCGTGCAGGAAAATCCTTCCCAGATTCAGATAATGTATCGGGTTATCAGGCTCCTGAGACAGGGCATCATTACAGAGTTTCAAGGCTTCCTTAATCTGTCCCCTTTCTGTAGCAATGCAGTAAGAAAAATATGACATCAATAAGGGGGACCTCCCCTGAACAAAGGCTTTATCAAAACAGGTAAGTGCGGCCAGCCTGTCGTTGTCATGCAGAAAAGCGATTCCTTTCTCAATCAGTTCGATATATGATTTTTCGTCATGCATAGATAATTAAAATACTCTATAAGACACCGAAATGGAAAGATATTTTTCATATATGATAATGAACGAAAAAACGCTATATGTTTATAGGATCGTATCTGTGTCAAGAAGGTCGGCATCTTCATCTTCGGAAAGATTATATCTTTCCTGATGAGGGATTTCAACAGATTCCACCCGTAAGGTAAGTTCATTAAATATGTATGGTCTTGATGATGGAGGAAGTGATACATCAGCATAAAGTTCCCTCAGGTCGGCAGTCTTGAGTGTGCTGATGAAGTGTGTTACATATGCCATCGGGGTATGATAATTTTTTACCAATGCGTATTTGATCCGGTATCGTAATGACCATTTAGCATGCTCTGCAACCATCTTTATGAAAAGTGGGTCCTGCTATGGTCTTCGTCATTAATCTGTAAAGATGGTCTTCAGTCATCAAAGGGCTTTCCAGGCAGGTACTGATAAGGTTCTTATCAGCTTTTTCCAGAAGCGCGATAATAATATTGAGACTCGATCTTTTTGCCAGTGCGTTTTTAACGCCGGAGGGCAGTGAGGGTATTTTTTCACGAAGGGAATATTCTGTTTTTTGTCTTGTGACTATAGGAATATTCTGGTTTCTGGTTATATCTCCCAGATCGAAGACTCTCAGAAACTTCAGCAAAGACAGCACAGTTTTTGTCGGGGTTCTCGGGTTTTTGCATACTGCCAGCTTGAGCTGATAACTCCCTTTGAATCTGATGTCAGCCGCGAGTATGCCCAGGACATCAGAAGAAGTGTTTTTCTTTCCGGCTAAGAATACAGCCATATCTTCAGACAGATTTTTATTGAAAATTACATTCAAGGAGACTTCGGGACTGGAATCCCTGACCAGCGTCCAAAGCTCTTCAGTATCAGCAGTGCGTGCACGCTTTACTCTATCGTCATGCGATACCATACTGTAACATTGTAACGTAAATTACCGCGTAGAGCCCAGATCATTCTTTGTTTGCCTATAGTAGAATGGCTTCGAAGGTAAAAATGATAAAACTGGTTATGAAGAGCTTTCTTTTATGACTTGAGACAAGTACTGAACTACTTTATTTTTTTTATATAAATTTCCTTGGCTATTTCGGGGTCAATAGCTACGGTTGTCTCATCTATTTGGAGAACACAGGACGGTTTTTTCTGGATCAGTTTTATGACACTTCCTGCTGATATCCCGAGTGAATTTAACTTGTTTATCCTCGAAAGATCAGATGGTACAATAAAAGTGATTTTCCCTTCGGAGCCCACTTCAAACTCAGGGAGTCTGGTTACGACCGGCATAACTTCAATCTTTAATTTCTTGCAGCATTCTCCCCTGGGGATAAGTTTTCCGTGAGGGCAGGTCGGCGGGTGACCCAAAAAAGTACAGACGCTTTCAGTCAATTCTTCGCTGAGGATGTGTTCCATTTTGCATGCATCGTCAAGTACTGAATCGTCCGGCATTTCAAATACATCACTAAAAAGTCTTTCCGCGAGCCGCTGTCTTCTTATCAGACCCTTCGCAGTCTTACGGCCTTTATCGGTCAACAGAATTTTTTCTCCGGACAGAACTGCAAAACCTTCGCTGATGAGGGTTTCAACGATTAATTCTGTCTCAGGATCGTCGGAACTTAAGGAAAAACGATTCAGTTCGTTATGTCCTTCTTCATCAAGAACCCACAGTAACTCGAGGGCCTCTTCTATTCTTTCTTTATCCATAAAGATCAGCCATTTGCTAAATTATAGGCAAAAATAAATATTTTAAACAATAAAATTGTTGTTTTCAAAATGGAAGATTACGTTCTCTTACTTTCCGAAAGGATTTTCTGTGAATACTGCACGGACCATGCAGTTCCAGAAGGCGGACATGCTCTGCGGTACCATATCCTTTATGTTGTTTGAAATTATACACAGGGTACAGGGAATGATAGCGCAGCATAATCCTGTCTCTTGTATATTTGGCGATTAATGAAGCTGCAGCGACAGCTGCGCTTTTGGCATCCGCTTTAATGATTGAGAACTGTTTTACGCGCAAAGCGGGCAGGGTGACGGCATCTACAATGATTGCATCAGGAGTCACATGAAGATCAGCGACTGCTTTTTTCATCGCCAATATGGTGGCCTGCAAGATATTTATTCTGTCAATTTCGTCATGCTCTATGATGCCTACCCCGATATCGAGTGAAACTGAGAGTATTTTCCAAAAGAGCCGTTCCCGCTCTTGTTCGGGTACTTTCTTTGAATCACGCAGACCATCTATCGCGTCATTCGGAGGCAGAATGACCGCAGCCGCAACAACAGGGCCTGCAAGAGGCCCTCTTCCGGCTTCGTCAATACCAGCGATGAATTTAAAGCCTCTTCTTCGATAGCTTTCATCATGCTGATAAAGATTCATTGTTTGCGTTTATGCTAAGAATTCTTTTTCCTTGATCTTTGCCGCCTTACCCTTCTTTTCCCGTAAATAATATAATTTCGCTTTTCTTACAGATCCCCGCTTTAAGACCTCGATTTTATTTATGCTTGGAGAGTAAACTGGAAATATTTTTTCAACTCCGACACCAAATGAAATTTTACGCACCATAAAAGTTTCTCTGGCGCCGCTCCCTTTCCGCGCGATTACCACACCCTGGAAAGGCTGAATCTCTTTCCTTATCTCCCTCAACGACCTTAACGTATACTTTTACCGTATCACCGACGTTGAAATCTGCCGTCTCTTTCTTGATACCTTCTTCAATTGCTCCTATCAAGTTCATTTCTGTCCTCCTTTATTTCTTCCAAAAGTTCTTTGTCTTTGTCTGAAAATATATATTTTTCCAGAAGCTCAGGCCGTCTCTCCAGGGTATTTTTGATCGCCTGTTTTTTTCTCCATCTGCTTATTTCACTGTGGTTGCCCGACAGAAGTACGCCCGGCACCGACATTCCCCTGAAAATGCTCCGGTCTCGTATAATGGGGATAGTCAAGCAGACCCCACGAGAAAGATTCCTCCTCGGTAGAACCGAAATCCCCAAGAACACCCGGTATCAATCTGGCAACGGCATCTATTATAACCAAAGCAGGCAGTTCTCCGCCAGTCAAAATATAATCACCGATGGAAATCTCTTCGTCAACCAGATGTTCGCTTACCCGCTGGTCTATTGCTTCATACCGACCGCACAAAAAAATAATATCTCTCTTTTCCTGTGAAAGTTCAAAAGCAACGTCTTGTGTAAATAAACGGCCTCGGGGAGAAAGCATAATAATTTTCCGTTCGTTCTTGCGAGGCCATAAAGATTCTACTATTTTGAAGAAAGGGTCAGGTTTCATCACCATCCCTGCGCCTCCGCCATAAGGATAATCGTCAACGGTCTTATGTTTGTCAGAAGAATAGTCCCGCAAATTATGTATTTCAACGGTGAGCATGTTATTTTGGATGGCCCTTTTTAAAATGCTGAACCCGAGATAGGTCATCAACATTTCGGGAAAAATTGTCACTATGTGAAATTTATTCATGTCGTGTACATAGTAGCATAAAAGACAACGGGTGCGTCATGAAAGATAACATGAAAGATAACGAGAAAAGAGAAGTTTGTTGCCCGAAAAGCTAGTCCAGCAATCCTTTGACCACCTGTATAATGATTCGCCCTTCTTCCAGTTGTATTTCCCTGACGATGTCATGAATTGCGGGTATCAAATATGCCTTATCAGGTCCTTGCACAACATAGACATCGTTGCTGCCTGTTTCGAATATATCTGAAACCCTGCCGAGAATACCTCCATCTGTAGTAAAGACAGCAAGACCAATAATTTGTTCATAGAAATATTCCCGCTCCTGTTTGGCAGGGAGCAGACATTCACCGGCGGAGAGGATACTCCCCCGGTATTTCGAGGCTGTCTCGGGTTCATTGATGTTGTAAAAAGAAACAAGCGCATATCTCCCCAATCTCCGTATAGATTTTATTTTCAATGATTCTGAACCGCCTGCGGAAAGGTTTACTGCAACTTCTTTATCAGGGGTAAGGAGATAGAAAGTATCTGAAAGGGGGAGGGCTTTCAACTGCCCCTGACCCCCCATTCTCTCATTATTTTTGCTAACGCAACAAGATTTGAAATTGTAAGGAAATGCTCCTCTTTTTATCTATTCGAGAATCTCAAGCACACACCGCTTTCCGATCTTAGTCCCGGATGCGCTGAGAATGGTTCTCATGGCACGCGCGGTTTTACCCTGTTTCCCGATTACTTTTCCAAGATCGCTAGAAGCAACCCTCAGTTCATATACCGTTGTTTTTTCTCCATCGATTTCATTTACAGAAACATCTTCTGGACTGTCTACTAGAGCCTTTGCCATTCTCTCAACTAATTCTTTCATCGAAATCTACCTCCATGCGTGATAGTGGCTGTTTATAGCCCGGCTTTTTGCATTAGTTTTCTTGCAGTATCAGTTGGTTGTGCCCCTTTTTGCAGCCATATTTTAGCTCTGTCTAAATCTAGTTTAACTTCAGAAGGTTCCTTTAAAGGATCGTATGTTCCCAATACTTCTATAAAAGGTCCGTCTCTTCGCGTCTTTGAATCGGTGACAATGACTCTGTAAAATGGTTTCTTGTGTGAACCAAGTCTTGTTAGTCTGATCTTAACCAAGTAAATACCTCCTTTTAAATATCTCAAATTTTAATATATTAAAGAATATAAAGTAAAGCCGTTAAAGAGAAAAAAACTTCGGGAGCTTTAAATTTTTCTTGCCTTTAAACATCTTAAGCATTTTTTTCAGCTCAACATATTGCTTTATGACCCTGTTGACATCTGAAACGGTAGTCCCGCTGCCCAGGGCAATTCTTTTCCGGCGGCTCCCGTTAAGAATAGTATGATTATATTTTTCTTTTTTAGTCATGGAACTGATTATTGCTTCAATTTTTACAAACTCTTTTTCTTCGACATTTACATTTTTCATCTTATTGAATCCAGGGATCATTCCCAACAAATTTTCCAGAGGGCCCATAGTACGGATTTTTTTTAATTGCTCTCTCAGGTCATCAAACGTGAAGGTATCTTCCAGTAGCCTTTTTTGCAGTGTTTCCGCTTCTTTCTGGTCGAATGTTTTTTGGGCTTGTTCAATAAGGCTCAGCATATCTCCCATTCCCAGAATCCTTGAGGCAACCCTGTCGGGATAGAATGGATCAAGCATATCAATCTTTTCACCGACACCGATAAATTTAATCGGTTTTTCAGTGACAGCCCTGATGGAAAGCGCAGCGCCACCCCTTGCATCGCCGTCCATTTTCGTGAGAATAATCCCATCTATGCCGATCTGGTCGTTGAATTGTTTTGCGATATTGACCGCATCTTGTCCGGTCATAGCATCCGCAACAAAGAGCGTCTCTTTAGGCAAGATACTGGTTTTAACCGTTTTCAATTCCGCCATGAGAGATTCGTCTATATGCAGTCTCCCGGCAGTATCAATAATCAAAATATCATTTGCTTCGATTTTTGCCATCTTAACTGCCTCAGAGGCCAGCAGGGAAGGGTTCTTAATTTCTCTGGAAGAAAAAACAGCTACCCCAATCTGATTGCCGAGACTAATCAATTGATCAATAGCTGCCGGGCGCTGTAAATCACAGGCAACAAGCAGGGGACGCCTTCCTTCTTTCTTGAAAAGTCTCGCAAGTTTTGCTGATGTCGTTGTTTTTCCGGAACCATGAAGGCCGACCATCATAATAATGGTGGGCGGATTTGGTGAGAGTATGATTCTGCTGTTTGAAACTCCCAGAAGTTTGCAGAGTTCTTCATGTACAATTTTAATAACTTGCTGGCCCGGAGTAAGACTGTCAAGGACTTCTTTGCCCAGGGCTTTTGTTTTAACATTCTGTATGAAATCTTTTACAAC
This sequence comes from uncultured Nitrospira sp., assembly GCA_963746295.1. Taxonomy (GTDB): domain Bacteria; phylum Nitrospirota; class Thermodesulfovibrionia; order Thermodesulfovibrionales; family UBA6898; genus JAOUFP01. The sequence goes on along the minus strand of CAVVAQ010000010.1, from coordinate 181,031 downwards.
TTTGAAGTTAACATCCGCCTCGAGAAGGGCCATCCTAACTTCTTTCAGAGCAAGATCAATATCTTCCTCATTTATGAGGCCTTTGCCCTTTAATTTCTTGAATATAGAATCTAACTTCTCGCTGATGTTTTCGAACATGCGATACCGTTTTTTGTCTGTATGGAAATTCTATCCGTGAAAGGAGCAGTGAAATACCAAGGACTGACTATACTGCTACGATGTACATAAAAAGACATCATTACGCAAACTGGTTGAATACAAAAAAACAGCGGAAAGTAATTGTTTCAAATATCTCCCGTTTAATGAGTCAATGATCGCGCCGATGATAGATAGAAATTACTCTTAAACTATGCTGACAGCAGAGAATCTATCTTCGCCTTTAACTGAGGTTTTGGAATAGCGCCAACGATTTGATCTATTTTTTGACCATCTTTGAAAAACATAATAGTGGGAATTCCCATTATTTTATATCTGCTGGCAATATCAGGATTTTCATCAGTGTTAAGCTTCATGACTTTGATCTTACCGCTGTATTCTTTTGCCAATTCTTCAACAGTGGGCGCTATGATACGGCAGGGACCACACCATACTGCCCAGAAATCGACCATTATCAGACCGCCCGAATTTACGACCTCTTCTTCCCATGTAGATGTTGTAGCCTCTATTATCCCTTCAGACATTTCTTACCTCCTAGAAATAATTAATAATTATATTTTGAACTTTTGCTTTTTGTCAATGAAACAAGTGTCAAAAAAAAGTCTTTCTTTACATTTGCCTGTTTATCTCTGTACTGATTGACAGTAATGTTTTTTTCTGCTATTTTTCAATAAATGAAAAAAACTTTTCTTTTTCTCCTTCTCTTCGTATGCATATCCGAAAAACTCTATGCTTTTGATATTTCAGGGCTTCAACCCCTCGCTCCACATGGAGTCTTTTCCACTTTTAGCGCCGAGAGTCTTATGAAAAACAAGTCATCCATAGAATTGACTGCCGAAAGATCCAGGGAACCGGATTTCTACCGATTTTCGGTAAAAGCAGCTTACGGTATTAGCGATAAACTAGAGTTTAATCTGACAGCACCTTATATCTATAATTTTGCGGACGAAAAAAACGGTTTGGAAGATATTGCAGTTGGTTTCAAGTACCGTTTTTATGACGAAGGGAAGTATGGTCCTTCATTGGCGTACTTGCTTAATGCTTCTTTCCCGAATGGAGACAATGAGATCAGTTCAGATGGCAGAGTGGGGATAGGACTCATTGTCAGTAAACGCGTGGGGCCGTTTAACGGGCATGTGAATTTTTTTTATGAGACACCCGGCGACTCCAGACTGAAAGATGAAATCTCACTATTGGGGGGGATAGAGTTTGCAGCTGCCCACAACTTTAAAATGCTCAGTGAAATAATTGTTAAAAAAAGTCACTTTACTGATGAATATGATCAGATTGAGGCACGCTTTGGTTACAGACTGAAAACTACAGATTATATTTATACAACATTCGGTGCAGGTCTGGACCTTAAGAACAGAAATCCGGAATATAGACTTTTTTTCTCGGTTAACTTTACGACTCCTTACGAAAAAAAGAAGATCGAAAAATTTATCGAAGAAGAATAGGGTATCTAAGGGAGTTATTGAATGTTCGATATCGGCTTTCAGGAATTAATCATAATATTTGTGGTCGCCCTTCTTGTTTTTGGACCTGAAAAACTCCCCGAGATCAGCAGAACGCTTGGAAAGTGGGTTATCGAGATTAGAAAAGGCATCTATATAGCAAAGAGTCAAATGGAAGAAGAGATGAAAGAAAAATTCAAAATGCCTGAAGATATTGTCCAGTCTCTTCCTCAGGATGAAACAAACGGGCACATGAAAGCTGATGAAGTTAACACGGATGATAAAACTAACAGTGAGGAAAAAACGTAATTGGAAAATTCAAAACTGCCGTTGACCGCACATCTTGCTGAGTTGCGAAAAAGGATTTTGATTTCCGTAGTGATTGTGTTTGTCGTCTTTCTTGTTCTTTTTAACTATTCGGAAGATTTGATTTGACTTTCTTACCTTCCCGTTAAAATCGGAAATGAAATTTGATTTTACAAATCCATATATACATATTGCCGAGAAAACCCCTGTTTCACTTGTTTTCCTTGCTCCAGCCGAAGCCTTCTGGATGCATATGAAAGTTTCTTTCGTTGCTTCTCTCATTTTTGCGCTACCCGTGATTTTCTATCAGATTTGGAAGTTTATTTCACCGGGACTGTTGTCAAACGAAAAAAAATACTTGATACCCTTCCTTGTTGCTTCAACGGGCTTATTCTTGGTAGGTTCTCTTTTTTGTTTCTTAATTATTCTTCCTTTTGCCATGACCTTTCTCCTCGGATATAAAACCGGAACTTTAAGCCCGATGATTTCCGTAGGAAGTTACATCGATTTTTGCTTAAAGTTTATCCTGGCGTTTGGTGCAATTTTTGAATTGCCGTTAGTGATAATCTTCCTCACAAAATTCGGGATTGTTTCACCTGGCAGTCTTGCAAAAAACAGAAAATATGCTATTCTTTTTTCCTTTATTGCAGCGGCAATACTGACACCTACCCCCGACGCTTTCAATCAGATTCTGATGTCTGTTCCTATCATTATTTTATATGAAATTGGTATACTTTTATCCAGAATCATATTCAGGAAGAAGAATAATTGCCTAATATAAGAGGGAAAAGCTTAAAGGCACTGACTTTTGATATTGCTGAAGGGTATCTGTCAGTGAATCCAATATTTCTGAAATTATTTGAGTCTGAACAACTGAAGGAAATTTTCAGGGAAATATCGAAAACGCAGAATGATATCAGGGCAGAGAGATTTCCAACGAATGATTTATCTGCGATCAGGGCCCGGAATCTTCGATTACAGCGATTGCACAGTGCTTCAATGATTATAAGAAATTTTGCAAAGGAAAGAAAAATTATACTTGTTTAGCTGATGATGGAAATTAATGAAGAAATTAAGGCATCGAAAGATGTGATTCAGGCCATCCTCAAGTCTAAAAAGATCTTGAGGATGTATCCCTCGAACAATCCGATTTATCTTAAAAACCTTGAAGATGCGTACAGCAAATTCAAGGAATTTTTTTATTACAGCGAAGAACTTCAACTGAAGATAAAACAAAATGAAATCTTTTGGGGAACTGAGCAGGTCTACAGCAGTTCTGAAAAAGAAGATAATCTAGCGCTCTTTTTCTTTAAAGACGGTATTCGGGAAATTACCTTTAAAAAGGGGCTTACCAGTGAAGAGCTGGAAACATTCTTAACGGTTATCACTCTGGATTTTGACACTGAGGTAATCGATGATGATATTGTAACGCTGTTCTGGGAAAAAGACTTTCAAAATATCCAGTACGTTGTAGATGAGTCTGTTCTTACCGACGAGGAAGATTATGAGACCTCTGCCATCAAAGAAGCAAAAGAAGAGAAGAACGAACCGGACAATATAATGAAAGCCTATGAAGATGCCGTTCATGAGAGTAATTTGACAGAGGAAACATCAATTGTTCCTTTGTCGGACAAAGATCTCCAGGCCCTCCTTATAGAGTTTGAAAAGGACGCTCAAGATAAAACAGGGAAACTCGTCAACATCCTTTTTGAAATGATGTATCTTGCAGAGACGAGGCAAGATTTTGATGATGTTTCTGTCTTTCTGATGAATTCTCTTGACTATGCAGTATTACATGGAGATGTTCACATTGCAGCCGATATACTTTCCAGACTGAAAATACTTCTTGAGAACAAAAATATATCTGAAGAAATAAAAAAATACGTAAGGAAAATCATGCTTTTTGCCGGCAGTGAACCGGTCATTAATCACTTGGGCGGATTTCTTGACAGCGGACAGGACATAGATGAAAAAATCATTGATGATTTTGTGCATTACCTCGATAAAAATGCGATTCTCCCCTTTATGAAAATACTTGGAGAATTGAAGAACATACATCCCAGAAAAATAGTGATAAATGCCCTTACTTATTTAGGACCGAAGGACATAGTCCTGCTTTCAAGTGGTCTATACGATACGCGATGGTATGTTGTCAGAAATATAATCCATATTTTAAGAAAAATTGGTGATAAAAGGGCGGTAGATTTCTTATTGAAAACCATAAAACATGGTGATAACCGTGTGAAAATAGAAGTTATCAGGGCTCTCGGCGAACTTGGAGGCGCAGGCGTAATTATAGCCTTGAGGGAAACTCTTGACGATCCGGAAGAGCAAGTGCGGATAGCGGCGTTAAAGGCGCTTGGGACTATCAGCTCAGAGGCAGCAAAAAGAATTCTCCTGGATAGGATAATGCATAAAGATTTTAGAGACAAGGAATTTGATGAGAAGAAATACTATTTTGAAACCATTGCCAAATGGAAGGACAAAGAAGTATTTGATTTTCTGGTGCAAACAGTGAAGAAAAAAACTTTTTTTAAAAGCACTAAAAATGACGAAAACAGGGCATGTGCTGCTTACGGTTTGGGTTTGGTCGGAAATAAGGATGCACTTCATATACTCAATAAATACAAGAGCGAGGGCAATAAATTGATACAAGAATTTATTGTTTCAGCGATACGAAAGCTTGAACATGAGTGACAAGGAAAATCTAGACCTCTTTAAGAACGCAAAAGACTTAATAAATCAAATCTCTATTGTTATGCGCACAGCGCAGATCCATGATGCAAACAATGTGGCAGTTTCATCCTCGATCAGCAGACTCGTCTCTATGATAAACATGCTGCTTGATAAGGAAGGTCTTATACATCTTGAATTAAGAGGGGAATTATTTTACATCAATGAATACCGGATACGTTACTCTCTCGAATACCTGCTGAATTTTGATTTTCTTGTCAGGGAATTCAAAAAGAGAGATATGGGGAGTGTGACCTTTAAAAACCAGTTGAAGATGGAGGACATCAAGATATTTACGCGGGCTTTCGGTAACTCACCTTTTTCAGATGATCCTTTTAATGCCTTTCAGGAAAAAATATCTGTCATTGAAAACATCGAAATCGGGAAATTGAAGAAAATCGTTGATGAGGAAGATTCATTCGATGTCAGAAAAATGATCAAAACGACCTATTTCAATGCTGTCTCTTATACAAAAGGCATAATGAACAAAATGAAGAGCGGCGAAAAGGTGAATATTAAAAAAGCAAAACGGGTCATGGAATCAATGGTTGACCATATTCTTGAAGAGGAACAACTTTTATTGGGAATGACCGCCATTAAGGATTATGATGAGTACACCTATCACCATTCGGTAAATGTCAGTATCCTTTCAATAGCGTTAGGGCAAAGACTCGGTTTGAGCCGGAAGATGCTTACCGAACTGGGAATGGTGGCACTGTTTCACGATACAGGCAAGACGGAAATTCCCAATGAGATACTGAATAAACCGACTAATTTCAGCGATGATGAGTGGAAAATTGTAAAAAAACATCCTATGTGGGGACTCAGAGCGATTTTAAAATTAAAAAAACTTGATGAACTGACGATGAAATCCGCCATAGTTTCTTTTGAGCACCATATGCATTTTGACCACTCAGGATATCCGATGGTAAGACAAAAATCAGAGCTTGATTTATTCAGTCGAATTGTCAGTCTGTGCTGATCAATATGATGCAATGACTTCTGCAAGAGTTTATTCAAGAACTCCTTTGCCTCCCGATAAGGCACTCAGTATTATGATGGAGAGATCTGGCACACAATTAGATCCGTTACTGTTTAAATTCTTTATTAATATGGTTGGAGTGTATCCGATAGGAACTCTGGTCATGCTTGATTCAAAAGAACTTGGTCTGGTTACTGAAAGCAACCAGATATTTCCAACAAGACCGAGAGTTCTTCTGATAATCGATTCTCGGGGGCTGAAGATGATGACAGGACATATTGTTGATTTGACTGAAAAAGATGAGCAAGATCATTATCTTCGATCTATAATAAAGACTTTAGACCCCAATAAATACAGAATAAATCTTGCTGAATATCTTCTCTAGATGCTCGTTCCTGCTTTTTTATTGTAAGACATCCATAACCTGTTGACTTTTCAGGTAAATATAGTTTTTAATATCTATTCGGAGGTGATATGAAATGTACGCAATAATAGAAAATGCCGGATATCAGTATAAAGTTTCTCCGGGTGACACAATTAAAGTTCAGAAACTTGAAAATGATAAGGGAACAGAAATAAGCATTGAGCAAGGTACTCCTTGTTTCAACAGAGGAAAATATTTTTGTGGGTACTCCGTTAATTGCAAATGCGATAGTAAAAGCAGAAATTCTGGGTAATGAAAAGGCAAAAAAAGCTGTGATATTCAAGAAAAAACCGAGAAAGGGCCACAAAAAGCTGACAGGCCATAGACAGAATTACACGCTATTGAAGATAACAGATATCGTTCAGGGAGGATAGAATAATGGCACATAAGAAAGGCGTTGGAAGTTCGAGAAATGGACGCGATAGCCAATCTCAACGACTGGGAATAAAGAGATTTGGCGGACAGCTTGTAAAAGCCGGCAATATACTTGTACGTCAGAGAGGAACAAAATTTCATCCCGGCAATAATGTAAAAAAAGGATCTGATGATACGCTTTTTGCAACGATTGACGGTGTTGTCAGTTTTGAAAGAAAAGACAGGAGCAGATTAAAAATAAGTGTTTATTCTGTAATACAGGGATAAAATCACAATACATAGGATCAGAAAAGGCAGATTAATCTCTGCCTTTTTTATTTTTTGAAGTATGAAATTTATTGACTACGCGAAGATATTTGTAAAAAGCGGAGCTGGGGGAAAAGGCTGTGTGAGTTTCCGCAGAGAAAAGTATGTCCCAAGAGGCGGCCCCGATGGGGGCGACGGCGGAAAAGGGGGAGATGTAATCATTAAGGCATCAATCCAGATAAGCACTCTTCTTGATTTTAAATACAAAAGAGAATACTATGCAAAAAATGGTCAAAACGGCATGGGGAAAAAAATGCATGGGAAGAGTTCAGACGATCTTGTAATTACTGTGCCCGCAGGCACAATGATAAAAGATGCTGATTCAGATGAGGTGATAGCCGATCTCACTGAAGATGGCGATTTTTACATTGCAGCCAAAGGAGGCAGGGGAGGTCTAGGAAATGCTCATTTTGCTACCCCGACGAAACAAACACCGAGGTACGCACAGTCGGGAGAAGATGGGGATGAGAAATGGTTGATTCTCGAATTAAGATTGCTGGCGGATGTCGGCCTCATAGGGTTCCCTAATTCCGGGAAATCAACGTTACTGTCGGTTATTTCATCTGCCAAACCTAAAATTGCTGATTATCCTTTCACAACACTCATTCCAAACCTCGGAGTCGTAAAACTAAAAGAGCATCAAGGCTGTGTTGTAGCCGATATCCCGGGATTAATAGAGGGAGCCCATGCAGGGACCGGCCTTGGAACCAGGTTTTTAAAGCATATAGAACGAACACGCATACTTCTTCACTTGGTTGATGTGTCTGACATGTCCGATTCTGACCCTGTTGCCCAGTATCTCAGGATAAGGAAAGAACTGAGGATATACAGCAAAGAACTGCTCACAAAGCCAGAAACAGTTGTAGCCACAAAATTAGATAGTGTGACGGACAGAACACGGCTTGCCTTGCTGGAAACATATTGCAGAATGAATAATATAGATCTTATAAAAATATCAGCAGTTACGGGTAGCGGACTCAGGACGCTTCTTCATTATCTTGCAAAGGTACTGGAGAAAAAATGATGGGGAAGAGATTTGTTATAAAGATTGGAAGTAATATCCTTTCAGGCGATCTTGGCGGGCTAGATGCGAGCATTATTCAAAATATCGCAAGACATGTCTCCTATATTTCATCCATGGGGCATGAGGTAGTCATTGTATCATCCGGAGCAGTTTTGGCGGGCTTGAAAAAACTCGGTTTGAAAGCAAAACCAAAAGAAATCAGATTAAAACAGGCTGCAGCGGCAATCGGACAAAGCAGCCTAATGTGGGCCTACGAAAAAGCTTTCGCAGAGTTTGATCATAAAGTCGCTCAGATTCTATTGACGCGGGAAGATTTTTCTGACAGAAAAAAATATATAAATTCGAAAAATACCTTAACGACGTTATTGTCTTACCGGATTATTCCTGTGATAAATGAAAATGACACGGTTACAACCGATGAGATAAAATTTGGTGATAACGATAATCTTGCCGCGCTAGTATCAATCCTTATTGAAGCAGAAGAACTCCTGATACTTTCCGATGTCGACGGGCTTTTCGAAAAAGATCCGCGGGTTTACCCCAAGGCTAATCTTATACCCTATGTTGAGGAAATCAATTCCTTTATTGAAAATATCTCTGGTGAAACAGGCAGTGCGATTGGTACAGGGGGGATGTATTCAAAAATTCTTGCCGCCAAAAAAGCTACTTCTCACGGAATCGCCGTGCATATCATCAACGGGAAAAAGCCTGAACTGCTAAGATCGATTCTTGAAGGCAAAGAGATTGGAACTTTTTTTAAGCCAAGTAGAGTCAAAATTTCTCAAAGAAAAGGTTGGATTGCCTACAGCAGCCGAGCTAAAGGTTCTGTCACCTTGGATAATGGAGCCGTGAGAGCGATAACCGAACAGGGGAAAAGCCTTTTACCTTCCGGTATTGCTGCTGTTGAGGGAAAATTTGACGTCGGTGACTCAGTTGATTGCCTGGACGCCGGGGGTGATCGTGTCGCAAAAGGACTTATCAACTATTCGTCATCAGATATGAAAAGAATTATGGGAAAAAGAACAACGGAAATAGAAGAGGCTCTTGGTTATAAATACTCTGATGAGGTAATTCACAGAGACAATATGGTTATTTTCTGACAATGAATCAGTTGTTTTCTTGAGCTTCTTTTAATAAGCTCCTTACTTTCATAAACATAGACATATAATGCTGGTCTTTATAGTCGTTATACGTGTATGGCATGGTAATGAATTGATGATTCTTATACATCAGTGCGAGCTCTGCATATATTCCCTTGCCGATATAGATTCTATGAGAGTAATTTTTTGTTGACGCAAGCACTACTTTTGCAAGAGTCAAATACCCCGGATCCAGATTTATCCGCCGCTTACCGGCGTGCGACCATTTTTCTTCGATAGCATTTGTTACTAGCTTTATATCGGCTAGTGTTGAGGGGTCAATGGTTTCGTTAAAAAAAATAAAGCTTCGGTAGAGCGGAACACCTAATTCCCTGTTGTAATGACTCGAATACTTCCAAGGCCGGACATCGCCACGGAAAAAAACATCTCCGAAAGTATCCTGTAAAATGGGAAATACGTCATCATAAATATTTTTTTCAGAAAAAAGGCTGGCCACAAAAAGTATCGGTTTTTCAGCGAGATGCGGTACTCCCATCATTCATTCAGCAGGGCATGAATAAAGTCCTTTGCTTCAGGAGAGTTCCATTCTGAAGGTCCAAGAACACGTTTTTTTAATTGTCCTTTTTTATCGATTATATAGGTTTCAGGGACGCCTGTTACGCCGAATTTTGCAGCGGTCTTCCCGTTATTGTCTGAATAAACAGGGAAGGTGTATCCGTTTTCTTTTATGTAAGAAATTCCATACGGATAGGACTCTTTATAAAGAATTGTGATCATTTCAAATTGGCTGTTACCACGCAGATCCTTATAAAGAGATTCTATAGATGGCATTTCCTCTTTACAAGGCGGACACCATGAGGCCCAGAAATTGACGAACAAAACCTTATTTTCCAGATCTTTCAAGGAAAGCTTACGGCCTGTCAGTTCGTCTTTGATTTCGAGCAGTGGTGCGTAAAGCCCTCCGGAATCGTCTTGTGCGCTCTTGTTTTTGAAGAGGAGAAAAAACATCATGGAAGCAGCCACGAGGAAGATCAGAAGCAAAATAAGTTTTTTACTCTGCATCGCGTCCTTAGTTTATTCCAGTAAGAACTGCGGTTTCTTCGGACGTTACAAAAACGGGGGTGTCAGCTTCAAGAACAACCTTAATTTTATAAGTCCCCTTGAAGTTCCCTCTCAGAATCTCTTCGGAGAGCGGGTCTTCTATAACTTTCTGAATGGCTCTCCGCATGGGTCTTGCGCCATAAGCAGGTTTATAAAACTGATCCAGCAACCATTCTTTAACATCCTGTGAAACTTCAAGAAACAGTTCTTTATCGAGAAGTTGTTTATTTGTTTCATATATGAGCAGGTCAATGATAGATAATAAATGTACTTTTTCAAGAGGGTGAAAAACGACTATTTCATCGACACGGTTCAGGAATTCAGGATTAAAAGTCTTTTTCAATTCGTTCAGAACATTATCTTTCATGGTATCAAAAACTTCGCTTATCTGATTTTTCTGAAAGCCAAGTGGTGTAGCTTTTTCTATTATCCTCGCACCTACGTTCGAAGTCATAATTATGACCGCATTTCTGAAATCAACTTTTCTGCCATAATTGTCAGTCAGAACGCCTTCATCGAGAACCTGCAACAGTATATTAAATATATCAGGATGGGCCTTTTCTATCTCATCGAAGAGTATAACGGAATACGGTTTTTTCCTGACTTTTTCCGTAAGCATTCCACCTTCTTCATATCCCACATACCCGGGAGGCGCTCCTGTTAACTTCGAGACATTAAATTTTTCCATATATTCAGACATATCAATTTTTATGAGGGCGTTTTCATCATTAAAAAGAAACTCTGCAAGCGCCTTGGCGAGTTCTGTTTTGCCCACTCCTGTGGGACCGAGGAAGAAAAATGAGCCAATCGGTTTTTTAGCGCTCTTTAATCCTGCTCGTGAGCGTCTTATTGCTTTAGAAACTACTTTAACAGCTTCATCCTGAGCAATAATTCTTTGATGCAGTTCTTCTTCCATCCTGATCAGCTTTTCAGATTCCTTTTCTTCGATCTTAAAGATGGGAATACCCGTCATTTTTGATACAGTATATGCGACATCTTCTTCGTTCATCACAGGTATTTCATCGTTCAGACTCTCTTTCCACTCCTTTTGAACCTGTTCAAATAATTTTCTGGTTTTTTCCTCCTCCGACCTGACTGAAGAGGCTTTTTCGAGATCATGCAGCTTGATGTAAAGATTCTTTTCCTTAGAAAGTTTGCTTATTTTCAACTCGAGTTCCCTTAATTCTGTTGATGGTGTTAATCTTTTCAATTTTATTCTTGATCCTGTTTCATCAATTACATCAATCGCCTTATCAGGAAGAAATCTATCAGGTATATATCTGTCGGAGAGTTTGGCGGAGGCGGACAGGGCATCTTTATGAATCTTAACTTTATGATGTGCCTCATATCGAGGTTTTAACCCTGATAAAATTTCAATAGCAGTATTGACATCAGGAGGCTGGACAAAAATAGGCTGGAATCTTCTCTCAAGAGCCCTATCTTTCTGAATATACTTTCTGTATTCGTCAGGTGTCGTAGCGCCTATACATTGAATTTCTCCACGGGAAAGCGCAGGCTTAAGCATGCTTGAAGCGTCTATGGAGCCCTCGGCGGCGCCGGCACCTATCAGGGTATGAAGTTCGTCGATGAACAAGATTATATTGTCTGCCTGAGCAATCTCTTTCATGACAATTTTCAGTCTCTCCTCGAATTGACCGCGATATTTTGTACCTGCGATCAACGCCCCTAAGTCTAAAGAAACAATTTTTTTACCAATAAGAATTTCCGGAATATCACCCGAAACTATTTTTTGGCAGAGCCCTTCAACAATGGCTGTTTTCCCGACTCCAGGCTCACCGATGATGACCGGGTTATTTTTAATTCTTCTTCCCAGTACCTGTAATACTCTTTCTATTTCATCCTCTCTTCCGATGACCGGATCAAGACGGTTTTCTTTTGCCAATAAAGTAAGATCACGTCCAAATTCATCGAGAGCAGGCGTGGCGCTTCGCTTTTCACGGGTATGAACAAAAGATTTCATCGATAGGTTAATCGTAAGTTGTCTTGCCCCGAGAAGGTTTGCTCCCAAATTACGCAATATTTTTCCTGCAATTCCTTCGTCCTCACGTATTAATCCCAAGAGGAGGTGTTCACTGCCGATATAATTATGGCCTAAGAGTCTTGCTTCTTCTACCGCTAATTCAAGGACTTTCTTTGCTCGTGGAGTAAATGGAATATCTCCGAAGGTCAACAAATTCATTCCAGCGGGCAAATTTCTTTCGATTTCCATTCGCAGTTCTTCGATCGTTAACCCCATTTTCTTTAATATTGCAACCGGAAGTCCGTCCTCTTCACGCAGAATGGCAAGCAATAGATGCTCAGTGCCAAGGTAATCATTTTGGCGTTTTTCCGCTTCTTCCTTTGCGAATATTATAACTTTTCTGCCTCGTTCAGTGAATTTTTCAAACATCATCAACTCCTTATAATAACTACATACTACTTAATAAATATTACTTTTTTTTAAAGATGAATGTCAATAAAAGGCATAACAGATACGGCGGAATTTCAGAATCAAAACTGTATTAATAATAAACGTGATTAAAGACGTGCGTTATAAACGAATGACTTTTTAGTCATTCTCCTGCTGTAAATTAATGAGATATTTGGCAGCCACTGATTCAAGCGAACAGGGGGCCGGGGCACCTTGATACAGTAGTCGGATCGTTTCCAGATCGGTTTTCCATACAATATCACCAGGGGCAAGTAAACACACACTCCCTGGTTCATGAGTCATATAGAGTCTGTTATTCATAAAGTAATAATGCTCATCGTTTATCTCCGTAGGATATGCACGCATTGACGGAGGAATATCAGTAGGTTGAAACCATAATTTTATCTCTCGTTCAGCATCACTGTCCGTAGCTGAAGCATGAATCAGATTATCCATACGCTCACCAAGTATATTTCCGTTGTCATCTTTGAGCGGCACAATTGTACCCAGAGAACGAATGCATCCTGGACGGGTCTCGCGGGCAATATGGGGATTAGTTGGTCCGCATATATCCCTCATCTTCTTTGTCGCATCAGGACCCTGATACACAAAGGCTATGACCCTGCGTTTTTGAGGTGCATCGGGATAATGCAGGCATCCCTGAATATAATCAATAAGTGAAGGATAAAAGATCTTTCCCCTGTGTTCGGCATAGTGTTCTTCGGCAAGCATCCTACTAACATGAACTATTTTTGCGCCAGCGAAGCGCAATCCGGTATGAAATTCTGAAAGCAGCGAAAGCACATATCCCGTTAATGAATTTTTCAGTGCATCCGGTTTGATAAGCACAAGTGTTTGTTGGAGTACTTCTTTCGACATGAATGCGTCCCCTTCTAAGCATGCTATCGTCTATAACATACAATGATAAATTTTTTCACATCTCCCAAGTATTAATGTATAACGTTTGTTAAAACTTTTAAGGCCTTGTCATAAATTCTGATCACAATGCTATCTTTTCAACTAACGTTTTAACTGCTAAGGCCGATTTTATCAGCTGTTTTCTTTCCTCATCGCGCAGTTCAAATTCAATTATTCTCTCCACTCCGCCGTGACCAAGAACAACCGGAACCCCGACAAAAATATCAGAGATTGAGTACTCTCCATCAAGATATGAGGAGCAAGGCAAAGTGCGTTTTTCATCAAGGATGATAGATTTTACCATCTGACATGAAGCAGCTGCAGGTGCATAGAAAGCACTGCCAGTCCTGAGCAGACTCACTATTTCAGCCCCCCCATTTTTAGTTCTATGCATAATTTCATCTATTCTATTACTATCCAACAGTTCTGTGATAGGTATTCCCTTGACAGTAGTAAATCTCGGCAAGGGGACCATTTGATCTCCATGTCCGCCTAAAACGATTGTTTCAATATCCTCTGGTGAAACACCCAGTTCCATGGAAATAAAAGTTCTTAACCGTGCGGAATCAAGTACGCCACCCATGCCGATTATTTTTTTCGCCGAAAAACCTGATATTTTCCATGCTGTCTGGGCCATAACGTCCATAGGATTAGTCACAACAATTATGACACTTTCCGGAGACAGCTTTGAGGTTTCAAGGGTAACATTTTTTATAACTTCCGCATTTGCATGGAGGAGATCATCCCTGCTCATCCCAGGTTTTCTGGGGAAACCGGCGGTAATTACAATAACATCTGAGTTGGCCGTATCCGCATAGGTATTTGTACCTGTAACTGATACCGAAGAATTCCACAAAGGACAGGCTTCAGAGATATCAAGTGCCTTTCCCTGAGGCATTCCTTCGGCAATATCGAAGAGAACAACATCAGCAAAACCTGCGTATGCGATAAGCTGAGCTGTTGTTGCTCCTACGTTTCCTGCACCAATGATTGAAACCTTAGCTTTCATCAGTCAGGTATTATAAATAAGCAGATGGGGAATGGCAAGAAAAAAAAGAGTCGACAGCCGAATAAAAAAATGAATTTTAATGAACTTGACATGTATAATCTCTGATATATAAATTTGAATACTGTTATAGAAAGAGGGAAGGAAGCTGAGATGAAAGAAATACGTATTGCTATAGGCGGACTTGGAAATTGTGCGAGCGCCTTAATCCAGGGAATACATTACTATAAAAAAGCCGGGAATGCTAATAACGGCTCGCCGGGATTAATGCATTACAACCTTGCTGGTTATATCCCGGGCAATATTAAAGTAGTAGCGGCCTTTGACATCGACAGGAGAAAAGTGGGAAAGACTGTTAGTGAAGCTATAATTTCTGAACCGAATTGTACAAAAGTTTTTCACAAAATAAACTCGAAAATTCCTGTGCCGGTGCATATGGGGAATGTACTGGATGGTTTTGCAGAGCATATGATGAATTATCCGGAAGAGAGAAGGTTTGTGTTGTCTTCCAGTAAGCCAGCCAATATTGTAAAAGTATTGAAAGAAACTAAGGCAGACATTTTTTTGAACTATCTTCCGGTCGGATCAGAAAAGGCAACAGCTTTTTATGCTGAAGCTTGCCTGAAATCAGGCGTAAGTTTTATCAATTGCGTGCCGGTATTTATTGTCTCGAATAAGACATGGTCAAAACGTTTTGAAGAAGAGGGGATACCTGCTATCGGTGATGATATAAAGAGCCAGATTGGTGCCACCATTATCCATAGATCACTGGCCAAACTGTTTGAAGACAGGGGGGTCAAGATTGACAAGACTTACCAGTTAAATGTAGGCGGAAATACAGATTTCCTGAATATGTTAAACAGCACCAGACTGAGAATGAAGAAAATATCAAAAACTGAGGCTGTCCAATCACAGATACAGGTTCCTCTTGCAGGTGAGAATATTCATATAGGTCCTTCTGACTACATTCCATGGCTTAAGGATAATAAAGTATGTTTTTTAAGAATGGAGGGAAGGGGGTTTGGCGGCGTCTCGCTGAATATTGAGGTGCGGTTGTCGGTAGAAGATTCACCTAACAGTGCAGGTGTAGTTATTGACGCCATCAGGTGCTGTAAAATTGCTCGGGACAGGAAGATTGGAGGTCCTCTCATATCCCCTTCGGCGTATTTCATGAAACATCCTCCAGAACAATACTCCGACGATGTTGCGCGGGACATGGTTGAAGAGTTTATAAGCGGTAATAGATTGAAATAAATAATTAACGGATACTGATGCTCAGCAAGAAATACGGACATGCATTTGACAAATATTTATGGAGCATTGCCCAAAAAATACCTCTTAGCCCAAATGTTTTATCGATTATTGGTTTCGCGATAGTTTTATTTTCTTGCTACTTTCTTTCTTTTGATCTTCGCACCGGTGGTTTTTTGATACTCTTTGGATCGTTTTTTGACGTGTTAGATGGTATTGTCGCGAGATCAAAGAACCTGACGACACGCTTTGGGGCATTTCTTGATTCTGTCCTTGATCGGTATTCAGATGCGTTTATTCTGCTCGCAATCGCTTATAACTTGGAAAAAAATTCAAATATGACCGGCGTAGTATTATGCCTGGGGACACTGTTGGGGTCTTTTTTGATTAGCTATTCCAGGGCCAGAGCAGAGGGAATTGGAGAAGAATGTAAATATGGGATCATGGAAAGACCGGAGAGGATAATTCTCATATCACTTGGAGCAATTTCCGGCTTTATTATTCCTGCGTTGTGGGGTCTTGTCATACTGACAAATTTTACTGTTATGCAGAGAATTTATTATGTCTGGAGTGCTACAAATAATAAAGTCTGATAACTTGATTGGCCTGCACTTTAATATTTTTTATAAATAAATCATTTTTAAATGGAGCGGGCGACGGGATTCGAACCCGCGACTTTCAGCTTGGGAAGCTAACACTCTACCACTGAGTTACGCCCGCGTCAGTGTTTTATAAATCAGAATATTATCAAAAGTCAAGGGAGTAGTAAATTAATCATGAGTCCATTAAGTTCAAGGTTCAAACTATGAGAATGAACTAAGACCGTCCTGTCGAATGAGTTGCGCTGCAGAACATTTTTATCATGTTACTCAAACAACGCCATCTTGTTCTTAATTCAGTTAAAAGACTTATGAGATTAATAAAAACTGAAAGAATTACTTTTAAAGTTCTTTAAATACAAATGCTATATGACTAATTTATGACACAAAAAAATGTATTATGCATGCAAAATGAATTTTACAATGCTGTTTTAAAACAATGAGTTATCGTTGAAACATAAAGTAAATACTGAGGTTATCGTGATACTTAATGGAAAAACTTTTAATAATTCACTTAAAGTCATGACTATTTTTGTGCACCCATGAATGAATTTCTTAGAACTTATTAATTCATTGTTTATATTGTGAGGGATTTATTTCTGTGAGGCAAAGAGGAGTGCAGGTGAGCCTTTTAAAAGAGAGATCTAATTCCGTGCTCCTTGGAAATGGTCAAAACTGCTTTATACCTAGATATGCTAGTTAACATAATATATCTTATCAGACCTTGTTCGTAAGCAGCGAAAGCTGTCATATTGTTGGTAATTGCGCTCAGAAGATTATTACAAATGCTCAAGGAATAACATATCCTTCGAGGTGACTATCTGACGCTCTTACAATCCGCGCAAATACGAGGCTTCCCTTTCTCACATTGTTTAAGGGCAGCAAGACCTTAATATAATTGCCTGATGTTCCCAGGGATTGAACGTAATTATCTTTCTCTTCAACGATTACATCCAAAGTAGTATTCAATTGTTTTTGAAGATAGGAGCGTTTCTTGTGACTGCTGACCTCCATTAAAATATTTAGCCGCTTCCTAATCGTATAACTATTTACCTTCGTCATTATCTTGCCTGCTTCGGTATTAGGCCTGCTGGAAAATGGAAAGATATGGAGATATGAAAAGGGAAAAGACTGAAGAAAGTTATAGGTGTCCAGAAACTCCCCATCGCTCTCTCCAGGAAAACCGACAATAACATCTGAGCCAATAGAGATATTATCTATCCTGGACAGTACGGCTCTGATCTTTTTCAGGAATTCAGATGATGTATAATGCCGTTTCATCAATCCCAATATTCTATCGTTGCCACTCTGAAGAGGAAGATGAATATGTTTGCAGATTCTGATATCCTGGAAAAGTTCTATGAGTTCGTCATCTACTTCATTGATTTCAAGAGAACTTAGCCTTATTCTTCGTATATTTGAATGTTTCAGGACGTATTTAATAAGATGCTTTAAGTTTTGTTTCTTTGAAAAATCCTGTCCATAGCTTCCAAGATGTATTCCGGTAATAACTATTTCATTGTACCCGGCTGTTTCGATTGCCCGCACTCTCTGAATAATTTCATCCAGGGGTATGCTCTTTGATCTGCCTCTGGCCAGTGGTACTGAGCAGTAGGAACACCTGAAATTGCAGCCATCCTGAACTTTCAGGTGAGGTCTTGAGCGGCTGAACCGGGAAAATACGAGCTCATTCTCTTTTCCTGTTATGATAGCTGCAATTTCATATTTTCTTGTGTTTTCAACCAGTTCTGTTACGCCTGCGATGTTCCTGACTTCATCCTTATGCAAATGCGCATAGCATCCGGTAACTATCACTTTAGCGCCAAATCTGACCGCTCTTCTAATCAGCTGCCTGGAATTATAGTCACTTTTGGCTGTTACTGTACACGTGTTTACGACACAGATATCCGGATTATCCTTTAAATCAACTATAGTCACGCCAGACTTTTCAAGTGAACCCTGAAGTACAGAACTCTCGGATTGGTTTACCCTGCATCCTAATGTCAATAACGCAACTTTCACTACTTCATCGCCAAAAAAGATTCTAACGCTGTATTTATCCCGTCTAAAGAGTGATGGCGTGCCTTCTTTATCCTGACATGGATTTGCGTTCCGATTTTCTCTGAAGAATTTGGAATTGTTACTATCTTGTTTGTCCTCGTTCTTCCTGAAAGCAAAAGGGGATCAGTTTCTGAAATTCCCTCAATAAGTACTTCCTGAACAGTATTTTCCAACTTCTTGTTTTTTCTATAGGTAATTTCCTCTTGCAATGAAAGGATATGAGCAAGCCTTTCGGATTTTATATGATCTGGTATTTGCCCCGGCATCTCACAAGCTCTTGTCCCTTTTCTTTTCGAATATTTGAAAGCAAAAACTCCATCAAATTCGATTTCCTTCAAAGCCATCACTGTCTCAAGATGATCTTTGTCAGTCTCTCCGGGAAAACCGACTATGATGTCAGTCGTGACAGCTACATCAGGCATTGTACTTCTTAAAAGTGAAATTTTATCCCTATAACCATCATAGGTATATCCCCTGTTCATTGATTTCAAAATAATATCAGATCCTGATTGAATCGGAAGATGGATATGCTCGCAGATGCTTTGGATATCTGTTATTGCATTTATTACATCAACAGAAAAATCTCTTGGATGAGAGGTTACAAAACGGACTCTGTTAATATGAATTGCATCAATTCTCTTCAATAATTCTACAAAATCGATATCACTCCGGTAAGAATTTACATTTTGTCCCAAAAGAGTGACTTCCTCATAACCATGATGTTGAAGGGCTTTTATCTCCGATAGTATGCTGCTGCTGGGCCTGGATACTTCTCTGCCCCGTGTATAAGGGACAATGCAATAACTGCAAAAATTATTACACCCGTACATAATTGAAACCCACGCCTTGATAGTGCTTTGTCTTCTTGCTGTGAATTCATTGAATGCTATATGATGGTTCTCTTCAACTGCAATATTCTGTTCTTTTGAAAGCAAATCTTTCAGAAGATGAATACTCTGAGGACCAAAGATATAGTCTACAAACGGAACTCTTTGGAAGATCCTCTTTTGGGCATCCTGGGCGACGCATCCGGCAACTGCAATCTTAAGGTTCTTATTCTTTTTTTTAAGCAGCTTTGTTCTTCCGAGCTGGCTGTAAAATTTTTGCTCAGCCTTTTCCCTGATCGCGCACGTGTTGAATATTATCAAGTCAGCATTTTCAGGCTTTTCAGTCAGCGTATAACCGCTTTCAGAGAGTACCCCTACCATCTTCTCTGAATCATGTACGTTCATCTGACATCCAAAAGTATAAATATACACATTTTTAGACATCGTTTAAAATACCATTAAATGTCATTTTTCATCAATTTATTAATGAAAACAACGGGTTCAGAATTGATTTCTTGCAATAACAACCGGGCATAATTTAATATTAACAATGCTCGGTTTTTTGAAAAAAATCATAGGGACAAAGAATGAACGGGAAATCAAGAGACTTATGCCTGTTGTCGATCAAATAAATTCTTTTGAACCCGCTATCGCTGTTCTTTCTGATGAAGAGTTAAAAAACAAAACATCTGAATTCAGAGCCCAACTTACCTCAGGTCAGACACTGGATGATATTCTGCCCGAAGTTTTTGCTGTCGTGAGAGAGGCTTCAAAGAGAGTATTAAAGATGCGTCATTTCAATGTGCAACTTCTGGGAGGAATTATTTTACATGAGGGGAAAATAGCGGAAATGAAAACAGGGGAAGGGAAGACGCTTGTTGCTACCCTCCCCGTCTATTTAAACGCCCTTGAAGGAAAAGGTGTGCATGTAGTTACCGTAAACGACTACCTGGCAAAGCGGGACTCCCAGTGGATGGGAAAACTTTATAATTTCCTTGGTCTCAGCGTTGGCGTGATCGTACATGGTCTTACCGATGAACAGAGGCAATTGTCTTATAATGCCGATATTACCTATGGCACAAATAATGAATTTGGATTTGATTATCTCAGAGACAACATGAAATATGAAATTTCGCAATTTGTCCAGCGAGATTTGAACTATGCCATTGTTGACGAAGTGGACAGCATTCTGATAGACGAGGCCCGGACACCACTGATCATATCAGGACCTTCTGAGGACTCAACCGATAAGTATTACAAAATCGACAAGATTATCCCAAAGCTACAAAGAGAAGTTGATTATACGATAGACGAAAAAGCCCGCACCGTTATTTTAACGGAAGAGGGAAATATCAAGGTCGAAAAACTCCTCGGTTCAGGGAACCTCTATGATCCGGCAAATATTGAACTTGTGCACCACATTCTGCAAGGGTTGAAAGCTTATAGTCTGTTTAAACGTGATGTAGATTATGTTGTAAAAGACGGAGAAGTGCTTATTGTTGATGAATTTACCGGAAGGCTTATGCCGGGCAGACGCTGGTCCGATGGTCTCCATCAGGCTGTTGAGGCAAAAGAAGGCGTGAAAATAGCCAGTGAAAACCAGACGCTTGCTACCATAACTTTTCAGAACTATTTCAGGATGTACAATAAACTGGCCGGCATGACCGGTACAGCAGAAACAGAAGCAGAAGAATTTGCAAAGATATATAATCTCGATGTTCTTGTTATTCCTACGAATCAACCGATGATACGAGATGACTCCCCTGACATGATTTACAAGACCGAAACGGGAAAATTCAATGCGGTAATAAGTGACATTGAGGAAAATCATACAAAAGGACAGCCCATTCTTGTGGGGACAATATCCATTGAAAAATCTGAGCTCCTCAGCAGCATGCTTAAGAAGAGAGGCATCCCCCATTCTGTTCTGAACGCAAAATATCACGAAAGAGAAGCCGAAATAATTGTCCAGGCAGGAAGAATCAGCGCGGTCACCATAGCAACGAATATGGCCGGAAGAGGGACTGACATAGTACTGGGTGGAAATCCATCGGGTCTTGCAAAGGACATGCTAAAGGACAAGCAGGAATATACAGACGAAGACTTTACCTCTGCTTTGGTAAGCGCAGAAAAACAATGCAAAGCTGACAAAGAAAAGGTGGTTTCTTACGGAGGACTTCATATCATGGGCACTGAAAGACATGAATCCAGAAGGATAGACAACCAGTTAAGGGGACGTTCCGGCAGACAGGGAGACCCCGGGTCATCACGTTTTTATCTTTCCCTGGAGGATGATCTGATGAGAATCTTCGGATCTGATCGCATTTCCGGCTTAATGGGAAAACTCGGCATGGATGATGATGTCCCTATAGAGAACAAGATGGTATCAAGTGCTATTGAAAATGCCCAGAAAAGTGTCGAGTCACAAAACTTTGATATCAGAAAGCATCTTCTCGAGTATGACGATGTGATGAACAAGCAGAGAAAAGAAATCTATGCATATCGAAAAGAAATACTGCAGAGCCAGAACATAAAGGATAAAATCCTTCAGATGATGGAAGATATTGTTGAAGAAATTATTTCTGTTCACTGTCCTGAAGACCAACACAGTGATGAATGGGACATGAAGGGATTAAAAGATTCACTCTATGGCACTTTTGCGGTTTCAATAAGTGAGGGGCCGGATAATTTCGAGCTCTTTAAGGACAGGATTCTCTCCGAAGTCAAGAAAGCCTATGAAATAAAGGAGAATGAAGTAGGCAGCGAGATGATGAGATATCTGGAGAGGATGATGGTCCTCCAGGTCGTTGACACTCAGTGGAAAGACCACCTCCTTGCTATGGATCATTTAAAGGAAGGCATCGGGCTGAGAGGCTACGGGCAAAGAGACCCGCTTGTCGAATATAAGAAAGAAGCTTTTGATATATTCTCTGAAATGTCAGGAAGAATTTCCTTTGAAATAATTTCACGTCTCTGCAAGATCCAGATTCAGAGAAATGAAGAAGCAGAAATAGCACGGGCAAGAAGAACGAGTCTGAATTATAACAGAGGAGATGCCGCTGCAATACAGCCTGCTGACGCGGGGCAAAAAAGTAGGTCGGAATGACCCGTGTCCTTGCGGCAGTGGAAAAAAATTCAAAAAATGTTGTGGAATCAATGATTAGAGTATTTTCCATTGGACCTGATTTACTGACCAAAGAACAGGAAGAAATTCTTGTTTCTAAAGGTGCGTCATTGGATCGGTTCAAAACAATAGATAATATTGTTTTTAGACCAGAAAACAAGCCGGATTTGATTCTGATCGATAAAAATCAGTCCAAGGCACCTTCATTCAGGTCATTTACAGACAGATTCAAAGATATACCTAAAATTGTTTTTTCCCGGAGAAGACGTTTCGGGATTTCATGCCTGGTCAAGAAACCCCTTAATGTATCCAACAGTAACCCCCTCGTTGAAAGAACTGGATTTTCTTATAAAAAAGGCATTGAAAGAAAAAGAAATCCTGATTGAAAACAGAACATTGAAAGACAACGTATTTAATATAAAGCAGGAACTGGATTTTTTTGAAGAGGTAAGCAAGACACTGACTTCAACGCTTGATTTGAATAATATCCTTTCGACCATTATGAAAAATGCCAAGAAATTAATAAAGGCTGAGGCCTGGTCTTTTTTTCTTATTGATCAGGAAACAGGTGATCTTGTTTTCGAAAGAGCATCGGGAAGAAAAGAGAACAAGAAAAAAGTCAAAAGAACACGATTGAAGATGGGGGAAGGAATTGCCGGATGGGTTGCGCAGGAGCTTTTGCCCATAGTAGTTCCAGATGTATCTTCTGACCCGAGATTCTCGGCAAAAATTGATAAACAAATAACCCCAAAAACAAAAACAATCATGTGTGTTCCGATTAAAAGTAAGGGCACTATACTCGGGGTCCTTGAAATAGTGAATAAAACCACGAATGAGCCATTTACCAAAGAAGACCTCAATCTCATACTACGGATTGTAGACCACGCTGCAATCGCTATAGAGAGGGCATCCCTCTATCAGAAAATGGAAGAACTTTCCATAACCGATGACCTGACAAAATTATTTAATACGAGATATCTGAACAGGACATTAGAAATAGAAATCAGCAGAGCGATTAGACATCGCACATCACTGTCTCTGATATTTATGGATGTCGATCATTTCAAGAGAATAAATGACAATTACGGTCATGTCGTCGGGAGTAAACTCCTGGTTGAAATGGGACAGCTTCTCATTAAACGTCTCAGGACAGTCGATATTGTAGCAAGATACGGCGGAGATGAATTTGTCATTGTCTTGCCCCAGACCCCCCCTGAAAATGCCATTCAGATAGCTGAAAGAATCAGAAAATCTATAGAACGCAATATATTTCTCAAAAAAGATGGATATTCGCTTAATCTGACCGCAAGTTTCGGAGTAGCCTCTTATCCGGAAAGCGCAAAATCCAAAGAAGAACTTCTGAGACTTGCGGATGAGGCTATGTACAGGGTTAAGTATCAAACAAGAAACGGCGTTTATGCTATAGTATAAAATATGGCACTCTTTAACTATGCAACAAAAGAGATAACCCTTAAGATTGTGTATTATGGCCCCGGATTAAGCGGTAAGACAACGAATATCCAACATCTTCACTCAGCTCTCAATCCCGAGAACAAAGGCAAGTTACTTTCTCTTTCAACAGAATCAGACAGGACTCTTTTTTTCGACTTTCTGCCGATTGAATTAGGGAAAATCAAGGAGTTTTCGATACGGTTTCAACTTTATACCGTACCAGGTCAGGTCCGTTATAATGCTACCAGAAAAGTGGTTTTGAAGGGAGCGGATGCGGTTGTTTTTGTCGCTGATTCACAAAGTGATATGCGGGATCAGAATATCGAAAGTCTTGATAATATGAGAGAAAATCTCATTTCCAATAACATAAATCCCGATCAAATTCCTGTAGTGCTTCAATATAACAAACGAGATCTGAAAAATATTCTGACCATAGATGCTCTCAATGCTGACCTAAACAAAAATAATGCGTGCGATGTGATAGAAGCAGAGGCAATTAATGGAAAAGGGGTAGAAGACTCTTTTCAGCTCATTACCAGACTTGTTCTTAAGGAAATAGCCAGAAAGCATAAAATCGAGATACACTCTGCTCCCCTAAAAGAAGAGGTAAAACGAGAGGAGAAAATTGCCCTAATTCAAGAAACGCCAATTGAAAAAAAAGTAAATCAACAGGAGAAAATCGCCGTAATTCAAGAGATGTCAACCGAGCTCTTTCAGCTTGCGGATGAAGCAGAGGCACCCGATCAACCTGATAGTTATGAACTTGCAGAAAAAGAGTCTATAGAACTTGTTGAACCTGAATATGACGTAGAGGAAAAACTGAAAGAGACTTTTATTTCAAAAAAGGTCGAACCGGAGCCTGAACCAGAGACTCACGTACAAAAATATGCGATAGAGAAAACCAGTTACCCTCTCGCATCCAAAGAATCAGGCGAGACCAAGACCGAGATCAAAACTGAGACCAAGCGTAGCTTAGCAGTATCCGATGAAAGAATTAAACTGATTTCCTCTGATGTTACAAGATTAAATACTTCACTGGCAGAACTAAAAGGAACTGTTTCTTCTCTCAAGGCAGAGCTGCGTGAAATGAAGGATACTCTGAGCACAATAAAAAACAACACTTCTGTCAGAGAAGATAAACATATTACAGAAATAAGGAAAGAGCAGAGAGAAATACGAAGTATTTTAACTGATATTGCCGTTCTCTTCAGCGATCTCAAAGTCAAAAAAAGCTGGTTTAAGTTTTAAGACATATCCAAAAAGCTATTTAATCCTTTTCGAGATAAGTTTAAACTCATCGGTGCCTGCTTTTTCAAGCAGTTGAAATAAAATCGTTTCAGTGCAGGTCATGACAGCGCCGGCATCGCGCAGAAATTCTATTCCTGTTTTGTAATCCCCGGTCTTCCTCGAGGCAAACCGCATCACGGACAATATGCACTATATACCCTTCCCGTAATAAGCCAAGACAGGTCTGAAGAACACATACGTGCGTTTCCATACCGGAGACTATGATCTTTCTTCTGCCGGTAGCTGCCAGGGCATCGAGGAACTTCGGCTCGTTGCAGCAGCTGAAGTCAATTTTCTCTATAACACCAGATTCCCCCGATGCCTCCCTGATTTCCTTAACCGTGGGACCAAGCCCCTTCGGATACTGTTCGGTAATGACCACCGGAATCTGAAAAAGTCCCGCTGCCGTGATAAGGTGGAGGCAGTTGTCTATGACCTTCTGCCTCTCACCCATCACCGCAGCAAGTCTTTCCTGAATGTCCACGATCACCAGAACTGAATCATCTTTATTCAGAAAAAATTTATCCGGATACAATTGCTCTTACAACCTCTCTTTAACCAGATTGTCCACAACAGCCGGATCGGCAAGGGTTGATGTATCTCCCAGGTCTTCCACCTGTCCCCAGGCAATCTTCCGAAGGATTCTTCTCATGATCTTGCCGCTCCTCGTCTTTGGCAGTCCCGGCGCAAACTGAAGCTTATCCGGTGATGCGATCGGTCCAATGACGGCCCGCACATGCCCTATGAGTATTTTCTTCAATTCGTCAGTAGGCTGCACGCCTTCTTTCAGGGTGACATACACATAAATCCCTTCACCCTTAATCTCATGGGGGAAGCCCACAACCGCTGCCTCTGCAACCGATTCATGACTTACCAGAGCGGATTCTACTTCTGCTGTCCCCAGACGATGTCCTGAAATATTGATAACATCATCGATTCTCCCCATCAGCCAGTAATCACCATCTGCGTCGATTCGTGCACCGTCACCGGTAAAATACTTGCCCTCAAATCTTGTGAAATAGACTTCCTTGACACGTTTGTTCTCCGGGTCCCCATAGGTGCCCCTGATCATCCCCGGCCATGGTTTGTCTATGACGAGGTAACCACCTTCATCAATTCCCGCAGGTGAACCGTCTTCTTTCAGTATAGAAGGGACT
Organism: uncultured Nitrospira sp.; assembly: GCA_963746295.1. Taxonomy (GTDB): domain Bacteria; phylum Nitrospirota; class Thermodesulfovibrionia; order Thermodesulfovibrionales; family UBA6898; genus JAOUFP01. Next base: position 154,957 of record CAVVAQ010000010.1, on the reverse strand, counting down.
ACCCCGGGGAATGGACGGTTCGCTGAGCCCGGTTTCAGGGTCATTGCCCCCGGCAGCGGGGTTATCAGTATGCCCCCGGTCTCTGTCTGCCACCAGGTATCTACAATGGGCAGCTTGCCCTTCCCTACATGGGTGTAATACCACATCCACGCCTCAGGATTAATCGGTTCTCCAACGCTGCCAAGCACCCGTAAGGACGAAAGGTCATACTTGGTTACCCAACTCTCCCCTTCCCTCATGAGGGCCCTGATCGCTGTCGGTGCCGTATAGAATATGTTTACCCGGTGTTTGTCGCATATGTCCCAGAACCTTCCGGGATTAGGATACGTTGGGACTCCTTCAAACATAAGGCTCGTCGCCCCGTTGCTTAACGGACCATAAACAATATAGCTGTGCCCGGTCACCCAGCCGATGTCCGCAGTGCAGAAATGGATGTCTTCTTCATGATAATCGAATATCCATCTGAAGGTGAGGTTTGTAAACAGGCAATACCCCCCCGTCGTATGCAAAACCCCCTTCGGCTTTCCGGTGGACCCGGAGGTGTAGAGTATGAATAACGGGTCTTCTGCATCCATCCATTCAGGCTCACAATAGTTCGCTATATCAGCCGCGTTCATTTCCTCATGCCACCAGACATCCCTCGATGGCTCCATATCAACACCGTCAGCCCGCTTTACAACTATCGTCTTTTCGACCGTCGGACATTCCTGCAAGGCAATATCAGAATTGGCCTTCAGTGGGACCTGCCGTCCTCCCCTGACACCTTTATCTGAGGTTATGACGAGCTTCGACTTGCAGTCCTGTATCCTGTCTTTTAACGCCTGCGCGCTGAATCCTCCAAAAACAATGCTGTGTATGGCCCCAATCCTTGAGCAGGCAAGCATCGCGATTGCAAGCTCAGGGATCATCGGCAGATAGATCGTTACCCGGTCCCCCTTCTTTATGCCATGCTTCTTCAGTACATTCGCAAATTTGTTCACTTCATAGTACAGCTGCTGATACGTAAACGTCTTGTAGGAACCGTCATCTGCCTCCCAGATGATCGCCGCCTTGTTCCGGGTTACCGTATTGATGTATCTGTCAAGACAGTTGTATGAGGCGTTTAATTTCCCCCCCTGAAACCATTTGATCTCAGGCTTGTCAAAGTTGTACTCAAGTACCTTGTCCCATTTCTTAAACCACGTCAGGTTCTGCTCTGCCATCTCCCCCCAGAAGCCCTCAGGATCTTCAATGGAACGTTTGTAAAGCTTCTCATATTCGGCCATGCTCGTCACATGCGCCTTCTGACTGAATTCCTTTGCAGGCGGAAACGTCCTCTTCTCGGACGATAAGACTTCAATGTTCTTCTTCTCTGCCATTACTGCCTGTCCTCCTTTATAGTTATGACTTAAAATAATTTCGACTGAAAATCAGTGATCGTGCCAGTGCATAGGATCAGACAAAAAATTTTCGCGCTGACACTAAACACTGACACAAACACCGGTTATGGATTAATCTTCTGCGCCAATGCCTATATATTCTCTCAGTTTCTGACCAGCGTATTTCTTCTCTGCCTCTTTATCAGGAGCCATGAGCGAAATTAAAATACCCATTAAAAACGCAGCAGCCATAGAATAGATGCCAGGGTTTTTGAGCGGGAATATAGGCTTAGGCATTGCCGTGCTTGCTTCCTTCTTCTCGGCCTCGAACTTTGGCTTCTCGTCGGCAATCCGCATTTCAGCAGCAGCTGAATCGGTCGTGGCCAGGTATTGAAGGACCTCTGCTGTCTTCGCGGTCTTTGCCTCGGCAGCAGCTATCTGCTTTGCGCGCTCCTTTTCGTCCTTAACCGCATCAGTCAACTCCTTCTTTTTCGCTTCAAGGGCGGTTTGTCCATCGATTAATGCCTTATCTATCTCTGTCCTATTGCCAGCGATAGTTTTATACTTGGTAAGAGCGTCTGTTGAGTTATTGTAATTGGCTTCCAGAGCTTTTACCCTTGTTTCCACAGCCTCTTTCTCAGATTTGTGCACGATATCGACCCAAACAGTAGGGCTCAGAATAAGGAGTACCGTTGCAACGAGCAATCCGGAATAGATGCTCATGACAGCTCCGGCTGTTGTAAATTTCTTCCACATGACAGACATGAGGAGCGCCGGGAAGTTGGCACTGGCCGCGATTGCGAAGGTAAGTCCGACCAGAAATGCCACGTTCTGGCCCTTGAAGAGGATACCAAGCAGTATTGCGGTGATACCAAGACCTACAGTGGCGATCTTAGCGACCTTCACCTCTTCTTTCTCAGATGCCTTACCGTGTCTTATAACTCCTACGAAAAGATCATGAGAGAATGCGGATGCTCCCGCGAGAGTCAGTCCTGAAACAACAGCAAGGATGGTTGCAAACGCGACCGCCGAGAGAAACCCGAGAAAGAGGTTTCCGCCGAGTGCCTCTGCGAGAAGAGGTGCCGCCATGTTGCCACCCTTGTCAATACCCATAATGATCTTCTGACCTACGAGGACTGCCGCGCCAAAACCGATAGTAACGGTAAGGATGTAGAAATAGCCGATAAATCCGGTGGCATAGAAAACAGATTTTCTTGCCTCTTTTGCATCAGGCACGGTATAGAACCTCATCAGGATATGGGGAAGTCCTGCTGTACCGAACATGAGCGCAAGCCCGAGGGAAAAGGCATCGATAGGACTCGTTACCAGCCCACCTGGTTCGAGGAACTTTTGGCCTGCCGGCGTGGCTGTGGATGCCTGTCTGAACAGCTCTCCGTAACTGAATCCAAACTGACTGAGGGTTAATATTACGAGAAGCGTCGCGCCGCCAAGGAGCAGGACAGCCTTGATTATCTGGACCCATGTGGTGGCGATCATGCCGCCGAAGAGAACATAGGCGATCATAAGTCCGCCGGTAACGACAATAGCCAATTCGAAAGGCAGTCCGAACATGAGCTTGATAAGTGTTCCTGCTCCGACCATCTGCGCAATAAGGTATGTCAGAACAACCACAAGAGAACCTGCAGCTGCCGCAGCCCTGATCGGCCTCTGGTTCAGGCGATATGCCACAACGTCCGCAAAGGTGTATTTGCCGAGGTTTCTCAATGGTTCAGAGATAAGGAACATGACAATCGGCCATCCTACCAGCCAGCCGACCGAGTAAATCAGACCGTCATATCCTTTTGTCGAAACGAGGCCGGCTATGCCCAGAAAGGAAGCCGCGCTCATGTAGTCACCGGCAAGTGCGAGCCCGTTCTGGAATCCGGTTATACTTCTGCCTGCCGCATAGAAATCCTTTGTGGTTTTTGTTCTTTTGGCTGCCCACCACGTTATCGCAAGGGTGGAGATAACAAAGGCAACAAAAAACATTATCGCAGTCGGATTTGACTGCCCTATCATAGTCTGAGCTGCTTGCGGCATCGTCATCCTCCTATTCTGTCTTTGACGTTTTTGACCTGTTCATCATACTTATTGTTCGCCCAGAAGATGTAGATGCCTGTCAACACCCACGATCCCAGAATAGTGCCGACGGCTATGGGTATGCCGATAGTCGTCGCGCTTCCCTCGCTCAGCTTCTGCGCAAGGAGCGGTTTGTTAAAGGCGATGAGTCCGATAAAGCCGAAATAGAGGATAAGCTCTAATATCGTCAGAACGACCGATATCGTGTTTTTTTGCCCGGACAATGCTCTGAAATCCTCGTCCTCAAGGATTTCGATGACTGTTTTTTTGCTGCTCATACAATTCCCCCTTTCATGGTATAAATGCAAAAGTGCACCTCTTATTAATAAAAAAATATACTGCGGTCGTGAGTATTCCTGTCACCTCCTTCATATTTATCTGACAGCTTTACGAGGTCGCCGATACTACTGATCTCCGAATCGATGAGCTTGGGGATAAAGCGTTGAAATATCTGGGCAGTAATATAAGCATCGATTATCGCGTTATGTGCTCCATTGACAGAAATGCCAAAATATTTTGCTATATCGTAGAGCCTGTATTCGTTCGGCCATGTTATCTCCCACCTGTTCCACAACGACATCCATGTCTGGATCGCCTGAATGTCCACAACCGGGTTCTTAATTTTAGAACCGATAATGCGTTTTGTCTCCTTGTTTAAAAATTCCATATCGATGGCTGTACAGTATCCGACAATTACATCATCACCGCAGAAATCGAGAAATTCTGAGAGCACCGAATCAATGTCAGGCTTGTGCAGTACTTCTGAGGGGGTGATTTCATGGATTATTACGCTCTCTGCGGTAAGTGCGGTCTTGGGATTCACGAGTCGGTAAAACGAATTTCCGATTTCAATCCTTCCCCCAATCATTTTTATGGCCCCCACCGAAACTATGGAGTCTTTCTTTGCATCAAGCCCGGTAAGTTCTGTATCTATCACAACGTAAGCAACATCATCAAGCTTTTTATTTTTGTCCTGAAGCGGCGTCCCCACCCTCTTGCTTTTCATAAACCGATTATGTTCACAGAATAAACTGTTTATACCTTTCTATGATGATATCCTGGATCTTTGATATCAGCTTGAAAGCTTCTTTGATCGTTTTCCTTTGAAGGTTTGATAAATTTTTCGGATTGATAAAATTGTCCGGCTTTATGCCTGCTTCGATCTGTTCGTACTGATGCTGTATCCTGAGCAGCATTAAATACTCAAAGGCATGAATGAGTTCTTCCTCATACTCTTCAACGTTTGCATGTATTCCCTTCAAGGAAGCAATCCTCTCTAAGGTGGAGGTCTCCTTTATCCCCTTTTCGAGACTGAAGAGCCGCACCATATCCACAAGAGGGGCGATTCCCTTGATCTTCATGTTCAGCTTATCCTTGTGCTCTCCGCTTTTTTCCACAATAAAAGACTTGAAAAAACCGATCGGAGGAGAATTTTTAATAATCGAGTTGGCCATATGACCAAGAAAAATCTCCTGTTTTTCGAGCATCTGCCTGAGAGAATTCCGTAGTGCATCTGCAAGGGTTGTATCCCCATATACCGGTCTGAAATCAAAAAATATCAACGAATTTAGTAATGCTTCGGATGTTGGTGTATATACCCATGTGGAAAAGTACTTTTTCCAGACACTGAGAGGCTGGCACCACTGCGGGTTGCTCGCCATATAGTTCGCAGAGCATTCAGGAAAGCCGCACTGCATCAGGGCATTGTTCACAAATATCGCCAGCTCAGAAAAATATTTACTGGAAACATTCTGCTCTTCTTTGGTATAGGCGTCTTCATAAATCAGTGCATTGTCCTGATCTGTCTTGAAGGTCTGTTCTTTTCTGCCTTCACTGCCAAATACTATCCAGCAGTAGGGAACCGGCGGATATCCCAGCTTCTTCTCCGCGATCTGCAGTATCTTTTTGAGAAGAATGTCGTTTACTTCCGTGATGATCCTCGTGATATTGCTTGCCTTTGCCCCCTCTTTCATTAAGAGAGAAATCATCCCGTTGATCTTGTTCGAGGCCGGCACGAGTCCTTCGATGGTCTGTTTGCTCTCAATCTCCCTGGCAATAGATATCGGCGAGGTCCCCTGAAGCATCATCAGGTCATGATTGGTCACGATGCCTTTTAATTTCCCCTCATCTACGACAAGCAAATGATGAATATTGTAGCGGATCATCTTAAGAAGGGCCTCAAAACAGTAATCACGGGCATCTGACTTAATAAGAGAAACACTCATGATGTCTTTGATTTTATCACTAACGTCCCTTCCCCTTGCCACTACCTTTTCCCTGAGGTCTCTGTCGGTGACGATGCCTACCGGTACCTTGTCCTGGTCCGTTATGATCAGCGAACTGATTTCGTTTTTCGACATAATATCAGCAGCCGCCCTGATCGAGACATCATCATAAACAGTGATCACTTTCTTTGTGGCAAGTTCTCCCACCGGGGTCGTAAAGAGCATTCTGTCCCCGCCTCCATAGAGAAGGCTTTTGCTGCGCATCTCAAGATATGTCTTATCTATGTATTTGCTGAAGAACGACTTCAGAAAGTATTCGGTAAAAGAAGGATTCTTATCCAGGAGCTTTAAAATATCCTCTTTCTTGAAGAGATACACAATGGTATCATCAACCGCTACCACATTGGCCCTTGATTTATCACCGCTCACCAGAGAAAAGAAGCCGAAGGAATCACCCTCACTCCTGTAATCAATGATTACCTCTTCCCCTGTGTCAGGTTTTATAAAGACCTTTACCCCTCCCTTTTTGATAACACTGAGATGCTCGCTGGGAGGTCCTTCCTGCTGTAAAATAGTAAACCCATCAGGATAAAACTCCATGGAGGCAAGGGGGGCCAAATTCCTTAATGTATCATCATCAAGAAATTGAAACGGCGGCACTCTTTTGAGGAAATCTACAACTTCATCCAGTATCATCAGGTGATATTAACTGCAAACCTGATGCCTGAATAGGTAAGTCTTTGAATTTAATAGAATATGCTTATTTAATAGATTTTTATATACATTAACTTCAAGTAAAGGTTTAAGTATTGATTTTAGGCTATTTTTTATGGCATTACAAAATGTAGCAAAATGTGAAACAGTATCGAATAAGTTTTAAAAAGTAATAAGTTACGAAATGTAACTAAAAGTATCATGATTTTGCTAAACGGTAACTATTTTATTCTTTTCGAGACAAATTTAAACTCATCGGTGCCTGCCTTCTCCAGCAGTTGAAATAAGACGGTTTCCGTACAGGTAATCACAGCTCCTGCATCCCTCATAAATTCGGAGCCGGCATTAAAGTTCTCCAGTGTCCTCGAACAGGTAGCGTCCTTTACAACATGGACCGGGTAGCCGGCCTTCAGAAGGTCGATCACAGTCTGGAGGACGCAAACATGCGTCTCCATGCCTGCAAGTATCACCTTCTTTCTGCCGGAAGACTCAAGGGCCTTAAGAAATGACCCTCCCCTGCAGCAGCTGAATGTGAGCTTCTCCAAAGGCTCACACAAATGCAGGGCTTCCCTGATTTCATTGACAGTCGGGCCCAGACCTTTTGGGTACTGTTCATTCAGCAGAACGGGAATATTCAGTAATTTCGAGACCTCAATCAGGTGGAGACAGTTGTCGACAACCCTCTGTCTGTCCGGCATTACAGCCGCCAGTCTCTCCTGAATATCCACGAGTACCAGTGCAACCTCGTTCCTGTCCAATAGAAATTTGTCCATCTTTACCTCGCAATGATGATAAAAGTTATAAATTCAATCTCTGTTATTGTACCAGAGACTCTGCAATGTATCCGAGAGAATTCGTTGCAACCGGCAGGGTGATCAGCGGTTAAGTCCGCTCATTTTAAGGTCAGTGCAGAAGGACGTAAACAACCGCCCCGCCGATATAGCCGATAAGGGCGAGGAGACTGATCCTCCGGACATACCAGAAGAACTCAATTTTCTCGAGACCCATCGCGGCAACACCAGCGGCTGAACCGATGATCAGGATCGAACCACCAGTACCCGCTGCGTAAGCGAGGAACTCCCAGAGAAACGAATCCGGTGGGAACTCAGTCATGGAATACATTCCCATTGATGCAGCAACAAGCGGTACGTTGTCCACAATAGCGCTGACAAGCCCAAAAATGGAAACAATGATCGCCTGGTTGCCAACGACTTTGTCCAGCCATTGGGCAAGGGAGGCCAGGATGTGGGTATGTTCCAGAGTAGCCACTGCAAGGAGAATACCGATGAAGAATACAAGTGCCGACATGTCGATCCTTTGAAGAGCCGAGACAAGCGTCAGGTGCTGCTTATCTGCGGCTTCTTTATTGCGGTGAATCAGTTCACCGGCCAGCCAGAGGAGGCCGAGTCCGAATAAAATGCCCATGAACGGGGGCAAATGGGTCAAGGCCTTGAAGACTGGAACTGCGCAAAGTATGCCGATTCCCGCGAAGAACATGAAACTCCTCTCGAATGACGTTGTCCCAAATTTCAGGTGGTTGTCCCTTGCCTTATCCGGGCTGATAATGGCCTTTCCGCGAAGCATATAGCTGATGACCGCTAACGGTACCAGCAAATTGACTGCTGAAGGGATAAAGACACCCTTAATGATCTCGAGGGCGGTAATCTGTCCTCCTATCCAGAGCATGGTAGTGGTCACGTCGCCGATGGGCGACCACGCGCCCCCGGCGTTGGCAGCTATGACTATGATCCCCGCGAAAAACAGTCTGTCTTCTCTCCGGCCCAGCAACTTCCGGGTCAGGGATATCATCACGATCGTTGTCGTCAGGTTGTCAAGCGCAGCGCTCAGGAAGAACGTGACAAAGCCGATCAGCCACAGCAGGGTCGTCATTTTTGTCGTCTTGATCCTGTCCGTGATGACATTAAAGCCGTCATGAGCGTCAACGACCTCGACGATCGTCATTGCCCCCATGAGGAAAAAAACAATCTGGGCGGTCGCTGAAAGCGACTCATTCAGCTGCCCGGTGACATTGCCGGTGACAACCGCGTAAATGGTCCATAACAGACCAGCGCCTACCAGTGCCGATGCACTCTTATTGACCTTGAGAGGATGCTCTAAAGCGATTGCTGCGTAAGCTATCACGAAAACAATAATCAGCAGGATATTCATAAGCCTCATCCCTTTTCAGGGTTTTCCCCTATCTATTCGTATTCAGATCGCGCGCTACGCTGTTACGCAATGCTAAGATCGGACTTTTCGCCAGTTTCGACAAGAGATATTTTTTCTTGGGCTCTTATCATCAAAAAAAGAAGGGCAGGCATTACGTCTGCCCTTCAACTCATCTCATCTTTCCTTAGCGTGGAATCACAACCTCTCTTTTACCAGATTGTCCACAACAGCCGGATCAGCAAGGGTTGATGTATCTCCCAGGTCTTCCACCTGTCCCCAGGCAATCTTCCGAAGGATTCTTCTCATGATCTTGCCGCTCCTCGTCTTTGGCAGTCCCGGCGCAAACTGAAGCTTATCCGGTGATGCGATCGGTCCGATGACGGCCCGCACATGCCCTATGAGTATTTTCTTCAATTCGTCAGTAGGCTGCACGCCTTCTTTCAGGGTGACATACACATAAATCCCTTCACCCTTAATCTCATGGGGGAAGCCCACAACCGCTGCCTCTGCAACCGACTCATGACTTACCAGAGCGGATTCTACTTCTGCTGTCCCCAGACGATGTCCTGAAATATTGATAACATCATCGATTCTCCCCATCAGCCAGTAATCACCATCTGCGTCGATTCGTGCACCGTCACCGGTAAAATACTTGCCCTCAAATCTTGTGAAATAGACTTCCTTGACACGTTTGTTCTCCGGGTCCCCATAGGTGCCCCTGATCATCCCCGGCCATGGTTTGTCTATGACGAGGTAACCACCTTCATCAATTCCCGCAGGTGAACCGTCTTCTTTCAGTATAGAAGGGACTACCCCGGGGAATGGACGGTTCGCCGAGCCCGGTTTCAGGGTCATTGCCCCCGGCAGCGGGGTTATCAGTATGCCCCCGGTCTCTGTCTGCCACCAGGTATCTACAATGGGCAGCTTGCCCTTCCCTACATGGGTGTAATACCACATCCACGCCTCAGGATTAATCGGTTCTCCAACGCTGCCAAGCACCCGTAAGGACGAAAGGTCATACTTGGTTACCCAACTCTCCCCTTCCCTCATGAGGGCCCTGATCGCTGTCGGTGCCGTATAGAATATGTTTACCCGGTGTTTGTCGCATATGTCCCAGAACCTTCCGGGATTAGGATACGTTGGGACTCCTTCAAACATAAGGCTCGTCGCCCCGTTGCTTAACGGACCATAAACAATATAGCTGTGCCCGGTCACCCAGCCGATGTCCGCAGTGCAGAAATGGATGTCTTCTTCATGATAATCGAATATCCATCTGAAGGTGAGGTTTGTAAACAGGCAATACCCCCCCGTCGTATGCAAAACCCCCTTCGGCTTTCCGGTGGACCCGGAGGTGTAGAGTATGAATAACGGGTCTTCTGCATCCATCCATTCAGGCTCACAATAGTTCGCTATATCAGCCGCGTTCATTTCCTCATGCCACCAGACATCCCTCGATGGCTCCATATCAACACCGTCAGCCCGCTTTACAACTATCGTCTTTTCGACCGTCGGACATTCCTGCAAGGCAATATCAGAATTGGCCTTCAGGGGACCTGCCGTCCTCCCCGGACACCTTTATCTGAGGTTATGACGAGCTTCGACTTGCAGTCCTGTATCCTGTCTTTTAACGCCTGCGCGCTGAATCCTCCAAAAACAATGCTGTGTATCGCCCCAATCCTTGAGCAGGCAAGCATCGCGATTGCAAGCTCAGGGATCATCGGCAGATAGATCGTTACCCGGTCCCCCTTCTTTATGCCATGCTTCTTCAGTACATTCGCAAATTTGTTCACTTCATAGTACAGCTGCTGATACGTAAACGTCTTGTAGGAGCCGTCATCTGCCTCCCAGATGATCGCCGCCTTGTTCCGGGTTACCGTATTGATGTATCTGTCAAGACAGTTGTAGGAGGCGTTTAATTTCCCCCCCTGAAACCATTTGATCTCAGGCTTGTCAAAGTTGTACTCAAGTACCTTGTCCCATTTCTTAAACCACGTCAGGTTCTGCTCTGCCATCTCCCCCCAGAAGCCCTCAGGATCTTCAATGGAACGTTTGTAAATCTTCTCATATTCGGCCATGCTCGTCACATGCGCCTTCTGACTGAATTCCTTTGCAGGCGGAAACGTCCTCTTCTCGGACGATAAGACTTCAATGTTCTTCTTCTCTGCCATTACTGCCTGTCCTCCTTGCGTTTATTTAAAGTGCCATGAAATGCTGCAGAGTTATTACAACAACATTTGAAGCAATTCTCTCGTTCCCTTATTTATCATTATCGTAATTGTACAGACGATTGATTCAATCTTTCCAGAAAAAAAGAATCAGGCCCGGTTTGTTCATTTCCTAAAGCCCAAAAAAATCGTTACTGCTCATTACCTGAAACAAGCAGCAGAGATACCCTGATATCAGGGTATCTCTGTACTCGTCAGGAAATTATTTTACTTCCCTCGGGTAACGCAGGCTCGCGACCATGTCCTGGACAGCCTGAGGAGGCTGCTTTGTCATATTAGAGACAACAATGATAACGATAAAGTTAATGACCATGCCGATTGTTCCTATGCCTTCAGGCGAGATCCCCCAGAGCCAGTTCGCAGCCACATTAAAAGCTGGCGGGTTCATGAACTTAAAGTAGATGATATACGCTGCGGTGAAGGCCATGCCGCTGAACATTCCTAGGATCGCCCCTTCCTTTGTGGCCCTCCTCCAGAAGATCCCCATGATGATAACAGGGAAGAAGGAGGAGGCAGCGAGTCCGAAGGCAAAGGCGACCACCTGCGCCACAAACCCCGGAGGATTGATTCCGAAATACCCTGCTATTAAAACCGCAGCACCGGCCGCGCTTCTGGCCCAGACCAGCTCGGCGGTTTCGGACATATTCGGACTCACAATTGATTTCATCAGGTCATGTGAGATCGCTGCCGCGATAACCAGCAGAAGGCCTGCAGCAGTAGAAAGCGCTGCTGCCAGACCACCGGCAGCAACCAGGGCAACTACCCAGTTCGGCAGCTTTGCGATTTCAGGGTTTGCAAGCACGATAATGTCATTGTCGATATAGAGCTCGTTCTTGCTCTTTTCAACAGGCGTCTGCTTTGTGGTGACAACGTTTTCTCCATACTGTCCCTTGACAAATTTTCCGTCCGCGCCCTTCTCAAAGACGACCTTTCCTGCAAAGGCATCACCTTTTGCAAGCTGCATGATACCATCGCCGTTTTTGTCCTTCCATGCAACCAGGCTGGTCTTTTCCCAGTTCTTGAACCATGAGGGTGCTTCAGAATACTGCTTGTTGTGCAAAGTCTGCATCAGGTTAAGCCTTGCAAATGAAGCGACAGCAGGAGCTGTTGTGTAGAGGATTGCGATAAAGAGCAGCGCCCATCCTGCTGATGCGCGGGCGCCCTTGATTGTCGGGGTGGTAAAGAACCTGATGATGATATGCGGCAGGCCCGCGGTCCCGACCATCAGGGCAAAGGTGATCATAAAGACATCTATCATGCTCTTGGATCCCCGTCCGGTATAGGCGGCAAACCCAAGTTCCTGCTGTATGCCGTTGAGTTTGTCTAAAAGATACCCTCCTTCTTTAGCTCCCAGGAGTTCCATCCCGTTGGCGCTGAGACTGCTTCCATAACCGAGCTGAGGGATAGGATTTCCGGTCAGCATGATCGAGATAAAGATTGCTGGGATCAGATAAGCAACGATCAGAACGCAGTACTGCGCAACCTGGGTATAGGTGATACCCTTCATGCCACCAAGGGTCGCGTAGAAAAAGACGATCGCCATACCGATGATAACACCGGTATTGATGGGGACCTCGAGGAAACGGGAAAATACAATGCCGACACCGCGCATCTGGCCTGCGACGTAGGTAAATGAGACAAAGATAGCGCAAACTAACGCAACGACTCGAGCGGTCTGGGAATAGTAACGCTCGCCGACGAACATCGGTACGGTATATTTTCCATACTTACGCAGATAAGGCGCAAGGAGCATAGCAAGCAGAACATAGCCGCCGGTCCAGCCCATGAGATACATTGCGCCGTCCCTGCCGAGGAATGAGATCATTCCTGCCATAGAAATAAACGAGGCAGCCGACATCCAGTCCGCGCCAGTCGCCATTCCGTTCAATACCGGATGAATCTGTTTTGCCGCAACGTAAAAGTCTCCGGTGGTTTTTGCCTTAGCCCAGATTGCGATGCCGATATACAGGGCAAAGGAAGCTCCGACGATAATCCAAGTCCAAGTTAATATATCCATGTATTTCTCCCCTTCCAAAATTTTTCTGAAGAATTAAGAACCTGCTGTTCTCCTGATTTCGAAAAACCCCTATTGCTCATGCACATCGTATTTAATGTCCAGCCTGTTCATCAGCTTTACATAGACGGCTATAAGCAGAACGAATATTACCTCAGATCCCTGATTCGCAAACCAGAAGCCGAGGGGGAACCCAAAGAGTTTTATGCTGTCAAGATTGTCCGCCATAATAATCCCGAACAGATAGGAGACAACAAACCAGATTGTCAGCAATATCACAATATAGGTGAGATTCTCTTTCCAGTAAGCCGCGTACGTTTCTTTCGTCGACATAGCTATCCTCCTTTAATGGTAAAGAATAAAAAACTCGTTACATACAAAAAAAGTGCAGCTTTCTGATGTCTCTGTGAAGAACTGTTTCCTTTCTCTTCCTCCTTTTCACCTCCTTTTTATACCGTATCATAGTTTACTGCCTCGCTGTCTTCAGAAGATCTTTCAGCGTTTTCACGCCGTATCGCGGTAGAACACTGATGAACCTCTGAAAGAGCTGTGCGGTAATAAACGCATCGTCAAGGGCATTATGCGCCTTGCTCACGGGAATATTATATTTCTTCGCAAGGGCAAAGAGATTTAAGTCTTCCGAAAGTCCGCCGTGATAGGCACAGACTTCTTCCTCCTTCTGTCTCATCCAGGTGTACAGTTTCGACGTGTCGATGGTCGGATTCTGAAGGCCGAACCCATATAAGCTCTTCATTTCAACATTGATAAAATTAATGTCGATATTCACGAAATGACCGACAAGAATGCTGTTTCCGCAGAAATCAAGGAACTCGGGAAGAAGTATCTCGAAAGAAGGACATTCAATCGCCTCCGACGGCGTAATACCATGAATAACAACGCTTCTTCCGGTCAGTTCGGTCCTGGGGTCAACAATTCTATAAAAGAAATCACCGAAATAAATTCTCTTGCCGCTCATTTTAAGCGCACCGAGCGAGACGATAGAGTCTTTTTTCGTCTGCAGGCCTGTGAGCTCGGTATCAAACACAATGAATTTTCCACTGGTCAAGAGGAGCAGTCAGGTCAAGTGTTTGCGCGGAATCAAGATGCTTCAGGACAGAGGGCGGGACCCCTTTCTGGGTGTACATCTTTTTCATCATCATCTGTTTATAGTTAGAAATAGTATGTATCATTACATAACCGTCCCCGGATGATATTGTTTTTTTATCGAGTCCTGTATCCGGGAAATGAGCTGACAGGACTCCTTTAATGTTTTTTTCTGAAGGTTGCCCAGGCCATCAGGGTTGATAAAATTGTCCGGTTCAATCTCCTGCTTCAATCTGATCGAACTGATGGATGATCCGCAGCAGGGTGATGAATTCAAAGGCGTATTCGAGTTCATCGCTAAATTCCCTGATCACACCGTGTTTTTCCCTGAGGGCGTCTATCCTCTCCAGTGTAGACGTTTCCATGATGCCCTGTTCGAGGCTGTACAGCCGTATGATATCGATCAACGGCGCGATGCACCTGAATTTAAGATTAAGTTGATTTCTGTGCACTCCATCTTTTTCAACCACAAAGGTCCTGAAAAAACCAAGCGGCGGACGCACGCTGATCGTAAGGTCCGCAAGCTGCTTAAGGAACATCTCGTGACCCTTTATGGTTTCGGTCAGGTGATGACGCAGGTCTTCCGCGAGAAGCGTATTGCCGTATACCGGCCTGAAATCAAAAAGTATTACTGAAGAGAGCATGGCTTCAGGGGTCGGGGTCAGTATCCAATTGGTGAAATAGCCTTTCCATGTCTTTAAGGGCTGACACCACTGCGGGTTGCTCGCCATATAATTCCCGGTACATTTAGGAAAGCCGCATTGCATCAGGGCATTGTTCACAAATATCGCCAATCTCAGCAAAATATTTACTGGAAACATTCTGCTCTTCTTTGGTATAGGCGTCTTCATAAATCAGTGCATTGTCCTGATCTGTCTTGAAGGTCTGTTCTTTTCTGCCTTCACTGCCAAATACTATCCAGCAGTAGGGAACCGGCGGATATCCCAGCTTCTTCTCCGCGATCTGCAGTATCTTTTTGAGAAGAATGTCGTTTACTTCCGTGATGATCCTCGTGATATTGCTTGCCTTTGCCCCCTCTTGCAGCAAGAGAGAAATCATCCCGTTGATCTTGTTTGAAGCCGGCACGAGTCCTTCGATGGTCTGCTTGCTCTCAATCTCCCTGGCAATAGATATCGGCGAGGTCCCCTGAAGCATCATCAGGTCATGATTGGTCACGATGCCTTTTAATTTCCCCTCATCTACGACAAGCAAATGATGAATATTGTAGCGGATCATCTTAAGAAGGGCCTCAAAACAGTAATCACGGGCATCTGACTTAATAAGAGAAACACTCATGATGTCTTTGATTTTATCACTAACGTCCCTTCCCCTTGCCACTACCTTTTCCCTGAGGTCTCTGTCGGTGACGATGCCTACCGGTACCTTGTCCTGGTCCGTTATGATGAGCGAACTGATTTCGTTTTTCGACATAATATCAGCAGCCGCCCTGATCGAGACATCATCATAAACAGTGATCACTTTCTTTGTGGCAAGTTCTCCACCGGGGTCGTAAAGAGCATTCTGTCCCCGCCTCCATAGAGAAGGCTTTTGCTGCGCATCTCAAGATATGTCTTATCTATGTATTTGCTGAAGAACGACTTCAGAAAGTATTCGGTAAAAGAAGGATTCTTATCCAGGAGCTTTAAAATATCCTCTTTCTTGAAGAGATACACAATGGTATCATCAACCGCTACCACATTGGCCCTTGATTTATCACCGCTCACCAGAGAAAAGAAGCCGAAGGAATCACCCTCACTCCTGTAATCAATGATTACCTCTTCCCCGGTGTCAGGTTTTATAAAGACCTTTACCCCTCCCTTTTTGATAACACTGAGATGCTCGCTGGGAGGTCCTTCCTGCTGTAAAATAGTAAACCCATCAGGATAAAACTCCATGGAGGCAAGGGGGGCCAAATTCCTTAATGTATCATCATCAAGAAATTGAAATGGCGGCACACGTTTGAGGAAATCTACAACTTCATCCAGTATCATCAGGTGATATTAACTGCAAACCTGATGCCTGAATAGGTAAGTCTTTGAATTTAATAGAATATGCTTATCGGAAAAGGATTTTCTTCTCAAGTGCTTCAGAAAGGATTAAAACCCTGATTTTATGTCTTGCCAACAAGTATTACAATATGTAGCAAAAGAGGAAACAATTAAAAATATCTAATTAAATCAATATGTTAATAATGATACAAAAGGTAACTAATACTGCTTTAAATGAGAATTAATGTTACATCTGTTTCTTTGCTATGTCCCATCTCTTTCTTTTCTCCCACAATGATTTTCTTGTTATGCCAAGCATGCCAGCCAGTGTCTGTTCATTGTATTTACTTTGATAATTTAAAATAAATGCCTTGGTATATTCTTCAATCGAAAGGGTTTTTTCGAGTGAATCGGAAAAGAATGTGGACGATGGCCTTAAGCCTTCATGAAGATGCTCGGAAGTAATAAAATTACCATCGGCTATTAGTATGGCCCTTTCGATAATGTTTTGCAGTTCTCTTACATTGCCCGGCCAGTCATAATCCAGAAGGATTTTTTGTGCAATTTCATCAATATGTTTAACCGGCTTTCCTATCTCATTGGAGTATTTATTCAGAAAATGCTGGGCTAATGGCATAATATCGTCTTTACGGTCCCTGAGAGGAGGCAAGGTGAGGGTAATAACATTTATTCTGTAGTAGAGGTCCTCCCTGAAAAGTCCTTCCTTTAAAGCCTTATTCAGGTCGCTATTGGTCGCAGAAATAAACCTGATATCTATTTTGCGGCTTTGAACGTCTGCCAATAGGCCTTATTTCCCGGTCATCCATGACTCTCAGAAGTTTGGATTGCAAAGGAATGCTCAACTCACCAATTTCATCAAGAAAAACAGTTCCCCTGTCAGCCTCCTCAAAAAGCCCTCTTTTGGCAGATGCGGCCCCGGTAAAAGCCCCCTTCATATAACCGAAGAGTTCCGATTCAAGAAGATTCTCAGGTATTGCGCTGCAATTAATGGGAATGAAAGGCTCGTTCCGTCGGGCACTGCTGTAATGGATATATCTTGCGAACAGCTCTTTACCGGTACCCGTCTCTCCGAGCAGAAGAACATTGCTTTTGGAATCGGATATTTTTTTTACTTCCTGGAGGAGCGAGATAATCTCCCTGTTTTGTCCCACGATATTATCAAAGTCATAGATTTCATCAATCTGTTTCTTCAGGATAATATTTTCTGACTTAAGGGCCCTCTCCTTCAGTGCGTTTCTTACAATCCGTTTAATTTCCTCATGTATTACCGGCTTAATGATATAATCATGTGCCCCGCCTCTTAGGGCTTCCACCGCGGTTTCAAGCGAGGCAAAGGCTGTCATAACGATAAATATCTGTTCAGCATTCTGTTCTTTATACTTTTTCAGAAGCTCGATACCGGTAATGCCAGGCAGCAAAATATCAGTGATTATAATGTCATAAGTTCTCTCTTCGAGTATCTGCAATGCAGACTCCGCATCCTGAGCAGCGTCTACTTCATAGCCATCACGTATAAATACCCTTTTCAGGGATTCGCGAAGAGTAGCTTCATCTTCAACAAGAAGTAATTTTTCAGCCATTAGTAAATCCCCAATAAGTTATTCATGAATAATCTCGAAACCTTCACATAATAAAGCAAAATCATGCAGATAAATCAAGTTCATCTATCCATTTACAGGAAGTATTATGGTGAAGACTGTTCCCTCTCCTTTTTTACTTTTTACTGTTATGGTTCCGTCATGTTCCTTGATTATTCCATAACATATGCTCAGTCCCAGGCCAGTGCCCTTTCCGGTCTGCTTTGTTGTAAAAAATGGGTCGAATATTCGGTTGATTATACCCTCATCAATTCCTGTGCCGGTATCCTGAAAAGCTATTTCAACAGAAGAATCGCTCTGTCTGGCGACAATATGCAAAGCCCCCCCCTGCGGCATCGCATCAAAGGCATTGAGAATAATATTAAGAAAGACCTGCTGCATTTTATCCGGGTTCAGATGCATCAACGGAATATCACTGATTTCGGTTGTAAGTTGTATGTTTCTGAAGCGCTTATCATACTTTACCAGATTCAGCGTATTATCGATAAGTACCTGAATTTTCGAAGGGATCTTTTCAGACGAAGATGTCCTGGCAAAATCTCCCAAACTTCTCACGATTCTCGCAATTCTGCCGATATGGGTATTTATCGTATCGAGCGACTCGTCTGTAAAACCAATATGTTCATCAGAGTCTGTTTGCAATGATTTAAGTTCCTGAATAAGCGATGATATTGAAGCCAGAGGATTGCCAATCTCATGAGATATTCCTGCAGTCAGTTTTCCAATGCTGGCAAGTTTTGATGCCTGAAGCAGATGTTGTTCCATCTTCTGCTTTTCGGTAATATTTTCGATTATTACAACAAATCCCCCGGAAGGATCCTTGAAAGGGCTGATATTTACCTTTAAAGACTGCGCTGATTTTGTCTGCACAACAATTTCTTCCTGTTTGGTCACGGTAAGCATCTCTCGCGTTATACAGGGGAGCAAGTCGGTAATAATTTTTTGTGAGGCATCCGCCTTCTTTATTTCAGTAATCGCCTCTATTTCTCTGTTCCAGTACTTGATTTTCAGGCGGGCATCAAGAGTAACAATGCCTACAGGCGCGCTTTCTATGATATTTTCACTGAATTCCTTGAGATAGGCGAGATTCCTGTTCGCCTCGGCCAGTTCCAGCCTCGAAAGTCTCAGCGTATCAGTTATCTGTTTAATGGAGCTGGAAAGATCGCCCTTTTCCTCGGCAGTCAGGGTGAGTTTATCCTCAAAAATAATGGTCGAGATGGCCGAACCGAGCGCCCCTGACAACACTCGTTCCGCCTCATCCCGCAACTTTAATATCTCATGATGCGAAATCGATTCTCTGGCAATGCCATTCTTCCTGATAAAATTGTTGACAACATCTTTTGCCTCTCTTTTTCCGATATATTGCCCGAGAATTTCTTCTATCTGATGGGTGCTGTAATTACTCTGAAAGGTAATTCGCCTGGGAGAATACGAATCGACGAAAAGCAGAGACTGACGCTCTTCTTCACCCGACTGTTTTGTAAATATTGATAAGGCGATATAGAGCCCAATATTAAAGAACATTCCCCAGAACAGAGAATGACTCCATTTATCAAGCCCTTTCAATGAGAAAAGAGCATGGGGATTCAGAATATCTGAGTTGAGGATATAGGCGAAAATTCCTTCTTCAGCAAGGATGCCGGATTTCAGCAGTGCCGGCATTAGCAGGGTGTAAAACCATAAGATGAAACCGGCTATAATCCCTGCCATCGCACCATTTCTGTTCCCTTTTTTCCAATACAGTCCGAAAATTATGGATGGGGCAAAAATAGTAACAGCCTCAAACGACTTTAGTCCCATATCAACAAGCGTATAAAATTCACCTATGGATACCGCAAAAATATAACCGAGAAAAACGCAGCCCAGAATAGTGACCCTTTTCAAATTGATGATAATCCAGGGCAGCAGGACCTGAGATCCTTTCATCTTATTGAATTTATATATTCCGGGCATAATCAGGTTGTTCATAATCATGGTGCTTAAAGCAAGTGACTCAACAATAATCATGCTTGTCGCGGCAGAAAATCCGCCGATAAAAGCGAAAAGCGTAAGGAATTGTTTCCCCTGGGTAAGGGGTACGGTAAGTACAAAGCTGTCGGCCTCTGCCTGTCTGCCGCCAAGGAGAAGTCCTCCAAAGGCAACGGGCATAACAAATATATTTATGAGAAACAGGTAAAGCGGAAACAGCCACATCGCTTTTGATACATGTGAGATGTCAGAATTCTCAACTACTGCGACGTGAAACTGCCTTGGCAGAAACATGATTGCCATCATGGATAAAAAGAGCAAAGCAGCCCATTCCTGATACGTTACCGAGGTGCCTGCTCCAAGAAACAGGAGTGTTGCATAGTCGGACTCTTTTATTTTTTCGAAGATATCTGTAAAACCGTCAAAAAGACCATAGGTAACAAAAATACCGACCATCATAAAGGCCGCAAGCTTAATAATTGATTCAAATGCTATTGCGAAAATAAGTCCTTCATGCCTCTCAGAAGAATCAATTTTTCTTGCCCCGAAAATAATGGCAAAGATACCGAGCAACAGGGTAATAATCCAGCCCGCGGCAAGAGTCCCATATTTTTCACCGGAAAGGATCATGAACGTATTCATAATCGCTTTGATCTGAAGACCGAGATAAGGAGTTATCCCGATTACCGCCACAATAGTCACGAGAGCTGACAGAGCAATGGAATTGCCGTATCTTGATCCTATGAAATCAGATATGGTAGTTATTCTGTTTCTCTTTGCGATACTGATCATCTTTGTCAGTAGTATCCACCAAAGAGATGCGATCAGCGTAGGACCAAGGTAAATTGTCAGAAACGCAAAGCCCGACGTCGCTGCCTTCCCGACACTTCCATAAAAAGTCCATGAGGTGCAGTAAACAGCCAGGGAAAGGGCATAAACATACGGATTGGAGACAATGCTTTTTCCGCTTTTTTCCTTCTTTTCCGCATAATAAGCAACCAAAAAGAGGATACTGAGATAACCTAAGAGGAAAAGAAAGAGGAGATACCCACTAAACATCTCTATTGTGTTCTCTGGCAAAAGTATTTATGAAGATACTGACGATAATAATAAAAATCCCCCATATTCCGAAAAGGTACAAAGGGAGTGTCATACTGAAGATTTCCAGAAATGGCCAGTTCAACAAAAGGGTCGCGAGAGAAAAAAGAAAAAGCCCTATTTCCTTGCTTTTCATATGAGAATGTATCACGATTCAGCAGGTATAAGCAAATATATTTACCAGGGAGTTAGCTGAACTTCCATAAGTTTTTTTCGTACAGACAACGGTACAACGAGAGAAGAATTGTAATGCGAAGCCAGAGAAGGCTAAGATAATTGTTTGAGGTTAGGTATTTTCCTGCTCAAGCAGTTTTTTTATGGAAGTTCTGTCATGCTCAGTAATGTTTATGAATTCTATCCCGACATCAAACCTGACAGATTCGTCATGTTTTATTTCAACGCAGTTGACTACACGACCGACAACAGATAATTTCTGCTGTTCAAGATCAATGAACATGTCATGATGGGAATCAATGTCGAAGGGATGATTTGTTTCTATTAACATACCGGAAAGGCTTAACTTTTTGATCAGGTAATCAACCGGCATATCTATTATCGCATCGCTGGGTTGGTTTATCTTGAATCGAATCCCCAACACCCTTTTTTCCACGCCTTCTACCTTGTGTGACTCTATAAATTTAATAAGATTCATCGAACTTTCATTTAAGATATTTTGGAACTGTATGCCCGTTTTATAAACAGGAGATACATCACCACTCTTTTGTATCCTGGAATAACTGAGGTTTGACCATGCGACTCGTCCCTTCATGGTAACATTATTGTCTCCAAACTTTAAATTCAGGGAATATACTCTGCCGATAATAAGCCGCTGGGTGGTCTCAATTGCAGCTCCATCCATACTGATGTTAATAAATTTCAGATCAGTGGAATACAATATCTTGCCGCCCATATTCTTTACCGCATATCTGTTGTATTTACGATGCTCTCTATTTTCGCCAGGCATAACGTTCAAAATTTAGCAGTTTCAACTAATATTGTCAAATGTTATCTGCTGTCGCAGTTCAAGCCGCTGTTGCTCCCGGGTGACCTTTTCCTCTTTATTTTAAATGCTTGTGTCTAACAGTCCGCGGAGGGTTAAAACGCCTCATCTACCTCGCGGTATTCTCTGTCAGAATAATCCATGAATCTTGTGCAATGAGATAAAAATGAGAGAGTTATCTCGCCGGTCGGTCCATTCCTCTGTTTTGCAATAATAATCTCTGCCTTTCCTTTATTATCATTACTATCTTTGTTATATACTTCATCCCGGTAAAGAAAAATAATTACGTCAGCATCCTGTTCTATTGCGCCTGATTCTCTGAGATCAGCAAGGGTCGGTTTTTTGTTGCCGGTCCTTGTCTCAACGCCTCTGTTGAGCTGGCTCAGAGCAATGACCGGAACTCTCAATTCCTTTGCAAGCCCTTTTAAAGAACGGGATATCTCGGATATTTCCTGTTCCCGTCTTTCGGCATTTCCCCTGCCACGCATCAGTTGAAGATAGTCCACAATAATGAGACTCAGCCCATGTTCAACTTTCAGTCTCCTCGCCTTGGCCCGCATTTCAAGAACTGATATTGCCGAAGAATCATCTATATAAATAGGCGATTCAGCCAACCTTCCAGCAGCGCTTGTAAGTTTATGCCAGTCGTCCTTTCTGATAAATCCTTTTCTGATGTTATTGGAATCGACCATAGCCTCTGAACAGAGCATCCTGAAGGCAAGCTGCTCCTTTGACATTTCAAGGCTGAAGACAGCGACGGGTTCATTCAGGTCGACCCCGACATGCTGGGCGATATTGAGGCTAAAGGCAGTCTTTCCCATCGAGGGTCTGCCGCCGATTATAATGAGGTCACTCTTCTGAAGACCTGTTGTCAATTCGTCAAGTGCTTTAAAGCCCGTAGGGACTCCGGTAACTGTTTCTTTCTTATCATAGAGATGTTCAATCATTTGAAAGCTGTCTTTTATGACATCTTTCAGTATCGAAAAGGATGGGCTAATTCTTCTTTCCGAAAGATCAAAAATTGTTTTTTCTGCATAATCGATCAGTTCTTCGGCATCCTGTTCAGTTTCATATACATTGCGGGCAATATCAGTAACAGACCGGAGAAGTCCCCTCACCATCGATTTTTCCCTGACAATTTTAGAATGGAACCTTACATTGGCAGACGTGGGTATCATGGAAGCAAGAGAAGTCAGATACTGAGTCCCTCCAATCAGATCAAGATGTTCCTTTTTCCTGAGTTGATCTGTCAGCGTGATAATGTCTATCGGTTCGTTCTTCTCAAGGAGTTCCGTCATGGCTATAAAGATTTTTTTATTGGAATCCTTATAGAAATCATCCTGGGTGATCAGTTCATACGCGGTATAGAGCGCGTTATTATCAAGTAGTATTGCGCCCAGGACAGACTGTTCGGCCTCAATGTTTTGAGGCGGAAGTTTATCTAAAGTCAGATCGGACTCTTTCATTCCTGAACAACGTGAAGTTTAACCTCTGTTGAAAGGTCATGATGAAGCTTTATCGTAACAGCATACTCTCCAAGCCTTCTTATCGGCTCGTTTATGATAATTTTTTTCTTGTCAATATCGTGTCCCTCGGCGGCAAGCGCCTCGGCTATGTTCATATTCGTCACTGAACCGAATAGTTTATCGTCTTCACCGGCTTTAGCCTTAATGGTAAGAGAGAGTGAAGACAATTTATCAGAAATGGATTTAAGTGACTCTTTTATCTTCGCTGCCTTTTCCAATATTACTTTTTTGTTATGCTCAAATTCCCTGAGATTTTTCGTGTTTGCCTCAACCGCGAATTGTTTCGGCAAGAGAAAATTTCTCGCATAGCCATCGGATACATTAACAACCTCACCTATGTGACCAAGGTTTTTTACATCTTCCCTGAGAATTACTTTCATTATGATATCTCCTTGAATATTTTTATTACTAATACGATAACATAAAAAACGATAAAATTTCCTTCGAAGACCACTTGTTTTTATTACAAAATATAGACTAAAGAGCGAATTTTTCTCATTATAATAATGAGATGGAGCATGATGATAAAACAATATTAAAACAAAGAGTTAAGAGACTTTTTAGCATAGCACTTCTCTTTTATAATAATAAAATTGGACAGAGGGAAATTTAATTCTTGACTGGACATGAAAAAGGAATGTATATTTTGTTTACGGTAATTACACAAATTCATGATTTATACAGGGAAAAAGCCGAGAACAACTGCCGAAATATGAGAAAGAAAAGGGGGTGAAAAGTAGTAAGCAGTCGTCAACTAAAAAAGGGAGGATATACATGAAACAAAAAAGCATTCATATGGAAATATGTCTTTATGGTAATGGTAGCTCTGCTCGTTGGAACAGGTTTTATAGCAACATGACGCTTACGCAACAAATGGTGATAACCTGATCAGCATCGGCCCAATTTCAAGAGCTATGGGCGGCGTTGGCATTGCAGCACCTCAGGACGCAATCAGTGCGGTATTTTCAAACCCTGCAGCAATGTGCTTTGGTCTTTATTGCCCTGGCTCTGAGTTCAATTTTGCAGGCACGATCTTTATGCCAAAGGCAAAAACCAGAATACAGTTGCCCGGGTATGCACTACCGGTACAAAAAAAAGCGATTCTGACCTTTTCGCAATTCCTGCCATCGGTATCTCATCGCCGATTTCACAAACTTTGCGATTTGGCATAGCAGCTTACGGTGTATCGGGATCTAGGGGTTGACTACCGTGATGAAATTTGACTTGCCTATCGGATCAGGTGAACACGCAGTTTATACAAATCTCAGATTATGAAATTTGCTCCCAGTCTTTCTTATCTCGTCACCCCGAATTTCTCAATTGGAGGTGCCCTGCACATAAACTATGGTTCCTTGGATCTTGGTGATGGAACGGCCTCTAACTTCAGTTTTGGAGCAGAATTAGGGGCCATCTATAAGACCGGTCCGCTTTCTCTTGGCGCGGTTTACATCACTCCTCAGAAAACTAATCATAAGAATGTTGCAAACTTTGACAAGTATACCATTGGTTCTACATCGATGGAT
The DNA here is from genome assembly GCA_963746295.1 of uncultured Nitrospira sp. Lineage (GTDB taxonomy): Bacteria > Nitrospirota > Thermodesulfovibrionia > Thermodesulfovibrionales > UBA6898 > JAOUFP01. Next base: position 130,347 of record CAVVAQ010000010.1, on the reverse strand, counting down.
AACCTTGAACTCGAAAGTCCTCAGACCTTTGGCTTTGGTATTGCCTATGAACCAATACAAAACGTTTTTTTGATTGAAACAGACGTAAAGTGGCTGAACTGGGCTGATGCGGACGGTTACGAAGATTTCGGCTGGAAAGACCAATGGGTCTTTAACGTCGGAGCACAGTATAAGCCAATCCCAAGCTGGCACTTCGGGCAGGGTATAATTACGGAAAGAGCCCTGTCAAGGACCATTCCTGGAACGATTCAGACGGTTTTGTCGATCGTCCAGGGAAAGATGTTCCAAGGCACTAACTATGAAATCCTGAGAATCGCCGGTTTCCCTGCAATAGTTGAACATCACATTACTGCCGGTATAGGCTATCAATTGACCAAAACCGTATCAATCGACCTGGCATACATGCATGCCTTCGAAAACGATATTAAAGAGACATGGCACAGCCTGCTACGGCCGCGGTGGCTTGTCGGTCCTGCATCTGTAGAAGCGTCACTCTATGAAGACAGCCTTGAGTTCGGAATTACCTGGAGATTCTAAGTCTTGAATCAAACAGGGAGAAGGTAAAATCCTTCTCCCTGTTTTTTTCATCACCGATTTAAAGAACCACAATAGGTACCGGCGTAAAGGTAAGAACAAAAATGGCCAGTGATATCCAACCGATAATCTTCCTTTTCGGGTCTAAAGGCATTTCAGAATAAACTATCGGTGGATGCCTGAATCCGAGGATAATCAACAATACCCCCCAGATTATCCATCCCTCCCAAAGAAAATTCCCATGATAAACATTACGCCTATAAGCAATTTGGAGAAGATTGCATGCTTATCCCCTACCAGGGCGTAGAGAATATGTCCGCCGTCCAGCTGCCCTACCGGTATAAGGTTAATTGATGTGACAAAAAAACCGATCCAGCCTGCGAAGGCCACCGGATGGAGAAAAACATCATAATTGTCTGGAACAGTACCTAGAACCGCCGTAATCAGACCTTTAAACAACAGAGAATCACCGAAGTGCAAAAAAATTCCGTCAACTGAAGTGGGAGATGGCATGATTTTCGAGAAAGAAAGTCCTATGATCGTTGCTATGACTGATATAATGAATCCGGCAATCGGCCCTGAAGCACCGATATCTATAAGGGCGTTTTTCGTTGTTATGGGGGCCTTCATCCGTATTACAGCCCCAAAGGTGCCGAAGATCGATAAAGGCGGTGGAACTGGTATGAAATATGGGAGTGAGGCCTCAATCCCGTGTTTTTTTGATGCAATATAATGAGAAAATTCATGAAACAGCAGTATGAGTAGCAAGGCAACAGAAAAAGGCAAGCCCTTATAAACCTTCAATGGCTCCGCAATGACATCGACCCCTTCATGCATAGCGCCAACAGTTAATGTTGAAACAAACGTCAGGACAAAAAGCAGAATATTCAGGTAAGGAAATTTTTTCAACGGTGTACAGACCCCTTCAGGTCGTAATCATACGCTTCCTCTATTTTCACATTCACAAAATCACCTTTTTTAGCATCACTGGCTATGGATGAGAACAACACCATCGATTTCAGGCGCCTGCGAATAAATCCTTGCGACAGCGATATCATCATCAACTTCATCGACAAGAGCCTTGAAGGTCTTCCCGATCAATTTTTTGTTTTTTTCAAGGGATATTTCGGATTGAACAGTCATAATTTTATCGAACCGTTCTGATTTGATCTTTTTTGATATCTGACCTTTTAATTTATCGGCACCGCTGCTCCTCCTCTTTTGAGTAGCTGAACACACCCAAGCTGTCGAACTTTACTTTTTGCGCGAATTTGATCATTGCGTTAAATTCATCTTCCGTTTCCTGCGGGAAACCAACAATGAACGTGGTGCGGATATTCACATCAGGAATAGCACGCCTGATTCTTGATATTAGTTTTTCAAAGTAACTTCTGCTCCCCCCTCTTCCCATAAGCCTCAAAATCCTCTTTTCAGAATGCTGAAGAGGCATGTCGATATAATTGCAGACCTTGTCGACAGAAGCTATTGTCTCGATTAGTTCATCGCTGATCGACGTGGGATAAAGGTAAAGCAGGCGGATCCAGAAATCCCCTTCCAGAGAAGCGAGTTCTCTGATAAGACGGCTCAGGTCATAATCTTTCAGGTCAGTCCCGTATTCAGTAATATCCTGCGCAATCAGAATCAGCTCTTTCTTGCCTGATTGTATCAGTGACTTCTGCTTCCTCCAATATCATGTCAGGGGTAGATACTCTGAAACTTTCCCCTTATCCGAGGTATTACACAATAAGAACATTTCTTATCACAACCTTCAGCAATCTTCAGGTAAGCATAAGGCGTGTCTGTAAGTTTTTCAGCAGATTCAGTCAATTCGATTTCAGGGATAATTTGAGTGCAGTAATCAACGATCTTGTCCTCATCTCCGACGCCCCAGAGCGCGTCTATTTCAGGGATCTCTCTTTTGAAGGTCCTCACCATGTCTCTTTGCCAGACAACCGAAGACAAGAAGTTTTTTGTTCTTCCCCTTTGAATTTTGACAATTTCAGTATTTCTTCAATAGACTCCTTCTTGGCGCTTTCGATAAATCCGCAGGTATTGATTATCATGATATCTGATTCATCGGGGTTTGAAGAATAAAATAACCCCTTTTCCCTTAAGTTTTCCGAGGAGTTTTTCTGAATCAACGAGATTCTTCGGACAGCCCAGACTCAGCAGTGAAACCTTACCCATGATAATTCTTTGCCGCCTTGTAGATTAAAAAATAGCTCACGACGCTTGATATGATGCCTATTGTTGTACTTCCGATTACAAAGGGAAGCAGCAAAGGACGAAACTCTTCGAAAAAGCCAAAAAGTGTAATGTGTGTCCAATCGATTGCGGAATAATATTGTCCAATCCCAATAATCCTGGCCCCAACCCATGTCCCAAAAGAATAGATCGGCACAATGGTCCAGGGATTTGTTACATACACTCCTACCAGGGTAATTAAACGGTTAAGCCTGAATAACCATGCAACAAAAAAACCAAGAATTGTATGTATCCCAAGAAGAGGAGACATGCCGATAAAAACACCAATTGCGAATGCTGTTGCCACTTTATGGGGTGATTCGCCGATTACTAAAATCTGCCTGAGTTTTTCTCTAAATTTTAAAATGTTGATATCCTTTTATTGATGCTTTTCTCTTACACCCTTTCTCATCTATAAGCGATATGCCGGACTTTATGATCTTCACCGATACAGCGAGCGCGTACTCGCTTCTCTGCCGGAGCTGTAAAGAGCAATTCATAATCTTCTCCGCCACCCAATGCAAGACTCAAGGGGAGAAAGGCCGAGATATGCTGACTGCTCTTCGAAGTTCATTTGATAAAGGAATTTTTTCTGTATAAACCAATGCACCGACTTTGCTTTCCTTGCAGAGCCGTGAAAGATCTATCAATAATCCATCGCTGATATCGATCATGGCACTGGCTGACTTTAAAAACCGTCTGGGGGTATCTTGCTGACCGGCATCAGATGTCTTTCTATAAGAGGAGAAACATGTCCCACGGCAATGGAAAAGTTGTGTTTTCTTGAGCTTCTCTATCTCAACCTCTTTCTGATGAGCTTCATCAGGGTAAGCCCGCAGGCAGCATCACCGATATTTCCGGTGACGTAAATCCTGTCACCTGATTTTGCCCCTCTTCGGGCAAGAACCTTTTTCGCGTGACCTGTTACCGTTGCTGATAATACGATCTTTTCCGAGGAAGAGATATCGCCTCCTATCAGTGAAATTCCATACCGTTTCGAAGCCAATTCTATGCCATCCAATAATTTTGAGAAAAAATCCAACGGAGTATCGTTTGCCCGCGGAAAAGTTGAGCAACAGAAATTTCGGTTTCCCCCCCATAGCGTATATATCACTCACATTCACAGAAACCAGCTTAAAGCCAAGCTGAAAGGGAGTTGTCCATGAGAGGTCAAAATGCACATCCTCCACCATCATATCAGTAGTAAGAAGCATATACAGAATTCGGTGGACGGATGACCGCTGAATCGTCTCCTATACCCAATACAAGTGAAGACGATCGTTTGCCAAAACGTTTTCTGAGAATTTCCAGAAGGGAAAGCTCCCCGGATTCAGAAAGCTTCATAATCCTACAGAATTCATGGGGCAACAGGAACCGTGGGCACCCTGACAAGTCGCTTTTTCATCTGCCCTCTTGAGATATCTATTTCTTGCCTTTCTTCTTGTCTATTAAAGCCACTTTCAGCACCTGATCCATGGTCTCGGCAAAGATAAACTCCATGTCTTTCTTGATATATTTCGGGATATCATCAATATCTTTTTTATTTCTTTTCGGTAAAATTATCTTTTTTATACCCATTCTTTTTGCAGCGAGGGACTTTTCCTTAAGCCCCCCGATGGGAAGCACCCTCCCTCCGCAGGGTCACCTCTCCGGTCATTGCGATATTCTTATTAACAGGCTTTCCGGTAAAAACCGAGGCTAGCGCCGTCGCAAGCGTAATTCCGGCAGAAGGACCGTCTTTGGGAATGGCGCCTGCAGGCACATGGATATGAACATCCGTTTGCGAAAACACGTCCTCATTGATACCCAGTATTTTAGCCTTGGACCGAATATAACTGAGAGCTGCCTGAGCAGACTCCTTCATAACATCACCGAGCTGGCCGGTAAGAGTAAGATTCCCCTTGCCTTTCATGGTCGTAGCTTCTATATAGATTATATCTCCGCCGGACTCAGTCCATGCAAGTCCGGTAGAAACACCTACTTCATCATGTTCCATTTCCTCTTCTGGAAGAAATTTGGGAGACCCAGAAAATTGTGAAGATTTTTCTCAGTAATTTCAAATTTTTTCTCTTTACCTTCTGCTATTCTCTTTGCGACTTTTCTGCAGAGATTAGCTATCTCCCTTTCAAGGTTTCTTACGCCGGCTTCCCTTGTATACTGCGATATTAAAAGTTTGAGTCCGGAATCCAATAGTTACAATTTTACTGGTAAGGCCATGCTCTTCCAGCTGCTTTGGCAAAAGATAATTCTTGGCAATTCCGAGCTTTTCCTCCTCGGTATATCCGGACAGATAGATGATTTCCATCCTGTCCCTGAGAGGGCCGGGAATTGTATCAGCAAGATTGCCGGTCGTTATAAACATAACACTTGTCAGATCAAAGGGCACAGACAGGTAATGATCCGCAAATGCAAAATTCTGTTCAGGGTCAAGCACCTCGAGCAGCGCGGATGACGGGTCTCCTCTGAAATCGGTTCCTATCTTATCTATCTCATCAAGCATAAAAACAGGATTATTGGTGCCAGCCTGCTTTATTCCCTGTATGATCCTGCCGGGCAATGCCCCGACATATGTTCTTCGGTGGCCCCTGATTTCAGCTTCATCCCTGACGCCTCCGAGAGACATACGGACAAATTCTCTTCCCAGCGACCGTGCAATAGATCTTCCCAGTGAGGTCTTTCCGACACCCGGAGGTCCGATAAAGCATAAAATCGGGCCCTTCATCTTCTCCTTGATTTTTCTCACGCTGAGATATTCAAGTATTCTCTCTTTAACTTTTTCGAGGTCGTAATGATCGTCATTTAAAACCTTTTTTGCGCCTTTGATATCAAGATTATCTTTCGTGCTCCTGGCCCAGGGTAGTTCTACAAACCAGTCAAGATACGTTCTGATGGTTGCTGCCTCAGCGCTGTCGGGGTGCATTTTTTCGAGGCGCTTAAGCTGCTTTTCAGCCTCCCTTAATACTTTTTCAGGCATCCTGGCGTCTTCTATTTTTTTTCTGAATTCCCGTGCCTCCTCCGCCCTTTCATCAAAGTCTCCGAGTTCCTTCTGAATAGCCTTCAGTTGTTCTCTTAAATAATACTCCCGCTGTGTCTTGTCAATTTCTCCGCGTGCCTCTGATTGTATCTTCTGCTGAACAATAAGGAGTTCTATCTCTCTGGCCAATATATCACTGACGCGCTTCAGTCGTTGAACCGGATCCGATATCTCAAGTATTTCCTGAGCCTGTTCAGTTTTTAAGCCGAGATTTGATGCTACTAAATCAGCAAGCCTTCCAGGGTCATCGAGATTCTCGACAACAACCATAATATCAGGAAGGATTGTTTTCCCATAGGAAACAGCTTTATCAAGCTGCTCCTTGACAGTCCTTATTTGGGCCTCATCCTCGATGTTCAGGGAAGGAAGTTTTGCCTCTTCGATTTTTTCGATGTCTGCTGTAATAAATGGTTCTGACTGTGAAAAACGAGTAACCCTTGCTTTGGACAATCCCTGCACTAAAACTTTTACTCTCCCGTCAGGCAGTTTCAGCATTCTGATAATCATGCCAACAGTTCCAATGCTGTAGAGGTCACTGGACAGCGGGTTTTCAATGCTTAAATCCTTTTGGGTTAAAAGGAGTATCATCCTGCTCGAACTGAGTGCATGTTCAATTGCCTTTATTGATATCTCCCTGCCTACAAAAAGGGGTATTATCATATAAGGGAACACCACAATATCCCTCACAGGAAGCACCGGAATATTGTTTGGAATATTAGCTTCCTTATCGACTAAATCAGTATCTTTATCTTTTTCTGCCATACCGTCTCCTCTTAAATTAGTTCTAATAAACTATATGGGAATGGAAAAGGTTTTCATGATATATCGGTACGCAGTTCTTTCGAGATCTTGAGCACGTAGGCTTTGAATTCCTCAGCAAGATCATGGTTTTTCAAAGCAAAATCAACGGTAGCCTTGAGATAGCCGAGTTTATCTCCCGCATCATATCTTTTCCCTTTAAAAAGAAATCCGTATACCGGTCGTGACTGTAATAAGGTGCAGATCGCGTCTGTTAGCTGTATTTCTCCTCCCTTACCAGGTTTGGCATTTTCAAGCACATCGAATATATCCGGCGTAAGTATGTATCTTCCTATGATTGCAAGGTCGGAAGGCGCAGTTTCATAATTAGGTTTTTCAATAAGATTATTTACCTTATATACGCCATCAGTCTCCTTAACACCATCAATAACACCGTATCGGTGAATTTCTGTCATGGGGACTTGCTGAAGAGCAAGTATGGGGCTTTTAAACTTCTTATAGAGCGCTATCATATCATTCAAGAGTGTATCTTCAGGCGAAATGATATCGTCACTCAAGATAACTGCAAAAGGCTCGTCTTTTACAAAAGGTTTTGCGCATAAAACAGCGTGACCAAGACCCAATGCGTAACCTTGCCGTATATATGCGATATTAATGTTGCTCAATCTGTTTATTTCTTCGAGCAATTTCTGTTTTCCGCTTTTTTTCAGGCTGTCTTCAAGTTCAAACGCGCAATCAAAGTGGTCTTCAATATTCCTCTTATGCTTTCCGGTAATAATTATAAACTCATTAATGCCACAGGCAATTGCTTCCTCTACACCATATTGAATCATTGGCTTGTCTACAATGGGCAACATCTCTTTTGGAGAGGCCTTTGTTGCGGGAAGAAATCGTGTGCCAAGCCCTGCAGCCGGAAATATCGCTTTTTTTATAAATTTAGTCACGCGGTAACCTCAAAAATTTCTATAATTATAACACAGAGTTTGCTGATTCGACTAAGAATATTAAGCAACAGTCACATATGAACGAATCCAGTGATAAAATTTATTTATTGCTATTTCTTGAAGAAACCTTTTGCAGGGATCTCAATTATTAGAAAATGGTGCCGGAGACCGGACTCGAACCGGTACGTTGTTGCCAACGAGGGATTTTAAGTCCCTTGTGTCTACCAATTCCACCACTCCGGCATGCAAGGATGATTAAATATGGTACGGAGTTGCTAATCGTATCATAAATAACAATCTACTGTCAAAATCGAATTCGTAAAGCAGTAAAAAGTTATTGTGTTCAGAGAATGAGACTATCGGCTCTTATAGAATATTTACAGATGCCCAAAGGTTTTATCTTTGGGCATCTGTAATATAGCACCTTAAAATAAAAAGAAGAATTTTTACTTACAGTTATACATTCTGTTTGTTATGCAACACAGTGTTATTATTAAATTAATAAAGAGATTAATTCGACTCACACAAGCTTTTTTACCATCTCAGCAACGGGGATAGCGACAAGGGTTAGAAGCTGAACAGAACCTCTTGCTCCGAGTTCAACCGACATCTTCATGACTGTTTCGTTGTCCTTTGCTTCAACAATATTAACAAAATCATACGGTCCCAGTACCGCGTACTGCTCTTTTACTTTTATGCCCATCTTTGCTAATTCTTTATTGACCTCAAGAATACGCTTAGGATTCTCCTTAATAGTTTTTCTTCCTTCATCAGTCAATGTGCTCAAGATTACGTAAGTTGCCATACCTTTCTCCTTTCTAATCAATTAATTATTAACTTCCTTTTTACCTTTATACTCTCTTTACCGTATGTTGTCAATTATTTGTTTGAAACCGGCAATGAAAGCAATTCTGCTTATCGACAATATAAAGCATGCGCTGACTATCTGCTCTTCTCAGAAACAACATTCAAGGTTTTCTTCTCAGGCTGAATATTCACGTACGTGCCTGTTATTGAGAAATCTTTGTTTCTTCTGAAACAGGAGATTCAGGCAATGTATCTTCCTGTGTGTCGGTCTCATCCTCTGTCTCAGAAATTTCTTCATACTCCGGCACAACTATTCCCCTTCTTACCATAATATTATAAATGAGGTGAGATCGGTGAACAACATAGCGCGAATTTCCGAGCGGATTAAACTTCCTGGGATTGGGAAGGACCGAAGCAAGGCGGGCAGCCTCTTCAGCATTAAGTGCAGACGCTGACTTCCCGTAGTAAGCCCTTGCCGCAGCCTCAATACCGAAAATTCCCCGATCACCCCACTCTGCTATATTGAGATACAGTTCCAGTATTCTCTTCTTTGAAAGCGCTTTTTCCATACGCCAGGTGATTATTGCCTCCCGTATTTTTCTTACAGGATTCTTTGATGGTGACAAATAAAGATTTTTAGCAAGCTGTTGACTGATCGTGCTGCCGCCGAGTTTGAATTTTTTTGCCTTGATATCCTTCTCAACAGCTTTTTGCATCGCTTCATAGTCGAATCCTTCATGACTCCAGAATTTATCGTCTTCTGCAATCAATACGGCCTTGATGAGATATGGGGACACGGAACGCAGGGGGACCCATTTCTGATTAATTTTATACCGTTTTCCCAGTCTCTTCCACTCTTCCTCCCTGAAAGACATAAAAGACGTTTTGCCGGGGTTCTTTTTCTTCAATCCGGCCACATCAGGATAAATGAACTGAAAAGCGATAAAAATCGAAGAGAGCAGGATAAAAAATATGGCAATCCGTCTCAATAACAGGCTCTTCTTTTTTCCCATACGCTTAAAGACCGTTCTCCCGGAAATCGACATAATTTACTCCTTGATCCTTGCCCGCAATTCTGAAGAGCGTATCGCCCTGGATAAGTTTCTGCAGGCTTTCTGTGCTGACATGATTATAAAAAACAGGATGAACCATTGTGACGTCGTCTGTAGCGCCCAAGAGAAAAGGGTGCAATTTCAAATCCTTAAGTATAGTTTTTGTAATCTGGAGCGATTTATAGAGCCTGATATACGTATTGATATTGACACGCTCCGGCTGTAATCTTCTGAAAAGGTCAAGATATTCGAACAGCACGCGCTCTTCTTCGTACGGAAAGCCGGTCAGAAAATCTATCGCGACAGGGATCCTGCTGGAGCGCGCATGAAATACGATTTTTTCAACATCAGACCAGTACTGAGAACACTTATTATAAGAATCAACCGTCAAGGTTATGAGATAGACTCCTGTTGCCTTCATCAGCCTGAACAATCGTTTATTGAAGTGAGCAGGCTTCATATAAACTGCCCATTTCATATCCATTTCTGACTTCTCCAATGCAGAACAACAATCGAGTGAGAAATCGAGGTCTTCATTAAACTCAGAATCACAGAGATGGAAATGATTATATCCGGCGTCTATGAATTTCTTAACTTCGTGCACAATATCTTCCGGCCGTTTAAATGCCACGTTTGAGTTGGCTTCCGTGCAATAAATACAGGAAGAACTGCAGCCTTTATGAGTTTCAAATCCTGCAATTCCGCCTTTCAGGAAATACGTCGTATAATCAGACGGGGAAAAAAATCTCGGACATCGGAAATCAGACTTGCATGTGCCATAAGTTATTTTTTCAACCGGATAAGAATTGAGTATGTTATCAATAATACCAGGGAGGTCGTCCTCAGCAGGACCGACAAACGCATAATCAGCGCCAAGATATTCCAGAACACCCTCAGGGTTTGTCATAAGACCTGTTCCACCCAGAAGAACCTTAAGCGGAAACGATGATTTTATATACTGGACAATATCTTTTATCTCCCTGAGATAAAACTGGTTATCATAATAAAGAACGCTATCCACGTTTCTTACTGTTATGCCCACAATATCAGGAAGGATAGAAGTTATGGAAAAATCCAGATCCCCATAAATATCTTCTGAAAAACTGAGATCTGTTATTTTTGTCCTGTGTCCCGCTTTTTCAAGGCAGCCTGCTACACATTCAAGACCTATCGGCGGAACAGGAGGCGCCTGATACCTGTTGGGATTTATGAGGAGAATATTCATTGAATTTATCATAAAACAATCAGAGGGTTTATTGTTGCAGAAAGAGCTGGTTCATACACCTATTGTTTATCTGCTCAATCAACATCAGGAATGCGCATGAGGGTGCCTTTGCGGACCCCATATCTGAAAATGGTAATGCCCTTGCAGCCCTTATCGTACGCAAGGATATAAGCTTTCGCGATATCTTCTCTTTTGGCATGAGCCGGGAAATTGATTGTCTTCGATACCGCATTGTCGGTATATTTCTGAAAACAGGCCTGCATCTCGATATGGTCTGTATAAGGGATTTCATGGGCAGTCCTGAAGAGTTTCTTAATTCTTGGCGGAATTTCTTTTATGCCTCTCAGCGTGCCCTTTTCGGCAATTGCGTTAATCAGAGCTTCTGAATAAAGCCCCTGTCTTGTAGCCATGTTTATAAACTGTTTATTAACTTCTGATAAGATGGTATCCATAATGAGCCTTTTGTAGGCAATCGCAAATAAGGGTTCAATGCCGCTCGAGCAGTCAGCTATGATTGACAATGTTCCCGTAGGAGCTATTGTTGTCGTTGTCGCATTGCGCGGGGCCGGCATATCGGACGCGTCGTATATGGATCCTTGAAAATTGGGGAAGGTCCCCCTTTCCTTTGCCAGTGCAACAGAACCATTACGTGCCGTGAGGCTGAAGAATTTCATTAATTTTTCAGCCAGTTTAAATGCCCTGTTCGAGTTATAAGGAATTTCGAGGAGGATTAACATATCCGCCCACCCCATAATCCCGAGGCCAATTTTACGGTTTCCTTTATGCATAAGTTCTACATCAGGGAGGGGATATTTGTTTATATCAATTGCATCGTCAAGAAATCTGACCGCAGCAGGGATATCTACTGCCAGAGATTTAAAATCTATGAACGGGCGATTATCTTCAAATACTACATATTTCGCCAGATTGATGGATCCAAGAACGCAGGCTTCATAAGGCAGCAAAGGCTGCTCTCCGCAGGGGTTCGTAGATTCTATCTTGCCGATATGCGGTGTAGGATTAGACCGGTTAATCACATCTATGAAAATAACGCCAGGATCTCCTGTTTCCCATGCACTCTCAACCATCTCATTAAAAACAGTCCTGGCACTGATCATCTTATAAACGGTCCTGTTCCTGGGATTAATCAATTCATAATCAGTGTCTCTTCGAAGAGATTCCATAAAGGAATCCGTAATAGCAACCGAGATATTAAAATTTTCCAGTTCTCCGGATGTCCTCTTGACTCTTATAAAATCAAGTATGTCGGGATGGTCTACTCTTAAAATACCCATATTTGCGCCCCGTCTTGCCCCACCCTGTTTAATGACATCTGTAGCAGTGTTGAATACCTTCATAAAGGAAACAGGCCCGCTTGCAATTCCACCTGTTGACTGGACAATATCGGATTTAGGCCGAAGACGTGAAAATGAGAACCCTGTTCCACCCCCGCTCTGAAGTATCATCGCTGCATTCTTAAGCGTATTGAAAATACTGTCCATCGAATCTTCTACAGGCAAAACAAAGCAGGCGGCAAGCTGGCCAATGGGTTTCCCCGCATTCATAAGCGCAGGAGAGTTGGGAAGAAACTTCAGATTGACCATAAGGTCATAATACTTCTCCGTCCAATAGTCAGATTCAACGCCATACGCTTTTTCTGCAAGGGCAACATTCCGGGCAACCCTCATACACATTTCCTCGGGGGTCTCAATGATCGCGCCAGAAGAGTCTTTGTGTAAATACCTTTTCAGCAATACCGTCTTTGCGTTATCGCTCAGTTCCATATTGTGATTATATCAGATACCATGAGGATAATCAGTGAACGATAGTGCACAGAGTAGTAACGGATGAAGCCGGATGCGCTAAAGGTCGAAAAACTGCGGCAGTCTGATCGGGTGGGGAACAGCATACGGTAAAAAAAGGATACCGATGACAGAGCTATTCAGTAAATCAGGGGTTAGCGAGAGTAACGATCAAAGTGTTCTTGACCCGTGCAATATCGTACGTTACATTTGAAGGCAATAATTCTATATATAAATACAGATTATTTTTAGCCGCTTTATCCTCTTCAATCCTTACCTCCCCAATAAAGGCGGAGCTGAACTTATACATTTTTTCGGCGTTGTTAATTGCGGGTTTTAAGATCAATTTTAACCATTCTTTCCCGTATTTGGATTCGATTTCGTCAGTATAATCAAGACGGCCGTTTGGATTTGTCATATTGAGGACGAGCATCGCCTTGTCTTTTGCCTCAATAATAGTCACTTTACTTACTCTGTATAGTTCATCTTTTTCCTTTGTGATCGTTTTGTCCGGTGCTGGTTTTGAGACGGGTTCAGCAGTCTTTTTTTCAGGTTCCTTTTTAACGATCTTCTTTTCTGCCGGCGGCGCCACTGGTGCAGAAGGTTTTTTCAATTCTCCTGCAGGTTGTTTTGCGGACTTGTCCTCGGCGGGTATTTTTTCTGCCGGCTGAATTTCAGGAGCCTGTTTTTTCGCGGTTTTTACCGGTTTATCAGTTTTCTTTGCTTCTTTTTTCACTTCAGCTTTTTCCGGTATCTTTGCAGATTTCAATGCCTGCTTCTCTTCCTTTACTTTGGCTTCCTTTTTTTCTCTATCGATTCCTTCCGCCTCAATAACTCCGCTATCAATAACCTTTTCTGATCTTTGCCTTTCCAGCTTCGCAATTTCTCTTTCAACTTCCTTGTCCTGCATCGTCACTCTTCCTGCCGGTTTTTCACCCATCATTTTTGCGGAAATCAGGAATGATTCTGCTTTATCATACAGAACCTCGATTACTGCTACGCCGTTTACAAAATCAGAAGACGATACTCTTTGAGGAAAAAGACTTCCCGAGCCTGAGGTGGCCAATTCGACATCACTGCCGATAAGATTGAAATTTTTCACCACATTATTAAACCGGTCATATGCTTCTACTTTTATCTTGAACCGTTGACCAGACATTGCTGTCTCGGGGGTAATAACGGCAAAATGGTCAGGACCGCTATTCATCACAAGGATCTCATCCGTCCTGCCCTCCTGATTCCTGTTGTTTTCTTTTGCGATTACCTGAATTTCCTCGGCCTTTTCATATACGGCTTTCAGCATAGCCTGACCGTGCTTAAAATCAGCCGGGCTTACAGAAGACGGCTCTAATTTGGAGTTTCCTGACGTAGAAAGGCTGATGCCGCCGCCTACGGAATTATAGTTGGTCACCATATTGCCGTAGATGTCATACGCTGCTATCATCAACTCAAACGGTTCGCCTGCAATAACTTTTTGGGGCGCCTGCATCTTAAATTTACTCAAGGACGCAGGTTGAATGCTTATGGACTGGGTTTTGCCCCTGCTGCCTGTAGAAGCTTCCTGGAGTTCGATGATGATATCGCCAACCTTTTCAGAAACAAAACTGGCAGTGCCTGTTCCGTTCTTAAAATCAATCGCTGAGCTCCCTGCCAGTTTCATGGAAGAAGTCCCTGACGAGGTAATTTTAATATCTCTGCCTATATCAATGTCGTTTACCGTGTTGTCAAACATGTCTTTCGCGGTTATTTTTACATCAAAAATATTTCCGGCAGTTACCGTAGCCTGAGACTGTAATACGAAATGATCCAGTTTGTTTGGAGTTACAAATAATTCTTTTGATATGACGGGGACAGTCCCACCGGACTCCTTGATAGAAAAGACGATATTTTCAGATCTTTTGCTATTAATGAGAATACTTGCAATGCCTCCGGCAAATGATTTCCCGTTGAGGACAGTGGGGTGTACTGTCGAAGAACCGCCCAGTTCCACCTTAAATTCCTTGCCGTATTCAGAAAAATTTGTGATGAGGTTATTATTCGCGTCATAGACATATACTTTAACGACAAAGTTTTCACCTGCAGTTATTTTGTCGGGCGCCTGCAGCGTAAAGTGGTCAAACTGCCCTGGTTTTATCACGATGGTTCCGGAATAGGCAGTACTGTATGCGAGAAGCACGAGAAAAACAACACTCAGCATTAACCTGATATTCAGTGATATTTTATTTGCTGTCATAATATTCATTCCCCGGTCATTTTTCATAATTGCTTAATATGAAATCATATTTTCCATAGCTATGTCAAAGAAAAATATAATATTAAAACTTCACTATATGTATCTTCTCCCTCACTATGCCTTCCAGTAAATTATTTTCCAATTCAGAATCGGTCATAAATAAATTTCCCTTCCGAGACTTTGCATAAACTCCGGGAAGAAATAATCCGTATCTTACGCCCGTTGGAGTAATAGAGAGCGAAGTCGCTTTAGGATTATCGCGAAATTCCAAATCTAGAAGCGCCATAATCTTACTCGCTATTTCCCTCTTTGCTTCCCCGGGATCGATACAAAAAATGTCTACCCCATGCTTTTTTGCGTAACGCATTTCATCTTCTGAAATCCCGGACAATTCAATGACTTTCGTCCTGCGTCCTGAATTAATGCTTAAATCTGCCTCAAGCGTATATGAGAATGATTTTCCGTGCGAGAGATTTATCGTCCTATTTCGTTCGAAATCATGTCCCAGTAGTGTTAATATGTTCTCAGCAAATTCATTCACCGGCATATTATTTTCAATAGTGGAGCTCTGGTTTGTGGTGTTCCGGAGTCGTTGTGACTCATGATATGACAGTTCGACAACTCTAATCCCCATTTTGTAAAGCCAGTTTACGAGTGAATCCGGCGTCCTGATTTCATTTTTACCGATAAAACTGATAAGCGATATATCGCTGTCCATAAAATCATCGGCACGTCTGAGGGCAACAAAATCAGGATAATATTCTATCTGGTTTTCACCACCGAGGACAAATTTCTCACTGTTATTTACCGCATATCCGGATTCATTCAGAAGGACGGTAAACAGCTTTTTTAAGCCCATTCTTTTGTTATAACTGACAACCTTGAACTCCGGCCAGGATATCTCAAGCAAGTTCTTTAATTCATCCGGCAAACTCCCTGTGTAATCGAAAATAATAATGCGCTCATTCTGTATGACAATGGAGGGGAAGAATGTCCTATCGAGTGACAAAGCACTTTTTTCTCCGATATCGAATATTTTAAGTCCTTCCGCTTCAATGATAATATTATCTCCAAGGGACTGAAATAACTCCCTGATATTTTGAAGAATACGTGATCTATCAAGAACGAGCTCTGCGATCCCTGCTGTTTCTGTTTCGATCTCCTTTTTTTTGAATATTTTCTTTTTTGTGCCTTTCAGACCTGCAGCCCGATAGGATGCATCGGCACGCCCTTCAGGACGTTTAAAATACTTGAGCGGTAATCGTACCGTTGTTCCTTTCTTTAATATGCTGAGACTTTTTACGGTCATATTCATCCTCATAAAGTCTCTTAAGAAAAGTGGTGTATCTTCATCCTCCAGGGAATAACCTTTATTTACAATAAGCTTGTCGAGCGAAGTATCTTTGTCCAGTTTTAAAACGAGAGTTTTGTCCTGTATTTCAGTGTTTTTTTGAAAAGAAGAACTTGCGGAAAATGACGACTGCGCCTTTACTATGAAAACAATAAGACATATGACTAATAAATAACTGATTTTATGTGAGCCTGAAATTAATCCCATGTTATTAATGCCGGACCATCCTTTTCAAGTCCATCCAAAGATATTTTGGCATATTCAGCTTTCCTGTCCCGGGCGAATATGACCCTCATGAAAATTGCACCGGCATTTTTACCGCATATATTTGTTTTGTAAATAGTTCTTGTCAAACCGTCCAAACCTCTTACATTCGCATTAATTCGCGTACCGTTTTTATCAATAAAAGACATTTTTGAATGGGGAGATGACGCAAAGTCATCACCTATGCAAGATGTCTTTGCCTTTATTGATAAGGAATAAAAATAACTTTCTATTTCGGTCACTTTCACTTATCCTGCCCTCGAGTTCTTTGATGTCTGTCAGTTTCTTAACGTGAATTTCAAAATTGCCGGTCTGGACTGCAATTTCGCCTGTCCCTGCCAAATTCCTTTGCCGTACACTTTTCCCCTGATATAAGTATATGGAAAATCCCAATAAAATCAACAGGAAACAGAGCGCGATGTATTTAAAATAATTTCTTAATCCCGGAATAAAACCCACTTCATGAAAAACAGGCCCTTCATTCCTTCTACCTTCTACGGTGTTGTTTTCAAGACGCTTATGCAGCTCATCAGGATGTTCAATTGATATGCCTGGTTCTTCTTTATCACGATCCTTGTTCCCGGATAGACTTTCATCAGATACATCATCTGCAAGCGGCAAGATGTCCTTCTTTTTTTCGATAATATCCTCATGAACAGACCTGAAATCATCTTGTTTGCCTTTTGCAAGGTAAGTCCCTGTACCGTGATATTCCGGATCAATTTCGGTTATTCGCCGGTGAAGCGCATCCAGCTTATTCATTTCCCCCTTGTTCTGATACAAATTGGCAAGCATCATGATATATTTCTTTTCTTCAGCAGCGAGCCCCATTCTGGAAAATATGTTTATAATTTTTTCATACGCCTGACTTTCTGAAGTAGAGATATTGATTATTTTTTTGTATATTGCAAGTTTTTTGTCTTTTTGAGAAATATGCAATTTTTCGGCTAATTCATAAAAATAGGCAATCGCTGTTGTCTTATCACCTTTTTTTAGATATAAGTCTCCAATATAATTCAGATTTTCGACTGTCAACGGCTGTTTTTTTGCATTTTCAATTTTTTTAGCTATTTCGTCCATAGGGTCTTTATAAAATCTTTGAGAATACCGGGCTACATTTCCCGCTTCTCCGAGACAGGGTGATTTGCTAATTAAGAAGCTTCGCCCCTTTTCTCAACTCATGCAACCATTGTTTTAAAAGATTGACCTGCATCGTCTGATCATCTGAATATTTTGCGCGGATCTCTGCATAAAAATCTTCAAAACTTCGCAATTCCTTTTGTTTTCCCTGTATCTGAAAGATCATGAATTTGTTGTCGTAAGAAATGATATTACTAACTTCACCATCATGTAATCCGGAAATGCGTTCTTTAATAAAATCAGGTAAATCAGACACGCTAATTGCATCAAAGGATAGAACATTTGAATTGAATTTGTAAACAGTCTCAAAGGATTTACCCCCAAGAACATCGTTCTGAAAATCTACGGCCAAAATGCCCTTTTCAAGCTCTTCTGCCGGAGTATATTTGACGCTTAATACCTTCACCTGTTTTTCTTCAGTATTCTTGACATATTTTTCCTTATTCACTTCATAGAAGTTCCTGACATACTTTTCATCAGCTACAAGATCAGCGAGTCTCATGTCAACATATTCTTTTAAATCTAAATACCTCAGAAGATATTGTAAATCTCCATCACTCACAGAATATTTCTCAATCATTGCATGATAGGCAGTTCCATCTTCCCGAATGCCACTTGCGATAGCTTTTTGCATAAGCAGCTCTTGTATGACAAAATCGCTGTACGGGTCCCCCTGTCTCCAGATAGGATCGGGAGCCTTGATTTTTTGCAAGACATTCGAAAATTTCCGGTAGCCATCAAGAATCTGTCCCAGGGAGAATCGATTTTCCCCGATTTCAAGAACAGGGGTTTCATATTTTATTATCATATCTCTCAGCAAAGATATTTCCTTGCTTCTGCTTTTATCCTTTTCCAGAAGAAGAACATTTGTTTTTTTAACCTCTTCATAAGAAGCTTTCAGCTTTTCTGAAGATTCAGCATTGACTTTTCTGCTTTCCTCGGATTCCTGATTTCTCGCAAGACAAATCTCTCTTTCTCCGGCAAGCGAACTTAACTGATTATTGTATTTCTCAACCTGCTGCTGCAATTCTCTGTTCGCTGCCGCGGATTCCTCAAGCTTCTTTTCCAGAATCTGTGCTCTGTTGCTCTTATCAGTTAGCTCAGGGATTCTGCTGCGTTCATTCCTTAATTCATCTTGAATCGCAGCCAACGCGTCTTCATGCTCCTTCAATTTCTCTCCTGCAGCAGTCTTTTCTGCGATACTACTCTTCAAAAGAGCATCTGAAGCCGTTTGCTTTTTTTCCAGTTCTTCAACCCTGGTTTTCAGGTTCTGTATCTCGCGCTCTTTTATCGCCAATTCTTCTTCCCTGTTCCTCAGGGAGTCCTGTTCACTGATCAGTTCTGCAAGCACTTTTTCAAGCTGTTCGTCATAATCTCCTGATTCCTTTGCCCTCTGCAATTGTTCCGTCATCCTGATTTCCGCAAGCTGGTTCTCAGCTGCATCTGCCCGTGCCGTTAGCTCTGTGATTCTCCGCTCTTTTTCCTTCAAATCCATTTCAATGGATGTTTTTTCGCTTAAAAGCTTGCTCAGTGAATTGCTATTGTCCTGGTTTTCCAGCATCCTCTGTTTTTGAACTTCCTGTATCTTTGTATTCAATAAAGCGATTGACTGCTCAGCAGCGGCAATCTGTCTGTCTCTTTCTCCAATATCCTTCTCTAACGTCAGTATCCGTTCATGGTATTGTTCAAGCTGCTGCTGAAGCTTCTTTCCGGCCTGAACGGATTCGCTGAACTCTTTTACCTGCTTCTCGGCCATGTCGCCTTTTCTTGCAAGCTCAAGACTTCTGCTGCGCTCCTGCTTCAGTTCCTCTTCAACTGCTGCCAATCTGTTCTCATTCTGCCTGAGTTTCCTGCCAGTCGCTTCCTTTTCCACCTCCAGATCCCGCAACTTCACCTCTGTAATCTGTAACTTTATCTCCTGCGTCTCATGCCTTGCCGTAATAGTTTGTATCTCTTGATCTTTTGCCTTAAGTTCTTCCGCCTTTTGCTGTAATACGTCTCTTTCCAACTTCAATTCCACAAGTTCGGTTTCGCCCTGTTTTCTATATTCGTCATTTTCTTTTGCTGTTTTTGTTGCCTCAATCGCTTTGATCTGCCTTATTTGATTATCTGCTTCCGCAGTCTGAGCGGATAATTCTCCGATCCTTTGGTCCTTCTCCTTCAGATCTGCTTCAAGTAACGTCTTTTCGTTTAAAAATTTGATCAAGGCCAGACTATTTTCCTGTTCTCTGTCTTTTATTGATGCTCTTATCTCTCCATTTATGCGCTCGAGTTCATCTATCTTCTTTATCAGCTTGTCTCTTTCGGATATGAGATTATTCAGATCAGCTTCATGCTGTTTCTGCTCCTTACCTGGCACCGCAGAAGTCTTTTCATTTTCAAGCGCTGACAATTTTCCTAAAAGATCATCGTTATTCTTTTTAGCCTCCTGAAGCAATGTTGCCAGATGATTATTGTCTTCAATAGCTTTTGAGAGGCCCTTTTCCGTAAGCATCCTGAGTTTATTCATTTCTGCCAGACGTTCTTCAAAAGTGATTTTTTCTGCTTCGAGCTCTTTTATTCTTATCTCCCGGTCATTCGCCGCTGATTCGTTTCCCTCCCTCTTTTTTTCTGCAGTCATCGGATTTGTCGCAGTGTAGTTTGTTTTATCTCTTAAAAGTGAAAGTTCTTTATCAATATATGAAAGAAAAGGGCTTTCCGGAAACAGTTCCCTTATCTGCAGAAATATCTTTTCCGCCTCGTCTGAACGCTCTAATTGAATCAGTGATTTGGCTTTCCAAAAGAATGCCGCGTCCCTCGCAAAACTGTCAGGGTAGCTCTGCAAAAAGCTGTCAAAATATTCGAGGGCCTCGTCGGGTTGATACGAATAATAGTATTCGTATGCCTTTTCAAAAAGTTCATCTTCCTGCAATCCAGCCATACTTAAGCCGCACAGGAGCATACAGAGGGACAAAGATACTATGCCGATTATTATTTTATTATGACTGACGATCTTTCCCACAATAATTTCAACCATTCATTATATTTATTTTCTCTCTTCTGCTGGTAAAGGGTCCTGCTGATCTGCTCTTTTGCCTGACTGAGAGGGATAAAGCTTTCATTCATTTTTTTGATCATTTTTAAAATATACACTCCCTCCTTTGTCCATACAGGGTTGCCGACCTCTCCTTCTTTCAGGGAAGAAGCGGTTCTATTCAACTCGGTGATGAGAGTCCCCTCCTCGAATTCACCGAGCAGACCATTATTAGACCTGAGAGGTTCGTCAGCATACAGCGTGATCAATTTTTCAAACGTTTCTCCTCTTCTGATTTCAGACATAATTTTAAGCGATTTCAATTTCAGGTCCGTTATCTCGGTCAGCGTTGGCTGCGCACTATTTTTCAAAAAGACAGCCTTTATCTGCATCCGTTCAGGTTTTTCAATAAACAGTCTTTTATGTTCATGATAATAAGCCTCAATCTCCTTATCAGTTACAACGATTTTTCTGTTTATTTCCCTATCAACAAATTTAAACGCTATTGTGTTTTGTTTTATCAGGTTTTCGTAATCAGCACGTGACATGCCCTTTTCGGCAAGCCGTTGCTGAATTTCCTCTTCGGACAGATTATTACTTCTTTGATATTCCCTGATTATCTCGGCTATTTCTTTCCCTGAAGCATCTACGCCGGCTTTTTTTGCTTCAATCAGAATAATTCTTTCGTCAATCAAATTTTTTAATAAATTTTCATCGACGGCTTCTGACGATACCAGCGCACCCGAGCGCAGGATAAATTGTCTGTAATCCGACAAGGTGACGACTTCATTGTTTACCATAGCCAGCACCCGATCTATCATGACGGCTTCTCCTGGTATGATGATCGAGATCAGGCACAGCAGGGATATAAAAAATATTAGCAGTCTATGCATAGAATCGGAATTCGCATGGATTACGCATTGATGTTGAGACGCTCCAGAACTTTTTGAACATCAGCCCACGTCAGCCATTTATCCTTCGGGTTTCTCAGGAGATAGGCAGGATGAAAGGTTGGCATTACAGGAATGCCCTTGTATTCAAAAAAAATGCCTCTTGCCGAGGTTATCTTTATCCTGCTGTTATTCATCAGAGTCATCAACGCTATTCTGCCGAGAGTGATAATATAGCGGGGAGCTATGATATCGATTTGCTTGTCAAGAAACCCCCTGCAGGAAAGGATCTCATCCTCTTCGGGGTCTCTGTTCATGGGGGGCCTGCATTTGATAATATTGGCGATATAAACTGTGCTCCTTTGATATCCCATTTTTTCTATAAGTTTGGTGAGGAGCATTCCGGCTTCCCCGACAAAAGGCTCCCCCTGTATATCTTCATCTTTGCCAGGTGCCTCTCCGATAAACAGTATCTTCGCATCCGCATTACCGCTCCCGAAAACAATATTTTTCCTTCCTGCTGAAAGCTTGCAGCGCTGGCAGTCGCCGATCTCTTCCCGCAAATCCTTCAACCGTTCGTTCTTGCCCACAACCGGTCCGGCATGCGTTCCCAAAAACGATTTCGCGGAAAGAGGCAAACGGTCAAAACCCAAAGCCTTATAATATGCGAGCAGCGTCCTCACGTCATCGATAACAGCTGTCTGCTGATCAGACAAGGTTTCTCTGCTCATCGTTCTCCCCACTTCAGCTTTGTCCTGAGAACCTTAAAATAATCGCGATCTATCGTAACGAGGAGTTTTGTCTTGCTGGCGGCCTTCTTAATCTCTATGATATCACCCATTTGAAGGGAAAACCCGACCTGACCATCCAGTGTCAGGAAAACATCTCCGCTGATCGTTTTGATGATAATTTCAATTTTAAAATTATCAGGCAACACAAGGGGCCTGTTCGTGAGGGTATGTGAACAGATTGGAGTCAAAACAATGCTTTCAAGAGTCGGATACAGTATAGGACCACCCGCAGAGAGGGAATAGGCGGTCGAACCGGTAGGGGTAGAAATAATCAGTCCGTCTGCCTTGAATGTCGTGACATAATTGTCATTAATAATTGTTTCAAGGTCAATGATTCTCGCAAGAGCCCCTTTGTTTATGACAACATCATTGAGAACCGTATATTCCGTTATTTTTTCCCCGTTTCTGAGAATTGATGCGGAAAGCATTAAACGCTCTTCTATGGCGCAGCCGCCATGAAGCATCTTGTCAACCGCACCAATGATTTCATCACGTTTCACCTCCGTGATAAACCCGAGGCTTCCCAGATTAACACCCAAAATAGGGACATCTTTCTCGGCGACCAGTCTGCTGACATTGAGCATTGTCCCGTCCCCGCCCAGAACAATCACCACGTCAGCAAGTGATGCGATCATTTCCTTTGAGAAACCGCTGATATTCAGCGCAGACGCTGTTTCATCATCTACAAATACTTCACAATCCTTTTGTCTCAGGAAAGGAAGGAGTTCCTGCAATATCTCCTGAGACTCTATCCTTCCCGGTTTACAGATAATCCCAATCTTTTTCATCGTTGCCTTCTATGGTAATCTCCCGTACGTTCATTCCTGTATCCTTTATCGTGATCCTTACAGAATCCTCGGGTAATTCGGCTTCCGCATGCTCTGCCCACTCTATGACGGATATGGACTCCGGCCCGATGCAATCCCAAATACCGGTGCCGTCCAAATCAGCACCTCCGGCAGTACGGTAAAGATCAATGTGAAAAAAAGGAGGATTTCCCGGATATTCAGCGATTATGGTAAAGCTGGCGCTCGTTATATCTCTTCTGTCAATTCCCAACGCACGGGCGATACCTTTCACCATCGTTGTTTTGCCGGCACCAAGATCGCCATACAAGCGTACGATATTCCCTGCTTTTAATCTCTTCCCTATTTTAAATCCTATCTCCTCGGTAGCCTCAGGACTGCTGCTTGTCACCTTCACCGAGTATACCCTTTATGATATCGATTTTGCCGATAATCCCCGTGATTTTTCCCGCACTGACTACAGGAAGAAGATGTATGTTTCGTTCCGCCATTATCGTTGCTACATCCTGAATTGTGGCGTCAGGAGAGACCGTGACAACATCCCTCGAGCATATCTCCGAGACTCTTGAAGCAGACATTTTTCGTATTTCTTCTTCAACGCTCCCGAAGCCGCCCAAAGGGATTAAAGCATCAAAAAGTCTGATCATGGTCGGAATATGTATACGTTTATTCTGGTTGATGAGGTCGTTTTCCGTAACAATTCCGAAGATATTCTGATGTTCATCGAGCACAGGGGCGCCACTAATATTCTTTTCGATAAAAAGACGTCCGAGGACTTCAACAGATGTGTCCTTCTGGACGGTTACCACATTCTTATTCATAATGTCTTTAGCCTTCAGCATACATATCCCCTTTTTTGAGTAATTCTAACACGTGAGAACAGGATTTGGAAAAAGAATATTGGGTCTGGAGAAAATCCGGCGTCATATTCTTCCTATAAAAGCCCCCTGTCTTCCTGTGACGCCCCGGGCAAACCGGTAAGAATAGTATTTATCCGGATTGCAGAAGGTACATTCCTCTGAAAGCCAGATGTTTTTTTCAGGAATTCCGGAGCGCAGGGCCTGATATTTATTGGCGTTCGGAAGATCCAGGCAATATTTGTCAGCTTTAGCGAGAGAATAATCTCCAGGTCCTGTTGCCTGCGAGACCGCCGACAGAACGTCATAATCGACATGATAGCAACACCAGCGTATTGCAGGTCCTATAGCGATATACATGTTTTCAGCTGAACAGCAGAACCTGTCCGTCACCGCTTTCAGGGTTTTCTTTAGGATCGAGTCAGCAGTTCCCCTCCAGCCTGCGTGTATCGCGCCCATTATCCCCTGTGTCGCTTCAAACAGAAGAATGGGGACACAATCAGCTACCTTGACCCCGATCAGTATTCCGGTTTTTTTTGTGACCACCGCATCAGCTATTACCGGCTGAAGGGTTGATTCTATAAAAGCAATCTTGTCGGTATGCTTCTGGATCGGCATATATATATGATCAAGGCTAATGTTCAGCATCTTGCAGAGGCTGCCGGGGTCAGCACCCGGAATCTTACCCGTAAAAAAAGCGGTAACATGATTTTTCATGATATCAGGAAACTGGAGTCTATCCATTTGTTTTGAGGCGGAGAAAAGCTTCCGGAATCTTCTCTATAATGTCTGTTGCGATCAGTGAATGCATACCTTTTTCTGAGGCTGCAAGATCGCCGGCAAGACCGTGAAGATAAACAGCCAAAATTGATGCATCTAAAGGACTCATACTCTGCGATAATAAAGCGGCAACCATGCCGGTGAGAACATCGCCGGAACCCGCAGTAGCCATCCCCGGATTTCCGGTCGTGTTTATAAAGGTTTTTCCTTCGGGATCACCGATAATCGTGGGAACACCTTTCAGGATAAGATTGGCACCTGTATCCCGTGAGAACGCCAGTGCTGAAGCTATTCTGTTATTCTCTATGGTCTGCTTCCTGGCTTTCCATGCAGCCACTCTTTCTGAATTTCCTGCTGAAAGATCTTTGTCAAGGAGCCTTGCCATCTCCCCGGTATGAGGAGTAAAAATAACAGGGGCCCTGACTTTCGACAAAATATCCGTATGTCCGGCTATTGCGTTGATCGCGTCCGCGTCAAGGACCATAGGTGTTGTTACCGACTTCAGGATTGTCAAAATCATGTTTGTAATGCCGGGGCCGGAAGAAAGCCCGGGGCCGATCGCCAGCACGTCCCCTCTCTTGCTCAAAAATTCCATGACATTCGCAGAAGCCGCATCGGCAAGGATTCCCTGTCCATCGTCAGGCAGAGGCAAGATCATTTCTTCAGTAGCACGCTGCTGAAAAACGCTCAGCAGTGTTTCGGGAACACCTATGGTTACCAAGCCGGCGCCAGACCTGAGGCAGGCCTTTGCAGCCATGAAGGCTGCACCGGTTTTACCGGTTGAGCCGGCTATAATCAGGACATGACCATAATCTCCTTTGTGCGAATAAGAGGGCCTTTCCGGTAGTAAGAAAGAAGCGTCGTCCTTTTCTATGGTCTGCGTTTTCAGCGACTTTGCGTGCAGAAGTTCAGGGGGAAACCCGATATCCTCAACAATGAGATGACCCGTGTGTTCTGCTCCGGGATGCAGAAAATGTCCTCTCTTGGGAAGACCAAATGTTACCGTATGGTCTGCGAATACTGCCGCACCGTTAATCTGTCCGTCATCTGAAGATATACCTGAAGGGATATCAACGGAAACAACAGGAACATCTGATTTGTTGAGAAAGGCTATGATATCTGACAGAGGCGGCCTTACCGGTTTATTTATACCGGTACCTAATAAGGCATCGACCACGACAGCTCCATGGATATCCTTATCAGACAGAACACGCCTGAATTCTAAAGGAACACCGATTTCCCTTGCGATTTTATACTGCGCAAGACAGTCGGGACTCAACTGATGTTCTTTGGCAATCAAAAGCGCTTTAACGTGCCATCCCCAGTTATAAAGGTTTCTTGCAATAACAATCCCGTCGCCTCCATTATTCCCGGCACCGGATAAAACAATGACTTTTTTCCTGTCAAACAGCTCTCTGATTCTGACCGCTACCGCAAGTCCCGCCCTTTCCATAAGGGTCGACGCTGGAATCCCGTATTTCTTAATCGTCTTCTCATCTATGCCGCGCATCTCCTCAGCAGTTACGACCTTCATGTTCCCTCTTTCTCATGGTTCTCCGTTCTTACTGGAATTTTCATTGTTCAAGAACTACGCAGGCAACTCCATACTCCTGCTCATGGCTTAAGCTCACGTATGCGCACCTGATTGTTTCTTTCTCAAAATAATCCTTGAGCCTGCCGGATACATTAATATAAGGGCGTCCGTTGTCCTGGTTCAGAATTTCGATCTCTCTCAAAGATATGGGAATCAAAGCGGAGACAGCCTTTATGAAGGCCTCTTTAGCAGCAAACTTTACGGAGAGAGAACGATAGGGGTCTTTCTTTTGATAGGCATATTGAATTTCCTTATCAGTGAATACCCTCTCCAGGAACCTCTTGTCCCATCTCTCGACAGCGGTTTTCATTCTTTCTATCTTAACAATATCGATTCCGATGCCGTATATCATGCCCTCATGTTCCTGACTGACCCGTTGATAAAATGCTTAGCGCATGACCTTTTTGCAAACCGATACGCTGATCAAATCTTTCATTTCCCTCACGGCCTTCTCAATTCCTACCAGTACAGCCCGTGAAATTATGCTATGACCTATATACAGCCCCCGTACCCCCTCAATTTCAGCGACTGCAGGCACATTCTGATAATTCAGTCCATGCCCGGCGTGAACGATGAGGCCGGATTCTTCCGCCCTCCGGACAGCTTTCTGTATGCGCAAAAGTTCTTTTTCACGAATCGCACCCCGGGCATTGGAATATGCGCCGGTATGAATCTCGACAATATCAGCACCTGCTTCCCTGGATAACTCTATATCAGCTCCTATCGGATTTATGAAAAGGCTCACATTGAGTCCGCTTCCTTTCAGACGTTGTATCGCCTGTTTAAGACTCTTCCTGTTGGCCCGCATTTCGAGGCCACCCTCCGTCGTAAGTTCCTCCCTCTTCTCCGGCACAATCGTAACGAGATCCGGTTTTTTCTCTTTTGCTATTTTTAACATTTCTGCGGTAGCCGCCATTTCAAGATTCAGTTCAACAGGGACAATTTGTTTCAACAGATCAAGGTCTCTGTCATTGATATGCCTCCTGTCTTCCCGGAGGTGAACAGTTATTCCATCAGCACCGCCGAGGATTGCAAGGGTAGCAGCCATTACCGGGTCAGGTTCAACTCCAAGGCGGGCCTGGCGTAACGTTGCTATATGGTCTACATTCACACCGAGTATCATATATTCTCCCTCTGGAAAGCTATTTACGGCATTACCGTTACATCTTTTACGGATGACGAGATGACAAAGACTTTCTCATTATTCGAGTCTTCATCTGCAGGCGATATAAAGAAACCCTTCTGGGCGTTATCGCTTTTTGAGAGAAAGAACCCCTTTTCCCACGGTACATCGCCAATCAGAAATCCGACCATATCTTCTCCGTCTTTAAATTTTATGAATATTTTTCGGCCCTTCGGTCTTGTCAGACCGTAGGATTTTTTCTCACGATAGTGCCTGTTCCCCTCAAAAGACCGAACGAAAAAGATCGCCTTCAACAGGTGGATATCTGTAGTAAGCGCCTTATGTGTTTCAGCTTCCTCTATTGAAACCACATCTGTTTCAGAGGTAAACCCGATGATAAATCCCTTCAGGATTTTTCCGTCATTAAATCTGAGAACTGCTCTGCTGTTCTTATACATACATAAAACCCGCCCCGCACATTAAGATTTGAACTATGGTACTACAATAATACAGATTATCGAAAATCCTGTTTGTTTTTATCAGCAAATCCTTGGTAGTTGCTCCCCTGAGAGCATATCAATTATTCTGCTCCCACCGATTGCTGTCTTAAAAAGGACCATTTGCCGGGGAGATTCGA
The DNA here is from genome assembly GCA_963746295.1 of uncultured Nitrospira sp. Lineage (GTDB taxonomy): Bacteria > Nitrospirota > Thermodesulfovibrionia > Thermodesulfovibrionales > UBA6898 > JAOUFP01. The sequence goes on along the minus strand of CAVVAQ010000010.1, from coordinate 102,467 downwards.
CTACTTCGCCAATAATCGCTGCATCAGCCCCGGGTTCCGTCGATTTCATCCTTTCAAGCAGGACTTCAGCAACATCCCTGTCTACAACAGCCACCAGTATTCCCTCATTGGCCACATAGAGAGGATCCAGGCCAAGGAGTTCGCACGCGCCCCTTACAGCAGGCATTACCTGAATGGCCTTTTCCTCAATTATGATACAATAACCGCTTTCATTTGCAAACTCTTTTAAAGTAGTCGCCAGGCCCCCACGGGTAGGATCTCTCATGACACGGATCTTCTTTGTTTCCCTGAGCATGACGTCAACAAGGCCATTCAACGGACGAACATCACTGAACAACTGCGGCTCAAAACTGATGCCGCTCCGCAGGGCCATGACCGACATCCCATGATTTCCTATTGTTCCGCTAAGAATAATTTTGTCACCGGGTCTGATATTTCGCGGGGAGCTGTCAGTTCCTTCCTCAATAAAGCCGACCCCCGCGGTATTGATAAAAATCCCGTCTCCCTTCCCCCGCTCAACAACTTTGGTATCACCGGCAATAATCTTTACGCCGATCTCTTTGGAAATCCTTTGCATGGAAAGCAGTATTTTTTTCAGATGCGCCAGAGGAAAGCCCTCTTCGATGATAAACCCCGAGGTGAGGTAAAGGGGCCTGGCACCTGCCATGGCAAGGTCATTCACCGTCCCGCATACCGCGAGAATTCCTATATCACCTCCGGGAAAAAAATACGGAGAGATCACGTAGGAATCTGTCGTGAGAGCGAGCTTGCCCTGCGGAACGCTGTCGATAACCGCGGAATCATTCATACTTTTGAGATCAAAGGCAGGGACAAAGTAGTCACGTATGAGTTGGTGCATCATGCGTCCGCCACTGCCATGACTTAACTGGATCAGGGTTTCACTATCCATTGCTTTTTATCCTTTATTCATCGCTGTATATTTATAGTATGCAGAGCAACTCCCCTCAGAGCTGACCATACACGCACCGACAGGCCTTTCAGGAGTGCATGCTTTACCGAACAACCTGCAATCAGGAGGGATTTTGATTCCCCTGAGAATATCTCCGCACGAGCATGCTGCGGGCTCTCTCCCTTCAGGGATGTCAGGATTCAGGACAGAGAGTACATCCCGGTGCCTGAACTGTTCTTTCAGTTTCAGACCGCTTCCGGGAATTATACCGATACCCCTCCATTCAGCGTCGGATGGCTCAAAATATTCATTCATAATTGAAAGCGCCCGGGGATTCCCTTCGTCCTTAACAACCTTTGTATACTGATTCTCTATGAGTGATTTACCGTTTACGAGCTGTTTCAGGAGCATACAGATGGCTGTCAAAATATCGCCGGCGTCAAAGCCGGTAATAACCGCCGGCTTGCGATAGTCCATTGCGATAAAGTTGTAAGGGGTTCTTCCGATAATCGTGCTTACATGGCCCGGCAGAATAAAACCGTCTACCAAAACCTCTTCGGAATCCAATAAAGCTTTAAGTGCCGGCGGAACAGTTTTATGGACGGAAAAAAGAAAAAAATTGCTTATGCCGGCATGCTCAGCCTCGGAGACGGTTCCGGCCACTAAAGGGGATGTTGTCTCAAACCCTGCTGCAAAGAACACAACCTTTCTGCCGCTGTTTTCTTCAGCGATTTTCAGCGCGTCAAGCGGAGAATATACAATTCTTATATCACTTCCTTCAGACCGGGCATCCATCAATGACTTGCAAGCCACCCGGCACCCTCATCATATCTCCAAAGGTGGCAATGATAACTTCCCTGTTCCTCGAGATTTCGATGACCGTATCTACATCCCTGACAGAGGTGACACAGACCGGACAACCGGGTCCGCTGAGGAGCAGTATTCCCTCAGGCAAGACGTCCCGTATTCCGTGTTTGAAGAGAGCAACCGTGTGAGTTCCGCATACCTCCATCAATCTGACAGGCCTGTTAAGTGCGGCTTTTAATTCTTTTATTGTTTTCAGCACTGCAGGTATCATAAAGCTCCAGTCTTTATCCTTTCGCGTGCGATATAAGCCTGTCCGAGCGATATGCCCGCGTCATTGCAGGGGACAAACTCATTTGTATAGACGCTCATTCCTTCAGCCTTCAGGCCATTGGCAACCCGGGTAAGAAGATACCCGTTCTGAAAGACACCACCGCTCAGGATAACCTTTCTGATATTACTGATCAATGAGAGTTTCAGCACAACATGAAGTATTGCAACGGAAACAGAGTTGTGAAATTTTGACGAGATGACACGTTTATCGGTGCGCCTTTCCATATCATCGATAATTTTCAGAATTGTATGGGAGAAGTCAATTTCAACAGGATCCTTAAAGCTGATATCAACAGGGTAATGCTCGGATATTCCATCCGTCACCATGGATTCCATCGCGATTGCTGCTTCGCCCTCGAATGTGTTCCTGTCGCAGATACCGGTCAATGCGGAAACAGCGTCAAAAAGTCTTCCGGCACCGGAAGAGAGCGGAGCAAAAGTCCTGTCAGATGATAATTGCAATATTTTTTTTACAGAGTCTGTTCCGTGTCTCTCAAGAAGACCGGTAGGCCCGATAAAATCCCATACCTCATCGCCTGCAGCTTCTCTCAGAAAACTTACGGCCATTCTCCATGGTTCTCTGGCAGCCATATCGCCTCCGGGCAAGGGAATGTACTTCAGATGACCTGCCCTTTGATATCCGTATACGTCTGCCAGGAAAAATTCTCCGCCCCACAGGGAACCATCGTCGCCATAGCCGTTGCCGTCAAAAACTACCCCGATGACTTTTTCCCTGAGTCCGTTTTCTGCCATAACTGATCCCATATGGGCATAGTGATGCTGAATGCCGATACGTTTGTGTATTTTGCCGTTTCCCTCTGTCCCCGAGCTCAATGCCCATTGAGTGGACAGATAACCGGGATGCAAATCATAGGCAACAGCCTCAGGCTCAGACCGGTAAACTGATTTCAGGTTCATCAGGGTTTCCTCGAAAAATCTGAGAGTCTCATAATTTTCCATGTCACCGATATGCTGGCTCGGGATCGCATACCGTCCCTTTGTAATCGTAAACGTATTCTTGAGATCAGCACCACAGCCAAGGACCTCAGGCCCATCGTCGGGTAAGAGTATCGGTTCCGGAACATATCCGCGCGAGCGCCTGATAAAAGACACCTCAGAAACCGGCGTCTGCGCCGTCTGATGTTGTCCTTCCCTGCTTGGATCCTGCTGCCTGACCTTAATCACTGAATCATCTACTCTCATGAATATGTCACGATTATGCACAAGGAAGGCGTCGGCAACAGATGACAGCTTCCGGTATGCTTCTTCGTTATCGCAGATAATCGGTTCCTCACTGATATTTCCGCTCGTCATAACCAGAACAGACAAATGAGTGTCATCGCAATCCATCCGGCCCTGTTCAGGATGCAGAAACAGGAGATAATGCAGGGGGGTATAGGGAAGCATGAAACCGATATTTCTGTTATTCGGGGCTATCTCATCAGGTAATAGTGATTCGTCACGTTTCCGCAGCAGGACAATAGGCCTCTTCAGGGAAAGAAGCGCCTTTTCCTCACCTTCCGAAACAAGACAATACCCGCGGATCGTATCAACATCAGGGGCCATTAAAGCAAAGGGCTTATTGCTCCGGCGTTTCCTGCCGCGTAAATTGGATACCGCATTGCTGCTGGTCGCGTCGCAGGCTATATGAAAACCTCCGAGACCTCTGATCGCTATGATCTTCCCCTGCTTGAGCAAATCCCGGGTCTTCCCGGCAGGATCATCTCTTTCAGATACTTTCGTATTATTACCCGGAATAACAAGCTCCAATTGCGGGCCGCAACGATGACAGGCATTGGGCTGGGCATGGAATCTTCTGTCCCCGGGATTGTGATATTCGGCCGCACATTCTTCACACATCCTGAACTCTTCCATGGTCGTATTTACCCTGTCATAGGGCACTCTCTTCGTTATTGAGTAGCGCGGGCCGCAATTCGTGCAGTTTATAAAAGGATAAAGAAAACGCCTGTCATTTTTATCAAAAAGCTCATGGAGACAATCATTACAGAGCGATATATCCGGAGAGGTAAGGGTGAATCTGCCGGCGCCGGAACTCTCCCGTATGGAAAAATCCGGAAAACCGAAAAAGTTCTCGGGAGTAATCTCAATACTCATGATTCTTGCCAATGGGGGGGCCTCCCTCCGTGTCCTTTCAATGAATATTTCGAGGTTATCGCCTTCTGCAATAATCATGACACCGTCCGTAGTGTTCGTTATGATCCCCTTCAAGGCCAATTCATGCGCCAGATTGTAAACGAACGGCCGGAACCCAACGCCCTGCACAACACCTTTGATAGCTATTTTCAGGCTCTCCATGATATGTATGCTATTATAGCCCAAAGAGCAGCCACTTATGAAACAAGGCCTCTGCAGCGAATGGTATATATACAGCTAAGGCAGGCTAGACATATCTCGCATATACGGGTAACACCGGTCCTACAACACTGTTCTGGCAAAAAGTTTCCCGTCTCAGGACAGACTGCCTCATCGTGGAAACCTCCTTTCCTGATAGCTTAGCCGACCTCGCCCTGAAGACAGGACATCTTACCCCTCTTGAATTTCTTCGAGATAATCAGGTTGTCACTGTGTAGCAACTTTGGCTTGACACGCTCCAGTTGCGTCATAGTAAAATGTTACCGAAGGATCGTTGTCCCGGTGTTAATTTTGATAGCATAGCTCAAAGATCTTTTTGAGTTTCTTCTCCATGGCCTTTCTCAGATGAAAAGGGTTAAGAGTTGCAAACAGATCAGAGAGCTTTTTCTTAACCTCAGCTTTGATATACGGTGATTCTATAATTCTCTGATAAGGCGTCTTTGGACTATCATAACGTTTAATTGTTTTGGAGGCAATTCTCTTTTTTTCTATGAGTTTCACAGATGGGCAGAAGAAGTTGTGAAAGAGTCGCCACTCTGTTTTGTAAAGCTCATTGAGTAGCGGAACTATCTCTGGGTTATCGAATCTGTGATAGCCAAGCCACTGCCTTACATGGGTCCAGTTTTTCTGTTCGACATGGGCGTTGTCATCCTTGTGGTAGGCCCTGCTTCGGGTAAACTGCACAGGATGTTTCCTCTCAGTAAAGTGTCTCAGAAGATGATAGTTGAGGAACTCAGAGCCGTTATCGCTATCAAACCCCAGCAGGAGAAAAGGCAATGATGCCTCGATATCTTTGATCTGCTCCATTACTGCTGTTTCTCCTTTGCCCCAGACCGCCCTCTGCTCTGTCCAGCCAGTGGCTATATCTACACAGTCGATAGTAAAGGCAAACATGCCTGCCATGGATGTGCCGCAATGAGCAACAGTATCAGCCTCCAGAAATCCTGGCTGGCTCTCATCCCACTGGTTTGTCTTTATCGGTATTTGTTTCCTTAATAGCGTTCCGGGTTTTGTTGTGGACTTGCCGCGTCCTTTGTACTTTACTCTGACAGGTTTCAACAGCCTGTCAATGCTTGACGGGGAGATCCTCTGGAGGGCTTTAATCACTTCTTCTGTAAGATCGCCATACTGCTGTGCATATCCGGGCAACCAAAGCGGTAATACTGCCTTGAGCCGCTTGGAACACGGTAGGTTTGCCGCCAGCCATATCCGCTTGATAGGGACAAGGATTTCCTCTGTCTGGTATACCGGAACTCTGCCTTTCTTTTTCTGCTTGGGCTTGATAAATCGTCTGAACTTCTTCAGCAGTCGTATGGCATGTTTTCGATGGTATCCGCAGGCAGAACAGAATTCGTCCAGTATAAGCTTCTTCTGCTTACGGGTACCTGCCTTGTACCTTTGATAAATTGCCTCAAGATACTCTCGCTTCGATCGTGAACTCATTAAAACTGCCCCTTTCAATGCATGTCTTTTCGGTAACATGCATTATGAGTCAACGATCCTCTTTGTTTACTCCTTTCGGTAACATTTTTTGTGAGTCAATTCGCGCTCTGCTCGTGGGCTTTTCTTTTACTTTCAAGTATGGTAATCTTTTTTCATTCGATAAATCCGGGTTGCATACGAATACAGGAATCCGCTTCACCGCCGACAGTGTTTATTCACGTAATTTTCTGAGACCTGCGGTAATTCCGGCACCAGTTGAAGAGGAGGTTTCGATAAATGAAGACCAGCAGCTTAGTGCTCTTCGCAATGTTACTGTTTTATAGTTTGTCCTTTGGCAAGGAGAACCTTAGCATCCCGCCCTTGAAGCGTGCCGTAACCTACGGAGATGTCCGGATGGACAGGGTCTCTTCTAAAAATAGGATGTCTCCTGTCATTTTTTCTCACTGGGTCCATAGATCAAAATATACCTGCAGGGTGTGTCATTATGAACTCGAGTTTTCAATGAGGGCCAAGGAGACCGAGGTAATTTGCAATAAGGGTGAAATAAATAACATGCATTGCACAAAGTGCCATGACGGAAAGACCTCATTTGCACCAAAGGATGCGAAAGGCAAAAATTGCAGCCGGTGCCATTCAAAAAAGTCAAAACCTGCTGCCGCCAAGTTTGCCGCCCTTGAGAAGAGACTGCCGAAGAGGAGTTTTAAGGATCAGAAAGGGAAAGAGGTGATCTGGATCGATTGGGTCAGGGCACTGAATGAAGGTGCGATAAAACCCACGACCAGCCTTTCGGACCTTGCTCCTGCGGTCGGCACGAACAGGACCCTTTCGCTTGAAGCGGAGACAAGCGGGATACCGCCGGCAATCTTTCCGCATAAGATCCATGAAGAGTGGCTGGACTGTTCCAGTTGCCATCCCGACATCTTCAATATAAAGAAAAATTCCACAAAACATTTTTCGATGGACAGGATTCTCAAAGGTGAATTCTGCGGCGCCTGCCACCTCAGTGTGGCCTTCCCTGTGAATGATTGCGCACGATGTCATCCGGGAATAAAATGAGAGGCGGCTGTAAACCTGATTTAATAAGGCCGTTATCGGCAGCAGAAATATATAAGGTATTGCCGTTATACAGGAGGAAAAAGTGATAAGAAATCTGATGGTTTGTGCATTGATTATGGCCGTGTTCGCTCTCGGTTATGTTCCGGCAGGAGCTGATGACAAGGAGGAGGCCCATCCCCTGAAAAATCAGGCACTGACAGATCAACCTCAAAAAAAGCCGGTGAAACCGCCGGAAAAAGGAAAAAAAGAGAGGGGCAAAAAAACAAAAAAACAGCTGCCTTCAGAATACGGCACGGTAATAATGAACAATTTTTCGGTAAACAGAAATATTGCTGCCGTGGTTTTCCCACATTGGCTTCACCGGTCCAAATATACCTGCCGGGTTTGTCATGTTGACATCGGTTTTGCCATGGAGACCAATGAGACACGAGTTACGGGGGACGATATCAGAGATGGAGAATACTGCGGCGCCTGCCATAATGGAAAGATCGCATTTGCCTCAGGTGCCAAAAATAAACTCGGGGTCAAAAACTGTTACCGGTGTCATTCCTACGGTGAAGACAGAAAACCTGACATCGATTTTAATGAATATCTTTCCAAACTCAAGCTCCCGGATGCAAAATACGGCAACAGGATAAACTGGGAAGCTGCTGAGGAGGAGGGTTTCATAAAGCTGAAGGACGAGGTCCCCGGCAAGACCTTCAAAGACAAACTTAAAGACCCCAATCATCCGATCAGCAAAATGAGGATACCCGACGACAAGGAATTATTCCCCAAGGACGATGAGGGCGCTAAACTCAAAGGGGTAATTGATAATATAATTTTTTCACACAAAAAACATACGGCATGGAACGGCTGCGAGGTCTGTCATCCCGACATCTTTATCCCTAAAATCGGCAAGAATAAATATACCATGGAAGATCTGTTTGCAGGCAGATACTGCGGCCTTTGTCACGACAAGGTCGCATTCCCGAATCTCGATTGCCGCCGCTGTCATACGAAAATCGAAGAGTAAGATGGGCTGAAGAGTCGATTGGTACAGGTATAGACCCGCCTGCCCAATCGGCTTGCTCAGACAATTACTTTTTCTTCCATTTAGGTACGGCTCAAATGCCTATATTATTGATGAACTGACTGCCCTTTAAGATGACCTGATAATACATTCCCCTTTTTAGTCTTCCCCATTACTTCTCTCTCAATGATCATTGCGGCAGTTTTCTTTTATTTCGAGGCCTTATAAATTCTTTGGTGGAAAAATGCGCTTTTGTCCGTCTTTCGCACTGAGACTTGCTCTCTCCTTTGCTCCGAGGTCATTATTCTTATATTTCAAAGTGTTAACAATGCCTCAGGGGGGTAATCGCGCCTCTGTCCGTCTATATAAATGAGCGCTGGAGAAGAAAAAAGATAAATGAAGAGATAAGAAGAAAAAAAATCAGTTTGGACTGCTGCAGTTACAAAACTTTGCCTCCTTAAGGCTGCCGTAAAAGACACCCCTATGTCCTACGGCAGTTTTTTTTATAGAAAATATCAGAGAAGTATTTTTTTGCTTGCTGATTTTTTAAACAGCGCTGCTGAATAACGATATTCTGGTCGTATCGCCATCTGCGTTAAGATTCCCCTTCGAGATTCTTCATGCTGAACCCCTCCTTTCGTTTCCTTACGGCTCTTTCTCTTTTTTTTTAAACAATAATAATTTCCCGTGGGGGGGAATGCACCTTTGTCCGTCTAATAATTTCAAATCTAATTCTAAAGCTACAAATTTAGATGGCTAAGAACCAATAACTGATAATTTGAAATTTGCTTGAAAAGGAGACGGATCATGAAGAAAAGAAACATGCTGAAATTATTTCTGCTTTCTCTGGTGGTAGTTTTCCTCGCGTCAAATCTCGGCTACTCGGCATCTCTGCAGGAAGAGGTGAATTTACCGTATGTCCCTATTTCAAAGCTTAAAAGTACGGCTCCTTACCTCATAACTAAATCCAGCGAACGTAATTCAGAAAAGGACATGAAATATAAGGATGGTGAAATCCTCGTCAAATTCAAACACGGTATTTCCGAAAACAGCAAAAACAACCTTCACAAAAAACAAAAAGCAGAGAAGACAAAGGAATTTTCTTTGCTTCGTATACATCATGTGAGGATTAAGAAGGGGATGAGCGTAGAGGAGGCAATTGGCCTTTACAAGTCTGATCCGGCCGTAGAATATGCTGAGCCGAATTTTACAGTAAAAGCTTTTAATAACCCAGGTGACCTGCTTTTTAACGAATTATGGGGGCTTTATAATATTGGTCAGACAGGCGGTACAAGCGGCGCTGACATAAAAGCGCTTGATGCCTGGGATATCGCCACAGGAAACACCACCGTTGTTGTTGCAGTTATCGACACAGGGATCGATTATGCCCATGCTGACGTCTCTGGAAATCTCTGGACAAATCAGGGTGAAATTCCCGGCGACAGCATCGACAATGATGGAAACGGTTATGCGGATGACATATATGGCATCGATACTTTTAACCACGACAGTGATCCCATCGATGACAATGGCCACGGCACACATGTCTCAGGAACCATTGGCGCAGTCGGAAACAATGCTATAGGAGTCGTGGGCATAAACTGGAATGTCAAAATCATGACATGCAAATTTCTTGATTCATACGGATCCGGATATACGGATGGCGCAATAGAATGCCTCGAGTATATAAAGGCACTCAGAGACAGTGGCGTAACAGTAATCGCGTCCAACAACAGTTGGGGCGGAGGGGGATACTCTCAGGCGCTGTACGATGCGATCAACCAACAGCAGGATACCCTTTTCATCGCTGCCGCCGGCAATGGTTCTGTAGACAATGACAAAAACGAATCCTATCCCGCAAATTATGAACTTCCCAATGTCATTTCAGTAGCTGCAACGGATCATAATGACTTCAAGGCATATTTTTCCCAGTATGGCCGCAGGTCAGTACACGTGGGTGCTCCGGGAGTGGACATTGTATCACTCAGGGCCAATGGCACTGATATCTATGGGGACGGCCAGCATTTTATTCCTGCCGGAGATCCAAACGCGGCATATTACCGGGCAAGCGGCACTTCTATGGCCACACCGCATGTCGCGGGTCTGGCTGCCCTTATTAAATCAGAGGATATGAACAGGGACTGGAGGGCAATAAAGAACCTTATTCTGTCAGGTGGCGATACTATCGCATCAATGGACGAAACTACAATAACAGGAAAAAGGATCAACGCATACGGCTCTTTAAGCTGTACCAGCAGCACTGCCTTTTCGATTCTGAAATATCCGGCCACGGTTACTGTTGGGATGCCCGTAACCCTGTCAGCCCTCAGCATTACCTGTGAAGCTTCAGCAGGACCGGTAACAGCCACGACCGCACTCGGGGAGATTATTAATTTATCTGATGACGGAGTATCTCCTGATTTGGCAGCAGGGGATGGGATATTCACCGGCGCATGGACGCCTTCGCGCGAGGCAGAGCGCCTGACCTTCTCCTCTCCGGCAGGGACAGAGACTATTGTCACTCCGGCATTGGTCATAGCATCATATCTGCCGGAAGGCAATCTTCAGATTCCCTCTTACAATCATACTCTGACAGCCAGAGGGGGATTACCACCGTATAGCTGGGCCATTATTTCCGGCACTCTGCCGCCAGGTTTGAGCTTTAACGGTTCCACAGGGAATATCTCAGGGAACATAACAACTACAGGTCAGACGCTGCTGACCGTGCAGGTGACAGACTCTTTCAATGCTACGGCAACAAAGAACCTGTTATTACGGCTGGTTGATGAGCCGGTTGCAGAAGAATGGGCGAGGGCCTATCCTCATACCGGAGATGATCTTGGCTGGGGCATGGCAGTTGATGGCAACGGCAACGTTTATGTTACCGGCGAATCACACCCCGGTTCATTCTACAGTGGAGATAGTGATTACCTCACGGTCAAATATGATTCGGCCGGTAATATGCTCTGGTCGAGAACATTCGATCGCGGCGGAAGAGATATCCCATGGAACGCGGCTGTAGATTCTGCAGGAAATGCCCACGTTTTGGGTTGGTCATACAATACTGAAACAGGCGGGGACGATGGATTTATCGTAAAGTACGATCCTTCGGGAAACATTTTGTGGACAAGGGCAACCCATTACAACTATGGTTTCTTTGACATAGCTGTGGATGGTAACAGCAATGTTTATGCCTCGGGATGGGGTGGCACTGTCAAGTATGACTCAGCAGGCAATGAGCTATGGGCAAGGGCCTTTCCCAATCCCCTCAATTATGGCTCAGAGAGCCGGATCATGACTCTGGACAACAATGGAAATGCGTATGTTATCGGTACAGCCTGGACGTATAATCCGTCATATCTGGCCCAGACCCTCATTGTAAAATATGACCCTTCAGGAAATGAGTTGTGGGTGAGGACGTTTGATTCACAGCTCGACCTTCGGGACGCGGCAATTGATAATGTAAATGGATACCTTTACGTTGTCAACAACAATACTCCCGGTATTCTGAAATACGACCTCGATGGGAATTTTCAGTGGTTCCGGGATGATCTGCGCGCTTACGGTGTCGCAGTCGACGTGAGCGGAAATGTGTATCTGTCGAGCTACACCGGAGGATACGATTTCAGCGCGCTCACTTTCAAATACGATCCGGGGTTCAATCTGCTCTGGTCCAAAACGTACGAGACATTCAAAAGCGATGTCGCGTTCAAGATAGGACTGGACAGCCAGGGTAATGTTTACTCTGCGGGGTGGTCCGAGGACGAGGATCTTGACTTTCTCGTTCTAAAATACAGAGAGGTTAATCCGCTCTGGGATACAATCCCCTACCCGTTCACCTTCACTGACCTGACAAATCAGCTCTTAAGTACAGAATTTATATCCGACACGATAACTGTCACAGGCATCAACGCGCCTTCGCCCATATCTGTCAGTTTCTGCTCCAGTGTTTTGTGCGAGTACTCAATCAACGGCGGGGCCTTCACATCTGCTGCCGGAACAGTTAACAACGGAGATACGGTCACAGTCCGGCAAATTTCATCCGGATCCTATTCAACGACTACAGCTGCGGTTCTGACAATAGGCGGCATAAGTGATGCCTTCAGCGTTACAACAGCTGGCAATAATCCTCCGGCCCTTACCAATTTCGCAGGGAGTTTCAGCTGGATGCCGGAGCCTGTTTACGAATCTGTAGATGTCTTACTGGAACAGGGTGACACCATAACGCTGTCCGCGTCCGGGGCGATTTCCGGGACTCTCACCTTAAATGTCAGCAAATGGATCACGATTCAATCCGGAACCTACGCGGGATGGGGATACCGGATTGCCACCTATGATCTGGCCGGATATACAGGAACATTTTACACCGTCCATGACGGTGCTCAGGCCTGGGGCATGCTGACAGGCGACATCCACGCGATGATGAAATATGACGGTATTCAAAGAACGATTTATCTTACGAGCATACATGGTCAGCAAACTTCAGGAACTATAAGTCTCGGTACACCGGGCAGGGTCCCCGGAAGCTCAACCACCTTGAATTCAGTTCCCCTTGTTATTCTCGACGGCGGTTTGTGGTCTGGTGTAGGAACAGGCTACTATGAGGGCGCAATTACACAAACAGTGACCACGCTTCAACTGCAATCTTTGGGAGAAGGGATCTCTTTCTCCACATACGAGTCTTCTGCCGGAAACGGAAACGCCTATTCATATTTTGATTTTACCGGACCGATGAAGGGGATGTTGGATGGAGCGCTTCCCGGGACCATTGATGCTGTTGTACAGCCGACAGGGGAAAACTCCGGTACCATAGAACATGTAGTTGCTCCTGCTGTCTGGACCTGGGGGGCAAACTGGGCCGGGTCGCTTGGAGACGGTACGAACATCAGCAGAGAAACTCCTGATGCAGTGGCCGGTCTTAGCGGAGTTACACACATTGTCGCCCCAATGAATGCAACAATTGCCTTAAAATCAGACGGAACGCTTTGGGCATGGGGCGAGAATTACAGTGGTGAGCTCGGGGACGGCACCAATGAGAACAAGAATACGCCGGTACAGTTAACAGGAATCTCTGATGTTGAATCCATTGCTGCCGGGTGGTTCCACGCCTTAGCGCTGAAATCAGACGGTACGCTCTGGAGATGGGGCAACTACAGCCAGTCTTTCTTAGGTTCTTTTCCGGATCTGGCAAGTCTGGACAGCAATGCGCCTGTCCAAGTGACGGAGATAGCAGACATCAGGTCTATTGGAGGCGGCGGCTGGCATTCTATTGCAATGAAGAATGACGGGACAGCCTGGACCTGGGGCATAAACAATGCAGGCCAGCTCGGAAACGGCACGCTGACCAACAGCGCAGCTCCTGTACAGGTAATCGGGTTAAATGATATCATTGCTGCTTCCGGAGGCTTTGAACATACCCTCGCACTCAAGTCAGACGGCACAGTCTGGGCATGGGGCGATAACCGCTATGGCGAGCTGGGAAACGGGACGAATACAAACAGTTCAGTACCTGTACGGGTTTCCGGACTGAGCGATGTAATAGCCGTTTTTGCCGGTGCATCGCACTCGGTGGCACTGAAATCAGACGGGACAGTCTGGACATGGGGCCTCAATGATGCCGGTCAGCTTGGAGACGGTACAAACACCAATAGAAATATACCCACTCCCGTAAGTGGTCTTAGCAATGCCACAGCCATCAGCGCCAAATGTTTTCGCTCGATTGCACTGACATCAGACGGCACAGTCTGGGCATGGGGTCGTGCCTATTCGAGCTACAGCAACATTCCTCTTCAAGTGAGAGGTTTACACAACGTCTTTGCCATTGCCGCAGGCATGGACCACACAGCAGCATTATCGACTTCAACCTCTGAGCCCTTTACCCTGATCACCTCATCCCTCCTTCCCGGAACCTTTGGTAATAATTATTATCAGACACTTACTGCTGCCCACGGAACACTGCCCTACACATGGTCGATACCATCGGGCAGCCTGCCTTATGGCTTATCTCTTGAACCTTCGACAGGCCTGATATCCGGCATTCCAACAGCAACAGGCACGTTCTGCTTTACTGCTCAGGTAACGGACGCAGAGATGAGAACAGACACGGGAACTATTTGTATCTCCATATATGAGCCCCTGATTATTACCACACCTTCTCTGCCTTCCGGAACAATCGGCGTTCCTTACAGTCAGACACTGACCGCCGCGGGCGGTATAGGATCATATACATGGTCCGATTCAGGCAACCTGCCGGATGGTTTGAGTTTGAATATTGCAACAGGCGTAATATCAGGCATACCCACAACAGAAGGTGTCTTTCCCATCTGGGTATATGTATACGACGCCAATAGTGGGACAGGGAAAGAATTGTCTATTACCATTGATAATCTTAATACGACCGATTATAACGGCGTGTTTACAGTCTTTCCACCAACCACAGTGGAGGCCGCGGATGTCACCGTGAATGAAGGAGATGTCATCACATACTCTGCGACGGGTGTTGTATCCGGAACTTTAACGCTAAATGTTACGAAACAGGTATCCATCCAGACCGGGAGCTATGCGGGATGGGGATATGCCATCGGCACGTATGAGTTGGCAGGATATACCGGCGTGGGATATACGGTCTTTAATGCTGGTAATCACGCCTGGGGAATGATGACAGGGGACATCCATGCCGTAATAGATAGCAGTAATCCCCAGTCAATGACGCTGAACATTTTGAGTATAAACGGTCAGTGGCGTTCCGGAACAGTTAATCTCGTCTTTCAGGGTGTAGTCCCTGGAACTTCAATGACCTATTCCGAACAACTCGGAATTCTGAACGGATGGGCAGCATCCGGAACAGTTTCGGGTGATTACATCGGCCTTTTTCAGCAATCAGGGACAAGCATAGAAATGATTTCTCTCGGCGGAGGAATTTCCTTCGGCACCTATCAGTCTGATGCAGGTAATGGAAATTTCCATTCCTATTTCAGCTATGACGATCTTAGCGCGTCCTACAAGACAAAAGGTATGCTCGATGGCGGCATCGCCGGGATTATGGAAAGTGAATTTTTTACGCCCCGCGGTGTGATCGAGGTTGGAACAGTTATCTCAGGCTCTATAGAAAGCTTACCAGTTATTCCTTCCGACAGCGCAACAGTCTGGACTTGGGGGGCTAACTTTATGGGCCAGCTCGGAGACGGCACTACAATAAGCAGGTTAACGCCGTTACCGTTGGTCGGCCTCGATGGCGTAACCGCTATCTCCACTTTTATGGACGGTTCGATCGTTCTAAAATCTGATGGTACAGTGTGGGACTGGGGCGATGGCAACGTCATTGGCCCAAGACAGGTAGATGGATTAGATAATATTATCAAAATAGCCGGCGGCTGGTTCCATGCCCTGGCACTGAAAAATAATGGAACTGTCTGGACCTGGACACCCGGTGGAACTGCGACACAGGTACCGGACCTCAATGATGTCATTGCAATTGCAGCTGGCGATGGTCACTCCTTGGCTGTAAAAGCAGACCATACGGTCCGGGCATGGGGAAGTAATGTCTATGGCGAACTCGGGGATGGTACAAATACAGACAGGATTATTCCTGTTGAGATAATAGGATTAGATAATGTTGTAGCCGTCGCTGCTGGTTTTGATCACTCGATGGCGCTGAAATCAGATGGCACTGTCTGGACCTGGGGTTCCAACTCTCTCTGGGGGGGGAACATAACCGGCCAGCTCGGCAATGGAACAGATATCCCGTATAGCAATTTCCGTGTTCAGGTGGTAAACCTGAATAGTGTTATTGCTATCGCAGGTGGAGGAGCCCACTCAATAGCAGTCAGAAACGACGGCAGCGTCTGGAGCTGGGGCGCAAACACTGGATGGAGCGGAGGAGTTGATGGGCAGCTTGGAGATGGTACAGATAAGTTATATAGCAATATTCCTGTTCAGGCAGTTGGATTAAGTGACGCTAGAGCAGTTTCCGGAAAATGTTTCCGTACCGTGGCCCTGAAAAACGACGGTACAGTCCGCACATGGGGCATAACTCCAAGAGATCCGAATGCTTACACTCAGAGCAGTGTGCCGGTGCTGGTTCAAGGGATAAGCGGAGTTACTGCGATAGCCGCGGGAATGGATCACACAGTTGCACTGAAAGCCTCAGCAGGTTCTTCCTCGCTTGTTGTAACCCCAATCTCGATCACCGACACCCTGATGGAAGGTACGAACTCCAACCACACCCTGACGCTGACCAACAGCGGAGGTAATACCCTCACCTATAACGTTTCAGTGACTGAAGCAGCGCAGGGAATGAGCATTCAGGGCATATCAGTGAACCGTTCCGGAAAGCCTCCTGTCATAACCGGCATTCCAACAGATGTCCAATATGTAGAGGGAGAGCTTATCGTAAAGCTTGACAAGAAGGTTGCCAAGGCGAAAGTATCCGATCTGAAAAAGAAAGTCAAAGCGAAATTAAAGAAGAACATCCAAAAGCTCGACATGGAAGTATGGGAGTTGCCGGCAAAAGACAAGAAGTCCCTCCTGGCTGCCATAACGACGTTATCGTCTGATCCTGATGTCATTTATGCTGAGCCGAACTATCAATACAAGGCGATAGGGATACCGAATGATCTGCGGTTCAGCGAACTCTGGGGCATGCACAACACAGGGCAGAACAGCGGGACTGTTGATGCAGACATAGACGCACCTGAGGCATGGGACCGTTTCACCGGGTCTCAGGAGACTGTCGTTGCAGTGATCGACACAGGAGTGGATTATACCCATGAAGACCTTGCCGCAAACATGTGGGTAAACACGGATGAGATAGCGGCCAACGGCATTGACGATGACGGCAACGGGTATATTGACGACGTATACGGGTATGACTTTGCCTATAACGATTCCAACCCGATGGACGGGCATTTCCATGGCACTCACTGTTCCGGGACCATAGGCGGAGCAGGGGACAACGCCATAGGAGTGGCAGGAGTAAACCACAGCGTCCGGATCATGGCAGTGAAGTTTCTCGATGATGGTGGTTCGGGATACACCGATGCCGCAGTCAGCGCGGTAATCTACGCAGTGGACAACGGAGCGAAGATACTGAGCAACAGCTGGGGCGGTGGAGGATACTCCCAGGCCCTCTACGACGCGATAGCCTACGCGAACAACCACGATGTCCTGTTTGTGGCAGCGGCAGGCAACGACTATATGGACACGGACATATCTCCCAATTATCCGTCCTGTTATGATGTGCCGAATGTCATGTCCATAGCAGCCACGGACCGTTATGATCAAAAGGCAGGCTTTTCCAATTGGGGATTAACCACAGTTGATCTGGGCGCCCCCGGCGTTGATGTACTGAGTTCAGTGCTTGGAAACAGCTATGCCTCATACAGCGGCACCTCGATGGCAACGCCGCATGTGGCAGGAGTGGCAGCCCTTCTGAAGGGATATAACCCCTCACTCAGCGCATTGGACATCAGGGACATTATCATGCAGAGTGTTGATCCGATCAGCGCCCTGAGCGGCATCACGGTAACCGGCGGGAGACTCAACGCCAACGCGGCGCTGGAGCTTGCCGGGCCTGACTGGATACGGTTGACCGGGAGCCTCTCGGGTTCTCTTCCTCCCGGTGTATCGACACAGCTTACGGTTTCCCTTGATTCAACCGGCAAGACTGCAGGGACATATGAAGCGGCTATCAACATCGCCTCCAATGACCCGGTAAATCCTCTCATCCCTGTCCCGGTTACCATGAATGTGCTGCCTGACGGCGTGTCCCCTGCCCCTGTAAATGATCTGGGCGTTACGAGCTTTAATAGCAACAGCGCTTCGCTTCAATGGACAGCAGTAGGAGATGACAACTATACAGGCCGTGCGAGCGAATATGACATCAGATACAGCACAACACCGTTGGATGAATCATCATGGGTAAGTGCGATACAGGCAACAGGGGAGCCGACTCCTTCAGAGCCGGGCGTTGTCGAGACATTCAATCTGACAGGGCTTCAGCCTGTAACCCATTACTGGATCGGTATAAAGGTGAAGGACAATTCAGGGCAGGAATCTGCTTTGTCCAATATCGTGGAAGTGACGACACTGGCAGCGCCAGTACTCCGCGTCAATCCGACACTGATGCCGCCTGTAAGTCTTCCTCAGGATACAACAACGACCCAGGCGCTCACGCTCTATAATGATGGCGGAGATATTCTCACCTTTGAGATAGATATACAAAACATGTTGGGACCGGCAACTACTCAATTCCATGCAAGCACTGTCAATACACCTAATACAGGCATGGATTCCCGGAATGCTCCTGCAGGTTATGTTCCTACGAATTCCGAGACCCGCATTAATGCAGCGGCTGAGGTATTAATATTGAAAGATGTAAATCCATGGGATTCAACTGCAAATGAGCAGATCCTTACATCCATGGGTATACCTTACTCAATAGCAAGATCTTCTGATCTTGGTTCTATCAATTTAAGAGACTATGATCTGATCATCGTTGCTTCTGATCAGCCCCAGTCCTTCTATAACGCTTTTGCTGCCTACCTGTCAGATTTCGAAGCCTTTGTGAGAGCCGGAGGGGTTCTCCAGTTTAACGGCGCAGACCAGGGATGGTCCGGTGGATTCTGGTCTGAACTGCCGGGCGGAGTCACTCATGAGATGTATTATGACGGCACGAATTACGTGGAGGATCCAGATCATCCCATCGTGGCTGGAGTACCCGGTACCATTACTGGCACTTCGGCGAGTCATGACCATTTTCTCACAATCCCGGGAGACGCTAGCCTGGTTACGAGAGATGCTGCTAACGGGCAGACTACAATTGAATACCGCTTAGGTTCGGGAAGGATCATTGCTTCCGGAATAACTCTTGAGGCTGCGTACGCATGGGGGTGGGATGCCGGCCAGATATTAATTAATGCCATCAGTTATGCCCTTGAGGTATCAGAGGGCTCATGGCTTGCCCCAAACATCACCTCGGGAGCTATTCCTCCGGGTGGATCGCAGGAGATCATATTGACTTACAACTCAGTAGATCTGGAAGTTGGCAATTACACGGCTGATATCGTGATAACTTCCAATGATTTTGCAAATCCGCAGGTGAGTGTGCCTGCCAGCCTTGAGGTAACACCTGATGTGACAGCCCCTGCTGCGGTAAGCGACCTTGCTGTTTCAGGAACTGCTTTTGAGTCAGCCAGACTCGCATGGACGGCAACGGCAGATGACGGAGCAAATGGTCTGCCTGCCGCCTCCTATGACATCCGTTACAGTACTGAGATAATCACCGTAGCCAGCTGGGACAGCGCCTCTGAGGTGGACGGGGAGCCAACCCCTGCAGATCCCGGCTCAGCCGAAAGCTTCCTGGTGACAGGGCTGAATCCTTTAACAACATATTATTTTGCTCTGAAAGTTATAGACGATAGCGGACTTGCATCTGAACTTTCAAATCTCACATCAGGCACAACTCCTGCTGCGCCCTCGCTTGTTGTAACCCCAATCTCGATCACCGAGACCCTGATGGAGCCGACTATCTCAAATTACACCCTGACGTTGACCAACAGCGGAGGTGATACCCTCACCTATAACGTTTCAGTGACTGAAGCAGCGCAGGGAATGAGCGTTCAGGGCATATCAGTGAACCGTTCCGGAAAGCCTCCTGTCATAACGGGCATTCCAACAGATGTCCAATATGTAGAGGGAGAGCTGATAGTAAAGCTTGACAAGAAGGTTGCCAAGGCGAAAGTATCCGATCTGAAAAAGAAAGTCAAAGCGAAATTAAAGAAGAACATCCAAAAGCTCGACATGGAAGTATGGGAGGTGCCGGCAAAAGACAAGAAGTCCCTCCTGGCTGCCATAACGACGTTATCGTCTGATCCTGATGTCATTTATGCTGAGCCGAACTATCAATACAAGGCGATAGGGATACCGAATGATCTGCGGTTCAGCGAACTCTGGGGCATGCACAACACAGGGCAGAACAGCGGGACTGTTGATGCAGACATAGACGCACCTGAGGCATGGGACCGTTTCACCGGGTCTCAGGAGACTGTCGTTGCAGTGATCGACACAGGAGTGGATTATACCCATGAAGACCTTGCCGCAAACATGTGGGTAAACACGGATGAGATAGCGGCCAACGGCATTGACGATGACGGCAACGGGTATATTGACGACGTATACGGGTATGACTTTGCCTATAACGATTCCAACCCGATGGACGGGCATTTCCATGGCACTCACTGTTCCGGGACCATAGGCGGAGCAGGGGACAACGCCATAGGAGTGGCAGGAGTAAACCACAGCGTCCGGATCATGGCAGTGAAGTTTCTCGATGATGGTGGTTCAGGATACACCGATGCCGCAGTCAGCGCGGTAATCTACGCAGTGGACAACGGAGCGAAGATACTGAGCAACAGCTGGGGCGGTGGAGGATACTCCCAGGCCCTCTACGACGCGATAGCCTACGCGAACAACCACGATGTCCTGTTTGTGGCAGCGGCAGGCAACGACTATATGGACACGGACATATCTCCCAATTATCCGTCCTGTTATGATGTGCCGAATGTCATGTCCATAGCAGCCACGGACCGTTATGATCAAAAGGCAGGCTTTTCCAATTGGGGATTAACCACAGTTGATCTGGGCGCCCCCGGCGTTGATGTACTGAGTTCAGTGCTTGGAAACAGCTATGCCTCATACAGCGGCACCTCGATGGCAACGCCGCATGTGGCAGGAGTGGCAGCCCTTCTGAAGGGATATAACCCCTCACTCAGCGCATTGGACATCAGGGACATTATCATGCAGAGTGTTGATCCGATCAGCGCCCTGAGCGGCATCACGGTAACCGGCGGGAGACTCAACGCCAACGCGGCGCTGGAGCTTGCCGGGCCTGACTGGATACGGTTAACCGGGAACCTCTCGGGTTCTCTTCCTCCCGGGGTATCGACACAGCTTACGGTTTCCCTTGATTCAACCGGAAAGACTGCGGGGACATATGAAGCGGCTATCAATATCGCCTCCAATGACCCGGTAAATCCTCTCATCCCTGTCCCGGTTACCATGCATGTTGTTTCATCAACCTACTACACCGTCACCCCGGTTGCCGGTCCTAACGGATCTATCACCCCTTCGTCGCCTCATCCAGTCAACCCTGGGTTAACAGTTACTTTCACTGTGGTACCCGATTATGGATACATCATCACATCCATATCCGGTTGCGGCGGCACAGACCCGGGGCCTCAGCCGCCTGATAGTGCTTATTTGTATACAACCGGCCCAATTGCAGGTGACTGTACGGTCACGGCAAGCTTTGCAATTAACCCCTACAACATCCAGAGGGAAGCGCTGATTGACCTTTACAACAGCACGAATGGCCAGAACTGGACCAACAAGACTAACTGGCTCGGGGCTCCCGGCTCTGAGTGCACATGGTACGGTGTCGGCTGCGATGGTAATGGCCAGGTTGTTTCCCTTTATCTTCAATACAACAATCTCTCCGGGACTATACCTTCGAGCATCACTAACCTCTCAAATCTGCAGTTGCTTTATTTACACGGCAACCAGTTGACAGGAAACATACTACCTGAACTCGGCAATATCACAAATTTACGCTCACTTTCTTTGGCCGAAAACCCGCTTACAGGAGGCATACCGCATGAATTGGCGAACCTTACGAATCTGGTAGAGCTTTGGCTAAGCTCAAGCCAGTTGACTGGGATTATACCTTCTGAACTGGGCAACCTTATCAATCTCCAGTCGCTTTATTTACACGGCAACCAGTTTACAGGAAGCATTCCTCCTGGACTTGGCAACCTCATTAATCTGCAGGAACTTCAATTAGGGTCGAACCAATTGACAGGAAGCATACCGCCTGAACTGGGCAACCTCATAAATCTGCGGTCGCTTCACTTAGAGTCGAACCAATTGACAGGGACTATTCCCCCTGAACTGGGCGACCTGATCAATCTGCACTCGCTTTCTTTAATATGGAACCAGTTGACCGGGACTATACCTCCTGAACTGGGCAACCTCATAAATCTGTATGACCTTAATATTAGCTACAACCAGTTGACCGGGACTATACCTCCTGAACTGGGCAACCTCACTAATCTAATGTACCTTTCTTTGTACTACAATCAGTTGTCTGGGAGCATACCGCCTGAACTGGGTAACCTCACTAATGCGTATTCTATTGGTTTATCTAACAATCAGTTGACCGGAAGCACACAGCCTGAACTAGGCAATCTCACCAATCTGAGGTATCTCTCTTTGAGTAACAATCAGTTGACCGGAAACATACCACCCGATCTAGGCAACCTTATGAATCTACAGTCCCTTAATTTGAGCTCCAATCAGTTGACAGGGAGCATACCTCCTGAATTGGCTAACCTTACGAATCTATACGAAGGTTATGGTCTCAACATCCAGTATAATGCCCTCTTTACTTCTGATCCCACACTGAGGACATTCCTGAATGCCAAAGGAGGCGATTGGGAAAGCACGCAGACCGTGGCGCCGACAGGTCTATCCACAGGCTCGGCGACAAGAAATTCTATCACGGTCAGTTGGATGCCAATAACGTACACTTCAGACAGCGGCGGCTATCGAATCCTTTACAGCACCACAGCTGGCGGACCCTATACGTATTTCGGGACCACAGCAAGCAAATTGGACACTTCGATGACCGTGACAGGGCTTGATGCCTTAACAACCTATTCCTTTGTGGTCCAAACAAAGACAGATCAGCATGTGTACAATCAGAACACAGTCATCAGCGAACGCAGCGCAGAGGTTTCTGCTGCCACCCTCCCTGACCCGCTGGACATAATTGATCCGCCGGTCATCTATTGGGAAGCCGGAAAAGCCGCGTGCGAGACTCTTCAGGTTACAGGCGGAATCCCGCCGTATACCTGGTTCGTCGTTAGCGGAAGCCTCCCCTCCGGTCTTACGGTCAACAGCTCAGGGCAGATCTGCGGCACACCGACAACAGCAGGAGCGTCCGAAGTCACTATCGGAGTTATGGATATAGTTGGAACTACGGACACAGCGCCGAGCTCCATAGTCGTTTATTGGCCGCTGACCATTACAACATCTTCATTGCCCGAAGGAATAATCAACGTCCCTTACAGCCAGACCGTGACCGCCTCCGGCGGCATACCGCCCTATTCCTGGTCGATTATTGGAGGCAGCCTGCCAACTGGCCTGACACTGAACAGCGAAACAGGAGAGATCTCCGGCACACCAGAAGAAGTGGGGAGCTTTGATTTTACCGTCCAGATAGCTGATGACCTCTCCAATCTGGCAGCCGGTGCGATATCCAATACCGCTTCAGTAGAGTTGTCCATTTCAGTCACCTATCCGCCTCTGGACATTCTTCCCACACCACCGCCTCCGGATGGCATCGTCGGTATCACTTATGCCTGCCACACCCTGCAGGCAACAGGAGGCCTGCCTCCCTACACCAACTGGTCAGTCATCTCAGACACATTGCCCCCAGGCCTGACCCTGAACAGCGCGACAGGAGAAATATGCGGTATTCCAACCGAAGCAGACACCTTCACGTTTACCGCTCAGGTGACAGACTCGCAGCCTCTCACCTGAAGTGCAACAGAAACATTCTCCATTATCATCAGACTCGAGACCATTGAGCAGCAATGGATACAGACCTACAGCAACGGCCGTCAGATAGCAGAACCACAGGTTGTATACGACAGCAGCGGCAACGTCTATATAACCGGAACGACCTCTGACTTCGGCGGCAGCAACCGCGACGTCATTACCATGAAATACGATACAAACGGCACTCTCGTATGGTCACAGATCTATGGCATCGGAAACAACAGGGATGACGAAGGCAAAGGCATTGCCCTCGACAGTGTCGGCAATATCTATATTTCGGGACACGCCTGGAGCGATGCAAGTTTCAGCACCGATTATCTCGTCATAAAATACGGCCCGGATGGAAACCAGCTCTGGTCCAGGACCTACGACAGCGGCAAAGGCCACGACTATGCGCGCGGCATAGCTGTTGATGCAAGCGGCAATGCCTATGTAAACGGTCAGGTCCCGAGTTTATCGAACGGCTATGACTCGTTGATCGTCAAGTTTGATTCTGCTGGAAATGTGATATGGTCAAAAATCTATGACAACGGCAAGCAAAACTACGGCAGGGGCATAGCAGTTGGCCAGGATGGATCCCTCTATGAAGAAGAGAGATCATGGACAGGATCGAACTGGGATTACCTGACCATCAAATATGACTCATCAGGCAATCCTCTCTGGACAAGGATCTATGACCGCGGCGGCCATGACGAGTCAAACAGCATTGCCGTGGATGAAAGCGGCAATGTCAGCGTCACCGGTCGCTCATGGAGCAACACGCTCTGGAATTATGAGTTCCTCACGCTAAGATACAATACCAACGGCAATCTCCTCTGGAACAGACCGTTCAATCTCGGTCCCTGGTCCGGTAATGAAGCCAGAAGCGTCGCTGTCGACATCAACGGAAACACCTACGTTGCAGGCCATGCGGCTATCGCAGGGGACCCGGCTGACTTCATCATATTTAAATACGGTCCGGCCGGAGACATCGTATGGGCCAAAGGCTATGATGCAGGAGTTAATGAACGTGCCCATGGCATCGCGACAGATGGTGAGGGAGATGTGTATGTTACCGGCATATCACTCGATGGTCAGAATTATGGCCTCATCACCATCAAATATACAGAGACCCTCAGGACAGGTCATCTCATATAGCATTCATCAGCGAACGCCTCCCTGATGCCGATCCCGGTGTTTCTTACAGCAGGTATCTTACCGCGGTGGGCGACACCCAGTCCTACGTATGGACTGTAACGGCAGGAAGCCCGCCGCCCGGAATCACCATGCGCCTGACGGTCACTTATCGGGATCATGCTGGGTCGCAGGCGTCTGTTGCTTCAATCCCGAGCGAGAACGCGGCAACTGCTGGAGTGACCACCTCAGACGTACTTAACGGTACAGGAGACTACACGTTCACTGTGGACAGTAACAGATGGGAAATCAACAGTCGAAAAGGAGCTTACGATTCATGTTGATGCTCTGACTGTCACGCCGTCTGCCGGGACCACATGGAAGCATGAGTCCATCAACTCCCACAGGCAGTCAATTATGATGAGATACTTCCTTCACAGTAACGCCTGACAATGGATACCACATAACTTCCATATCCGGCTGCGGAGGCACTGACCCCGGGATACAACCAGGTAACATGGCTTATCTCTATACCATTGGCCCGATCACTGCTGACTGCACGGTAACAGCGACCTTTGCTCAGAACATCACCTACATTGTCTCGGCAATCGCAGGTGCAAACGGAAGCCTCGATGCTGCTACTCCGTCACCGCAAACAGTAGACGACGGTAGCAACAACGAGCTTCACATTCAATGCTGACGTGAATTATCATGTTTCGGACATCAGCGGCTGCGGGATCAGCTTCAGCAATACCAGCAATGCCGTAAATACCTATACCGTTGAGACAGGAGCGATCACCGATAACTGCACGGTAACGGCGACCTTTGCGATAAATACCTATACCGTAACCCCATTAGCGGATCAAATGGAACCATCAGTCCATCAACTCCGCAGACAGTCGAAAAAGACAATGCAACTTCCTTTACAGTGACGCCTGACGCCGGATACCACATAACATCCATATCAGGCTGCGGAAGTACAGACCCTGGACGACTGTCACATAACATGGCCTATTCATATTCAACCGGCCAGATCACTGCTGACTGCACAGTAACAGCGACCTTCCAGAACTATCCGGTGAAAAGGATTTCAGGTGAAACCAGCATCATATCATGTGACTCTATCGGATGCACTGAGTGATGCATCGTGCACGCTATTCATAGAAAGTGAGGTAGTAACGTATAACGGAGACTCTCAATCTCAATTCCGACATCTCCGTGACTCTCAAAGGCGGTTTTGATGGCGAGTACAATGTTCAATCAAACTACACGACAATTAGCACAGGAACTACCTAACAATCACCAATGGCACGCTCAAATCCGACAAGTAGTATTGCAGTAAAATACGCTCTTCACAGAAAAAGGCAGTTCACCTGACAGTGAACTGCCTTTTTTTATATCTGCTTCAATAGGTTCGGCAGAATCCCTGCAGAAACCTCCCTTGGTCATATTACCTGTCACTTCGAACTGAGCTCTGCTTTGCGCATGCTCAAGGTAACTTATTCATTAATTTCAATATATTTAAAATCTTTGGGGGAGGAATATGCCTTTTGTCCGTCTAATAATTTCGAAACCAAATATAAACCTGATAAATAATGAATTTACTATAAAAAGGAATGGCGTTATGAAAGATACTTTTTGCTCGCTTCTCTTGATTCACGTTTCACGGCAATTCACATTTAACGCTCAAAGGAGATAGATTATGAAGAGGATATTTCTGTGGTTGCTCGTATTCACGATGATATGCGTCTCACTCACTTCAGCCAACAGTTTTGCGGTCGATAATGATTACAAGCGGTATGTCCCTGCCGACTCTCCTGATCCACTCCAGAAAATGAATAGGGAAAAAAGAAAACCCCTGTACAGAGAAGGTGAGCTGCTCGTCAGGTTCAAAGCCGGTTTTCGCACCCAGAGCGCAGATACCCTTCATAAGAAGCATGGTGCTGAGAAGATAAAGGAATTCCCCTCATTGAACCTTCATAAAGTAAAAGTCAAGAAGGGTATGAGTGTTGAAGATGCAATCGGGTTTTACCTGGCTGACCCAAATGTCGAATATGCGGAGCCAAACTATAAAATTACGATACGACATACTCCAGACGATCCTTTCTTCAATTTCCTGTGGGGGCTTTACAACACAGGGCAGACCGGCGGCACTGCCAATGCGGATATCAATGCCCCTGCTGCGTGAGATATCACCAGCGGAAACAGCAATGTCGTCGTAGCAGTAATTGATACCGGCTTTGATTACAACCATGAGGACCTTGCTGCCAATGCATGGACAAATCCCGGTGAAATTCCCGGCAACAATGTGGACGATGACGGCAACGGTTATATCGATGACGTTCACGGCATTAATGCGATTACGAACAGCGGCAATCCAATGGACGACCATGGTCACGGCACGCATGTTTCAGGAACAATCGGCGCGGTCGGCAATAACAATATCGGTGTCGCAGGCGTTAACTGGAATGTGAAAATACTCGCCTGCAAATTCCTGGATTCGAGCGGCAGTGGCTATACTGACTGGGCGATAGAATGTCTCCAGTATATTAAGGCACTAAAGACGAAGGGGGTGAATATCGTCGCCAGCAACAACAGCTGGGGAGGAGGAGGTGCTTCCCAGGCGCTTTATGATGCTATCAATGCGCAGAGAGAGATTCTCTTTATCGCTGCCGCAGGAAACGACAGCATTGATAACGACATGTATGAAATATTGCCTGCCAACTACTATCTCCCCAATGTGTTGTCCGTTGCCGCGACCGATCATGACGATAATCTGGCATGGTTTTCCGATTTCGGAAGGCGTTCCGTTCATGTTGGAGCTCCGGGGGTAGATATCGTATCGCTCAGGCCCCGGGAACTGATATGTATGGAGACGGCGAGCATTTTATTCCCGACAATGATCCGAACGCGAAATATTACCTTGCCAGCGGCACCTCCATGGCTACACCCCATGTCACGGGACTCGCCGCGCTCATCAAATCCCAAGACATAAACAGAAGCTGGATCGATATAAAGAATCTCATACTTTCCGGCGGCGAAATAACCCCTTCCATGGGCGGCATTACCATCACCGGCAGGAGAATCAATGCCGAAGGGTCCCTCAGCTGCAGCAACACTCCTGTTTTTTCAGTGCTGAAATATCCGCTGCATATTACCCTGGGAACACCGGAAACAATATCAGCGTTAAGTATCAATTGCGCATCGCCGGCAGGTCCGGTAAACGTCACACTTTCCGGATCAGAGGTCATTGCCCTGCAGGATAACGGTGTTGCCCCGGACCTGACGGCCGGAGACGGAATATTCACGGGCACCTGGACACCGACCAGGACCGGTGAAATATTGACCTTTGCTTCGGCCTCGGGCACAGAAACCATTTCTACGCCGCTCCTGAACATTACGACCGCCTCTCTGTCCGGCGCTACAGTCGGCAGGGCCTACAGTCATGTCCTCACTGCCGAGGGTGGACTGCCGGCATATACCTGGTCGGTCATTTCAGGGACACTCCCTGATGGCCTGACTCTCAACATTTCGACGGGTGAAATCTCGGGGACACCGGCAGCGATGGGCGTATTCTCGTTCAACGTAAAAGTGACTGACTCTTTCGGCGCTACAAAAACAGCGCAGCTTTATATTTCAGTAAATGATTATGTCTGGAGCAGCGGCTCCGGCAAAGCGATTGCAGTAGACCGGGAGGGCAACGTCCTTGTAGCCGGCCACACCTGCACCGGCGCCTATCCTCCTGTCTGTGACTTCTTTATTACCAAATATGACCAGGACGACAACGTTCTCTGGACAAAGACTACCGATGGTGGCGGAAATAATGAATATGCCACTGCGATTACCGTTGACAGCAGCGGCACCATCTATGTCGCTGGAACTTCGGATAACGACTATTTGACCGTCAAATATGATTCAACAGGTACTGTCCTTGCCGTGTGGCGCATGAATAATGGCGGCAATAACGATGAAGCGTATGGAATAGCAGTTGACAGCATCGGGAACGTCTACGTTACCGGACACTCGAATTACAACTATTACACGGTCAAATACGCTGCGTCGGGAAATATCCTTTGGACGAAGACCTATACTAACGGGATAGCCTACGCAGTAACCGTTGACAGCAGCGGAAACGTCTTCGTAACCGGGTCTGGAGGTCATGAGTACCTGACGATCAAATATGATTCCTCGGGCAGCGAACTATGGTCAAGGAGATACACGAGAGGCGATTATGACGACTATGCGTATGGCATTGCCGTCGACGGCAGCGGCAATGTGTACGTTACCGGTGAATCTTCCAATGGAATCGATGCTGATTATCTCACCATCAAATATAACGCATCCGGGACCCTGCAGTGGACCAGGACGCACAACTGCGGAAGTGAGTATTCCCTGTGTCTTGATGCGGCAACCGGCATAGCAGTTGATGCGTACGGCAGCATCTTTGTGACCGGCTCCTCGAATGATAACTACCTCACCATCAAATACGACGCAGGAGGAAACATACTGTGGAGCCAGACATACGACAGCGGCGGCAATGATTGGGCGGAAGGGATCGCGGTTGACAGCACAGGGAATGTCTTTGTGACCGGAAGGCCTGTAACCATCAAATACCGTCTGCCCCTGACAATCGAAACCGCGGCATTCGCGTATGGTGTCATAAACGCGCCGTTCAGCCAGAACGTGTTTGTCACCGGCGGAAAAACTCCTTACTCCTGGTCAATCGCCTCGGGCAGTCTGCCGCCTGGATTGACCCTGAACAGTACAACGGGCATGCTCGCCGGCACGCCCTCCGCAGCCGGCGTGTACAGCTTTACCGTAAGGGTGCTTGATGACGCCGGTGCGTCCGTCCTCCGATCATACTCCCTCGTTATCACCTTTGAGACACTCATGATTACCACCCCTTCGCTGCCGAATGCTGTTGTCGGTACTCCCTACAGCCAGAGCCTCTCAGGAGCCGGTGGAAGATTGCCCTACATCTGGTCGATCATCTCCGGCAGCCTGCCTGCGGGTCTCTACCTGAACAGCTCCACCGGTGTCATTTCAGGCACGCCCAACACCCCTGGAACTATTTCTTTTACCATACAACTCCGCGATGCGGACGCTCTCAACGCAACCAAAACACTTTCGATATCCGGATTGGGCGTCACGACCACGCTCCTGCCTACAGGCAATGTGGGAGAGCTCTACAACCAGACACTGACCGCTGCCGGAGCAGAGTCTCCCTACACCTGGGCAGTCTCCTCAGGAACGCTTCCCTTTGGATTGACTCTTGACAGCGCAACCGGCCTGATTTCGGGCACACCGGGCATTTCAGCGACCTTCACCTTCACCGTGCAGGCTACTGATCTGCTGGGGGCAACGGCAACAAAGACCCTATCGATTGATGTGAATTCCTTCGAGACAGTGTTCTCAAAGATTCATGATGGAGGATACAACGATTACGGATATAGCGTTGCCTATGACAGTGGCGGCAATGTTTACGTGACCGGCTGCTCGAACAACGGTACCAATGACGACTACTTCACAATCAAATACGACGCGTCAGGAAATGTTGTGTGGACGCAATCCTTTGACAGCGGCAGCACTGATATTGCCAAAGGCGTTGCCGCGGATGAGGCCGGGAATGTGTTTGTCACGGGGTATTCTCATAACGGCTCGAACTACGATTATTACACGATCAAGTACGATTCTTCCGGGACCCTGCTCTGGAACGAGATTCATGACGGAGGGTCGCATGACTACGCAAACGGCATCGCTGTCGACAGCAGCGGCAATGTCCATGTGACCGGCACGTCAAATAATGATCCGCTCACGATCAAGTACGATGCGACAGGCAACGTTCTCTGGGCCAGGGCGCTTGACGGCGGGCGGTACAGCAACGCGTACAGCATTGCCGTTGACGCGAATGGCAATGTTTACGTCGCGGGAGTCCGTGACAATGGTTACACCTATGTCGAGACCGACGACTTTCTCCTCATAAAATACAACGCCTCCGGATATCTCCTGTGGGTCCAGTACTATGACGGCAATTTCGAAAACGGTCACCAGTTCACCCGTGACCGAGCCTATGCCGTCGCAGTAGATCGAAGCGGCAATGTCTATGTCACCGGAATGAGCAGGGACTTTTTCAATTACGGTTATATGTACTATTACCTTACACTCAAGTATGCTTCATCGGGCTCCCTCGTATGGGCGAAACATTTTTCAGGAGACGGAGGCAGAGGCATCGCTACCGATAACGACGGCAGCGCCTATGTGACAGGATATTCCTCCAATGGGTCAAACAGTGATTATCGCATCATTAAATACGATGCATCTGGAAATTTGGTATGGACCAAAATGTATGACGGGGGCTCGCATGACTTTGCCTACGGTATCGCTGTTGACGCAACCCGACGGGACATTTATGTGACAGGCGCTTCCCACAACGGTGCAAATTATGATTTCCTTACGGTCAAGTACCATCTCAGGTATGATTTTGATATCACTACCGCATCCTTGCCGTTCAGCACAACCAGGATGGCATACAGCCGGACGCTGGCCGTGGAAGGGGGAAGCGTGCCCTATACCTGGTCGATTGTCTCCGGTAGTCTCCCAGGCGGCTTGGGTCTGAACAATGCAACAGGTGTTATATCCGGCACACCAGCGATTACCGGAATGTCTGCCTTTACGGTAAAGGTGCGGGATGCAAACGGCCTGTCTAACACGAGGCCCCTTTCAATCTCTGTGTTCACGCCGCTTGCTGTTGCCACAACCTCTCTGCCCGCCGGTATAGGAGGAGTTACCTACAGCCAGACCGTAATTGCTTCGGGAGGAAGAACGCCTTACACCTGTTCTGTGGTTTCAGGCGCCCTGCCTGCCGGAGTAATGTTGAATAGTACAACCTGCGATATAACCGGGACGCCTGCGGTTATCGGCACCTTTGACTTTACCATTCAGGTAAGAGATGCGAATGATACCCTTGCTCAGAAACCGCTCAGTCTCACGATCAATTACCTGACGGTTACCATTCCCTCGCTCCCGTTCGGAATAACCGGCGACGTGTACAACCAGACCCTTACTGCCGGAGGCGGACAACTGCCGTACACATGGTCGATCTCCTCAGGCAGCCTGCCGGCCGGTTTGACGCTGAACAGCGCAACAGGTATCATCTCCGGAACCCCTGCAACAACTGGTGTCTTTAATTTCACGGCACAGTTGATGGATGCAACTTCCTTTGCCACAGAACAAACTCTTTCCATTGCCGTCTATGCCCCGCTGTCAATCGCCACAGCATCAGTGTTTGCTGGTTTCATCAACGCCGCCTATAGTCAAACTCTCGCCGCAACCGGCGGCCTGCCGCCCTACGTCTGGTCAATTGAATCAGGAAGCCTGCCGGAAGGGATAGCCCTTGACAGCGCTTCGGGAATGCTCTACGGAACACCAACTGCAACAGGCAATTTCCTCGTTACCGTCAAGGTAACTGATGCAGTGTCGGTTTCATCGACAAAACATTATGCAATTGGTATATACGAAGTACCATCCCCTGTAGAATGGGCCATAAAATATGACAGCGGCTCATATGAATATGCCTCAGGAGTTGCGGTCGACGGGAGTGGAAACGTATATACAACAGGAAGCAGTTATAACGGTTCCAATTACGACTGCGTCACGATTAAATACGACGCATCCGGCAACACGCTATGGATCAGAACATACATTTCAGGGAATGATGATACCGCTGCAGGGGTCGCAGTTGACAGCAGCGGGAATGTGTATGTAGCCGGAGATTCCTGTAGTGATACCTACTGTTCTGCTCTGATAATAAAGTATAATGCTTCCGGTAACGCCGTATGGACAAAAACCTATCGGGGTTCCTACGGTGCCCGCGGCGACGGCATAGCACTGGACAGCAGCGGTAATATCTATGTCTCCGGAGCCTATCGGAGCAACGCAGAGACCGATCCGGATTACCTCACTCTCAAATACAATTCGAACGGATATCTGATATGGGCAAGGACATACAACGGTGGATATTTTGATTTCGCCACTGATATTGCCGTCGATAGCAGCAGCAACGTATACGTAACCGGGGAGTCCTATAATGGATCAGACAATGACATCCTGACTATCAAATATACCTCGTCCGGAAGTCTCGTCTGGACGGCAGTTTACAACAGCACAGGCTGGGACTACGGTGAAGGGATAGCCGCAGATCAAAGCGGTAATGTCTATGTAACGGGAGGCAGCAGTTCAGGAGGGGGAACCGACGGCTATCTCACTATCAAATACAGTTCTTCCGGAGCCCAGCTCTGGTCCAGAACGTTCACAGAGTTCTATGCAAATTCACGTTCGCATGCTGTTGCGGTGAGCAATGATAACCTTGTCTATGTAGCTGGGGAATCATCCTATGATTATCTTACGCTCAGGTACGATACACAGGGGAACGAGTTGGGAAGCCTCTCTTACGTAAGTGCATCCTACGATACTGCCCGCGATGTTGCGGTCAGCAGCGGAAACGTTTATGTAACAGGCTACTCCGACAGCGATTTTCTCACTGTCAGGTACAATTTCGGACTGAAGATTGTCTCAGGATTACTTGACACAGGCATTGTCGGCTCCTTTTATGGTCAGACGCTGGCAGCAACAGGAAACACGCCTCCCTACTCATGGAGCATCACTTCAGGCAGTCTGCCCGGCGGCCTGAGTCTTGACAGCTCGACAGGCGCGATTTCAGGTACACCTTCCGCAGCCGGTACGTTCAGCTTTACCGTTCAGGCCCGTGACGCGGCATCCTCAACCCTGACAAAGCAGTTCACAATCACCATCCTGGATATATCTCCACCTTCTCTGCCTGCAGGAATGATTGGCATGGTGTACAGCCAGACGCTTACAGCCGCCGGCGGGACAGCTCCTTACTCATGGGCTGTTGCATCGGGAAGCCTGCCGGATGGTTTAACGCTCAATAACTCAACAGGACTAATTTCAGGCGCTCCGGCAACAGCTGGCACCTTCAATTTTACCGTACAGATGAGTGACGCTGCTTTACCCTCAAATGCAACGACAAAACTGCTTTCCATAGCAATCTATGATCTCCTTACTATTGACACATCATCATTGCCGGATGGAATGGCCAACAGATCATACAGCAAGTCCGTGACTGCAGCAGGAGGAAAGACACCCTACACATGGGCTGTTGCATCGGGCAGCCTGCCGGATGGTTTAACGCTCAATAACTCAACAGGACTAATTTCAGGCGCTCCGGCAACAGCTGGCACCTTCAATTTTACCGTACAGGTGAGTGACGCTGCTTTACCCTCAAATGCAAGGACAAAACTGCTTTCCATAGCAATCTATGATCTCCTTACTATTGACACATCATCATTGCCGGATGGAATGGCCAACAGATCATACAGCAAGTCCGTGGACTGCAGCAGGAGGAAAGACACCCTACACATGGGCTATCACTTCAGGAAATCTGCCCGCTGGATTAAGCATTAACACCTCAACGGGTGTTATATCAGGAACACCGACCACAGCAGGAACATTTGATTTTTCAGTTCAGGTAACAGATGCAAACAATATAGTCAGTACAAAACCCTTTTCCATTTCCATACATGAACCTCTCATTATAGATACTTCCCTGCTGCCTTCAGGGACAGTCGGAACTTCCTACACGCCGGCGACGCTCTCAGCCACAGGTGGAAAATTGCCCTACATCTGGTCAGGGAATTTGCCGGATGGTTTAGCCATGGACAGCTCGACCGGTGAGATAACAGGCATACCGAAAACGCCTGGAATATCCGGCATCATTGTTCAAGTGAAGGATGGAAACGCTTTCGCAGCGACAAAGCAGTTTTCAATAGCTATTGAAGGGCTGTCATGCCAGACTTCACCCGTAGTAATAGAACAGACTCCGCCGGTTCCGTGCAACTCGATTCAGACCGCCTATGCTGATGCGTTAGACGGCGACGTATTTCAGACCCAGGCGGTAAATCATGCGGGAGATCTTTTGTTCGATCGACCGGTATCCATTACCCTCAAGGGAGGGTATGATTGCGACTATACAGGCAGCAACTATTATTCAACCCTTACCGGAACAATGATCATAATTGAAGGAACGGTGATACTGGAGAATATCATACTGGAATAAGTACTGTGAATCGTGAATTGTGAAAAGTGAATAGTAAACAGACAGGACCCGAAGTTCGAACGTGCTCAGCTTCCCATGATTCACGTTTCACGGTAGTCGTCTCACGACTCGCTTTAATGCGGTAAAGAGACACAAACGCTTATACGACCGTGGCGGATGTTTTAGACTGAAATTGCACCTCGTGCATGGATCCTCTTCCTGCGTGCCCTCATTTTATTCTTTTTATTCAATGGCTTGTAAATTCACAGGCGGGGAAATGCACATTTGTCCGTCAATAGTAATAAGCATGGAAAAGCAAAGTTCTGAAGTCGCGCCTGTCAAGGCGGCATTTCTCTCATGAAAACGATTAAAAGAAGTAAATAGTAAATAGTGACTGGTGAACAGTGATACGAAGAAACAATTAAAAATGTGAGTCGTAAGATGTGAACCGACAAGACTGGAAACTGTCGAAATGTTCACTTCTCACGATTCACATCTCACAGTAGTTCGCAACGTACGTTCAATGCGCAGGGGAGAAAGCGTATGAAAAAGGGAATGCTGTGGTTATATGTTTTTGGATTATTGACAGTCTTTCCTGTTTCTGATAATAGTTACGCAGTAATGGAACAGAGCAGGCAGGATTCCTCAGAGGAATTTCCCCGGATCATTCATGGAAAAAGCAGAGAGAATGGGCACTTTAAGGAAGACGAACTGCTCGTCAGGTTCAAAGCGGGGTTTCGCTCCCATAGCGCTGATAATCTCCATAAGAAGCATGGATCAGAGAAAATCAAGGAATTTCCTGCCCTATACATGCATCATCTGAAACTCAAAAAAGGTATGAGAATTGAGGATGCAATCGAGCGCTACAGAGCTGATCCCTCTGTAGAATATGCTGAACCAAACTATCTCGTCAGTGTCCAAACCATGCCGAACGATCCCCGTTTAGGCGAGCTTTGGGGTCTGCACAACACTGGCCAGACGGGTGGTTTTTCTGACGCGGATATCGATACACCTGAGGCATGGGATCTTGCTGCCGGCAGCAGCAGTGTCGTTGTTGCGGTCATCGATACCGGTGTTGATTACTATCATGAGGACCTGGCTGCCAACACTTGGCTTAATCCTGGAGAAGATACCGGGAAACAACATCGATGATGACGAAAACGGCTACATTGATGATGTTCACGGCATAAATACAGTTACCGGAAGCGGCAACCCCATGGATGATCATGGACACGGAACACATACTTCCGGAACAATGGGTGCGGCAGGCAATAATGGGATCGGGGTGGCAGGTGTGAACTGGAATGTGAAAATCCTGTCCTGCAAGTTTCTCAAAGCATCGGGCTTCGGAACAATATCCGATGCAGTCGAATGCCTCCAGTATATCAGGATGATGAAAGACATGGGGACAAATATTGTTGCTACCAACAACAGCTGGGGATGCAGCGGAATGTCGGGCTGTTATTCCCAGGCGCTCTATGATGCTATCAAAACACAGAAGGACATTCTCTTTATTGCTGCCGCTGGCAACAATAGCGCAGACAATAATAATTATCCAAGCTATCCAGCCAATTATAATATTCCCGAATATCATTTCGGTTGCGGCAACCGATCACAGTGACAGACTTGCCTGGTTTTCAAACTTTGGCAGTCTCAAGGTCCATGTTGAGGCTCCAGGTGAAAACATAACCAGCACCCTTCCGTCAAACAGCTACGGCAGTTATTCAGGTACTTCCATGGGCGCCGCGCCGCATGTAACGGGGCTTGCCGCTTTACTCAAGGCCCAGAATCCCGGCAGGGACGGAAAGACAATAAAGAACCTTATTTTGACGGGTGGTGATAATGCCATTTCATATAGTAAAAAGACCATTTCCAACAGACGGATCAACGCGTTTCAATCTCTGTCTTGTCAAGACAGGCCTCTGCTCTCTGTCATTCAATATCCTTCTCCTATCAGTACAGGAGTGCCTGTGACCCTCTCGGCCCTGAGTATAAACTGCGGGGTTCAGGCAGGGCCGGTCACTGCAACGACTGCCGGAGGAGAAGTCATCACACTCCTGGATAATGGCGTGACGCCTGATATCGAGGCCGGGGACGGAATATTTTCCGGAACATGGACAGCCCTTCGTGAAAATGAACGTTTAATCTTTGCTTCGCCTGCAGGAACAGAGTCAGTCAGCATCCCTTCATTCAGCATCGCAACCTCTCTTCTGCCCGAAGGTAACGTCTATTCTTTTTACAGCCAGGCTTTGGAGGCCATTGGTGGCTTGCCTCCTTACCTATGGTCACTGTCCTCCGGAAGTTTGCCTGATGGCCTACAACTCAATGCCTCAACAGGTGAGATCTCAGGAACACCGGCAGGAACAGGTACATTCGAGTTTACCGTTCAGGCAACAGACGCATATCACGCAACAGCAACAAAGATTATTTCGATTCTTGTAGTTAACAGCCCAATTGTCATGAAATGGATAAAGACCTATGACAATAAATTTCATGACTACGCACAGGGAATAGGAAGCGACCAATACAACAATATTTACGTAACCGGCTACTCGCACAACTGGTATGATGGCGAGTACCTTACCATCAAGTATGATTCCTCAGGGCATATGCTCTGGTCCAGAACTTACTCCAATTGGCTTGCCGGCGCAGCCGAGGGCATAGCTGTTGACAGACAGGGGAATGCTTATATAACCGGCTCATCAGGCTATGGATGTCTCACTCTCAAGTATGATCCGGAGGGAAATGTAATGTGGGATATCATTTATAAAAATGAGTTATCTGCCGCCGGGATAGTGGCAGATGGAAATGGGGATGTGTCTGTTACCGGATCTACGCAGAACAGCGCGACACAAAATGATTATCTTACGGTCAAATATGATTCGTCAGGCAATACACTCTGGGACAATATCTATGACAGTGACAGCGGTATTAATGATCAGGCACGAGGCATTGCAATTGACGCGGTTGGAAATGTATATATTACAGGAACGTCAGACACTGTCTTCCAGACCTTCAAGTACGATCCTTCGGGAAATATGCTCTGGACCTTAAATGACGGCGGATATGATATAGCAGTGGACGATCAAGGAAATATATATATTTTAGGTTCATCGCCTGCCGGATTCACGATAATCAAATATGACTCCTCAGGTACCCTGCTATGGCAAGTGCCGATAGGGAAAAGCACCAATAATCTTTATAAGTATCCTAATCTCTATGGCATTGCAACAGACAGAAACGGGAATGTTTACGCAACCGGACATTTCTATAATGATTCTTCAGGTTTGACATTGGCAAATTATGATGTACTGACAATCAGTTACGATTCTGCAGGAAACTTGCGATGGGCTAAACCATACGATAGCGGTAATCATAATGATGACATCGCAGAAGATATAACAGTTGATAAAAATGGGAATATCTATATAACAGGCTATTTCGATTCAGATGAAATCAATTCCAATTATCTCACTATCAAATACACGCAGGATAATTTTTTTGAAATAACCACAACTGTTTTACCTGAAGGCACCAATGGTATGAATTACAGCTACGTACCAGCAATAGCAGGGGGCCTGCCGCCATACACATGGTATATCAGCTCGGGCAGTCTGCCAAACGGACTCACGATCAATCGTTCAACAGGCGCCATATCAGGCAGACCCACAACAGGAGGAACATTCAAATTCACCGTTTGGGTTAATGATGCCAACAGAAAGTACGCTACAAAACCCCTTTCTCTATCTGTTTATAATCCACTCACTTTGACTACCTCCTCATTGACCGGAGAGGCGCTTGGAACAGCGTACAATAAGATACTCACAGCCATTGGAGGAAAAGCGCCATACACTTGGACACTATCCTCAGGCAGTCTGCCGATCGGCTTGACCCTGAACAGTTCAACAGGTGAGATAGCCGGCACTCCCCTGGCAGCGGGGACTTATACCTTCACCGTGAAAGTAATTGATTCGAACCTGTCTTCAGCGACAACGCAGTTTACCATTCAGATTGCTGCGCTGTCCTGTCCTTCATCGGTCAGGATTGCGCGGATTCCTGAAGTCCCGCTCGCAACACTGCAATCAGCACTTAACGCAGCGTCCGAAGGAGATGCAATTCAGGCGCAGGCATCGGAATTTACCGAAGACCTCACCTTCAGCCTGCCTGTAGCAGTTACACTCAAAGGCGGTTTTGATTGTGATTATACAGAAGACGTATGGTATACGGCTGTCAAAGGGGCTATAACGGTTAATTCCGGATCACTTGTTATAGAGAATATCATATTACAGTAATCAGGAGCGCGATGCGAAGACAACATGCAATCGAAGACTCATTACCTGACGGATCTTTTCAGGTATTATAGATATCATGAATCATGATGATGCCCCTGAAGGTCACGATCCTGTCGAAATTCCTATCAATGGGACACTTGACCTGCATACCTTTCACCCCGGAGATCTGAAAGAGCTGATACCTGACTATCTCGCTTCCTGCATGGAAAAAGGAATTTTCCAGGTCCGGATCATCCATGGGAAAGGTACCGGCACCCTCAGAAGAACCGTTATTGCTCTCCTTGCAAAGCTCGACATAGTAGCGTCCTTCAGAACAGCAGGAGAAGACGGCGGAGGATGGGGAGCCACGATCGTCACACTGAAAGCTCCTGAGCCTGTAAATAACAGGTAATAATACAGGGGTCTGTGTTAAGTAGTAAGTTGTTGAGTAGTTGAGTGGTGAACACTTGACTTAACTACTCGACCACTTAACCATTTACTAGTCGCACCCGTCATGCGATATAATTCTTATATCCATGGAAAAGGAACGTTCCATACTTCCGGTAATCTTTGTTGTCTCACTTGCAAGCCTTGCCTATGAAATAACCCTGACGCGGATCTTTTCAATATCCCTCTCCTATCACTTTGCGTTTATGGTGATCAGCATCGCCATGCTCGGGATCGCGGCAAGCGGCACCCTGCTCTCTGTATACCCTCATCTGAAGGACCCGGAGAAGATACCGTTTTACGTACTCTCTCTCTGTATCAGCCTTCCCGTAAGCTATCTCCTCATGAATATGATACCCTTCGACCCTGCCAGACTCTCCTGGGACAGATACCAGATCTTTTACCTCAGCCTCTATTATTTCATCCTCTCATCTCCCTTCCTGTCCTTCGGCCTTGTCATATCAACCGCTCTTGCGACCATGACAAAGGCAACAGGACATATATACGCTGCTGATCTCTCCGGGGCCGGAATCGGGTCTCTCCTGATACTCTGGCTGCTCTCCTCAGGGGGACCTGCACAGGCCGTCTTTCTCATCTCCGCGCTCGTGACGATTATGCTTTGCGTATACAGCAGAACATGGATCAGATACGCTGCCTGCTTTCTCCTGCTCATTAATGTCATAGCCCTGTATCTCCAACCGCAGTTTATTGAAACACGGATATCCCCCTATAAACCGCTCGAGGCTGCCCTGAGATTTCTCGGGGCAGAGCATCTGAAGACATACTACAGTCCTTTTACCAGGATCGATTTATTCAGGAGCCCTGCAGCCAGGTTCGCGCCCGGCCTCAGCCTTAAATATCTCGAGGATCTGCCGCAACAGACAGGGATCGCGATCGATGCTTCTGATATCTATGCGATTACCAGCGACCGGGACAGAAAAAAACTCGGCTTTCTCCCCTATCTTCCCTCATCTCTGCCCTATGAACTCTCCCGAAAAAAAGATGTGCTGATACTCGAACCCAAAGGCGGCCTTTCCGTGCTTCAGGCAAAATATTACGGAGCAGAAAACATGCATAAAATAGATTCAAACCCCCTTGTCATCAGCTCTGTCAGGGAATATCAGGGAGGCTTTTCTTCTGATATCTATGAGACAGATACCCAATCAGGATTGGGACGGAGCTATCTCGCCTCAACAGGGAAAACATTTGACCTGATAGATATTTCTCTCATGGGGTCAGTGCCGGGAGGTTCCTTTGGGT
This sequence comes from uncultured Nitrospira sp., assembly GCA_963746295.1. GTDB lineage: Bacteria > Nitrospirota > Thermodesulfovibrionia > Thermodesulfovibrionales > UBA6898 > JAOUFP01. Next base: position 61,716 of record CAVVAQ010000010.1, on the reverse strand, counting down.
TCTCAGAGGATTACCGCTTGACTGTTGAGGCCTTTGAAGAGTATCTGGACCACCTGTCTCCGGAGGGCATGCTTTCAGTGAACCTCTTTCTTGTCCCGCCACCGAGGATTGAACTAAAAATGCTGGGTACGCTCGCCGTGGCCTCGGAAAAATCAGGTACCGGAAACTTCAGCAGACGTGTCGCCGCGATCAGAAGCTGGGGAACACTTACGATCATCTTCAAGAAGTCTCCTTTCTCAGAAAACGAAATCAGGGGGATAAAGGCCTTTGCAAAACAGATGAGATTCGATACGGTTTACTTCCCCGGCATTAAAGAAGAAGAGACAAATCTCTATATAAAAACCCCTTCAAACGAGATCTTTCATGCCTTCATGAAACTGATATCTCCGGAGACGAGGGATCGCTTTATCAGTGATTATCTCTTTGACATAAGGCCGGTCAATGATGAATCACCCTACTTTCATTATTACCTCAAGATCAATAACATCAGAGAGATTTACAGGCTGATCGGGGAAAAATGGCAGTATTTTATGGAAGAGGGGTATCTCCTGCCGGCCATATTCCTGCAGGTATTGTTTCTGAGCATCCTCCTGATAATTGTTCCCCTGATACCGTTCAGAAGAAAAGTCCATCCCGACCTCAAACTCAATCATGACCCCGGTCTTTTCTTGCCTTTAACATATTTTGCGCTACTTGGAACAGGGTTTATGTTCATCGAGATCTCCTTTATCCAGAAGATGGTATTTCCTCTCGAAAACCCGTCCTATGCGGCTGCATGCGTACTCAGCTCTGTCCTCATAAGCTCGGGCATCGGCAGCCTGCTGAGCCAGCACCTTAAGATCTTCAAGAGGCCGTCAGTGCTCCTTTTTCTTTCACTGATGCTCCTCGCATACAGCCTTCTTCTCCCGGCAATAATAAACGGAATAACCCCCTACTCACTGAAAACAAAGGTCCTTTCCGTATTCTTCATGCTCATGCCGGCAGGAGTTCTGATGGGCATACCCTTTCCGCTCGGCCTTTCAGTCCTCGGCAAGAGAAGTCCGAAGCTGATCCCATGGGCGCTTGCGGTAAACGGATGTTTCTCTGTCCTCAGTCCTATTCTTGCGATCATGTTCGCCCTCTCAGCAGGGTTTACTGCTGTCATGCTCACCGGAATGACGTTGTATGTTCTTGCTTTTGTTTGCCTACGCCGGATGAAACAGTAAGCGGTTTAAACCGAAATAATCTTATTATCTTTAAAAAGCATTTACCGCAGAGGACACGGAGAACGCAGAGGAGCATCAAGAAATTTAGGATTCTAGTGTAGTGCGTCACAATTTCCTTTGCATTGTTTGTCATTCTGAGTGTAGCAAAGAATCTCGTCTTTTCAAGTACATGAGACCCTTCACTTCGTTCAGGGTGACAATCTAGAACTGGGGAAAAATCACGCTTTTTCATATTGTTCTCACCTCTCAATGGTAATCGACTATTTCAACATCAAAGGCATCATTGCCTTTCCATACAAAACATATTCTCCACTGCTTATTGATACGAATGCTGTGCTGCCCTTTCCTGTCTCCTTGCAATTCCTCCAGAAAGTTGGACGGCGGAACTCGCAGTGTTTCGAGTACGGTTGCAGCGTTAATCAGTTCAAGTTTTATTGCTGCAGAACGTTGAATTGCCTGCGGCAATTTCGAGGAGAACCGGCCCTGAAACAATTTTTCCGCCTCCTTGCTTTTGAATGATTTGATCATTAAATACTATATTATCTCAAATGGATATTATCGTCAAGAGATATTATTAGTTGGCGTGGGGTCCCCGCAAAGATAATACCAATTTAGAAGCGCCTGCTGTTGGTTGCGGCTTTGTGCTTAAAGCACCTACTGTTTGCGCGAATAACAGCCGTTTAAGGTTTATTAGTTTTTTTTTTCAGTGCCTGACCAGTCATCGGCACAAAGGCAACCCCGCCCATCTGAGTGATATCGAGTTCGCCCCCTTTTTTTGTGGCCAGTGTAAGCATCTGGAAATAGACCGTGCTTCCGAGAGGGATAATAAGCCTGCCGCCTTCCTTCAGCTGTTTGATCAGCGGCGGAGGTATGTGATTGGCAGAGGCAGTAACGATGATCGCGTCAAAGGGCGCATGTTCCTCCCACCCATGGTATCCGTCGGCATATTTTACCATTATGTTTTTATATCCCAGCTTCTTCAGCAGCTGTTCTGATCGTTCAGCAAGCTTCTTTCTGATCTCGATCGTATATACTTTTGATACGATCTCCGCAAGCACCGCTGCCTGATACCCGGAGCCGGTGCCTATCTCAAGGACCCTGTCTGTTGGCTTGAGCTGCAAAGCCTCGGTCATGAGCGCCACAACATAGGGCTGTGATATGGTCTGGTCTTCACCGATGGGCAGCGGATGGTCATCATACGCGGATTGCGCAAAGCGGCTCTCTACAAACAGATGTCTTTCGATTTTTGACATTGCATCGAGTACCTTGCGGTCTTTCACCCCCCTTCCCTTAATGTCCCGTTCAACCATTGTCAGACGCTTTACCTTGTATTCATCTGTTGCAGAAGAACCTGTCATAACAAAGAGAAGAGTTGCCGTGACAATAAACATCAGTGCCAATACCGGGATCTCCCATTTCCCATGGAGGATGTGCGTGACAAATCTTTTTATTGCGGTCAAAAGATTTCATAATTTACACCAGTGCACTGAGGAAATAATGGTTCTCAATTTCATGCTGATCTTAGCTTCACGTTATCAAAGGCTATTTGGGTTGTCAAGGAAGCGATTTGTACAGGCTGAGCAGCCAACAGTAGGGGCTTTAGCCGAAAGGCTATTGGCATTTTTCTAAATCTCTCTCAATGAATTGCGGTTTGGGTAACGAGTTTCTTCAAGCGCAGGAGCTTACTTCTATACGCACACTGTGGATTGTGATTCATTATCCGGCCAAGACCCGATATTCTGCGAAACGCCCGGTGCGCTTGCCTACCGGTAGACAGGGACCCGCATGACGGGTATTGTGGAGGCTGGTGGTTAACTACCCCCGGCTACCCGATTTAAGTTGGGGACTTCTCATTGTTTTCTTAATCAATGTTGAGCCCGGCGTAGCCGTAAACAATCATCATGAACAAATAGAGTGTTATAAAAAAATGAAGGAGCGCTGTCCAAGTGAAGCCGAAGAGAAAAGCATGAATAAAAGACATCTTTTCTTTCTTTAGTTTTTTCTCTTTAGCACTACCTATGCCGACAAGAATGGCACCAATCGCGGCTGCGATAAAGGGCAATCCAAACGCGACTGCCCCAATTTTATTCGTTTTTTGATCGGCTGTTCCCGGCATTATAGCTATGATTACCGCAAAGATAATTATGAAAAGATACGGAAGTGCGAGCCCTGTGACTGTCAATTGCCGTGGTTGTGATATGCCGTTCATTTTCATTATTATTTCAATATAACACCAAGCATGAGGGGCGTGGTCCCAGAAGTTAATATCAAATTATTGGATGATTATAGAGCGTCTGCCTACTGTCCTTTCTTCAGAGCCTTTTTATTGTATTCTTTTCTGATATATCCTCTTATTTTCTGTAAGGAAAACCGGTTCCCTTCGTTATATTTTGAAAAAAGTTGCTCTAAGCTCTCAAGTTCAATAATTTCAAGATGTGAGAGATAATATCGTTCAGCACGTTCATAAGCGTCGCCACCAAACTTCCCAGCGTTTGTCTATATAGTATGAAACATGATTGGCGGTCTTAGGGCCATCTACGATTTTACCATCGAAATCGTACGTAACAGTCCAAAGACGATTTTGTGGAACAACGAGTATGGGGAGAACAGAAGAATAAACTGTAATTTCTCTATCTGCCAGCGTAATGAGCAGCCCGCAGCAAGTCGTATGTAATAATTGATTGACTGGCTGATTTTCTCAAAAACATCCGAATCCGATCCGCATTAATTCACTGGACTTCACATTTCTTTCCAACTTGATCACAAGACTTGTCCGACAGGCCCTCCTGCTTTGTAAAAAGAATCTTCTTGATCTAGGATTACTCTAAAGCCGTACTGATGATATGGAATCGGACTGTCTGATGTATGGCTACTTACAACATGCTGGTATGCCTCATCTTCTGCTCTTGGTATACAATGAACGACTAAAGGAAAGTTTTCTCGTAAATCCTTGCATTCGACAGCCAAACAAAGGTTAAATGAAGCGTTATTTTTTTGCCCTTCACGCCTTTTTGCCCTTATATCAAATTCACGGGTTTTCTTGGGAACCGGGATCTTCATATGTCCCTGAATGTTCACAACTAAAACCAAGAGAACTAAGCTTCTGAAGATACCTTAACTTCAAAACGAGAAGTCCGAAAATTAGTTAGAGACTCTTCAATATCGGCATTTTCTATTTCATTATGGAATCATATTTTGCCATTTAATTATTCTTTCCGATTAATGAGGTCTTTCAGCCGCCGGGGCAAGCAGATCTGAAACCAAAACCAACTCAGCGTTTATTCCCGGTCAGCCGCCGAGCCGGTTGTTAAGTGTTTTGTTCTATCTCCGCATTCTTCCCAATGTACCGAGATTCCATCAACGATCAAGGCTTGATCATTCTTTATCGAAATTGGGCCGAATGCCCCTAGCTGTTGTTTTTTATAATTCGGGTTGTTTTACTATGAATTCGCAATAAATCGCATAAATAATAATGCAGGCATCCTATCAATACAAATATGACCAATTCAATTATCTCTGCCTAATCATTCATTTACCCCACGAACATTGTTTTTTATACCGAATGTTCATTTTCTGCAAATTATAGGTTCGCCCATGGGTTATGTCAATATAAATTTTATTTGCCTGTCATCTCATTAATAAATAAGCATTATTTGACATGAGTAATTATTATTATGCATCTGCATAATTATAGAATAATTTTATGTTTACTATTTCGTGGACAGTTTTTCACAGTTTAACGGGGGGATATCCGTTTGATACTCGCAAAATATCCTCTGGACGGATTTTACTGAATACTACTTGCACGTCTGTCCCTAAGAAATCATCACAGGTGTTAAGTTCAAGGGGAAGCAACTGAACCATGTTCGGGGATGATGGTTTTGCCCGGCAGGGACTCGCGCCCTGCAAGAAGCGCCAAGCTGCGCTTGGCGGGTTGACCGACTTGTTAAAATCAGCTATTGTCAGATTGCCTTTTCAAGACGCTCTGCTACCCAGACTTTGATTATGGATTGTCGCGGCACACCCAAACGTCTTGCTTCTTTATCTAATAACTGAATCATCCATAAAGGGAAATCTACATTTACCCTTTTCTGCTCCTGCTCAGGTCTTCTGCTTTTTGATAAATCGAGATATTTGGAAATATCTTTGCCTTCGTCAAATTTCTTGTCAATTTCTTTACCCTTGATAGCCTTCATATATATCAACCTCCTCTTTTCTCGACCTGTGATGGTTTTGCCCGAGATACATTGTCCGGGCCTGCCCTGTATGGCCGAAAACCACAGATGGCAGGCCAGAAGGAATTATTGATCTACCCTGCGGCAGAGACCGCAGGGAATCTAATGCAAGGAATTTATTCCATTTCTATTCGCTCGCTAACCCCGCGGCAAGACCACGGGGAATACGCTCGCTGTCCATTTAAATGTCTTTAAGATGTAGTTTGCGATCTTCAGCGTCTCTTCCAGTATCCGCTTCTCCGCCGCACTGATATGCGGCTATTTTTATACAACACCTCCTTCTCCTTTGAGATACCCGACTACCTGCCTGTTCGGTTTCGGAAGGCCTGCCACCTTCCAGGCTGTAAGCGGTGACATGAACTTTTCATTTACGCATTCCTTGTGCTGGTGGACATTTTTGCAGATGGAACTGAGAATCGGGAAGAAGTTATATTTTTTGTAATGTTCTCTCAGGAACCTGATGATTTCCAGCCGGTCTTCGGTAAGCTCATCAACGCCTTCTTTCTCTGCCAACGCACACGCTGCCTTTTCGTTCCAGTCATCCGCGTTTTCGAGATAGCCTTCGTCATCAACATTTATTTTTAAACCTGCATATTCGAGCACAGGCATTGAACACCTCCTATCATGCTGTTAAATTGTTTAAGACACTGGTCAGCGCAAATGTACAAACGGGTATTCTTTGGTCACGTGTTCCGGGCCAGGCAACCCATGTCCGCATGTAGTCTACGTAACTTCGCCGGGAGGCATTGACTCCAGCTTGCTGATAAGGCCCTTTAATGTGTTTTTTTCGATCTGAACACCTTTTTCATCCGCCATTTTTTCTACTTCTTTCTGGTAATGCTGCAGTGCGGTCAAGACGGCGACAGCCTCAAGGTTAGTCAATTTCAAATCCATGGTTTTGTCTCCTTTTCATAAGAATTATGTCTTAAAGAAATTGTAGCAGATGTCCGGGCATTGTCAAGGCAGTGTATAAGTTCCATACAAATGCGATATCCCACCCGTTCCAGATGGGTTCTTCAACCGTTCAGTTTCCCAATACCTGTTGACCCGGAGGGGTGCTTCTCAGCTATAGAAAATTGAAATTCTTGCGGATTGCAAGGGGAAGTTATGAGGAGATTATTGCTAACGTTTGAGTACAATATCCCGCTATATTGCAACTTTGCTGAAAGAGCGGTAGTCTTTAAGAAACATACGATAAAACGGAGGAAATATGTCGAGGATAGTATTTGAGACCACCTCATCGGTATTCAGCATTAAGAACCCCTATAACAACTTTACCGAAGAATCCCATGAGGTCGAAATCCGGAAAGACCCGCTTCTGGGTGATACCAGTGTATATAACCCGTTTCTGAAAGACAAGGCAAAATTCTTTTTTGGCAATAACGATCCTGACCTTATAAAGAGGCTGATAGAGACAAGCGCTGAAACATGCATCTTCTGCCCTGACAAGGTCGAGGCAGTCACACCCCGTTATCCTTCGGATCTGCTCCCTGAAGGTCGCCTGCGGATAGGAGAGGCCCTCCTCTTTCCCAACCTTTTCTCTATCGCCAAATACCATCCGGTTATAGCACTGAGCAAGGCCCACTTTCTGAAGTTATCCGAGTTCAGTCCTGAACTGATCGTCAATGGTCTTGCAGCAACGTCTCAGTTTCTCACCTCAGTGTATCAGCATGATCCTTCAGCGGTCTATGCTGTTGTCAATGCCAATTATCTCTTCCCGGCAGGGGCCTCACTGGTCCACCCTCACCTCCAGATGCTGATATCTCCTGTTGCCTATTCATATCATGAAAGGCTTCTCGGTGCCTGCGGATCATACTACCAAAAAAACAGTTCGTCCTATCATAATGATCTGATCGAGGAGGAAAAGAAAACGGGGTCAAGATATATCACACAAACCGGCAGATGGCACTGGATGACCGCGTTCTCCCCGACAGGGAGTAATGAAGTAATCGCAATCCATGAAGGAGAAAGCGATTTCGCCCTTATTTCGGAGACAGACCTTCTGGATCTTTCGCGTGGTATTTCGAAGGTGTTATCGTTTTATGAAAAACTCGGATATCTGAGCTTCAACTACTCCATTTTTTCCCTGAAAAAATCCCATCCAGGAGAAGGCTCTCGTTGTCTCCTGAAAATCATTAACAGACAGAACCTCTACCCGAACTACCGCAACGACGACTATTTCCTCCAGAAGCTCCTTCAGTCTGAGTTGATCATTACCCTTCCCGAGGAATTAGCCCAGGGGTTAAGGGACTTCTGGGGGAGCGCTCACTGACAGTATCGAAACAGTATGCGATGATTATCGGAATATCTCCCAACCTCCAGAGCTAAAGAGCTGGATAAAGCTGTATGTTATAATGAAAAAATGAATGATGTTATAAGCAGTGCATCTTCCCTTCTCCTGGACACTTTTGATTCTCTTCACATTCCTGCCCTTCTCATCGATAAGAGTGAGAAAGTTATTGCGTGCAATACTGCCGCAGGCACTGTTTTACAATATTCCGCTCATGATATAGCCGGTCAGAATATCCGGTTTCTTATTACCCTTGTCAAAAACACGGACAGCAGTATCCATCCCGGCGCCTTCTTTCCAGCACAAGCAGCATTCCCTGCAGGACAGAAAGACGCCATACAGTATGAATCGTCCTGCAAGAGAAAGGACGGCACTTCCTTCATCGCACAGGTATCCATCCTCCCCTGCCATAACCATGAGCAGAGGCTTGTTGTCCTTCAGGAGATATCAGGTCGGCAGTCCACCATCAGCAGCCAATTCGAGGCTGTGATTGAGAATTCGCGCCTCATCAAACAGCTTCAGAACAAGATGGACGAGATAGAACTCATCAATGAACTCAGCAGCCTCATTAATTCGAGTCTGAGCATCGGCACTATCTTTCGGATGATGGTATCAGAGTTAAGAAAGATAGTCGATTACAACAGGGCTAGCCTCCTTCTCTATAATGAAAAGGACCGAAATCTCATCATCTTTGCCCTTGACACTGAAATGAAGACAGTCATGAAGAAAGGTGCCAGGGCTCCGATAGAGGGCACGAGTTCCGGATGGGTTTTCAAAAATAACCGGCCCTTGATAAACTACGATCTGCGGGAAACAGAATTTGTTCTGGACAGGAAACTGCTCCGGGAGGGCATCAGATCTACGATCAGCATCCCCCTCTTTTATGACAGGCCGCTCGGGGTCTTCAACCTCGACAGCACTGAGCCTGCAAAATATTCGGAGAAAGATCTCAACGTACTGGTACCCGTTGCCAAGCATATTTCGATCGCCCTGGAAAACGCCCTGCTGTTTGAACAGATTTCAAAAGAAAAGAAAGAGTGGGAGAAGACCTTTGACGCCATTACCGACATGGTATGGATAGAGGATGGGAAGCAGCACATTCTGCGCGCCAATGCTACATTACTCTCCAAAACAGGTTTCTCGTCAGCCGAAATTACCGAAAAAATATGCTGGGAACTCCTGGATAAAATCGGAATACACCAGACCGACTGTCTCTGCGCGGATACGATACGCACAAAACAGCCGTCCTTCCGTGAACTTAAGGGAACAGGCAGGAGCATCTTCCATTTCTGGGCATACCCACTCCTGGACGAAGAAGGACAACTCTACTCGATCGTCCACTATCTCAAGGATGTCACTGCCAGTAAGCAGCTTGAACAGCAGCTCATCCGCTCCGAGAAGCTGGCCTCCCTGGGGACCCTGGTTGCCGGAATCGCGCATGAGATCAATAATCCGCTCGGCATCATCGCCGGCTACGCGGAGGCGCTTCTCGACAGGGCAAAAGAGCCGTCCCTCATCAGGAATAAAGACTTTGAGGACTTTCCCGAATATCTCGAAACAATCCATAACGAGATATTCAGATGCAAGGGGATTCTCAGAAGCCTTCTTGATTTTGCGCGGCCGTCGGGCGGTACGTTCCGTGATCTGGACATCAACGAGCTGATAAAAGAGGTGATACTCCTCGTTAATCACAAGGCCAAGCAGCTGAAACACCACATTGAACTGAAGCTCAACAGGGACCTGCCCAAGATACACGCCGACCCCGGCAACCTCCGTCAGCTCTTCATGAACCTCATTATTAACTCGATGTATTTTACCCCTGCCGGCGGCAGCATCATTATCACCACGGAGATGGACGCGTCAGGAAAAGACAGGGACGGTATAAAGGTATCGGTTACTGATAACGGGGTCGGGATACCGGCGAAATCCTTGAAAAGATATTCGATCCCTTCTTCACTACAAAGCCGGTAGGTGAGGGGTCAGGACTTGGACTTTCGATCTGTCATAAAATAGTCGAGGCGCATAGAGGTACCATTGATGTGGAAAGCGAAGCAGGCCGGGGGACCACCTTCACGATACGATTCCCGGCAAGAGGAAAAAATGATTAGGATACTCGCAGTCGATGACGAAGAGCCCATGAGAAGACTTCTCATGAAAGAGCTGCCGCGAAAGGGCTTTTCCGTGGAAACCGCCCCGGACGGTGATGCCGCGTCAGAGTTGATAAAAATCAATACGTACGATGTGGTTCTGCTCGATATTGTCATGCCCGGCATTGACGGCATTTCGCTCCTGAAAAAGCTCAGGCAGGACCCTGCGGCTCCGGTGATCATTGTGCTGACCGGCAGGGCCACGGTAGAAACCGCGGTCGAGGCGATGAAGCACGGCGCATATGATTACCTCTCAAAACCCTACAAACTCGACGAACTTGTGGTCATCATCAACAGGGCCCATGAGTTTGGACGGCTGAAACTGAAGAACCAGCTGCTTCAGCAGGAATTGGTGAGGCAGGAAACATCTTCCGATATCATCGCCAAAAGTCCCCAGTTCAGGAGCATCCTTTCCATGGTCAGGAAGATCGCTCCGACGGACTCCACTGTTCTGATACAGGGCGAAAGCGGGACAGGAAAAGAGCTCATAGCCAACAATGTCTGGCAGCACAGCAGGAGAAGCGGCTTCCCTTTCATCGCCCTGAATTGCGCGGCATTCTCTGAAAATCTCATAGAATCAGAACTCTTCGGCCATGAAAAAGGCGCTTTTACCAACGCTTACCAGGCAAAGCATGGACTCGTGGAAGTGGCGGACAAGGGGACCCTGTTTCTCGATGAGATCGCCGAGATGCCGCTTGGTCTTCAGGCGAACCTGCTCCGCTTTCTCGATTCAGGAGAATACAGGAGGGTCGGCGGGAACAAGGTCCTCACCGTAGATACCCGGGTTATCGCGGCCACAAACAAAGACCTGTCTGAACTTATCGCGTCAGGACGTTTCAGGGAGGACCTCTATTACCGGTTGAATGTAATCAATATAAGCATTCCGCCTCTTCGGGAGAGGAAAGAGGATATCCCTGAACTTTCCGGCTTTTTCCTGAAAAAATACAGCCTTAAACTGGCAAAATCCATTTCCGGCTTTGTGCCCGGCGTGCTGGATCTCTTCAGGGCGTACGACTGGCCCGGTAATGTGAGAGAGCTCGAAAACATTATAGAGCGTGCCGTGATACTCTGCGACTCTGAAAAAATAGGGAAAGAGGATATATCGTTGCCGGCCGTACATACCGGGAAAGATTACCGTGCCAACCCCTCACTTGAAGACATGGAAAAAGACCATATCCTGAAGGTATTGCGTGAAGCAGACGGCAACCAGTCAAAGGCCAGCCAGATGCTCGGCATAGACCGGAAGACGCTTTATCTGAAGCTGAAAAAATACGGGATCAGTTGACCCAAAAAAAAGCATAAAGAAAAACACAGAGTTCATGGAGATGCTCGTGTAGTACGTCCACGCTTCTTTACAAATAGATTGTCACCTGAACGAAGCGAAGGAGGCGTTCTTTCTTCGGGGCTCCGCCCCGGACCCTGTCCGCCTTTCTTGCTCGCTCCAAGAAAGGTGGAGCCAAAGACCGGCGCCCCGCGGAAATCTCTTCACGCCCCGCTCGGTCGGATTCAGGGGCGCGCTGAAACTCGTCCGGCAAGGACGCGTCACTCCCGGTTCCGGACTTCGAACAGTCACCGCGCCTCTTCCCTCAGCCTCGGTCGCGGCACTGAGATTTCCGAAGGGGTCTCATTATCCCTGCGTCCATCCCAATCCGGCACTTTCCACATAAGTCCCGAAAGAGCCGAATTTCCAACAATGAAAAATATAGAATACGTCATGCCGGACTTGATCCGGTATCCAGTGCCTTTTTTATGGCCTCTTTATCCAGGTGGTCGCCGATAATGACCAGCCTGCTCTCCCGCGGCGACGAAGCAAGAGAGGCCGAATCAATATTCCCATAGGAAAGATCAAAGCGGAAAGGCCCCTGCTCTGTACTGACAAGGGCTTTTGCCCGCACGATATTGCCGTAGACCCCGTCTTTCATCGCCTGAAAGAATCTCTGATGCGATGAGAAATCCGCTGCCTTCTCCAGCCTGAAAGAGACGGAATCAAAGTGCAGATGAGAAGAATGACTTTGTATCACGCGCTTTCCGGCAGGGGGATCCAGGACAGGCCCTTCCAGGATGGCCTGCACTGTGCGGAAGGTTATCGCACCGGGGTTTATTTCACCGACGAGGCTTATTGTCCTCATTATTTTCTCTTCTTCTGCAAGATCTGTTTTATTGATGAGAATTATGTCCGAGCTGACTACCTGGTCCTGAAAAAAACTTCCATACATCTCTGCCTCGTGGAGGTCGATGAACTCTGTTGCGTCAATTATGCCTATAACCATGACAGGGCTTATTCTGAGGAGATCAAGCGCTTCAAGCACGCCGGATGGCGAGGCTATGCCGCTCGGCTCGATAAGGAGATGCTCCGGCGCAAAGGCAGTGATAATCTTTTCTATTGTTGTAATAAGGTCTGCCTTAAGCGTGCAGCAGACACAGCCGCTTGGCAGCTCAACCGACTCCACGCCGCTTGCCGAGAATATCTCACCGTCAATGCCGGCCTTGCCGAAGTCATTCACAAGAACAACAGCCTTTTCCCTGCCGCCCCTGAGAAAGTTCTGTATGAAGGTAGTCTTTCCTGATCCCAACAGACCGCACACGATCGTAGTCTTCATGATTCAGTATGACCAAAGTGATGGCCTGAATTCAAATGCCTCGTAACATTGACGTTTTAAAAAATATTTCGGCTGAGTTGCATATGCTGCTTAGCCCGGACCCTATTCCGAAGAATTTCGGAACCTTAACTTCTCCCTATCCTCTACAGCTGTCTTCGCAGAAGTTCTAAACAAGTCTGTAAAAGCAATGTTCCCGAACTTTTTTCACTTTCCCACAGAAGCCCGCAGAGGTTTTATTTTTTGAATAAATGCGAGAAACCCTTTTGAACAAACACCCGTGATAAAATTTGGAGACAGGTATGTTACGGCTGGTATTCAACAGAAATGAAGAGGAAAGGACATCAGACGCTTCCTGAATATTTGCTTTCCTGTGACAGATTAAATGGTATTATTATTAACGCAAATCAACATTGGGGATTGGTTGTGCAAAACTAAAATCTGAAAAGCAGTGCAGTTCGAAAAAGAATGCACGGAGAAAAGTTGGAGGATGATATGAAAAGAGGATCAATTCTATTTGTCTTGTTTGTATGTCTGACAGGTCTTCTCAATGCGTGTGGTGGTGGCGGTGGGTCTGACGCTCCCCCACCAGCCACCTCCAGCGATCCTCTTGCTAACTGGCACTTGCGAAATCCTTTACCGCAAGGCAATTTTTTTGGGGTGACTTACGGCAATGGTATTCTTGTCGCTATGGGGGATGTTGGCTCTATTCTGTCTTCCCCTGATGGCGTAACGTGGACATCCAGAAACTCCGGAACATTTTTCTCTTTGTATGGCGTGTCCTATGGCAATGGCACTTTTGTCGCCGTGACGTATGCGAGATATTCTGACGCCATCCTGACCTCCCCTGATGGCGTAACGTGGACATCCAGAAATCCGGGAACATCTTCCTCTTTGTATGGCGTGACCTATGGAATGGCACTTTTGTCGCCGTGGGACCTGCGGGCACTATCTTCACCTCCCCTGATGGCGTAACGTGGACATCCAGAAACTCCGGGACATCTCAATCGTTGAATGGGGTGGCCTATGGCAATGGCACTTTTGTCGCCGTGGGGGATAGTGGCACCATTATCCAAACAGACCCTCTGGAGTAATTTCTCTTCTCAGAAAGAGCAGCGCAAAGGACAGAGGGATTACAAAAAAGTCTTTTTCTACAGACTCCTTAGGCCGAAAGAGATAATTATGGCGGTGGCGGGGTCTATAATATGGCGGGGTCTATAATAGAAAAGAGAGGAGAAATAGAGAGTAGGACAAAAAGCCTTCTTTATGCAATAAAATTAAGATAAGAGAGTGGCAGCGGGAGCATTTGTGGCTAGCGGGGTCCGTCAAAAGTGACTTGGCCTGAACTGCCGGATGCTCCCGGCCAGTACCCTGTCTAATGGGAAGATGCCGTTGGTGGCTATTATAGACGGACAAACGGTAATGGCAAAGCCATAGAACTATCTAACGCACAAAGGAGGATAGGCAGATGAAGAGTTTATTCGGCGGAATCGACATAGGGAGCGAAAGCCATCACGTGATAATCCTGGATGGTAAGGGAAGGTATTATATGATCGGAAGGTAGCGCACAGCTTCAAAGAATTCCACAAAGTGATAGATCAATTCAGAGACCTCGAAGAAAAAGCTCAAGGGGAAATAGCCTTTGCGATAGAAGGGAAGAACTGGTATGGAGCTCCCTTTGACAGGATACTTTTAGAGAGCAGGTTTAAACTGTACAACGTGGACAATCTGAAATTAAGGCGGTTTCGCGAAGTATTCGGAGCGGAGTGGCGCAACGACAGAAGAGACGCAAAGATGCTGGCAAAGATGTTGAAATTGAAAGATCATATGGATGTGGAAGAAAAGGCGTTTATAGAAGTAGAGAAAACGCCGGCAGTCAATGAAAAGCTCAAGATACTCTCAAGGCATCAACAGAGTTTGATAGACGAGAAAACCAGGTTACAGAACCGGCTGAGAAAGAGGTTGCTGGAGGTATGTCCCGACATATTGGAATTTGGAGATACAAACAGCAAAAAGCTGTTACAGCTCCTGAAGAGATACCCTGATTTTCGCGGATATAAAAAGATCACTCTTGGGGCGTTACTGAAAATAGACACAATAGGGAAGCAAACAGCCGTCCCCGTCGTAGAAGGACTCCGTAATATACAGTACGTGGAGGAGTTGGCGGAGATTTACAAACCGATTATATCCTCATGTTGTCGGCGGCTGTTGGAGCTCATGGAAGAGATTGAGCTGTTAGACAAGGAACTGGACAAGACAGGGCAAAAGAGCTCAGAGGTGATGCTGTTGAGGAGCATTATGGGAGTAGGGACAAAACTCTCAAGCCGACTGATAGGAGAGCTCGGGGATATCAACAGGTTCGACAGGGAAAGTCAGGTTGCGGTGTACTGCGGAGTGGCTTGTGTAGACGACGACTCCGGGAAAAGTGAGAAAACGAAGGCCGTATATAAAGCAAACAGTATCTGCAAAGCAACGATGATAGATATAGCTGGCTGCACGATACGATATGTGCAGGAATCCAAAACCTATTATGATAAAAAGAGGGCTGAAGGAAAAGATCATAACCACGCGCTGCGGTGCCTTGCCAGACAGTTGATAAAAGTGATCTTCAGGATGTTAACAGAAGGCCGTGAATATATTTGCAAGGAGGAATTAAAGAAGGCCGCCTGATAATAATATTCTCTATTTTTGGCTTGATTTTTTAAATGGGAAGTTCAGGCTTTGTATTGTTGTATTTATGAAAGCTTTTTCTCAAGGACCTGTTTCCTTTTTCTCATTTCGCCATCGTCTTTTGAGCATCTTATAATCTTGTCAGCTGCCAGACTCAGACTGCTCACGTCTCGCTTCATTCGTCTGCTCAAGTCAGTCAGCGACATCCCGCTCACTTCACGTACCAAATAGGCGATCATGCCCCTGGCCTCGGATGGATATCTCTGCTTCCCTCCTGCTGTAATTTCTTTTTCTGTCAGTCCATACAGGTTGTCGACCCTATCGATTATTTCATCGAGGGTTACCGCTTTCTTTTCTCTCTGATCTGACTCCGTGTATACCCTGTCAACAAATGTGTCGTCTCCCAATATACGCCCCTCGCTAGTCCCGCTATGAAACTCCTGCCGATGACCTTCGTCTACTCCATACTTTACGAACTCGCCATACCTCGTTCTTGCTGTCTTCAGTCTTTGGGAAAATTGCGACAGCACCCAATCTGTGGTAAGCCAGGGAAGCTTTTCATGTCCCATATAAGCCCTGTGCCCACTCCAGGGGTAAGATTCAGGGGTTTTCACCAGTTTTGCTCGTACTGGATTAAGATGTATGTACCGGACCAGTTCCACCAGGTATGCATCCGCATCAATTAAAATGGCCTTGTATCTCCCCTGGAACAGATGCCCGACCCTCTTTTGTCTGCTGTTGACCCACTGGGTATACCGGAAGCAAAGGTTTTGCATGATCCGGGACAACGGTTTTTCTCCCACCTGTATCGCCAGATGCACATGATTGCTCATTAAACAAAATGCATGTATTCTATGCCCGAACTTCTCCACCCCCTCCTGAAGAAAAAGATAAAAACGATATCTGTCCTCATCGTCAGCGAAGATGTTCTGCCCTCCATTGCCACGCACCATCACATGATATACAGCGCCTATATAATGCAGTCTCGGTTTCCGTGCCATGCAGGCTTAACTTTATCACATAGACTGCTTAAAATACAACAATACAAAGCCTGACCCCGCCATGAACAGCTGCATCATCAGTCTGTTCTCCACAATTCTTTCGGAAACCCGAGCGGCTACTGACGGACGATTACTGTTCTATATCCACCTCCCGCTTCTTGGTGTAGAGCAGACGGACCAGATCGTACTCGAAGGGAGAGCCGGTCTGGCAGTACCGGAAAGGGATCTTGTGCCGGGTATCGACAGCGTCCGCACCCGTATAGGCGGCTCCCCATCCGAGGTTTTTCTCCATGTCCGTTGGCTCGTTGAGGTAGAAATAGTGCGCCGCGGAATCTCCTGCCAGCCCGATCGTGTCCCGCATGCTGGAAGGTCCGAAAATCGGCAGCACGACATACGGTCCCGACTTCAACCCCCATCGGCCCAGCGTCTGGCCGAAGTCTTCCTCATGCCTCGGAAAGCCCAGGCCGGTGGCAGGGTCCCACATCCCTCCGATGCCGAGCGTCGTGTTGATGATGAATCGGGCAAAGACCGTGGCAGTAGTCTTCGGCCTCGCCTGAAGAATCGAATTGGCCAGGTTGCTGACCTCGGAGATGTTGGAGAAAATGCCAAAGATCCGGTCTTCGAGATAGTCCGGGGTGATGAATTCATAGGCCCGGGTTACCGGCAGGAACAGGTATTCATCGAACATGGCGTTGAACCTATAAAGCGCCCGATTCACCGGTTCGATGGGATCATGCACGTCGATCACATACGACAGCCCCGGTTTGAGTACCTGTTTGGCTGGGCGGCGCGGAGCAAGGATCTCCCGTGAGCCGTTGGCTGCGGTCCTGGACTTGCGTACACCCTCCTGTTCGCTAACCAACCCTGTGGATACGACGGCCGGCCGGGGTGCAGTAAACGGGGCGGTGCCCGATTCCCCAGAATCCAACTGGGGAGGAGCGGGCTCCCCGGCCAGGAACGGCGGAGGCACGGTGCTGGCCCGCTCCGGTGGTGCAGACGCTGGCATCTTCTCTCCCTCTGCGCCGGCAGCTCCCGACATGTCCGGTGACGCCGCACCCGGTCTGCCGCCGGATGGTGCCTCCTCTTCGAAGATCTCCAGCATATGCGCCACGTTCACCCGGTGCTCGATGTTGCCGCAGTGACCGCCCCGTGGATAGATCCTGGCGCGGGAGCCGAACACTTCGCGCAGATAGTCGATATCTCCCGGAGCCAGGAGCAGGTCGTCGGCGTTGTGAGTCAGGGAAACCGATGGGGAGCGGCGCAGGAATGATTCGATACTCCTGAGGCTGAGCTGCTCGATCAGCTGCTGCTCGGTCATCCCCGTTTGTTCCAGGTAATAGGGAGCGAGGATATCCCGGAAATAGTCCATGAACTTAACCAGATCCGCGACCTTGAAATATTCGGTCAGTGAATCGGCGGTGGAGAGTTCGAGGTTTTTCGGCTTGATGTAGCCGGCATTGATAAAGACATCCGTGGTGAAGGCCAGGTTAGCCACGGCCAGCCGGAATGAAAGCCCGATCAGCGCCGCCAGGTTTTCGTCATTGGGCGTTCTCCCCCTGAAGAGGAAATCGCCCGTAAAGTCGACGCGTTCGTCCACCCGGTAGATGGCCGAAAAGGTTTTGAACGCATTGTCAAAGAATTCCTCGAATTTCTCCTCGCCGCCGGGAATCTTTTTGATCATCTCGTCGAGAATGCCCGCCGCTTGGTACAGGCTAACCGGCGGATTGATGAGGAGCACCCTTTTGAACCTGAACAGCCCGAGCCGATCGTCCAGCTCGGCCAGAAACGCGGCATGGGCGGCGCCGAGACTGTATCCGGCGAGATGAAAACCGGTGATTGCCACATCTTCCCGAATATCACGGGTGATCAGCTCCATGACCCGGTAGAGATCGCGGGCATCTTCACGCAGGAAACCGGGAATGCCGCTACCCGATGCAGCAGGAATGAAGTTCGGATGGGTTGCGGAGGGAAGGCTGACCACGTGGAACCCAGCCTTGAAAAACACACGCTGCAGGAACTGGCTCTTCGGGTCGTTGTGTCCGGCCCCCATGCCGGCAACAATGAAGATGAGCGGTGCGGCACGGTCCTGGGTGGCAATGGAATAGCGCAGCTTCTTGCTGTACCAGAGGATATCGGGAATCGGCCGGTCCTCGAACACCATCACCTCCGGCTCCCCGACGGTGATTCTCTGCGGTATGTCGGCCTGCAGCTCCTTCGGCGTTCCGAGCACAGTAGCCACGTACGGGTCGGCAAACGGATAATCGTAGGGTTCTTCCGCCGCACCTGCCCGCGGAATCAACGCGTGCCAGCAGATAACCAGCGCCAGCAGCGCTCCCCGGAGCGAGGCAGACCTGCGACCTTTCCGGGCCGTTGGCGGCCAGGAGCCGATATCCCCGTCTAAACCGGCGGTTGCCGGCAGATCATCCCTTTGAGCACGTAAACACCTGATCATGGCCGCCTCCTTCCGTAACGTTCAATCCCTTTCAGACCCTTCTATTTTCGTCCCTTGCGCCGCTTCTTCAACATCCGGGCAATCTCATTCTCGCCGAGCGGTTTGGGCTGTTTTACCCGCAGACTTTCCGCCAACTCACGGGCGAAGTCACGCTGGAGCGTGACATTGATGGCGACGGTCACGAGCATGGCGATCACGGCTCCGAGAGCGGCAAGGGCCATGTCCTTATGGGCATCCCACACATCCCCCTGGGTCCCCAGGTATGCCACTCCCAGGTCACCGCCGAAAAGCTCCGCGGCCCCCCACTCGAACAGCTCGAAGAGCATTGATGTGGCCATGGTCACGTCGAGGGGTAGATAATAGCCCCACACCCCGCGCACGTCCGCCACCCGAAGGAACACCTCACGGATCGGGTAGGCGAGAAGAAGCCCGAAAGAAAAATGGGCGAGCCGGTCGAAGTGGTTCCGCTGGAAACCGAGGAGTTCGTTGAGGGGGGTGCCGGTCAGGTCCCGGAACCATTCGTCATAGGGGACCTTGGCGTAGGTATAGTGGGCACCGACCTCGTGGAGGCAGAGAAAGAGAAAGATGGACGTGTAGGAGATCAGCGAGAGGGGGAGCCGCTTCCGTGTCAGTACCAGAAACGGCACGATGAAAAATACCAGCACATTCTCGAGTGCCCAGTCCTTGCGGTCGAAAGGAGCAATGGCGAGGAGGGCCCATTCCATAAGGAAGAGCGCGCCGAGTGTCAGAAGATAGCACCGGGGTTTTTCCACGCGACTCATGGGCCTCCTTTTTGCTGCCCAAAAAGCAGCCTATCCCCTTTCTTAAAGCAGAAAACGCTCCAACACGTGATTTGCGGTTATGCGGTTTCTGTCTAACATCACATTTTTTGTCGTTGTCAATTTATTCTGACACTGAAGACATGCTTTTCTAACTGGATAAAAAAACATATGGTAGTATGATCCAGAAACACCCTAAATACATTTATCCTACGCACCATTGTACCATACCTTAAAGGTGTCTATTTTAAGCGGAGGGCAAATTCCCTATCTGTTGATATTAGTATTAACGAAAGCTGTCCCCTCTAATTGGACATCTAAACTGAGTAAGAGTAATAGGGGCAGGTCTTGTTTCGTAATGATGTAATGCGGCAGAGCACGAATGGAAATCTAAAAAGTTGACTTGGTTCGCCGCCGGAATGGCATGCCTCAGAGGGTTGTCCTAATAGGAAATGTGCCCAAAAGGGATAAGTGTGCTTTAATGGGACATTTTGCCCCCGTCCTGCAAAAAAGACATTACCTGTTGCTTTGCACACTCTAATGTAACGACCTGTTTTATAAGACAATTTGCCACAACTTGTTCTATCTCACTATGACGCTTTCATATGGCATAAAACTTGTTAGTATTTCTTATAAAAGGTAAATACAATGGAAAAAGCTAGAGCAAAATTCCTGGTCTCGATACTAAGGGATTCATCACTTTATCAGACAATGTCACATGAGGAAAAGATGTCTCTCCTTTCGAGATTAGAAAAGGACTACCCTACCTTATTCAATGCCCAGCAAAGTGAAGAGTATGACGAGATAAAGAGCGCGTGTTAGTTGCCGCGTCAAGTACAGTCTCCTGAGATCTTTGCTCATGGCCTCTGATCTCACTGATTTTGAAGATTATCCCCGCCAGAGTGTTACAGCAATGCAATCTGTTGAAATAAAAGAAAAGTAATTCCGACCCCCAAAGCGCCTGCTACTTTGTCAAATCAACGCAGGCAAGGAATTCCTTTACATTTCGCAACGGAGTGTCGGGAGGCAGATCGCAGGAGGGCATGAGAATGTATCTCCGGTAGGGATCCGGAATCCCGGCAATACATTCGGAAACTGCTTTACAAATCAGGTCAGGATCTCCGCCAAATACCGTGTTGACCACATCCACGTTCCCCGCAATGACGATCTGTTCGCCACAGATCCTGTATGCTTCTCCGAGGGGCACCGTGGCATCGACAGAGATGCAGTCAGCACCGCTTTCAGGATAGAGCGCAAGCTGGGAACGAATATCTCCGCACTGGTGGAGGATGCCCGAAAGGCCATGCTCCCCTGCCCGCTCAAAGAGTTTTCTTTCACAGGGAAGAACTACCTCGCGGTAAAGATCGATGGGAATGAGCGTCACGGCCCCATCAGATATGGCAATGCCGTCGATGAGGCGCCGCTTTATGAGCGGCTCGAAAAGGGCTGATGACAGACGGACGCCGAGTTCACATACCTCCCTGATGAATGTCCTGTCCGAGAACGTTTTCTCCTGAAGGAGATTCCAGTCGCACAGGATCATGGCCCAGGTAAAAGGTCCCCAGGAAGTCACGCAGAGATAGCGGTCGGGAAGACGTTCTCTCAGCCGGGCGATCATTTCCACCAGCGCCAACGTATGGGGAGAGTGGGATATATCCACTTTTTCGAGGCAGCGCGCGTCCTCAGTCTTCTGAATAAGGGGAAAAGAGAGGAGCGGGGCCTGTTCCCCGCTGAAGGCAAGGACACCTCCGATGGCCTCGGCCGGAAAGGTATTAAGGCCGGAACCGGGAAAAACAATATCAGTATCCAGTTCCCCGAAAAAGTCGGCAAGGGTCTCCGCAAAGCGGATCGGATTGTCATCCAGATCCTCGATCTTCAGACCTGTCTGCCGGTAGGCCCAACGCCCTGCCCCGAACAAAGCCCGGGGGATGCGATCGCTGCGCTCCCCACGTAAAACCCGCCTGATAAATTCCCGCCTGTCCACCAATGCCTCAATCGACCTGGATACCTGGTACTCGACCAGTCTTGCTCAGTATAACACGGGAGAGGATCTCAGACAGGAGACAGACCCCTGTCGTGAATCGTGAAATGTGAATGGTGAATAGTACGTAATGAACAGTGAATACTGCATTCTTCTTACTTTTTACTGCTTTCTGACTTATTTTTCATTGGGTAAAAATTCCCCACACCTGTGGGGAATTTTTCTACACTCTCCGACTCTCTAAAAAGCATCGTCCTGTCAAAGCCATATAACTCAGGAGTATCCGCCATGGCACTGGAATTGCTCCTATTATTTAACTATGGACGAAATTCTTCTCTGCTCGCACGATCCTATCCTTGTCAAAAGCCTTTACGGCGTTCTGCGCGACGAAGGCCATAACGTCGAGGTAGCCGACCACCTTGCCCTTGCAGTCCAGATGATTTTAAAAAGTCATTATTATGCCGTCATCATAGACGGCAAACCCTTCGGGCTTTCCGTAGAAGACGCTGTGCAGATCATGAAGACGGTTTCTCCGGAGATGCCGATCATTCTCATGGGGGGCCATGAAGTTGAGGCAGACACCCTGAGCATCGGATTGCCTGTTGATCTTGAGGAACTGAGAGAATTAATAACCAGCATGCACCAGAGAAGCAAAATCATATAGAACCAAGGAGGAAAGAAGATGGCTTTGACACCAAGAGAAACAATCCTGAAGGCCTTTGCGATGGAGAAGCCCGAGAGGATGCCGGTGACCCTGTTTGGAGGCGGCATGTGGTCTATCAAGGACTTTGGGACATCCTTTGAAGAGCTGGCAAACAACGTAGACAAGAATGTCGAGATGTGTATTGCAGAGGCTGAAAAAATACGATCGGATATTGTTTATGTGGGATCCGGGTTTAACAACTTTCACGCCATAGCCCTTGGCAGAAAGCTGGGTGTTGACGTCAAATACCGTGAGATCGGCGCGCCTGACATGACCACTCATATCGTAAACTCGGAAGAAGACCTGGCAGGCCTCGATATGGAAGACCTCTTCCGGGACCCTGTCATCAAGAATGTCATGGAGGCAACACAGAAGGTCAGGGAGAAGATAGGCAATGAGCGCCTCGTGACCATGACCTGCTGGGGACCGTTCACTCTCGCGGCACGTTTCGTAGGCGAAGAGGCCTTCATGAAGTATACCTTTAAAAAACCTGCCTTTGTCGAAAAGATGGTCGACTTCTGCGCTGACCTGCTCATCAAACTCTATGAACCTCTTGTCAAGGACGGCCTCGAGGCCCTCAGCATTGCCGACCCTACGGCGTCAGGAGACCTTATCAATCCCAAGCAGATGGCAAAGTTCGCTGTGCCGCCGCTCAAGAAGATGAGTGACTGGGCAAAATCAAAGGGCGTCCATACCATCCTCCATATCTGCGGCAATACGAGTGACCGGCTGGACCTCTTTCCAGAGACCGGCTGCAGTACGATATTTTTCGACCAGAAGGTCGACATCGCCAAGGCCAAGGAGGCCCTCTCAGGGAAGATGTCCTTCGGGGGCAATGTTGCGCCGGTCCACGTGCTGCTCAACAAGACCGCAGCTGAAGTCGAGGCAGCCTGCAGAGAGATAATAGAGACAGTGGGCAGGGATGCGAAAGGGTTCATCCTGGTGCCTGGGTGTGATATACCGCCGACGATTCCCTATGAGAATATCAAAATGTTCCACGATGTGGCGCTGAACTGGAAGTATTAGGGCTCAGCAAAAAGATAATGACAGGAGAACATAACCTGAGAGGAGGTGGGAGGAAACAATAGAGGCGCAGGGCATTCCCCTGCTTTGGGAGAAAACAGGGAAATTTTCCTTGTTTTGAACAAATGCCGGCCCGTGACCGGCAGATCAGACGAGGAGGAAGAAGAAATGGCAGAAGAAAAAAAGATGACAGTAGAAGAAGTCAATGAGTACATGAAAAAACAGTGCGGGTTTGTACCGAGGATGTTCCAGATCATCAATACCGTCACCCCGGAGCCCGGCAGGACCTTTGCCGACTTCTACGCAAGCATCTTCGGAGACGGCGCCCTGTCGAGAAAGGTGAAGGAACTCATGTTCATGTCCGGAGGAGTGGCATACTGCTCGCCCCGCTGCATCATCCATGTCATACCGGCGATCAATGCAGGAGCAACAACCGGCGAGATATTCGAAGCAGCCTCTGTCGGCATGATACTGGCCGGATTTGTGCCCGGCGGACCTGGCATCCCGTATGCCTTTGAGTATGCCCTGAAATGCCTCGATATCGAGACGAAATACCGGAAAGGCGAGAAGTGGGAGTACCTGCCTCCTCCGAAGTTCGATCACGGGGTATTCTAAGGTCTAAGGCACAGAAAGAGCAGGAAATAGAAAAGGGGCAGCTACCTTCAGGCGAAGGTGTGCTGCCCTGAGTAAAGAGTGTTTATAGCGTATCACAATCCCTGGAAAAGGAGACGGAATGTTCAGATTTGATAAAGAGCAGAAGGTATTCACCTTAAAAAACATAAAGATAGGGGGACAGCCAGGAGAAAATCCGCCGCTGATGATATCTTCCATGTTCCATAACAAAGACAGGATAGTCCAGGACAGGAAGGGCAATTTTGACCGCCAGCGGGCAGTGGAAATTATCCGAAAGCAGGAAGAGCTGTCAGAAATCACCGGCATCCCGGGGATGGTCGCGATGGTGGCAAATTCGCCTGAGGAGGCAAAGCTTTATATAGATTTTTACCTCGAGACAACGGAGATGCCCTTTGGGATAGACATGTGGGTCGCTGAGCAGAGGGCGAAGGCAACAGAATATATAGCGAAGCTCGGCGTCCAGGACAAGTTCCTATACAACAGCATAACCCCGTGGGACAAGGATATAAAGGGTCAGGTCCAAAAGCTGAAGGACCTCGGGATCAAACATGTTGTTATACAGGCCTTTGACGACCAGGACCAGACTCCTGCCGGCAGAGTGAAATCGCTCGAAGCGCTCCTGGCCCAGGGCGCCGGTGACTTTGAAACGACCATCGTCGACACCTCTGTCATGAACCTGCCTTCTACCTCGTTCTCCCTTGTAGCAAACAGACTGATCAAGGAAAAACATGGCCTCCCGTGCGGCGGGGCATATTCAAACGGAACGCATATGTGGAATGAGATAAAGGAGAAGTGGGGTCTTGACGGCTTCAAGGCCATGGACGCGGTGGTACAGGGAATGGCGTCTGCCTTGTGGAGCGACTTTAACTTCTGCGGGCCTGCGGTGACAGCCCCGAGGGTCTTCCCCGCTGTTGCGAGCGCGCATATGCTCCTTTCAACGTTTGTCTATGAGGAGACCGGGGAGATTTATGAAAATGAGAACCTGCCGATAAGAAAATACTTTTCTGAGTTTATCGAAAAGATGCAGGCAGGGGGAGGCAGGAAGAAGAAATAGGAGACCGCGGCTTGAACTGAAAGCGCGTTGAGATTTTATAAGAAAGATACGGAAAAACTGAATAGCAGTCGCAATAGAGACAGGAATCTGAAAGGAGACAGTAAGTTATGAACTCAAGAGAAAGAGTGCTGAAACTCTTCAAAGGTGAACCAGTAGACCGGGTCCCCTGCTTCAGCGGAATGGGCAATATCACCGAGACCGGGATCAATAAACTCGGCTACAAATTCGCCGGTATCCACCTTGACGCAAAGCAGATGGCAGACCACGGCTTCCACCACCTATAAGCTCTTCGGCTATGAGTGCGGCGTTGTGCCTGTCGACCTCTGCGTCGAGGCAGAGGCGTTGGGCTGCATGATCAATGTCTACCCTCATGCTGAGGGCATACTCTATCCCACGATCAAGGAAAAGCTCATCCACAACGAGGCTGAGATGGACAGTTTAAAGATCCCGGATGACTTTTCCGAAAAGGGAAGGATTCCCCTCATGAGGGAGGCAATAGGTACTGCTGAAGGCTGACATCGGTAATGTTGTTGCCGTCGGCTCGTATGT
This sequence comes from uncultured Nitrospira sp., assembly GCA_963746295.1. GTDB lineage: Bacteria > Nitrospirota > Thermodesulfovibrionia > Thermodesulfovibrionales > UBA6898 > JAOUFP01. Next base: position 36,397 of record CAVVAQ010000010.1, on the reverse strand, counting down.
GCTCGGGCCTTTTACCCTTGCGGGCCAGATCATGGAATTAAACGACCTGCTGAAGCTTTCCTTCAAGAAGGCTGATAAGGTCGCGAAGCTCCTGGATGTCTGCGCCGACGCGGTCATCCTTGTCGCAAAGGAATATGAGAAGGCAGGCGTTGACTATATCACCGTAAGGGAAATGGGCGCGACCAGCGATGTGCTGAGCCCGAGGGTCTTTAAGAGTCTCATCCTGCCGCCGCTCCAGAAGGTGATCAGGGAAATCTCGGCTTATTCGGTGCTCCATATCTGCGGCAAGACAAACGACATTGTCACCTCCATGATGGACGCCGGACCGACCGCCATCAGTGTTGAACAGAAGAACGATGTTGCTGAATCCAGGAAGAAACTCGGCCCTGAAGCCCTGATTTTCGGCAATTTGGACGCTTACAACGTCCTTGTCTCAGGGAGTGAGGAACTTGTCCGGTCGACGGTAAGAAAATGCATCGATGACGGTGTGAGCGCGGTATGGCCGGGATGCGACATCTGGCCGACTGTCCCTCCACAGAATATGGAAGCGATGGTGGATGAAACAATTAAATACGGAGGTAAGCGCTAATGGCAGACGAAGCGAGAAAAAAAGAGATCCTGGAGAAACTGAGAAACGGCGTTATCCAGTATGACGAAGACGCCTGCAAAGAGGGCGCGAACGAGGCGCTCGAGGCAGGCCTTGACGCCAACGAAGCGATCTTTGACGGCCTTGTCTCAGGCATGGAAGAAGTGGGCAGGCTTTTTGAGGCCCAGGAATATTTCGTGCCCGAGATCCTGATGTGCGCTGACGCCCTCTATGCGGGTCTTGAAATCCTGAAGCCGCACTGCAAACAGATGGACCTGGGCGTCAAGGGTTCGGTCGTCATCGGCACGGTCGAAGGTGACGTACATGACATCGGCAAGAACCTCGTCAAGATGATGTTTGATGTAGCAGGCTTCCAGGTCTATGACCTTGGCAGGGACGTTCCCCTTGACAAGTTTGTTGATGAGCAGCTCAAGACAGACTCTGATCTGGTCTGCCTCTCGGCGATGATGACAACATCCATGGTCGGCATGCCCAAGGTCATCGAAAAGATCAAGGCAAAAAACCCTGATTGCATGATCATGATCGGCGGCGCGCCCACCTCCAAGGACCTGGCCGACAAGTGGGGGGCTGACGGCTATGCAGAAGACGCGAGCAATGCCCTGAAAGAAGCGATCAAGATGGTGGCATTCCTCAAGAAGCTGAGAGACGAGAAGGCTGCAAAGCAGCAATAACCAGTGAATGCAGACCCTCTCAAACAGTACCTCAGGGAGGAAGGGGCCACTCTTGTCGGTATAGGCAATGTGACCGAGGCGCTTTCGAGGGATATCCTCCACCTGAATCGCGGGATAGCAATCGCCGTGAACAGGAACCTCAACAGGGAGACCGTTGAAATGCTGTCAAGGCTCCAGGGGTTGGCGGAAGAATGGCTGAGATCAAAGGGATACCGCTCACTGACCATCCCCCCTGATTCAGACCGGCAGAAGGACAGGCTGATAACAAAGCTCTATAAACTCTTCTGCCACAAGACAGCAGCCACCTGCTCAGGCCTCGGATGGGTCGGGAAAAACGGGCTGGTTATCAACCGCGAATACGGCTCAAAGCTCTCCTGGGCAACAGTGCTCACGAATGCGCCGCTCGACCCTGATGAACCTGTCAGAGAATCCGAATGCGGGGACTGTGATCTCTGCGTAACGCACTGTCCTTCAGGAGCGATCAGGGGAGATCCACTGGTCTATAAGCGAACCCCGAAAGAATATCGTCGCATACGAAAGATGCTCTGCGCTAAAGCAAAAGAGGCAGAGCCTGGAAGGCAAGCCAAACTGCGGATTCTGCGTGACTGTCTGTCCTTACTCAAGAAAGAATGGTGGGCTTGGGGGAAAAAAATAGTACTGACGTCCGACGCCAGATGACAATAATAATGATAACGTTTCCAGGGAGGAAGTTTAGATGAGCCAAACATTCAAGGTGATTTTCCAGCCTGCGGGCAGGCGCGGTGAGATAGAAGAGGGGACGACGATCCTCAAGGCAGCACAGCTTCTGGGCGTTGATCTGGAAGCGCTCTGCGGCGACAAAAAGGTCTGCGGCAAGTGCAAGATAAGGATCGAAGAGGGATATTTTGAGAAGGACAATCTTGAATCCGGCATGAGGCATGTAACTCCGTCCGAACCGACTCCGGACGAGATGAAGCACCTGAAGCCGGAAGACGGCCCCGGGGTGAGGCTCGCCTGTTCGTGCGAGATCCACGGAGACCTCAAGGTTTTTGTCCCGGAGAGATCCCGGGCCGGCAAGCAGGTTGTGCGAAAGGCCGCAAAAGAGCTGGTGATCGCGCTTGACCCTGCGGTGAAAAAATATACGCTGACTTTCACCCCCCCCACTCTGCATGACATGAGTACGGGCGACTATGAGCGGGTCATCACCGCGATGGCGGACATTTATGGCATAAAAAATCTGACATTCGATTTTCAGGTGCTGCTCCGGCTCCAGGACGCGCTGCGGGACGGGGAATGGACCATCACGGTAACGGTCTGGCAGGACAGGGAGATCATAAAGGTAGAGCCGGGTCATGTCGATGCGTGCTACGGGCTTGCTGTTGATATCGGAACAACAACGTGTGTTGGTTATCTCTGCGACCTCAGCACCGGGAAAGTGATCAATACCGAATCCATGATGAACCCGCAGGTGCCGTACGGCGAAGATGTCATGTCCAGGATCACCTATGCGATGACTAACCCTGAAGGTCTGAAGACCATGCAGGACGCCATCATCACGGGGCTGAATGAGATCATCGACAAGGTTGTTTCGGAAGTGAAGAAAAACGGTCCTCAGCCGGGCTTTGCGATAGATGACCTCACGATCGTCTTCAACACGGCGATGCACCATATCTTTCTCGGCCTGAACCCGGTCTACATCGGACGCTCACCCTTTATTCCCGCGGTGCAGCGTTCCCTTGACATCAAGGCGCGCGACCTGGGGCTCAGGATCAATCCCGGTTCCTATATCCATGTGCTGCCGATCGAAGCAGGTTTTGTCGGTGCTGACAACGTCGGCGTTCTGATCGCCCAGGAGCAGTATTTCCAGGACGATATGGTGCTCATCATCGACATCGGCACGAATGGCGAGCTTCTTCTCGGAAACAAGGACAGGGTATGCTCGACATCATGCGCAACAGGCCCTGCGTTTGAAGGGGCGCAGATCAAGTTTGGCATGAGGGCGGCGCCGGGCGCCATCGAAAAGGTGAAGATCGATCCTGAGACAAAGGAGGCCCGGTACAAAGTCATCGGCAAGGCTGACTGGCATACCCACATCGAAGGCAAGATCAATGCAAAGGGCATATGCGGCTCGGCGATTATCGATGTCATAGCCGAAATGTTCAAAGCCGGCATAATCGACAAGACAGGCAAGTTCGTTCCTGATGCCGGCACCAGCAGGGTCAGGAAAAACTCCGAGGGCAAGCCTGAGTATGTTCTCGCATGGGCAGAAGAGACATCGATCGGTCAGGATATTACTGTTACCCAGGGCGATGTCAGGGCGCTCCAGCTGGCAAAGGGGGCCCTCTACACCGGCGCGAAACTCATGATGCAGAAGATGGGAGTCACACAGCTCGACAGGGTGGAACTGGCAGGAGCCTTCGGCAGCCATATCGACCGTGAGGCGTCGCTTACGCTCGGCATGTTCCCTGACGTGCCGATCGAAAAGGTCGTTGTTGTCGGAAACGCTGCAGGCGACGGCGCGAGAATGGCGCTCCTCAACAAGAAGAAGCGCCTCGAGGCTGATGAACGCGCGCGGTGGGTAGAGTTCGTCGAGATAGCTACAGAGCCGGCCTTCGAGAAGGAGTTCATGCAGGCAATGCATATTCCCCACATGAAGGAGAAATTTCCGAACCTCAAGAAGATGCTCGAGGAGCAGAAATCTCCTGCCGCACAGAATATAAACGGCTGATCTGTGGTGAAAGGGAGACGATGACAAAAGCAGTGATACAGCCGGGGGCCTGCGGGATGCCGGTGACAGTAGTGGTGATCAAGAAGGACAAAAAAAATTTCACGTTGACCGTAACTTCCGATTGTGAAATGGTGCAGAAACTCGGCAAAGAGCTCCCTGAACTTAACATGATGGACGCCTTCAAGAGGCTTTCTGACAATCCCGTATATAATAAGGGGGGAGCATGCCTGAAGCACGTCTCCTGCCCGGTGCCGGCAGGTATCCTGAAGGCGCTCGAGGTCGAGGCAGGGCTTGCCGTGGCAAAGGATGTGAGTATAATATTTCTAAAGGAGTAACACTGAAAAGTTTATGATGGAGTTGAAGGATGTTTTTCTCCTCTTGCTCGCGTACGTGCTGTATATCGCATTCTGGGTCAGATTTTTTATCCATGCCCGAACGTGGCTTCAGGCGTCCGGACACTCTGATTTCCCCCTCTCCCGCACTCCTTCGGTATCTTGCAGGGCCTGCGCAATCACTGCCCTTGACGTCTTTTTTTTCAGAAGGCTTTTCGCGAATGACAAAATCTTATGGCCGGGTTCATGGCTCTTTCACCTTGCCTTTTTTCTCGTGATCCTGAGGCATCTGAGATATTTCCTTCAGCCTGTGCCTGATTGCATTTCCGCTATTCAGCCGTTCGTGGTATTTGCCGGATATGTCCTTTTTATCGCGCTTCTGTATATTTTATGCGTACGCCTGGTCTCGGGGAAAAAAAGGTATATATCATACTCAAACTACTTCATCCTCACTGTGTTGCTGCTTACCAGTCTCTCGGGGCTGATGATGAGAAATTTTTTCAGACCGGACCTGCTCCAGACCAAGGCCTTTATACTCGGGACCCTGACCTTCAGTCCCGAGCCGGCTCCTTCCGGCATGCTTTTCAGTCTTCACTTTCTCATGGCCCTTCTTCTGCTCCCCTATGTCCCGTTCCATATCTTTACCGCTCCGATAATAATGGGAGACTCAACGAGGCGCAAGGAAGGTCTCAGGATGATTATGCATGAAGAATAAAGAATCCTTTTCCGGGGGACTTTCTCGGATACAGCTCATGGAACTGGACGCCTGTACACAGTGCGGCGAATGCCTGAAGTTTTGCCCTGTTCAGGAGGTGACCGGAAATCCCCTGATATCTCCACCCGAAAAAATCCGTCTCTTCAGGGAATTCATCAAGGCTACGGAAGGTCTCAAGGCCAGCCTGTTCGGCCCTTCCCGGATCGACCAGAAGACTCCTCGAAGATTTTGTAAAGGCGGTCTATGAATGCACCACCTGCGGGGCCTGCGGAGAGAACTGCACAGTCGGGATCTTCACCCAGAGGCTCTGGCCGGCGCTGAGGGCTGAGATGGTGCGGCGCGGTCTTGGACCGCTAGGGCCCCAGGCAATGATGCCCGAGGCGATAAGAAAGTCAGGTAATCCATACGACAGGCCTGTTGCAGAGAGATTCAGTCCCTGGCTTCCTGATAGTGTCAGGATAGCCGAGAGTGCTGAAATGGCTTATTACGCGGGCTGCACAGGGGCGTATGAGGCACAACCCATGGTGAGGGGAGATGTCCTGGTTCTCAGCTCCATAGGCAGGCCCTTTACCATGCTGCCGCCGGAAGAGGAAGTTTGCTGCGGGTTTCCCCTCTTTATCACAGGACAGTATCGACATGCTGGAAGACCTGACAAAAAGGCTGGTGAATGCCTATAAGGCGAGGGGAGTCAAGACCCTCATCTGTTCCTGTCCCTGCTGCGTAAATATCATGATCAGGGACTGGCCGTCATTCTACGGAGCAGAGCTGCCCTTTAAGATCAGGCATATCTCTCAGATTGTCTCGGATGCCCTCGAGGGAAAAAAGGCTCGTCTTCAAAAACGGATTAAAGGAGAAAATAATCTACCATGACCCCTGTTATTTAAGCAGGGGCGTCGGGATCATCGAGGAGCCCAGGACGATCCTCAGGAGCATACCAGGAGTCGAGCTGCTCGAGTTCGACAGACATGGAGTTAATTCCAGGTGCTGCGGCTCCGGAGGCGCTGCAAGAAAGGTCTTTCATGAAAATGCCATAGCAATGGGAAGATTGACCATCGACGAGGCGGTTGCCAAAGGCGCCGACAAGCTTGTCCTGAGCTGTCCGGCATGCTACGCTAAAGTCAATGAATCGATGAAAGGACATGAAAGGCAGGTCCGGATAGTGATATCATGGAGCTGTTGTCAACTCATGGTCGAAAGAGGTCCGGCATGAGCCATTTCCATACGATGCAGGAAGTGCGGCAAAGAGCTTAAAGATATCTACTGTACGTTTTGCGAACACTGCAAAGACGCCCTGCTCGTAACAGAATACAAAGAGAAGGAATTCAGGGATGACAGGGGCGACGGGATATGGGGCTTCAACTGGCTGCCGGTCCACACGCACGGTTTTGCCCAGGCCGGCCCCGTTGTCTACCGCTCAAAGGGACTCTCATCATATCTGGGTCTCGAAAACCTCTACATAGTTTTCAACGGTTATTGGCCGGAAATGAACGCGAGGCTGCAGACATGTACCTTCAAGGAGTTCGAGGCTGCGGTGGTTGTCCAGAACTCGATGGAAAACAGCGTGAGACGGTCTGATCGTCGCTTCCGCCGGCAACACTGCCCGGGCCTTTGCCCATCTGTCGGTAGTATCGGGATTCCCGGTCATCATTGTTGTGCCCATGATGTGCCTTACCGAGATGTGGTATCTCGAGAGCTCTTCGATGGTGCCCACCCTGGCGGTAGGCGACGGCGACTATTCTGATTCGATCGATGTGGCAAAAAGGATCTCGGCCGTCTATACGATTTCCCCTTTGAAGGAGGGGTAAAGAACATCGCAAAAAGGGATGGCCTCGGCGCTGTATTGCTCAAGGCGGTCTCTGAAATGGGCAGACTCCCTGACCACTATTTCCAGGCTGTCGGAAGCGGCACAGGCGCAATAGGTGTATGGGAGATGTCTGAGCGTTTTATCCGTGACGGAAGATTCGGATCAACAGCAGCCAAGACTGCACCTGGCACAGAATTTTCCCTTTGGTCCAATGGTAAAGGCCTGGTGGAAAGACAGCCGCGAACTTTTCTCCTGAAGATCTGAGGCCGGAGCTGATCGGCCAGATCACAACAAGAGTGCTGTCAACCCGGTATCCTGCGTATTCCCTTGCAGGCGGGGTATACGACGCGCTTAAGGCCACGAACGGGATGATGTACGGGATAAAAAACGAAGACGTATTCTCCGGAATGGACCTCTTCGAAAAGACCGAGGGAATCGATATCGTCCCGGCAGCAGGTGTTGCCGTGGCCGCGCTCAGAGAGGCGGTCAATATACGGGCTGTCAGGAGTGTTGATTCCATTCTGTTAAATATCACAGGCGGCGGAGAAAAGAGACTCGGCAGGGAGAAGAGGGTATACAACGTCGAGCCCCTTTTTGTATCGAAAAGGATAACTGAAAAGGAGATAGAGGAACTCTTATGCAATACCCTGAAGAAGAATTAATCGGGATACTCAGAAGAGCCGGCGTTGACTTCACATCCTCACTGCCCTGCGAAAAGATCAAACATCTCCTTGAACTCGTAGAGAGGGAATTTCTCCATGTCCCGCTCACCAGGGAGGAAGAAGGGGTGGGCATCAGCGCGGGGGCCGCTCTTTCAGGGAAAAGAGCAGCCATGTTCGTGCAAAGCTCCGGTATCGGAAACATGATAAACGCCCTGCTCTCCCTGACCGGATTCTATCAGCTTCCCCTTGCGATCTTTGTCAGCCGGCGTGGGGTATACAAAGAAAAGATAGAAGCACAGGTGCCTATGGGGAAACGACTGCCGCTCATCCTGAGCGGGGCTGGAATAGCATACTCGACAATCAGCAGCAGGGATGATTTTGGGATCATCAGGAAGAAGCTCAGGGATGTTTACTCGAAGAACAGGATACATGTCTTTCTCCTCAGCCCTGCCATATGGGTCGGTTCATGCAATGGGGAAATATCCTCCCCGGTACAATGTCCCCGGAGCAGGAGCGTCTCAAAAGCCATAAAGAACAAACCCCTGCCGAAACTGACGCGGTTTCAGATACTCGAGACCATAGCACCCTATCTCAAGGCAAAGGTCGTCGTCTGCAATCTCGGATTTCCATCAAAGGAACTCTTTTTCATAAGACACCAGCCATCCAATTTCTATATGCTCGGAAGCATGGGCATGGCCACACCCATAGGTCTCGGCATCAGCCTGACGACAGAGAAAGAGGTGGTGGTGATCGACGGAGACGGAAGCCTGCTGATGAATCCGGGAGTGCTCGCGACCTCCGCCCACTTTTCACCTGAGAACCTGACGATCATCGCTATAGACAACAGCGCATACGGCTCCACCGGAAGCCAGCCGACGCTGACCGCGTCCTGTGTAGATCTCTCGCTTGTTGCAGAAGGCTTCGGCATAAGGAGCATCGTCAGGGCAGCGAGCAGGAAAGAGCTGACAGATTCCCTGAAAGGCCGTCAGAGGGGGTTGCGATTCCTGCATGTTTTGGCTGTTCCCGGAAACAGGGACGTTCCCAATATCCCGCTCCATCACCTGGAGGTCAAACAGCAGGTGCAGAAATTTCTCGGACTCGATGATTAGATGCCATTTGGAAGTTTGGATGCCATCATTTTCTTTCGGGATAGTTTGCGGCCATCTACGATAAAGGTCCCATCACCGACAGCATGAACAGTCCGTTTCTCTTTGCGCGTGGTGTCAATGTGTGCCGCAACGCCTTCGAGAACGACAATGTTGTGCCTCTTAACGAGGTCCACGACTTTACATTCGATATTAGCGAAACATTCCTTTATCAGCGGCGCTCTTGACTTTTCTACCTCTCACGGGAGTCAGTTTGAATTTGGCGAATTTATCTGTATCGGTCCCGGAGCATGTTCCTATTCCAACGACTTTATCAAGCATGTCAACCGTGGGGATTGAAATAACACACTCCTTTGTTTTCCGAAGAGCCGAAAAGGAATAATTCCATTCTCCCGTGGTTATGGCAAAGACCGGTGTGAAATCAAGGACCATAGTCCATGAAATCGTCATGACGTTGTCCTTCATTCCGTCATTCGTTGTAACAAGGACAACAGGGCCCGATTCCATCAACGTGAAGGCTTTACTAAGTTCCAATTGTTTCATATGTGCGCTTCCTCTTCTCTTCTTTTGTTGAACGCAGATAACGATTATGTGAATTTGTTTTCATGGTCATGATTCATCGTTTCGAATGCAAAACTGAGCGGGAGTGACCCGAAAGGACAACGATCCGCGATAGCTTATTGTCGGGCACTCTATCTCTTCTCTATTACAAAAGATCTGACTTCGTCCGGTCCATAGTGATCATAATCCATAAGATCTTTCCCTTTATGCCACCAGAAAACATGGACCTTCCCGCTTGGCTTAAAGTTCGCCGGTACTCGAACACTCTTCTTTGGCAAAATTCGATTTTCATCCGTACAAATAGGTGCCCATTCAATCCGAGCCAATATCGTTTCTTCATGAACTTTATAGTAAACCTCTCTTGGAGTATTGTTCGTGATAACAAGACCTGACGAGACAACTTTGGCAGTAACATCAGCAGGTCCTGCACCATAAAGACACAACGTGGCGAAGCTTGAGAACACAAATGCGAAAGAGGCGGATAACCATTTCAACTTAAATCTAACCTTTATCATTCTGTTCGCTGCTCATGCTGTATCCTCAACGGCCAATGCGGAACTGAGCGGCCCGGACCTACCCCCGATTGATAGTGCACTTGCAATTAGAGGTTTTGACCGATCATACCCAACCGTTGTGAATCAACTCCAATACTTCGTATACCTTCGGCTCCAAGGCTCTTCCCGAGATTCCTTCAATGATCCGGGCCAATCCAGAAGAATACGGGGCTGGGCCAAGAACCTTCGTCTCAAGTGTGATACTGACATTCGCGTCAGCGATGCTGATTTTGTGATAGGCATGGCGGGATAGAAAGGCTGAAGGAATTCCTAGCTCGTTTTCTTGAATTTTGGGGTCTCGGACCGAAATGATCTGGTCTGTTTTCACACCAAATGAGTTGGCAATGTTGATTGCTGTACCTGGCTTGGACGTCTTTGTCGCTTGATGTGACTCAAGTATTGTCTTCTCGTATTTTTGGAATTGATGTCCATAACTTTCCAACATAGCCATGAACTTCAGCATTAAAATGTTGATGTTTGGGCAGAGTATCGTCGGGAAGGATATCTTTGATACGTCTAGATTGCCGCTTGTGGACAGCTCCATCAGAATTGAGTTGCTTTGAGAACAAAATATGATAACGTCGGCTAGTTCCCTGCCCGATCCCGCATGAACCACAACTTTGCGGCCTTCCTGCAACAGATTCCTTTGGACCCATGGGAATACCGCAGATATACTCTGACTCTTCAGATTTTCGAGCAGCTCAGATGCAAGCTTCCCTAATCCAACGATGAGAACTTGGAAAGGTGTGTTCCGCTTATTGTCAGTCAATCTGTCTCTCCTACTCCCCTGAGCTGAGCGTCCTCTAACACGCGGCTGACCCGCCGGGGCAACCAGGCGTCGCAAAAACCTCTAAGAATATACCCGGTCGCTGTCGAGCCGTTTTATAATGTGTCTCTAATCATGCTGTCCAAATCAGCGAAGACCGCTATCATTGAAATGTTTTGAATACTTCATATCAGTTCCAAGGATATGATTTTGGAGCCAATCTTTAAGAAAGTTCAATATTTCTAAGGTAAGAACAAATCCGATGCTTTCGACCCGCTTTTTTAAGTCAAGGGCTTTCACTGCGAATTGATCGTGTTCAATCTTATGTGCTTGATAACCCAAGAAGTTAAATTTCTGCATATACTTTTCTTCCGTCTCAAAATGAGTTTTTGCATAATTTACCATCTCATTAATTATTTCTTTCTGTGCCTCACGGCCCTTCTTTGAAATCAATGCATCGTGTAACGTATTGATCATCCCCACCAGCGTTTTATGTTGATCATCAATTTCCCTTACCTTGACACTAAAATTTTCCGACCACTGAAGATAAGCCATCTTAATTCTCCTCCTTTTTATAGTTTGCCATTTAACGCGGTGTTGAGGGGCCGGCTCCATGGCCCCTCTCGAACACCAGGTTGGAACTACTTTTTGGCTTTCCTGTTGCTTGCAAGGTCGAGGAGGGCGTTGGGATGTTTTGCGGCCACCTGCAGTAATACCCGCGCCGGACCCTCTGGTTTGCGCCGACCTTGCTCCCAATTGCGAAGAGTAGCCGTGCTTATCCCCATAAGGATAGCAAACTTGTCTTGCGACAGACCGTATTGTTCCCGTATCTTTTTTACTTCAGATTCCGCGAAAGTAAAGGTGCGTGCAGGTTTCATGGTGCGCTTCATGATCGCCCCACCCTGTTTTACGCTTTGCAGTAGCTCATCAAACAGTTCTTTTTTCATTTTAATTCTCCTCCAACTATCTTCTTTAATTGTTTCAGCTGATCCGGCGTCAAGTCGTCCCGCTCATTCTTGAGATAAGCGAACAGCATCAAAATGACCTCCGGCGAAACAAACCAATAATAAATCACCCTTGCGCCACCACGCTTCCCTCGGCCACTTGCCGACCATCTGAGCTTACGAAGTCCTCCACTGCCCGGAATGATTTTACCTGCGTCAGGTTTCTGAACCAACTGGGCCTGCAAGAGCCGATATTCATCATCGGCGAGTATGGCCTGTATGCGGCGGGTGAATATCGGGGTCTCGATTATGACCATAGCTTAATTATACGCCAATGGCGCATGGGAGGCAAGGGGATTGTTAAGCTTTTATGTTCTTTGGATTAAATACGAGCCGCTGAAATGCCAGAATGGCTAGAAGCATGATCGAATGCCCCACGTTTCGATTTGTATTCCAGCTAACCATAAACAAAAAGGACCAAAAGAGCAAAAGCCATCCCATGCGCAATCCGGTTAATTGATTTTGACCTCAAGCCGATTGCAGATCCACCAGATACCGAGCTGAGAAGCGCTATAATGAGCCCTAAGTTTTCAAAATGTAGTGCGCGGACTGGGTCACCAAGAGATCCGCCCTTTGTGTCCTCAGTGCAACCAGCTTTGAACGCGCGGCTGACCCGCCGGGCGTCTTTTCGGCAGGGCGGTGTCGAGCCGCTGGTTGGAACCATAGAGATTAGGCGGTTTTTTGCGTCAAGACCAGCACTTCATTCGTAAGACGCACATCCAGTTTGTCTTTTTCCACTTCAAGATCATAGCGTGATTGAAGATTTAGCCAGAATCTTTCGGAAAGGCCGAAATAACGGGAGAGTCGCAGTGCAGTATCTGCTGTAATTGAACGCTTGCCTTGGACAATTTCATTGATGCGGCGAGGTGATACGCTGATATCCTTGGAGAGCTTGTACTGGCTGATTCCCATAGGCTCCAGGAATTCTTCAAGCAGTATTTCTCCCGGATGAATGGGTGGTATCTTTTTTGTTCTCATAATTATCTCCTAAGGGTAGTCGGTTATTTCAACATCGTAGGCATCTCCATAATGCCATCGAAAGCATATTCTCCCTTGACCGTTAATCCGAATGCTATGTTGCATGTGGCGTTTACCTGAAAGCTTCTCCAGCCGATTGCCGGGCGGAACTTTCAAATCATCAAGGAGATCTGCAGCATCCAGATACATCAGTTTTTTCAAGGCGACGCGACGTATTTTTGATGGAAATCTCGAGGCAAACTGTCTGTTAAATAGCTTTTCGGTATCTTTGCCATGAAAGCTTTTTATCATGATTAATGATAACGCATGGCGTTAATAGCGTCAAGCGATATTAACAACAAGATGACCGTAAAAAAGCGGCGCGCGGTGTTTTGTCGTTCCACGCCCTATGATGGGTGGCCCCGCCATGAATTAACAATCAAATACCACATTACCAAGCCCCACCATATCACATATCATATTTTCCGGAATTGCTCATAAAGTCAGTCAGTTAGCTCGGTCCGACCCCGGTCGTCGGTTTGCAATATCAAGATATAAAAGCCCGACCCCGCACGAAGCGTCCATCAATCGATTGCCCAGCTTTCTTCACCAGGAACGGGATGAAGGTTTAAATAGTCAAGCCGCTGCACTAACAGGCTGTCCAACGTATCGATGTGGTCTATAACGGACCCCAAGACCACTACAGTCTGCTCCGCTTTTTGCTTCGCGTCGGTTAACGGTCCTCTGGTGTGATAGTATATTTCTCTTAAGTTCATAATGGTCAAGGTGTTGACACTGGCGGTCATCACCCCAAACACAGAAAGGACCGTACCCAGAAGCGGTAAACGAGCGTATGCGGATTGCTGCATTTCCGCGATCAAAACAGCAAGTACGGCACCGGTAGGAGTTTCCAACAAATAGGTCAGTTTTTGTATGACATATTCAAGCGCCTTAATTTGCGGTGCGCAATCCTGAATAAATCGTTCAAGCTGATTATGCAATTCCCCCGCTGTGCGTCTTGTATCACTTAAAAACGTGCCCACCGCCAAAACATCTACTCTGTTCGTCGACTTGGTGTATTCGTCAACCAGATTGATATATTCGTCACCCGACACGTCATCCAGTAACCTATTTGCATAGGCTTGAAGTTCCACTATCGTTTGCCTGATTAAATCAGCATTAATTTCAGCGTCTGACCTTTGCCTGCCATTGATAAAAGTATGCAAAGCGTTCTGTATCGTTTCAAAAGACGACAATACGGAATCTACGACAGCGTAATATCCAAAAAGCTTCGCTACCGCCGGCGCAATGTTCTTCAGGGTATTTTTGGTTCGACTCAACAAATATAACCACTTGTCCGATTTGACAGGCTGTGGCCGCTGATTGCCTAAGCCCTTTTTGCCAGTCATCCGGCTATCTTGGTCAACGGACGACTTACCCAGTTCTCTATTCGTTGAACGATTTGTATTATTAGATGTACCGCCAATATCGCCCTTAGGTTTTCCCCTTTCTTCTGCCTTGTCTTGATTTCTCTTTGGGCTTGTTTTTGTCTTTTTATCCTGAACAGATTGAGGATCTTTGGTCTTTTTATCACTGACAGGTTTGGATGGTTTTTGAGGCGCTGGCCGGATCAAACCGCTCGTTTTCGGTGGAGCGTAAATGACGCCTCGTTGCGACAGGACCATTGCACAATCTTTACAAGCATTGTTTGAAGGCGCCACCGCCAGCACTTTAAACCGGTTGACGTCAGCTGCCTCGAACAAGATCTGCTCAGCATCACCAGGCGCCCCTACTGAACCCCGGCCCGTTGCTCTTGGCCCCTGCTCCCATCTTGTGGCACCTATCTGTCGGCAGCTGCCCGGATCGCCGGACTGATTCTATTGTTGCTTACCGTGTACACCAGCTTCTGTGTCCCGCCCTGCTCCACGACAGCGACACAAATTGTCACCGCATTGGGCGGACCTTTGAAGCTTCTCGCGATGGAAATTGAATGATGTTGCAGATCCTCGATCGTGATCGGCAAAGCCGCCAGGGTGTTGTCCGTATAGATCCCTATGTCGGGCCGGTAATAGACAACGTCTCCCATACGTTTACGAAGAGCAGTAACCTCGGTTATTCAGGCTTCGCATCTCACCTTCCATTTACTAAGCTTCCGGGGCGACGACAGTAGGTGCGCTTCCCTGGACGACGATTTTTTTGTCGATATCCGGATCTTCACGCTCATGATTGAGCAATCGCGCGGCAAGACGCAGATTCTCCAAGCCCGCCTTGCGCACCTCTTCCTGCACTTTGTAGACGTCGAGCTCGCGATGCTTGAGCTTGAAGTCTTCCAGGATCGGATTGGGATCGACCAGCGACTCGATGAAGAGCGACCCGGTCGGGACGACGATCTCGTCACCGTTGCGCAGGGGTGTCGCCAGCAATTTGGTCAGCCATGCCACGAGCTGAGGCTTGATCGCATCGAAAGCCTCTGACGATAACGTATGGTGCAGGCAACAAACGTATTTGCTGTATTCGTCCAGATTCACGTTGCTCAATTCATCCGGGTCCATGGCACCGAACGCGCTGTCGATGTACGGAGCCGCCATGAACTCGGTCAGGGCGTTATGCTCCTTCATCGGGAAAATCATGTAGTTTCCCTTAAAGCCGAGAAGGGTGTCGAGGTCCGCTACCTCAACCAGAGATTTGGAGTTAAAATTTCCGTCTGGATTGTGCTTCAGCGTGCCGTGCAGGAAGGCGCGGTGCTTCTCGGTGCCCGGGGCTCTGAACCTCGCGAAGATGTCTTCCTCCTCTTTTTCTTTTTCCACCTTCACTCGATAAGTTCGGCTCTCGAGTTCAAGGATCGGCACCAGCACCTTGTGCAGCCGCAGGTAGCGCTGGTCGGGCGGCTCCATGCTCCAGATCGCCTGCATGTAGTAGAAGATATTGTTGCGAATATGCACAAGCAAGCGCTTCACCTTTGTCTCATTGTCCAGCCTTGCTTGCATGGTCTTGTTATATTGGTCCGTCAGAGTGTGCAGCGTATTGACTTCCTGCTTGAGGGCGGCCGCAGCCTTCTCGGCTTTTTCCATTGCATATTGGTGCGCGTCTTTTGCTGCCAGCTCACGCGCCTTGGCCGCCTCCGGGTCTTGGCCTTTGCTTTCACCTACGAGTGCTGCTAGCCCCACTCCGCGTCCGAAAAACTCCCCGATATCATTGAGTAGACCATCGGTTGCTTCGGCGTGCTCTTCATCGATGCGCTTGGTGATCGCCGATTCCAGTGCTCGGTAACGATTGTCGGCCTGCAGGCTTGCCGCGGAGAACTCGATTCGCAGCGTGTCGACTAGGTTGCGTTGCTGGCGCAAGTTCTTTCTCAACTCCCTCAGGGAGAAATCGTCACCAACGCTGTTGTTGGCAAGATATCTCAAAGTGGGACGGAAGCTGTCGTCCAGCATATGTCGATTCAAGATCCAATCATTCGAGATGACCCAAGCTGGCGTAATCTGATCGGGTGACGGCATTTCCTGCGCGACGAATACGACTGGCATGACCCGGTAAAGTTGCTCCGAAATTCGGTACCGCTTTTGCAATTCGTAGAACAGATAGGTTACCGCCAATTCGTCGTTTGGGTTCACGATGGTGCCCGACTCGCTGAATTCGCTGGCGACGTCGACTTCGGTCACCACTTCCGTGCTGGTCTCTTCCTTGTAGTCCTGGACGGCCTTCAGCACCGCCTCGCGAAAATCCTTCCTGTTCTGGGAAGATTCGCTGGCCGCCTCCACACCAAATGTGGTGGTGGCTTTGCCTTCGTATATTCCTACGTTGAAGTCGCCTTCTGCACTCAGACCAAAATTGGTTTTGTTCTGCGCCTTCGCCATGATATCCGCCTCGACTCGCGAGGTGGAGTGTTGTTCATTGGTGATGGACGAGTTGTTCTTCTTCGCCTCCTTGCTGGAGCGCTTCTCATTCCGGTTTACCTTTACCGAATACTTCCTCTCTTCCTTTGGCGAAAGCGGAATCGTCTTGACCAGCTTGCCCGCCTGATACATCAACGGCGTCCATTGCTGACGGTAAGTGTTCATCAGGCCGAAATTGACGCTGTGGTAATCCTTGTCGGCGGCGAAGACGGTGAACTCGTATTTGCCGTTCAATCGGGCGTTAAGGTCGCGCAGCGTCTTGTGCAGCGTGTAATAGTCGTCATGTCGAACGGCATCGATCAGGCGCTCGCCCTGTTCTTTGAGCAACTGACTATCCCGAAGATTGGCAATCGTCGATCCTATGCGTTTAAAAGTCGCATTACCGAAGAAGACCGTCGAACCGCTACATTCGTTGATCTCAGAAGCGATGAAACCGAGTTCTTGCCGGATGAGGGCAGACATCTCGTTGAACTCTTCCTTGGTGATGTCGAAGAACCTGGCGATCATCGGCGGCACCTCCACCGGGCTAATGGTGTAGAAGGTATCAACAAGCAAAAACCCATTCTTGAACGAGTTACTGACGACGGCGTCGCGGCCGAAATTAGCTTTCCCCAATATGTTCGCTGTATAGGCGAGATTGGGAATAGCCTCATCAAACAATTGCTTCCACACGTGATCGAATGCAATCTGCAGGGTGTTAAAGTCGTAAAAAGCAGGAACTTCCGCCGGCCCCTTCTGAAGGGAAAACTCGTTCACTGTCTTTTCAATATCAGCCTTGTCTGCCCTCTTCTTGGCCAGCTCTGGGCGCAGCACCATGTCCGGCGCCGGAATGTCTTTCACCAGCCTGTCGATATACGTCAGGATATGATCATCTGTAATCACATCGACGGAGGCGGTCGTGGTGACCGTAGGTGTGGGCGTCTCGGGCTCATCCGACAATCCAGAGTGCCATTTTGCGCACTTATCATCCGCGCTTTCCGAGGAGCAGAAATTCGCGATGGGATTATTGTGAATGAGTAACGTACCCGGGTTCTCGGTACTGTTGGTCCGGAATAGAATGTCCTGAACGTCGGCATCCGGAATATCGACGAATTCCCCGGATGCATTACCGAAAAAGGATTGCAGCCGGGCCTTGTCTTCCGGCGTCAGGTAGAGATTCACGGGCACGCCTTGCGCATTCGTGTTGCCCAATGCGCCGTTGGCTTTGGCAATGCCGTTGTTGATGGTCTCGGTGTTCTTGTCCCTGATATTATCACCGTCCGCCGCGAACACGCCGTTCAAGGGAACTGCACTGAAATCCGTGCCGATTTTCTTGATAAAGTCCTTGCGGAAGACGATGCGCTCCTGGCTCTCGCGAGCGGACTGCGCACCGTGATATTCCGCTGCACCGGCATTGAATTCCTGTGCGCGTTTCCTTTCGTTTACGTAGAGGCTAACTTTGCTCTTTACCGTCTCCAGGCTTTCCTCTTTGTGTTCGCCGAATGGGATTTCCTTTTCTTTGAGCAAAGCAGTGGGCAGACGGATGATGTAGGCCTCGTTGCTGCACGCATTGAAGCGAATGTCCTTCGCGAAATGCAACAACCGCTTGTTCAGATCCAGCCCCGGCTCATCGGGCGCCAGCACAAGTAGCACCAGATCCGGCTTCTGCTCCGTCTTTCGAGACAAATTGAAATCCATCGCCGTCAGTTGGATAGCGAATTCCCCAGAGGGCTTCGTACTAGCAGACCCAACCCGTTTTCCGACCTTGTATAAGTTTGAAATATCACCACTAATGATCGACATGGGATCTCTCGCGATCTCTGCCGCATCTCGTGCAGTCGCGGAGGAATCTCCGCCTTCGGGGTCGGCCCAATTGTCGAGATCGAAAAGATCTACCAATAAATCGGCCATGCCGTTGCCCGATTCTTTGTGCAGGATCTTACCTGAAATGATGAAGGTGTTCATTTCTGTTTCCTTTCGCATAACTTAGTTCCTCGTCACTAACGTTTGTCCGTTTCTGCACCGGACTAGATTTTGAACCGCTAGGCCTTCGGGTCATTCCTTTTCTTTGTGCCCCTTGTCAGCCGCTCATGCCTAAGCTCTTTCGTCAATGTCCCATGTCAATGACCCCTACTATACCCTTTCATGCTACCACGACAAGACCGATTGTCAAGACCTGCAGCTGTCGTTGTCAAGCAAAAGTGTGAGGGTCATGCTTTGCGTTGTTGTATTACCATTTCGCAATAGCTGCAACATCTGATGAGGTCAGGCTTTTGTAATTTGGTATTGATCTGTTTGGTCATCAGGCTGATCTCGTGACCCTGCTTCTTTGTTCTGATAATTTGATCCGCGCATTATTTTATCAAGCCACAAGGCACAACCCTCTCCTATTTGTTGGCTCACAATACAAGACCCGCCAATAGATATCAAAGTCAAATTCCCTAATCCAAGGCCTGACCCCCTCATAGCGAGCAACCAATCCGTAAATTTAATGCCGAAGAAGTTGAGGCCATTGTAAATCGAAGGGGACTTATTGCCTTGATCAGTTGTACCGTTGGGTTCTTTTTGTTTTCTGCTTTGTGCGAACTCATCAAGGGCAGCGGTTTTAGACTTATCGGAACCATTTTGTTTTATATCGGCTGGGTTTTGTTCGTTTGGGGTAGCTTGTTTTTGCTGTTGTCCAGTAGTTGGCCCATTACTTGGAGTTGGCCGCTGTGACTCAGAGCCGCCTTGTCCGAGAAAAGCCAGAGAAAGGAATATCGCTATTATGAGTAATTTATTCATAGTCTATAGTAATTGTTTGATTCACCCACTTAACAAAATGGTCCCATCTTTCTGTCCGGTCATGTTTCAATTTAGAATTAGCAAAATCAACAAACTCGCAAATGAGGCGCTCAAGTTCTTTGTCTTGAGCTGTCACCTTGTCAAGATGAGAATGCACTTCCGGCAGTATGTGTGCGGCAGCTTCAAGAAATTGGTCGATTATATAGTCGCGTTGGTCGAATATCGAAGAGTGCTTGAGCACCAACTGGCACGCTATGTAAAGTGGAATATCAGACTCGCTCATATCCAAATATCGAGCTGCGCCACCCAGTCGAGAGAAATAGTCACCAAGCACATTAAAGGCTCTGGTAAGTTCATGCGAATTATTCGTCATGTGTTTACCTCTTTCGGATATAACGAAGAATTCACCGGCGCGGGCCGGTGGAATGACTGGTTGGAATTCTCCAAGATTCCGGTTGGCCCGTCTCAATTATTCGCTTCAGTTTCCGATTGAGTTTCCCCGTCTTAATTTCATGTTCCCAAATTCTGATTACTTGCCAGTCTTTCATTTTCAAAGCTTTTGTTATTTTCCTGTCTCTAATTTTATTCTTTTCAATCTTGTCGTTCCAGTAATTAACATTTGATGAAGGCATACGGCAATGGCTTGGGCAACTGTGCCAAAAACAGCCGTCAATGAACACTGCTATCTTGGACCGTGGGAAAACGAAGTCAGGATTTCCAGTTAAAGGATAATTGCGCCGCCATCCGGTAATGTTCTTTTCTTTGAGGAGAGAAACAAATTTAAGCTCTGTGGATTTATTGTTTTTCGACTTCACGCTTGCCATGATACGCGAGCGATCGACTTTTGAAAATGTGTCCACCGGTCACTTGATGATTTCTATCCAAGACGCATCAAACTTAATTGCCTTGAGGATTTCGTTTCGGTTACTATGGGAGGTTGCTTGATTCTTATTGCGAGCCTGTCGTCAGGAACATCTTCAACTATGGTAAACTGAGAGCCGTGAGGCTGCCAAGTAAAGATGTGTTGATCGCAGTCTTTCTTAAAGCCCTCTAAGTTGTTCCTCTCGTTCCATTGCCACCAATAATTATCATCTCTATAAAGAATAGTCTCAAATTCAAATACAGCGGCTTCAAGCAAATCATCGGATTTAATGAGCACGACTGTTCTGACATGTTTGTAGAGTTTGCGAATGCTTGCTACGCGTTCGTTCCAAATAGAGAGAATTTTTTCTCCAAGCTCGTTTGGGTCTGCATTGCTGATTTCTCGGTCGCCAAAAGAATAAATCGGAAAATTCCTCCCGGAAATCAAACGGACTTTTGAAACGCTTGATGGTCGTTTATTTTTGACTGTTTTGGCGCCCCATGCCGTTTGTTGAAGAACTATATCGTCTCTTATAAAAAATCGCCGATTAAATGATGAAAGGTCATGGCATCATGGAATTTGGATTTCATATCAAAAAAAACAGCGTCAGCGCACGAATTGCAAAGTGGATGATAATTGCCAAGCCACCCGCCAGGTGTTAATTCAGAAACAGATTCCTTGCCACATAGATAGCATTCCCATTGTTCATTCATATCGAAGTAGCGTAATTTATTTGAGTTACTTGTCTTTCAACTTTTTTAAAAGTCAACTTGCTGTTCAATGGGTCAAAGAAAAATTGATGATTAGGTTTCTCAATAAAATTCATTACAACAAAAAGACAATATTTTTTCTTTAATTCATTGGCAACATAAAATTCTTTCTCTTGTCATTGCGATTCCACCTGAATTCGCATTTAACCCTTTTACTTCAACACAATAAAAATCTTTTTCCAGGGACAACTTGTAATCAAAGCCACAGGCAAGATTTGTCGTGTCTTTCAATTCATAATTCATAAAATTGGAAACAAGTTTGTAATTTATTTTGAAATATTCTTCCGCCGCTTTCCCTGTTATAAGTCGTTTGGCAACAGTTTCGGACATATCTTTCTTCTCAGCTTTTTCGACAATTTTTTCTATATCGTAATTATCAAAAACAAAGCTTTTAATCAATTCAGTGAACGCGCCAAATGTTAATTTAGAAAAATCATCATAAAACTTTTTGCAATAATCTCTGATGGGCCTTTTATGCCAGCCCTTTCTCTGATTGGGGAATAAAGGGTCAAATTCATCACGGTAATTTTTTATTGAAGCTGGTTTTGAACCTATTGAATAGCCCAGCGTATTGAATGCTTCATTAAATCCTCTAAAACCAAGCGCACTTAATGCTTCTTCATCAAACTTTGATAAATAAAGTCCGACTAAAATTGATTTATCTCTAATTGAAAAAGCATTTTTCATTTTCGAATAATTCAAGCGGCAATCCGCGCCTCTCGCGCATGTGCGCCTTTCGCCATTGACTGCAAATATTATTGAGCTCCTGGGCGCGCATGCGCAGGAACGGATATGCGCTGATTGGCCGCCTTATTTTCATGCCATATCGTAGGTTCTTTTGTTGGCTTTTGCTTTTTCAGCCTGTTCTTTCTGATGTATTCGGAAGCATAATATTGTTCAGGTACATTTTTTTCTAACTGATCTTTTACGGAGTCTCGGCACTCCTCCTTTCGGCCAATCAAAGGAACAGCTTTTTTAAAGCCGACAATAAAAATGCGTTCTCTTTTTTGGAAGCCAAAATCTATTGAAGCTAGGGAAGTCAGCGTGATAGCCTAAGTCTCGTAAGGCTGCCATGATGCGTTTAAGCGTTTTACCGCCGTTATGGCCTGCTAACAATTTGACGTTTTCCAGTACGACTGCTGTCGGTTTCTTTGCTTCAATTACACGAGCAATTTCAAAGAAAAGAGTGCCACGCGTGTCATCAAATCCTTTTCTGTGTCCGAGTATGCTAAACGGCTGACATGGAAACCCGGCAAGAAGAATGTCATGGTCAGGGATATCCTCGGTCTTTATTGCAGTTATGTCTCCAGATGGCCTTTCTCCGAAGTTTGCCTCATATGCTTGTTTACAGTCTTCATCAATGTCACTCGAAAAGACGCATTTGACCGGCGTGCCTAAGTCACTGGTTAATTGTTCAGCGGCAACACGGAACCCGCCAATACCGCAGAATAAATCAATAAATCTAATTGTTTTGCCGTTTTTACCGTTACGATTTGACATGTTGCTATAGCTTACCATTATCGGCGGATGGGCTTCAATTTTCTTTGATTTTATACCAACAATGAGTCAACCCGCTTGGCGGGTTGAACGACTGGTTAGAATAAACTATGTCAGGCCTGCACGGACCTCGACCAGAGTGTCTCGGGTGCAATATCGATATTCCCCGGCCAAATCACAGTGCCATATTGGACAGACGCCTTGAAAAATAGCGGAGAGTTAAGGAGCTTGGCAAAAGGTTTTTTATCAAAAAAAGGTTTCATGTCGAATATACGCTTCTCCCCATTTTCAAAAACAAGCTCTAATGTATAATCTTCCCTAGTTTTTACGCTGATGACATCAAGTAGTAATTCCATGATCTCCTCCTTACTGAAGCGGCGCGATACGAAACGGTTCATCACCGGCAACGGCGAGTTCCCAGTCTGCTATTAGTTCATCCCTGTGAATGTCAATCCAGACCTGCACCATCCGAAGTTGGCGAAGAGGGAAGTCTCCTGCAAGAACACGACCGTCGTCAATTGCTATTGAAGCCTTTTGGCCTTGATATCGCACATGTATGTGCGGCGTATGGTGCTGTTCGTTATCACCATAGAAAATGGAAACGAGAATTCCGAAGAACATTGAGATTGTCGGCATTTGTTCTCCTTTCTATCGACATTATACCATTTTACCTATACGTGGGATCTTTGCAATTGTTGCTTTCCTTGAAGATTGGATTAACAATTTCCTCACCCCAAAGTTTCTTTCCCGCACGTTTGGGTTTTCTAAAAAAGCCTCATTGCGCTCGGAGAAATACTTGTTGATTGCTTGTTTGCACTCGTCAACAGATTGATAGTCGCTATTATGAATGATTGCCTTGGCCATACCGCTGAAAACAGATTCGATCACATTTAGAAATTGTGCGCTTGAAGGAAGCGGAGCAAGCTCTACAAGTGGGGTGCTATGCATATTTCTATATTCAGGATCATTCACCTCTGACACTCTTTCATAGAGTTTTTTGGAAGCATGCCAAGATGCCGCGTCCCACGAAAAATATATCCGTTCTTCCGTTGTGTACTCGGCAATAAGAATTTCCAACAATTTTATCATTTCGGCGGTATTCTTTTTACTGGAATAAAAGTGGGTAACTTGATTGGTTGATAATTCTAATGCAGCGGTGCAGATAAGCCTACCTTTGCTTTTTTGCAGTTGCGGTATGGTTCGAGTTTGATCCTTAGGTGTAAAAGTTTTCCCACCTCGAAGTTTTATTGCAATAGGACCGAACTCATCAATAGAAAAGAACTTTTCATTTGTTTTGAGATTAGAAAGTATATTTGTAATCTTTTTCAGCTTGGTACGATATTCAGGATCGGGACTTGTCAGAACTGTTCTTGCCTTCTTAAATGTATACTTTTCTGAGCGTACATACTCAGATATTGAAGACTTGGAAATTGTCTCATCGTAAATATTAGCGTATGCCTGCGCTAACGTTTGCAAACTCCACGAAGTTCGATTGATATCATGGAGGGAAGGCGATTCATGAATAAGTTTGATTATACGTTCTTTTTTGAGCCTGATGTTGTCGACTATCTGTCCTGGAACTTCTTTTGTCCGACGCAAATCGAGATATTCTATCCCTTTATCTATATATACGGCATGCCATTTTTTAATGGTTTGGCATGATCTTTCAATTTTCCTGCTAATTTTTGTTATGTTGCCCCCTCTATGCAAATCTAACAAAGCAACGGCGCGTTCCCATTTGCCTTTTTCACACGACAGTCTCCATTTGCTAAGTTCTTTTTCATCTTCTTCGGAAATATTTAACTGCCACTTATTGAAACTGACTTTAGTAAATTCATTCCCCTTGCGCCATCTATGATAGAGATCGACAAATTGTGAATATTTGAATCCTGCAGGTTCATTTTGGCTGTACTCCTGCCACAGAGTTTTCAGGTCTGTATTCTCGTTCTTAAGCCTTTGATGGTATTGCAAAAGACGATCATTCAATAGAGCATGTCTGGCATTTTGGTAAATGTTCTTTTGTGGCCTTATGGAAGCCGCAATATTATTTGCAGATAGATTCAAGATGTCTTTATGGACAAGATCAGAATTGTCATACAATTTTATATATGCATGGACGGTAGACTTTGCGATTTTAAATGACCGTGCTATCAAGGTTGCGCCATTGCCGTGAATAGCATACTGAATTATAATACCTTTTATGTTTCTGAACTGATTGTTTTTTGAGCCATAGCATAATCCGGGACGGTATTAACACTTAGTTCAGCGGTTTACCCGCTGGAACGACTGGTTGGCAAAATCAAGAAACTTATAATCTAACGTACGTCCCCAAAGTCCCCAACGGCCCCCGCAGTTGACCGGGCGGGGGTTAGGGCCGGTCGAACTGACTTGTTGGAAGCCTCTTCTATACCTCAGCTTCGGCTTTGTCCCACGTCAAGGTGCGACCCCTTTCGTTCCCCCTCCTACCATAGCAATCGGAGCATGAATGGCCACCCACCGTCTCCATTTCTTTCGAATAGGAAGCGAGAAGGGTTCTCGATTGCAATTTTGTCGAATCATCCTTGCTAAAAATATCGATGAAGTTATCCACATAGTACCCAAATTAGTACGTAGAGCATAACAACGTCATAATCGGAGCCATACATGATCTTGTCCTTCGCCCCTGACGGCAACTCAGAAGATGTGTATATAGATCCATAGAAACGACTTAGGGCTTTCTGAGAATAGTGACAAGAAAGGTCAGGCGTATGCGTTTTTATATTCTGTAATCAAGTCGAGGATTTGCTTTGTCCATGAAAATCCACCCCAATTATTGTTATGATGTATGTGATCAATAAAGGCATCCACCTCAGCATCGCCACCAAAATGCGCAAAGTTCAAGTAAAGATCATTGTAGCTCTCCAAAACTCTTCGCCAAATTGCGGGATGATTTAGTGTGAGGGCTCTCTCCCTAACCATATCACTGAAACCATCTGTTATGGACCTGCTAAATTTAACTGTGCCGTTTACACTGCATAACCCGTCACTATCAATGCTTCCTTGATAACCATCCACGACTGTTACCCCAGTATCACCTGTAACCCTGATTATTCCATTAATTACTACAGAGTCGTCGAAGGTAGAAGAACCTCCGGGTGAACAGTGAATCGTGATCGGAATGCCTTGGGTTTCGCAATATCGGTAGAGACAGTCATCATTTTTGCTATCCCCAAAAAGAACTGGGTCTGTGGGCGAAAATCCCATTGATGCATAGAGTTTGACACCAAGGAATGGTTTCTTTGGGCCTCCTACTAGCTCCTTAACTAAATCTAATATGCCTTCCCTCCTAGGGTCTACAGCAAGAAATGGGAAAACTTTACTATTGTTTGCCTTGACCAAATCTTGTATTTGTCTAACTTGGCCCATATAGTCCGTAACAGTTGGGCCTCCAGCTGCAGTGGAAGCAACTTGGATATAGGCGACTATAAATTCTTTTATTTTTCGCAATGCTTCAAGATAATCAATCGAGCCTATCGGTGTGGGTATTGAAGTTGGAATATTTAAAACTGAAGTCATTCGGCTAAATATATCGTCAAGTTGCACCAATGCGCCAGAATACCCCTGTGGCGAGGTTGTTACATACGCTAAATCAAGCATCAATGGTGCGACCCTATAATCTGGCTTATAATTGCTTTGAAGTCGTGAATATATGGCCTGACAATCCAAACTATTTAGAATATTAATAAAATTGCAGAGGCACGCTAACTGGTAAACCCACCCTGGAACTCCAATTGCATCTCGTGACATCGATTCCGCAAGTAAATTGCTGGAGATTTGAGAATTGTCGGTTTGTTGGTCCGTCCGTTCAGAAATGTCCAATATTGCTTCAAAGGCATAAAAGCTCCAGTGCCTGCTGTGAATAAATGACAATGGACGTCTATCCGCTTCTTAAATACAAATGTAAATCTTAAAGATTTCAATATGGTGTATATTGCTACACTCCGCCAGTAAAAACACATACGATTTTTTGGATCCAAGTCCATGCCACACAAACCCAATGTGAAATCCAAATCCAAAGCTTACACACCCAATGCGCTATCCAAACAAACACTATGCAGACAATTGAAAATGGACCCCAAGAATTACATTGATTATAACCTTGATCCTCCCATTCGTCGCAGCTCTCGTACCCTTGATCTTCCAGTTTATCACACTGTTGATAGCCTTGGTCTGCCGTCTCTTTGCAATCGCGCAGATTGTCTTCGAGAAATTTTTCTAAGTTTTCCATGGTTATATATCTCCTTAACTCCAATCAGGACTTCCTCTTTCGGCAATGATTGCCCGACAATTCATGAACGCGCGTCCTGAGCTTCAACTTGGCCCAAGCGACACCAATTCCCTTTCCAACAAATAGTCCAAAGAGCATCCAGAGTGCCAATTTGCAAAATTCTAGCAACAATGTACTTCGGGTCTGAGGGAGAGAGATCACTACTAGGACCCAAATCACAAGAACTGCCAGAAGAAAGGCAGCCGCAATTTCACAGCCACAGTTGTTCAGAGCTTGTGTTAGCGCATTGCTCCAGAAGTCAGTTTCCCCTGGGGACAATACCGAGGATTCGACCCGAACACATTGCTTTTTTAACGGGTTTAATGTGTAATATACATTCACTAAAGCTTGGGCATCAGATTCGGTTCTTACATAAATCGTCAGGGCCTTCATTTGACGTTTCTTTTTTTTCTTGAGGGCCTTGTGTTTAGCAAATACACTCGATGTAATATAATTTGTCATCCTGATTAGCCCCCGACCCGCCTGAGGCGGTGTTTTGTCGAAGAGTAAGCTTGTTAAGTTGCTCAGAAGCGCTAACCAGTTATTGAGCAGTTTATTAGCCCGGTATTAGTCATTTACAGGACTATAGCAAAAAGCCTTGTTTCGGTCAATAACTATTCCAAGGTTATTGACATATCTTCTGAATATAATTGCATTTTATCAAATGACTAATCTGTTGTTTGTGGTGTAAGCAGGTTCTAATTCTATTTGTATTTTCAACAAAATACTTTGTCAAACGACTAATACTCTATCTGTAATGTTAGTCATGTATCAGCTTACATGTCACCGAAATATCCGGCTCCTCAAGAAAATGGAAAGAAGTTCTCAAGAAAAATATTGACATCTGCCGAATATCATTATGCTTTTTTTATGACTAATACTTTATTTCCGATATTATCGATGCCCTAATTCTATGCAGCCTATTCCAAACGATATCCTGACCCAATTTGACGCTGTTATGAAAAAGAAGGCGGTCCCTTTCTCTGTCCGTCCCGATTACAGGAAGTGGCTCCGGTTCTATCTCGATTTCCGCTCAAAGTATCAACTGCCGGATTCAAGATCTGAACATGTGCGTTTGTTTATAGAAAAATTGCAGCAAAAGAACCAGTCGTCGGCTCAGCAAAAGCAGGCCGCGTATGCGCTTTCTCTCTTTTTTATTATGCAGAATGCGGAGACAAATGCTGCAACGACAACCCCCTATCCCCCTTCGGAAATCATAACTCCCCCTTTACCCCCTCTTATCTTAAGAGGGGGAGAGGCGGGGCCAAGGGGCGTTACTATCGATGTGGAGCCTTCCATATCGTCTCAATACCAGGCAACCAACAGTAGGTCGGTCGGAGCCGCTACAGCGGGCTTGCCTATGCAAGTTGCAGAGACAGCACAGCCGGCGTCCGGCAGCCGCTATAATGAATGGCGGTGCCTGGAGAAATCCAGGTCTCCTGAATGGGATGCGATAATTGACAATCTTGCAGCAGAGATCAGGACGCGGCACTATTCCCGAAAAACTCTCAAGACCTATGCTGACTGGTCCCGCAAGTTTCAGGGCTTCCTGCATAACAAGCCCCCTGCGGAATTGTCGTCAGCTGATGTCAAGGAATACCTCACCTTTCTTGCTGTGAAATGCAAGGTCTCGGCCTCTACGCAGAACCAGGCTTTCAACTCTTTGTTGTTTCTGTACCGGCATATTCTGAAGAAAGATTTCGGCGATCACAAGGACATTCCCCGTGCCAAAAAATCTACCTATATCCCCATTGTTCTATCCCGTAAGGAAATTGATTCTGTTTTGAAGCACCTCGAATATCCCTATGCTCTGGTGGTAAAATTGCTTTACGGCTGCGGGCTGCGTCTTTTTGAATGTGCGCAGTTGCGGGTGCATGATTTCAATTTCGAAGACGGGATCCTGACTGTCCATGGAAAGGGCGGCAAGACCCGGACTGTGCCTGTTCCTCAGACAATAATGCCGGAACTGACGGCACAGTTTGAAACGATAAAAAAACTTCATGATGAGGACCTTGCGGCTGGCTTTGCTGGCGTATTTTTAGACGACCAGCTCGAAAAGAAATATCCCTCAGCCGCCAAAGATTTCATATGGCAATGGTTTTTCCCGCAGCAGTCGTTGACCTTTGTTGAGGAATCCAGGGAACTGCGGCGGTATCATCTTCATGAGACACATATTCAGCTGGCGCTTTACGAGGCCGTGCAACGGGCAAAGCTAACCAAGCGCATCACCTCGCATACCTTCCGACACAGCTTCGCTACTCATCTTTTACAGGCCAACTACGATATCCGCACTATCCAAACTCTGCTTGGCCACAGTGACGTAAGAACAACCATGATCTACACTCACTGCGTCCCAAGCAAGACCATCAAAGAACTGAAAAGCCCGCTGGATTTTTGATCTCCCGAAAATTTGACAGGCCTGCCTGCCGGCAGGCTACCGCCGGTTGCTGTCAAGCCTGACGCCGGACAACATGTTTTCGCAAGAAAATTCAAAGCAGTGGACATTAAATAAAATCTGGATGATTGTTCTGCCTCTGTCCCTTCGGAATAAGTATATTGAAGCATCCTGGAAATGTAAACACCGACAGGAGCCCGCCACAAACTGATTACAGCCGGCCTGTCTTCTGATATTCCTCCAGATACAATTTCAGCGCCCTTGCCATCAGCCAGTCGATACTCAGCTTGTTCTCAAAAGCCACCTTGATCAATACATCGAGCACATCCTTTTCTATCATGGACGGTGAGGTCTGTACCTCATCGGGTGTCCGGCCCTCGCCTGCCGCCACAGCCTGATCAGGTGACAGACACCCTTTCTCCCGCGCGAGCAGCTCTTTGAGCTTCCCGACATCACCTGCCTTGACAGCATCCAGGACGTCCTCCGGAACAGCCGGAGCAGCTCCGCCTTCAGAGACCGGACGAGAAGGGCTCCCCGGTTGCTCATCCACTGAGGCACCCTCCTGAGGGAGAATACCGGTCAGGCCCATCATCATCGCAGCCAGTTTCTTTGCGTACTCACCTTCGGGAATCACCCCCTCAAGGTACTCATTCAGCCTCCCTCTGCGGCAGCCAGCGCCATCTGGTCAGCTAAAAGCAGGTCTTCCTGCCCCTCATTTTCAGGTCTCTTTCTGCTGAAGGGAGTTTTCACCGGCTTGGGCAGGTCTCTCTCTTTTTTTGACATCTCCTTACCTCTCTTTCTCATTCTTTATGGCAGGGGTCGCATAATAAAAAAACCATCAGCTAACAACCTCTTCCAGGTCCCTTCCAGAGTCATAGTGGTCCTCTTCCGGATGGATTTTATCGATCAGCGCGGTATCAAATATCTCGTGGCTTGATATTTCACGTCTGATATATCCCAGGGATTTCAGAACTTCGACAAATGCCATCGTTGATAAAATATACGCCCCGGTCAGTTTTGCGCAGTATTTGGGAGAAATTTTCAGCGCATCCAGAACAAAGGCTTCATCCAGAAAACCTACAAACCGGGAGATAATCCCGGCGGCCTCGCTTTGCTTATTCCTCAGAATCGCGGTAGCCCTTTCATGCTGCCTGAGAAATGTTTCGACAACTTCTCCTGAATTTTCCAGAAACTTGCTCCCGGATAGAATTCCATAACTCGGGTTATTCGGCCAGAGCAGCGATGGAGGATAGAGCACTTTTCCCCCTGCATAATGTTTTATCGCTGCGGCAAGGGCCGGGGTCCCAAAGGCCGCAGATACCTCATCCCGGACAAGAGATTCGGTCAACTGATCTGACCACGGGAAATTTACAACTTCAACATCCTTTGCGAGGTTGTATTTACTGAGGCAGTCTGAAAGAATCACATCGTGGATCGAGCCTTTTCCGGGAACTCCGATCTTTTTCCCACGAAACTGTGCCAGTATGTCTCCCAGATCCTGTAATTCAGGGAACCCTCGATACCTGCTTTTTGCACTAATGACCGTCCCTTCCATGTGACCGCCTGCCACGCATTTTATCTCAACCCCCCGAGCGATGCCGATAATCGCAGGAGGCAATCCAACATAGGCGATATCAAGCTCTCCCTTTTCAAAGGCGTCCACAATAGACGGCCCTGTTCCAAAGAGCCTCCATTCAACAGAAACACCGAGGTTCTTCTCAAAGTTTTCATCTGCCATCAGTATAATGGCGGTGTGATAGAATGTTGAAAGATGGCCGATTCTTACCATCACAAGAATCTTGTGCCCCGGTAATATAATTTCTTCTGTTGAAGCATTTTTCTTTCAGCGAATGTTATACGACCAGATCCCGGCTTACCTTCTTGTCTTTGCCCTGCCTTTCGCCGCTGTTTTCTTCGTGGTCTGTTTGCTACCGGTAACAGCTTTTTTCCGGACTGTTTTTTTCACGACTTTTCCGGTTGTCTTTTTCTGGGCAGGTTTCTTTGTCAGAGTCTTTTTTACTGAAACTTTCTTCGCAGACGCCTTTGTCTTCTTCG
This sequence comes from uncultured Nitrospira sp., assembly GCA_963746295.1. Lineage (GTDB taxonomy): Bacteria > Nitrospirota > Thermodesulfovibrionia > Thermodesulfovibrionales > UBA6898 > JAOUFP01. The sequence goes on along the minus strand of CAVVAQ010000010.1, from coordinate 5,407 downwards.
GGACAGCAGCCTTCTTCGGACTTTTCCCGGCTGTTTTTTTGCCAACAGTTTTTTTGCCGACCGCTTTTTTAACAGCTGTTTTTTGGGCTGCCTTCGGTGTTGCCTTTTTTGTTGCTGTCGTCGTCTTCTTTGGCGCCTTTGTTGAAGATTTAGAGACTACTACCTTCTTTGTTGCCGCTTTTTTGACAGCTGTTTTTTGTGTTGTCTTCGGTGCTTTCTTTTTTGTTGGTGTCGTCTTCTTTTTTAATGCTTTTGCAGAAGCTTCCGAGGCTATCTCCTTTTTTTTTACCGTCTTATTGACAGATTGTTTTTTGCTTTCGGAAGGGGGCTCAACTCTGGTTATTGCTGATTCTTTTTTTACTGCCGGAGGTCTTTCTATACTTTCTGTAATCTCAAAGGTCTGTCTTTTGGCCATCGATGTTTCTTCTATAGTGCCGAGGACATCTTCTTCCCTGACAAGGATAACCGGCTCGCCATCGACCTCAAACTCCCTGGCTGAATATTTTCCGTACATGACCCTTTGACCGGGTTTCAGGACAGTAGGGATGAACTTTTTCTTTTTTTCTTTCTCCTTGCCTTTTTCTATCGTGTCTTTTCCAGGGCCGATAGCCAACACGATCCCTTCCGTGGGTTTGTCCTTTGCTGAATCAGGGATAATGATCCCTCCAGCGGTTTTCTCCTCGGGCTCAACTCTCTGAATAAGCGCCCAATCCTGAAGCGGTTTCAGTTTCATATCTCATGACCTCCTAAAAAGTTAAAATCAAGCATAGTCAAATTATACTTCATAAAGCGATTTCAAGAAAGTAGTTTTAAGAGGCTCACCACAGCCAACAACAGGCGCCGCTTAAAGCGGTTACTGTTCCTTCTAAGCGTAGTCACAGAGAACAGGATGGTAGAAATGGAAGAGAAAGCGGACAGCGAAGCGCAGACTATTCAATAAACATTAGTCCTATCTTGTAGAGATCCGCTGCATCTTTCTTAGCCCATTTTACCGATGCCCACAAATATGACACGGGAAATGAGCTCCTGATTTCTATAATTTCACCTTCGCTGTGGTCGGCGCCTGAATAGATACACATTCCAGAATCGCTTATATTAGTGATTATACCAATCTGTATACCGGAGACATCAAGTGGGCCACAGTACGCGAAAGGGGTGACAGATTTTTTCCGTTGATGTCTCCTTTTGTCTCCATTAAGGGGCAACATAATGTCTCTTCGCTTATTATATCACAGTACACGGTTGAGCAAGTTTCTTCCGGCATCCCTCGCACTTTCATCTTTTTGAAACGCGTTTCGTTGGAGGTGAAGTCAATTCTCTGTATAATACTGAGAAGAAAAACCACTGCCTTGATAATTATGAGAAATCAGCAAATTGCTTCGCGCGGTTTTTTCCCCTGGGCTCCATGTTCACTGTGGTTAAGGAGTTTTTCAATAAGCACATTCGTTGCCTATTTCCCTGTAATCGGATACAATGTTACAGTTTTATGCCATGATAAGGCTGCATAATTTTCATGAAGTATCTTACGTTTTTCAGGGCAGGAGATATTCACATGGAGCTTGATATAAAAATAGAAAACGATTCCTTATCGATCCCCCTCAAAGACCCTTTTCATCTTGAGCTGGATTCGATAGTCGATCAGATTTAAGAAGTTTGCATCTGCAAAGGGGACTGACCTGGACGGTCTTGATATCAAAAACCTCATTCCAAAGATGGTAAAGGGGATAGCAGGCTGCGAAAGCGGATGCCCTGCGGATGCGAAAGGACTGGTTTCCCGGAGTCAATAATTTTGAACTGGCGTACATTGGAGGCATTCTTTGCGGTTGGAAACTGTTCTATGGGAAAGTCATCCACCTGAAAATGTTCCCGGATTTCTGATTATTCATAAGACCTCAGCTATCACTCTGTCCAGGAGGTTTCATTGGAACGAACGCTGATAAGAAACATCTCCAAAACGGACGTGCAGGAGAACCAGTAACCGTCTGCGGATGGGTGAGGTCCAGACGTGAATCAAAGGAGTTTGCCTTTCTTGTTTTAAGCGACGGCTCCGCACAGGAAACATTTCAGCTTGTTGTACCGCGGCGAACGTCCGCTTTTCAGCAACTGCATCGCTGCAACACAGGCGCAGCCGTTAAAGTAATAACGGCCTCCTGAAAAAGAGTCCCCTGCAAAGGCCAAAAATATGAAATGGAAGTCTCCGAATCGAGGTCTTTGGCGAGGCAGATCCTGAAAAATATCCTTTGCAAAAGAAAGGGCATACCCTTGAATTTCTGCGGGAGATCGGCCATCTCAGGCCAAGGACAAATACCTTTGGCGCTATTTTACGGCTCAGGAACATCCTGGCTGCCATCTCCATGCTTTTTTTAAGAAAAGGGGATTCATATGGGTGCATACTCCGATTATCACTTCGAGTGATTGCGAGGGCGCGGGTGAACTTTTTGCCGTGACTTCTCTTGATATTGAGAACTTTCCGAAGAAGAATGACAGGGCGGATTTCTCGGAGGACTTCTTCGGAAAGCGGCCTATCTGACCGTGAGCGGACAGCTTGAAGCGGAATTTCTCGCAATGTCACTCGGCAATGTCTATACGTTCGGCCCGACCTTCAGGGCTGAAAACTCGAATACGACCCGGCATCTCTCCGAATTCTGGATGATCGAGCCTGAGATGGCGTTTGCAGACCTCGAAGATGATATGAAACTGGCGGAAGATTTTTTCCGTTTTCTTTGCAGGGAAGTTCTTGCAAAGGGCGGGAAGGAACTTGCTTTCCTTGAGAGTCAGTACAAAAAAATCTCGGTTGATGATCTGGGGAGACTGGCAGATACAACCTTTGCCCGTATGTCCTATACCGATGCCGTAAAGGAATTGAAAATAGCGAAAGAGAAGTTCGGGTTCCCGGTTGAATGGGGGACTGATTTGCAGTCGGAACATGAACGCTACCTGACGGACAAGGTCATCAAAGGCCCCGTCATTGTGACTAATTATCCGAAAAAGATAAAAGCCTTTTATATGAGGATGAATGATGACGGGGAAACGGTTGCAGCCATGGATGTGCTTGTACCCAAAGTCGGCGAAATAATCGGCGGAAGTCAGAGAGAGGAAAGACTTGATGTTCTTGAGGGCAGGATGAAGCAGACCGGCATCCCGACGGAAAACCTCCAGTGGTATCTTGACCTACGCAGGTTCGGCTCGGCGCCGCATGCAGGGTTCGGCCTCGGGTTTGAAAGGCTTGTGCAATATATAACGGGCATGACGAATATACGCGACGTGATCCCGTGTCCGAGAGCGCCTCAGACGATCAGAATGTAAAACCGGGCCGTTCTGGGCTACCCAACTTGTTTCAACTTTTTCCATTGCAGAGAAAAATAAAGAAACCCGTCTATTGTCATTTATTCCTTAATCATGCCCCCCGGATATCTTTTTCATGGATGCAAGAAGGCTGATCGCCAGCATCAGGATCGATGCAGGCAAAATCAGGACTTCCCAACGCAGATCTTCCGTCTTTGTCGCAAGACCGAGAAATACGACAACCAGGACCGTGAGCACAGCCTCCCAGAGAAGGAGTTTGAGGTCGAGAAACGATTTCACCTTCATCCACGGGGGTATTGGCGGGCATCTCTTCTCTCGTCACTGACAAGAAAGAGCTCGGTTAACCCTAAAGCCAGAATGATGAGTACCAGTGCGACCAGGAAGGTATCTATTGACTCAACAATCGAGACTCCCGCGGACTTGGCCTCGTTCCAGGACATTCCTGTCACGATAACCTGATAGGCATGAAAAGACTCGTACACCCCAAGCGCCAGAAAAGCAATGCTGTTTAGAATACAAAAAAGCACAGCCACAACCGCAAGATAACGCAATCTAAGCAGAAACTCTATCAAAGTCATCACCTCAGCAAAAAAATTTAAAACTGATTGCAGAATGCTGACGAAATTATACCGAAACCGGAGAAAAGCGGCAACAGAAGACGCGTTTAAAATATTCCTTCCGGCAGCATAAGCAACTGCAGGTGATAAAAGATAAACAGATTCATAATTATATTTATATCTGCCTTGAATCATGTTCAGCCTTTTCTTGACTTCTTTTCGCCTTGTACTATGATTAAAGTAACGGGTACAGAGGGAGGTGATAGGCGACCGTGTTACCGGGCTCCTTTCCTTATGGCAGAGAACAGTTCATGGAACCTTAAACAAATTGGTGGAGGTGTAAAATGAAGAAAAGTCTGTTTTGGAGTGTTTGTCTTGTATTTATAATAACAATCTGCGTATGTGACGCAGAGGCGTGGAACCCGAATGGCACATGGGTCAACCTTGATCAGGAAGGTGGTGGAACCCAGAGGCTTGAAATCAATTTTCCCACAGTCCATGGATATGGGCAGTGTACGCCCAATCCGTGTGACTGGGGTAATGCCATATACACATCAAATTTGGGAGCGACAAACGACTCAGGCAATACTGCCAAAGATCAATATATGGCCGCGTGGATATTGTCTTTAAATGGACATTCGCCTATATAGCTCCTCATCCTGAAAACCCCGGTTACATTATTCTTACGACCTATGATTTGTATGATCTTTCAGGCGGGGCTGCTTCAGAATAACAGGGTAACAATTGAGTACCTGAAGAAGGCATTTTGATTATCAGTGGAGCATCTTCCCGACGGCAAAATTGACCTGCGTACGAGAGTGCTTAAAACAAAAATTAAACAATAAGAATGGAAACATGCAATACCAAAGGGCGGGAGTATTCCCGCCCTTTGGTATTTTTCTTATGCTGTACTTAGTTTTCAGTTTTTCTCTGTCTTCTCAGGTAATACAATGAGACAAGTCCTGCACATACCATGAAGATGATCATGCCCCATTCGTTCATATTGAGTGTCCGTGACAACTTAAAACATAGAACTGTGAATATGGTTGCGAATAGTGATCGAGGCTTTTATTCATGAATGTTAACAATAGAAAAATGAAAAGAGTACTGTTTAAGGCTACCATTGACAACGCCCAGGTTGGAACGGTCAGTGAGCTTCTTTCCGCGGCAACCGGGCTTTCCAGGTCCAGAATCAAGGATGCCATGAATAAAGGCGCTGTCTGGATACAGAAGAAGCAGGGAAAAATCAGACGCCTCCGAAAGGCTTCGACCACTCTCAGTGCGGGCGATCATCTTGAGCTTTATTATGACGAAAAGACCCTTTCCCTGCATCCGCCGGAGGCCGTATTCCTGAACGACCTGAAACATTACAGCGTCTGGTTCAAACCTTGCGGTATGCTGGCGCAGGGCACGCAGTATGGAGACCATTGTTCGCTCATGCGGCAGGCTGAACTTTTTTTTCAATACTCACGGGAAATATTTCTCGTGCATCGCCTTGACCGGGAGGTTTCAGGAATAATGCTTCTGGCCGATACAAAAGAGGC
>CAVVAQ010000009.1:0-36727 GCA_963746295.1 uncultured Nitrospira sp. | reverse complement strand
CATTATTAAATATGGAGCAGTTGGATGAAAAGGAACTTGAAGATATCAGAGTGGGATATTTGAGACTGGCGGAAGAGGCCCATACTGCTTTGAGAAAATCTAAATCAAAGAAATGATATTAAATTCTGCATAGACATACTAACAGGCTGAAGCTAACGACTCCTTCAGTCACGCTTTTATTTTTTTCGCTGGCAAAAGTGCGACTTAGGCCCGCTGCTTAGCCCTGGGCTTTATTACAGACTTCTCTCGAAAACCTTCACTGTTGCAATAATTTGAATCGTGCCGGAGGTGGACTAAATAAAAAAGGTTTTTATTTATTCATCTGATGAAATATCTGAAATTGTGCCTTTTTTGCGTCTGCACCTCTTACAGAACAACTGAAACCGCTTTTCCTGAACCGCTTTCTTGACAGTGAGCATATTGTGTGATAAAAGTTTAACAACCATTCGACAAAGCTAAACGCACCGTGAGGGGTTGGCGGCAGAAGAACAAGGAGGATGTTATGGCAATTGTAAAAGTCATTGAATTATTGGCAGAAGGAAAGAATATGGAAGATGCGGTTCAGGCGGCCATTACAGAAGCGGCTAAGACAGTGCGGAACATTAAGAACGTGAATGTTCAGAATATTCAGGCCATTGTTGAAAATAATAAGGTCGCCAAGTATAGACTGGACGTTAAGGTGTCCTTTGTCGTAGAGCATTAATATTTCATCTAAGCTTTATTGCTGTGTTTGACAGATCGTGAGCACATGGTAGACTTAGGTTTAGGGACAAAGGCTTCAGAATAAATATTCTGGAAAAATGTACAAACTCATTAAAGAAAGGGGTGTTCACATCATGAGAAAATTTTTGGTGTTGTTCTTTCCCTCGCGCTTAGCTCTTTCCTTGGCCTTGACCATGGGGTGCCAGAAGAAGCCAGGAGAAGAGCAGAATAAGGCTGCCGAGAAGGCGACTGAGGTCAAGAACACGGCTGACGAGAAGGCGGCTGAAGTCAAGAACACGGCTGACGAGAAGGCGACTCAAAGTCAGGATAGGGCTGCTGAAAAGGCAGCGGAAACGAAAGAAAAAGCTGCTGAGAAAGCAGACGAAATGAAAGAGAAGTCTGCAGGATGGGATTCGTGTAAAGGTTGTCACACTGACTCAGGCAAGCCTGCTCCTTCGAAGGCCGACCTCTTAAAGAAGTTCAAAACGGAGAAGGAATTAATAGCGGCCGCAAAAAGGTCAAAAGACCCAATGATGAATAATATGAAAAAAGACGGTATGCTCAAGGCTGCAGCAAAGGATCTCGGTCTCAAGTAAGGAATTAAAAAAGGGAGGGATAGCAGAGAGCGGCGGGTCTTATTATAAGATGGCTGAGTTGCCGAAGGAAATATACCGGAGGAAGAAATTTAAAATAAAGGAGGTGTCACCATGACATTGATCAGGAAAGTGCTTTTGCTGGTTTGCGGTCTCATGCTTGTGTTCTCTCTGTCATCATGCGAAAAGAAAGGTCCGGCGGAGAAGGCGGGGGAAAAGGTCGATAACGCGATCGAGAAGGCCGGAGATAAGGTAGAAGAAGCCGGAGATAAGATAAAGGAAAAGACAGAGAAGTAGGAGTACCCACGGGGGCACGCCGAAGTCTGTTTTTCGGAAAGGAACAAATGGAATGAAGAGCATCATTTTATTGATGGTGCTGGCGCAGCCTTGACTACCGCGTATCGTGGGACCTGCAACGGCCGTATCATCCCCAGCGGGAGACGGGAAGGATGAGTGACCGCAGGGTCAACATCCTTCCCGTTTTCTCTGCCTGCTCTTCCCACTTTTCAGGAGATCAGCGTCAGGAGATAAAGCCTAGCCTGTTCACTGCCCCTTGTAATCAACCCTGTGACGCTTTTGCCACCTATACAAGGTTGCTTTTGGAACTAAACGTTGGACAGACATTGATGACGCCCGATGTACCCTGTAATCCGCTTCAGCTTCGCTTTTAGAAAACTGTTTTATATCATTTGTAATAACAAATACATTTCGGAAGGAACACCATTTACAGTAGCGCTCTTGAAGGATGGGCATCGAAAGAAGTAAAGAAGAATACCTGATATATCAGGAGACTCCTTATATGTCAGCATCCGGGTTCTCTCAAAAGCATTATTCCACCATCATAGTTTTCGCTGAAATTTCAATTTTATCAAGATCATAGAGAATCTTTTCTTTCAACACATGTCTTGGCACAACTTATGCTTTAAAACATTATGTAGTAAACGTTTAAAGAGAAAGGAGTAATGCGAGCTTCAGTCAACTGGCATCGCAGTACAGAGCTATAGACGGGAAACCATGTAGTTACCTTAAAGACCAAGGAGAAAAAATGAAAAAAATACTGTTTATGATTTTCTTTGCCGTTTGTGTCGTAATGCTTCTGACCCCTCCATGCGCAAATGCCGGCACTTTTGTTGGAAAGTATTGTTTTAAACTCACAAACTATGGTGACGTATTTGTCTGGAACGTCGAAACTATTGGCGAGGGTAGCTTAATTACCGTAACAGTCACCGGGATAAACATGGCGGGTGCGGGGAGAGCTATGTCCGGTGGGGGCAGCGTAGTTGGAAGTGACCTCGTACTCTTTATTGGTGCATCAGCCGCATCTACCACACAGCTCGGGCAGCTCGGGCAGCTTCACAGTATAGTAATCGATCTAACCAGTCCTACGTTGTCAGGCATGGATGATATAATATTCCACAGGAGTGATGGTACGCATCTTATTTTACCCGGTGAACCTTTAAGTTCTGTTCCATGTCCCTAAGTAGAATATGCCCCGCTTAGAAAGAGCCCCGGGTTATCCGGGGCTTTCACGTTTTTTACAGCGACAAACCAAAGGAGAAGCAACCGTGAAGAAGTATGGCCGGAAGACGGCAAGGTCGTCAAGAACGGCAACTTCGGACTGGAGAGACTGCATTGTACATCAGAGGTTAACAGTTCTTATATAAAAAACTCAGCCCTTGCCGACCTTTTTCCTCAGGCTTTCGAGTAATGACTCCGGCGGGTTTTTTGCGAGTATTTCTCTGAATTGAGCGCGGTAGTTACTGATGAGGCTTACCCCTTCGACAACAACATCGTAGACCCTCCACACTCCATCCTGCAGTATCACTCTGTAGTATATCGGGATCTCAGCGGATCTTCTCAGGACCGTACTCTGGACCTCAACCGTCTTTTCACTGAGGGGGACCTCTTTGGTGAAGGTGATCTTTTCATCACCGTACGTCATGATCTTATTTGCATAGGCGTCCTCAAGAAGAGATGTATAAAGACTGATAAACTCCTTCTGCTGTTCAGGACTGAGCTTTTTCCAGTTATTGGCCAGGGTCCTCCTGGAGAGTTCGGTAAAGTCAAACATCTGCTCTGAGATGGCCCGGAGTTTGTCTTTCTTGGTCTTCTTTGCAGCTTCAGCCTTGAGGGCCGGGTCCCGCAGTACGTCAAGCACCTTGTCGGCATAACCCTTCACGGTATCAAGCGGCACGCCTGCAAGGGCCGGGACCGGACAAATCAGGCAAACCGTGAGGATTATACTGCTAAGATATTTCTTCATGACTTCTTTCTTAAAGCTCATTTAGTCTCCTTTTTATCGTCCTTCTTGATATCTCCAAACGCATATTTACTGATAAGTTCCTCTAACTCCAACGGCGACGTTGTCTCGGTGATAGTCCCGCCGGGCTTCAGAATTTCCCCGGCGCCTCCTGGATCAATCTTAACGAACTTATCGCCGATTAAACCGGCTGTGTTGATTGACGCGCCTGCATCATCATAAACCTTAATGTCTTTCCTGATCTTCAGTTCCACTACCGACATCTGATTTTCCTGGTCTATGTTCAGGCGTCCCACCCGTCCTACCTCGATGCCTCCAATCTCGATTGGATTGCCGACCCGCAGTCCGGATACTGAAGCAAAACGGGCATACAGTGAATAATATTCATCTCCGAACATGGAAACCTTGCCGAGTTTCACTGTCATGTATGCCACACACAGGAGACCGACGACAACAAAAATGCCTACGACAGTTTCAATTGAGTACTTCTTCATTGAGAACTTTCCTCCCCTCCGCACTTGTATCGTGCTATTATCTTCTTGTTCTCCTCAGCCCTTTTCATGATATCTTCGATGTCGTCAGCGGAGCTTCCTTCAGTTATACCGGCAGTCACCGATATTTCGAAACAGCCGCCGGCCGCTGACCTGGCAGTGGCGATTGCATTGATCTCCGGCAGGGCCTTTTGTTGAAGCTCCTGAGCAATATCATGAACCAATTTGCCTGCATCTTCAAGCCCTGTATGAGGCAGAATTGTCAGGATTCTGTCCCTGCTGTGGCGTGCCGAAAAACCTCCTAAAGGAACAAAATATTTATTTACATACTCACCGAGGGTCTTGAGTATCTTCTATGGCAGTTTGAGGCCCGAGCATAACCGTAAGCTGGTCAATGCTGACGCCGAAGAGCACTGCCGTAACTGTAGTGACTTTTTATCGACACTTCCGCGGCCAAGTGTCAGGGCATAGCGGGACCTGAATATCTCCTTGGAGAGCAGACCGGTGAGTTCGTCCCTGAGGCCATCCAGGCTCTGAAGGAATTCATCGATCATGGGATGCCTGAGCCTGGTCAACTCCTCATACGTGCCGTGAAAGGCGATCTTGCCTTCCCACAGGAGCAGTATCCGGTCAGAGATGAAGAAGACATCCGGGATTTCATGGCTGATAAGAACAGCGGTAAACCCGAACTGTTTTCTGTAATGGGCGATCATACTCAGTATAATATTTTTCCTGATAGGGTCCTGGCCGGTCGTCGGCTCGTCAAAGAGCACGATCGCCGGGTCTGTCACCAGTGCCCTGGCCAGGGCCACTCTTTTCTGCATCCCGCCCGAAAGCTCTGACGGGTACTTTCGGACAGCGTCAGACAGTTCCATCTGTTCGATGCGCGACATCACCTTCTTTTCTATCTCCTTCTTTTTAAGCTTTGTAGTCTGCCTCAGCGGAAGTGCTATATTTTCAAAGACCGTCATGGAATCAAAGAGGGCATTGTTCTGGAACATATAGCTGATCTTGCTCCTGTATTCGTTCCACTCCCCCTTCTTCATCTCATCAACAGGCTTTCCCCTGAAGAGGATGCTCCCTTCATCGGGTGAAAGCAGTCCGATAATGTGTTTCAGGAGGACACTCTTGCCGCTGCCGCTCTTTCCTATTACCGTCGTAATCTGGTTTTCATAAATCGCGAGATTCGTCTTGTCCAGAACGGTCTTTTCATCAAAGCGTTTGGTAACTTCCTCTGAATTCTATCAATGGCGTTTCCACATGCACCTCTACATCAGAAAAGACGTCACAACATAGTCCGAGATCAGGATCGATAACACAGGAGAATACAACCGCAGCCGTGGTCGCAAGGCTGACACTTTTTGCGCCATGGCTGTCCGTAAGAAGGTGCGCGAAATATCCCTGATAGCAGCAGATCGTAGACACCAGCCCGGCAAATACCAGCGACTTGATAAACCCGCCGCTTATGTCCGCAATACTCAACATATGCGTGGATTCTATAAAAGTAGGCGCCCTTATCCACGCCGAGGAGGAGAACTCCGGTGACATACCCGCCGAGGATTCCGATCAGATCGAAAAAGGCGGTCAGCAGGGGAAAACTGATGATCGCAGCTGCGATACGGGGGCTGATGAGATACTGAAGCGGATCGATCCGCATGGTATACAAGGCATCGATCTGCTCAGAGATGCGGAGGATACCGATTTCCGCGGTCATTGCAGAACCTGCACGCGCAGTTATCATGATCGCCGTAAGGACAGGGCCCAATTCCCTGATAAGCGTAAAGGCAACGACTGAACCGAGGACCCCCTCAGAACCGAATTTTGAGAGCGTGTAGTAAAGCTGCAGACCGAGTACCATTCCCGTAAAAAAGCCGACAAGCATCACAATGTTCGATGACCTGGCTCCGATGTAAAAGACCTGCTGGGTAATCTCCCTGAGCTGTCTGGGCCGGAAAATCTTCAGAAAAGCAAGCGTAAAAAAAATGGCAATGGCGCCAAGATTGTTGATAATATGCAGTGTCTTTTTGCCAATGAAATGGAAAAAAGACAGGAAAGGATTGTCTTTTGCCGTTGATCCCATTTAAACAATTTAGCATTTTCTGGCTGTTTCCACAACCGAACCACCAGAAAGAAGTTTGTTCCAGCACATGATAAGTCGGCACGATTGAGTAACGTTATAAAATGGTATCTGGGTTTGAAGCGCTGGCAAGGTGGGAGGGTCATTATATTCTGCAAAGACCTTTTGAGTGGAAAAAGCTGAGGAAGCGTCAGCTACAAACAAACAAAATTGTCGTAGGCGACCTGTATTTACTTCTTACAGGGTCGATATCCCCCTGGCGATGGATATACCCTGATATCCGGGCATCTGCTATTTTGCCGGCGCGGGTTCTGCCAGGCTGCTCACAGGGGCTCCAGGCGCTCCGGGTGCTCCAGGTGCTCCGGGTAGCTCCAGGTTCCCCAGGTGCTCCAGGCGCCTGAGGTGCCTGATTTCCCTGTGCTCCCTGGTTTCCGCTGCAACTCCCGGAAGAACTCATCTACCTGCAAGCGGTCCAGGCGCTCCAGGCGCTGCGAGCTTTTACGTCCGGTCGCCTGGTGCCTGTGGTTCCGATGCTGCCATGACCGGCCTCAAGATCGTAAAGGCCGGATCGTCCGAAACTGTAGCCATAGTTACAAATAACACTGCTAATTTTTTCATATAACGTAATAGTCTCCTCCTTTTTTCAGAAGACTGCTGAGTAAGCGGGCTTTGCCCGAGTCCTTTGAGTTTCAAAATCGATTCCGCGCTCCTGAAGAACTGCAACCGTCACCGCTCGTCTAGGGACCTGACCGAACCGCCGCCGATGCCGCAAATCTACAAGCAAAAAAAGATAGCATTTTCAAGTTATGTATACAGTGACTTTTCTCCTTTCTCTTTGATCGTTCTACGTATTTTAAGCATAAATTATGCCAAAACTTAAGATGATAAAAAGGTTTTATAAGAGATTGAAATAATTGGAAATTCAGAGAAACCGCGATGGGTAGATGATACGGTGAAAAGTACCGCCTACTGATATATCAGGAGACTCCTGATATATCAGGCTTTCTTTTTATTTCTTTGTGTACGCAGTCTTTGCATGCTTTGAGAATTCGGATTGATGCCTAAAATCTCTGCTGCATCCCTCAGGGCGACGGACAAGCATCGGAGTGATACAAAGATATTTCCGGTATTTTCAAACACTTGCCAAAAGAAAATTATCGCTTTACTTGTTGTGCTGACTTTCCTTAAGGTTTGGTCCCATTGCCGAAAGGTCTCAAAACAGCCAAACGCGCCTCAGGTGGTGTAGGTATCATCTGTGATAGCGCCAAAGCAGTGTTTTGCCGTCACTTGCCCTCTTCCCATTTGGTGGCCATGATCCCCAGAATGAAAGACCACGGCTGCATAAACCCCTATGATCGCGGAGGACCTCAGCGCGGCCATGTTGTCTTCAAATACCATCGATGCCCGGAGCCCCTCGTTTACGTAATAAAGAGGAAGTGTCCTGGCTATCTTCTGCAGGAACCCCGGCATCAGCTCGATAGGGAAGAAGCTCCCCGAGAGGAACATCATCGGGAAACTGATGGCGTTTGCCGCGGCTGCGGCGCTCTGCGCCTCCTTAACAAAGCGGGTAAGTATCATCCCGGTCCCGACAAACGCGAAGACGTCAAGCAAAACAAACGCAACGAGCCAGGCGTCTATATGCAGGCTGACGTCAAACACTGCGTAGCTCACCAGCAGCATCAGCGATAGTGGATATGACCGCGAGTATGAAGTGGTACAGGATGTTTGACAGTACCCAGTCGGTACGGGTGATGGGCGTGGTCGACAGCTTCCTGATGACACCCTTCTGCCGCAGTTCCGTGTCCGAGTCCACCGTGCCGAAAAGGCTCAGCGTCATAATCGACATCGCAATGATACCGGGGACGAAGAACTCGATGAACCGGTATTTCCTGGTCAGTATCGATTTTTCAGCTGATCGGATGAACGGCGGATTCCCGGACATCCTCTGGTTTATCCCGGCCAACACTGAGTTCAGGATATCCTTCTTCGTGGCCACAGAAGAAGAGCTGGGGTCGTAAATATAGGTGATGGTGATGGATGCGTTGAAGTCATTGAGCACCATCCTCTGCATGAGTAACCCTTCATAGCCTTTGGGGATAACGAGGACAAGGTTCACCTTGCTGTCCCTGACGTACTGCGCGGCGTTTATGGCAGGGTCGACCCTCGTTATCTTGAATTTCCCGTTGAGTTCGAGGGCCTTGATGGCCTTTGCGGACGATTTCGTCTGGTCGAGGTCCTGCACGCTAAGGTGGTATTCCATACTGTCCTGGCTCATGAATATCGTGCCGAACACGAGTATCAGAATTATCGGGAACGCAAACGTGAAGAACATGGTAGTCTTCTCGCGGTAGAAGCCCTTGAGCTTCACGACGAGATTTGCGCGGATGATACGCGGGTTCATTGTGCCACCATTTCCAGCGGATCTTCTCGGAGCGCCTCGCCGGTGAGCTTCAGAAAGACCTCTTCAAGATTGGGCTTCCGAACGTCCAGGCCCAGGTACGAGGCCCCGGAATCCTTGATGGCATTGAGTATCTTCTGGACGTCGTACGTGTGCTCCACCCTGACCCTGATGTTATTGCGGTTGTCAAGGACCGGATCCAGGCCCATCTTCCGGATTATTTCAAAGACTTTTTCATCGACGGGCTTTAGCGTGAGGGCCAGGTAATTCGCGTTGCTTTCGATGAGTTCCCCGGGCGAACCCATGGCGATTACCTTCCCCTTCGAGATTATGGCGACCGTGTCTGCAAGAAGCTCAGCTTCCTCCATGTAGTGCGTGGTGAGAAATACCGTCTTCCCCTTCTTCTTAAGGCCCAGCAGGACCTCCCATACCTCGTGCCTGGCGTGGGGGTCGAGTCCTGTTGTCGGCTCGTCGAGGAACACGACCTCCGGATCGTTGACGAGGGCAATCGCTATTCCGAGACGCTGTTTCAGGCCCCCGGAGAGGTTCTTGTACTGCTCTTTTGCCTTGTCCCTGAGGTTCACGAGCTCTATTAATCCGTCGATATCGGTGTTCACGCTGAATAGCCGGGAGTAGTACTGGATCGTCTCCCTGACCGTTATCCTGTCGAACGAGCTGAACCCCTGCGGGAGGACGCCGATGCGGTGGACGATATCATGCTTCTTCTTCGTGACGTCCATTCCAAGAAGGGTTACGTTCCCGGACGTGGGCGTACGGATCGTCTCGATGATCTCAACGGTAGTGGTCTTGCCGGCGCCGTTGGGACCCAGAAAGGCGAAGACCTCGCCTTTCCTGACGGTGAACGATATGTCGTTGACCGCCACGAAATCCCCGTAACGCTTCGTCAGGTTATCGACTTCGATTGCATATTCAGTTTCTTTGGTCATGAATCTCCCTTCCGGCTATTTCGACTCCGGGAGGCGGCATACGCCTGTCTGCTCCAGGCCGGAACCCGAGGTATCTGAGTACCTTCCCGATCAACGCCGGCTGCTCGAAAAGAAAACGGTCATACACCGTCAGTCGGTGCCTGAAAAAAATAAGGCTCGGGATAAAAGTCGCTCCCATATGCGCTTTGGTCTTCTCCGCGCCCTGACCCGCCTGATAGAAAGGGATTTTTTGTTCTACGCAGGTGCGGAGATTTTCAAGCCAGGACAAAACATAAAGGTTGTATTTGCGGCCGAGCTCGTAATCCATGCAGAAATATTTGTCCACCATCGCTTCCTGCTTTACTACGAGAAGGTTGAATGCGGCCAGTTCTTCCTGCACAAAATAGAGCGTGTACTCGGCGCCCGGGACTCTCTCACAGATTTTCTCAAGAAATAAACGGTTGTGCACACCAAACGCCGTGGGGCCCCGCTCCACGGTTTCCAGATAAAGCTTGTGGATCCTGTCCAGATAGGGAGAAATATTACGGCTTCGGACCACCCTGACTTCGTGGGAGACACGCATTTTGCGGCGCAGGTCTTTTCTCGCGGCCCTTGAAAGCCGGCTTAAGTATTCCTCCAGGCTGTTAAAAGTAATCGGCAGTCGGGCGCAAGGCAGCCATGGTACCCGGTTGAACTTATTAAGCACTTCCCCCGGGAGTTTGCCGTGATGATTAAAGTTGTAAAACACAACGACGTCGCTTTTACGTTCGGTCGCGAGCACTTGCAAGGCGCCCAGAGCCATTTCCCATGCCGCCTCAAGGGTGCCTGCATCGATTTGAGGATCGATCCCGATTTCACTCCACCCCCCCTCTAACAACCCCACTCCTAATACACGGGGATGAAAAATTGAGGGGACGAGACAGGCTGCTGCTTTCAGCGCTTTTTTGGTCCATCCCTTCGCAAAAGCGGACGAATCATAAAGGCATTCAAACAAAGGCAATAAGAGAACTAGGAACATCATCTTTTGACACCACGATGCTGCGCAGATTAAAACCGTCGAGGCCTGATTCCTGCAACAGAGAAAGGAGTGGTCCGGTGCTGGAAGGTTCCGGAAAAAGCCGTACTAAATCTGCCGCTGATAATCCGTCTAACCGCGGCACGCACGTGCAGGTAAGGTTATTCATTGCCTTATTCATGGGCCTGTTGGTCTCTGGTTCAAAAGCGCGATAGAAAGCCACATCTTCCTCTGAGGAAGCGAACTCACCCATATGGACCCACGCGCAACTGTGGGAAACCTCATCAGGGCCTTCCCTGATAAGCGCACGGAAAAGGTATGCCAGTAGTTCCCCCCTGCCGCCCCTTCTGCCGCCCCTTCTGACGATGCATAGACGATGAGCTCCAGCGGATCCACGAGATGGAATGCACATCCCAGGGCCTTGACTACAGCTTCCTTGATAGACCAGAGCAGGGCCGATGCATTTTCCAAATCTCCGCCGGCCAACCTCAAGGCATGTTGAAGCTCTTGTGGATGGAAGACCCGGTGAACGGGGTATTCCCCCAGGAATTCGTCGGTCTCTGCCACGTCGATGCCGATATCAGACTCATCTTCACAGAGAGCAGCCCAGACTTTCCCTCCACCTTCGCTGAAGGAGATGGCTGGACCCTTATATTCTCCCAAAAGGAGATGGGGTCTGCCAAGCAGGTCGCGGGCTAACTGAATCGGGGAATCAGCTCTGCCGGAAAATTGATCGCGTTTTCGAAGAGGACTCTCGTTCGCCACAAGGTAGTCCCACAGTCTTAAGACGAGGAGGTGTTTAAGAGTTTCGGCGTCAGATGACCCGCATTGCAAAGATGCATAGAAGACCGGCACCTTTCGATAAGCAGGATTCATCGTATAGACGGTTATTTCCTCACAATCCGTTGCCATATGTACTCTCATCTGTCCGTACCCGCGGCTCAGTCCGAAACCCAGTGCATCCGAATGCCATAAATCTGCATGATTGTGCGTCCCTGATCGTCAATCCCTCTGGCGTCCCAGGAGACCCCTTCGTTGTCCTGCGCCCTCATGCGGGCCTCCAGGGTTATCTGTTCCCCTTCACGACATCTTCGCAAAAACCTCATCTCCCCGATCTCCACGGGAATCACTGATCGCTGCTCCGATGGGTCCGTTAGAGCGATGTGGAATCCAGCCAACTGTAAAAGGGCCTCGAAAAGGTAAGGAGAGTATTGGTATTTGGCGTTCTTCATATTTGCGAAATCATTTGTCTCACGGTAAGTGGTCCGGCCCCGCACCACATCTTGACCTGCGCCGTCAATAACCTCCATCACGCGATATCTGCCTTCGAAGCCGCTATGGTCTTTGTACCATCTATGCACTTTTTTATGATCCATAGGCTTCGTCCGCAGTTCTTCCTGCCGGACAGGAAAATCAGGGAGCCCATCCCCGAGATATCCTTCTCTGTCATCACCGCCGGCAAGGACCACTTGGCCCTTGAAATTCGGGGCGAAGCGGTCGGTCAATCTTCCGGCAGGGGATATTTCCTGCGTTGAGATAGAGACCTCGCACAACACCTCTCTACAGGCCATTGCCGTCCCGGCGGCAGAAGATCCTCGAAGACCGTGGGACTCCGGGAGGACATTGGACCATGTCCATGAGCCGCACCTTGCGAACTCCCCGCACCTGAAGGTGGGGATACAGGATCCGGGCGGCTTCCATGAATGTCTCCAGAACCATGGCGGCTGAGACCAGAGCATGCTTAACGAACTTAAATGGTCTGTGGTCAGCGATCCAAAGGTCTTTCTCAAGGGAGAAGGTCCTGAAGGCCTCCAGTTCTTCCCTTCGAATGTCCAGAGAAGATATCCTTTCTATCATGGGAAAGTCCTCAGGGTTCAGGGAGACAGTGCCTCCATCCAGTTCTCCAGTAAGTGAAGGACGGGTTGTATCCTTGATATTATTAATGTCATTACCTGAATCATTGATTAGCGTCGTGCTTACGGATGGCAGCTTCCTCATGAACATCACATAATCGTCTTCTGCAGGGGCCACAAAGAGCTCCCGGCAGAAAAGCCCTGCAAGCTCATTTACATGGATGTACTCCACGCCCTTCCGCTTCAACATTTCGCGGACCTCCGGGTCCTCGGCCATGCCCGCCCCCTCGACAGGGGGAAGCATCAAAGCCTTGAACCGGATATCGCTGTTTTTCCGGCGGAGTTGTCTCAGTAACGCAGACATCATCCGGTTGGCTGCAGCATAATTGGCCTGGCCAGGATTCCCCTGGATCGCTGCTGCCGAGGAAAGGCCCACGAAAAACCTCAAGCCAGCCCCCTCTGCAGCAGAGAAGAGATTCCAGGCCCCGAGAAATTTGACGTTCGCGACCAGAGAGAGATCATCCGGTGTCATTTGGCTGAGGAGGCTGTCCCTGAGAACTCCGGCGCCGTGAATGATCCCGTCTATCCTGCCATAACGGCCAACCACCTCGCCCATGATCGCGCGGACCGCCTCGGGGTCGGTCACATCGCAGGTATGGTACGTAGCCTCGATTCCTGAGGTGCGCAGATCCGCCAGGGTCCGGGCGATCTCCGATGTCCTGGGTCGAAGGGAAACGCCACAGAAGCAGAATGTTCGGTCCGCGGCTTTGCGGGATCGATACCGGAATCCAGAGTCGTCCTCCCCAGAAAGACCAGGCGGGGCCCGAAAGGTACAAGACAGCGGGCCAGGTGGGCGCTGATACCGGTTGCGCCCCCGGACATGACTACAACGTCTCCAGGACTCAGATTCAGACTTGACGAATCCCCGAAGACCGATGGGGCCAGGCGTCCCTCTGAAGTGAAGACCCTGCCATTACGATGAATGATCTCCACAACAGGGCATCCTCTGTCCAGAGCACCGCGCAGCGCAATGCGAAGGTCGGTATCCCTCCCGATTTCCCCGCCTATTTCCAGTGTCCGAAACTGGACCGATGGGTGTTCCTGCGCTGCGCTCAGAAAAAGTCCGAGCATCCCTTCCGCCAGCAGCTGACCGGGAGTTTCGCTGTCTTCCCTGGCATGGACCAGCACAACAAACTTCCTGGCCGGTGACCGAAGAAATGTCTTCAGCGGTGAAAATAGTCCCCTCAAAAGCCGCGAAACATCCCCTATGCCTTTTAACTTTCCTGACCAGCCGTTAGGTAAGGTGATAACCATCCCGGCCAGGGACGTCTAAATCCGATATTCTCTCTGAAACCTTACAGGACCCTTCATCAGTAAAAATATCATAACCTTCTTCTCCGGTATGGTTCACCTTCATAAATAGCATTGGAATCGTGTCAACCCCGTAATCCCGCCGGAATATATCTCCGACATTTTTGGCAATCTCATCATCCCTGTCCGGTGAGAGAAAAAGCACTGACTCGCCCCGGCTCAATTTTATTGGAGCCGATGTCGAAAGCTCCACGGAACGTTCCTGAATACAAGCCGCTTTAAACTCGCCTCATCCTGTAAGGGCTTCAAGGTTTCACCGTGCGCTGCGCCGGGTTCAGTCACCCCGGAGGCTGGCGTTGGGCTGGCGCCTTCTTTCCCGGCGACTATCGCTGAGATCTTCTGAGCGATCTCCCTCACCGTGCGGACATGCATGAAATCCTCAAACTCGATAGTGATCCCGAAGTGCTGTTCCGCAGCATCCATGATTATAGGGAGACGGCTGGATCGGATGGAGAGGTCCCTCCTGAGGTCCATATCGGGTTGGATTTCGTCCCTGTTGAATCCTGTGGCCTCCATGATGATTCCAATAAGCGCCTCTATATGGTCCTGATTCCCACGGTTCTGATGCTCCGGCGTTTCGGCGGGGACAGGGGATGCCTGTCCGTTCGGGGTGTCGCGGCCCGATGAGGGGGCCTCCCTGTATGCAGAGAGGGAAACAAATCTCGGTTTTCCTTCAACCTTCAGATGCCCCTGAACGAAGAGCTGAGCAAGTGCGGTCCTGTAGGTCCGGCCCTCTGCGGAAGGAATGCACGTCTGGATGCATGTTGAGTCAGGGAGCGTGTCGGTGATGAGATTGCTTAATATATCGCCAGGGCCCAACTCCACGAAAATCCGCACTCCGTAGTCATTCCAAAGGGTCTGGACATTATTCATCCAATGGACGGTAGATTCCAGATGGGCCATCAGGATGCGCCTGATCTCATCGGGATCTGATGGATACGGTGCCATCGTTGTGTTGGAGATGACGGGAATCTGCGGGGAATGAAATGGAATAGAGGCAACATACTCCGAGAGTTCATCATGAATAACACTCATAATAGGAGAGTGGAAGGCCATGCTGACCGGCAACAGGGTGGCCCGGTATCCCATTTCCTTTATTTTCTTGCCAAGGTCCCTGACCGCCTCGGTGCTGCCACTCAGGACAACCTGGTTCGGTGAATTGATATTGCCGATGTGGACATTTTCCAGTCCATGGATCATCTCTTTCAGCAGATCCAGGGGGACATCCACGGCAGCCATAACGCCCGGTTCCACGTTCATGGAAGCTGCCTTGTCCATGCAGAGGGCCCTCTTGTTCACGATTCGAAACCCGTCCTCCGCGGAGTAGACACCGGCCAGGCACAAGGCGGTCAGTTCGCCCAAACTATGGCCGGCCATGGCCACGGGGCTGGATACCCAGCGTGGTGAGGTATCGGGCCATGGCGTGTTCTATGGCGAACATGGCAGGTTGCTGCCACCGGGTTTTCGCAAGATTTTCCTCCTGATCGTGGAACAATAATTGAAGGAGGTCGAAGTCAGCTGCAGCAGCAGCCCGATCAATCCACTCCCTGATGACGGGAAAGGACTCGTAGAGACCCCGCCCCATTCCTCCATACTGTGCACCCTGTCCGGGAAATACAAAGGCGAGAGGTAGAACCGGCATACCGTCTGTCAGATTCGGGCGGCCCATGAAAATCCCCTGCTGCGCCAGGGACCTCAATACCCCAGATGCGGCAATTGGTGAAACGATTCCTGCTGCGGCAAGGGGGGCCGACTTCTCGATGACCGTGAGCGCCTCCTCTTCGGATTCAGCCACGACGGCCATCCGGAAGTTTTGACCGTCCAACTCCGTCCGGAAGAAAGAGACGCCCTGAGGCAGCGGAGGCTCCCCTCCTGTTTCTCCAGCGGGAGCTGCTTCTCTGCCGGGACCGTATTCTCTGTCGGGTGAGACCAGTACCGTATCTGCTTCGTCCAGGGCCTGCTCAACCTGAACAACATAGTTGGAACCTCCGAATCCGAAGGCGTTGACCTGAAATCTTTTCGGCCGGCCGTTATTGCATTTCCAGTCGAGCGGCTCCGGGGCGATGAGGAGCCCCGATCCGTTCAAACCTATTTCCGAATCCGGATACTCATAATTGAGGGTGGCCGGAAAAACCTCCGACTTCATGGCCATGACCCCCCTGATGAGGCTGTTAATGCCCGAGGCGCCAAGGGTATGTCCGATCTGGGATTTAAATGCAGTGAGAACCGTCCTCCGGGAGGGATCAAAGACAGCCTTCAGCGCACGGACCTCCTCCACGTCTCCCTGCCGGGTGCTTGTGGCATGGCATTCCACCAGGTCCACCGCATCCGGCCCATAGGGCAGCCCCTTGAAAGAGGCGCTGATGGCCATCTTTTGGGTGACATGGGAGGACTCCACCATGCCCAGATTATTGTTGCTTGCGCCCATGCCGGTGATGACGGCGTGGAGACGCGCCCCTCTGGCACGGGCAATGCCTTCCCGTTCGATGACGATCATGCCGCCGCCTTCGCCAAGGACCATCCCGTCTCTTTCAGCATCGAAGGGGCGGGAGGCCTCGTGAGGGGGTCTTTCCTTTCCGGACATACCAAACAGTGCGCCGAGAGCCGAGAATTCAAGAAAATGCAGGTGGTTGAGGTCCTCTTCGCCCCCGCCGACTATGGCAGCGTCGAGGACACCGGTCCGGACCATCTGGATCGCGCTGTGCAGCGCGACCAGCGCAGTCGCGCAGGCCGCTGAGACAGCGAAGCTCGGCCCCATAAAACCGTATTTGTTGCAGATGAAACCGGCCGCGGCAGAGTTGAGTCTGCCCAGCAGCGTCGTGTCGTCTGGTGCTATGCGGCCTGACTTCACCTCCCGTTCGATGGCGCTTTTCTGGTCCGGCGTCAGGGGAACGGCCCTTTGAACTGCCCCGAGGATATCATGCACGAACGCCCTGATTATGGTGTTGTTGAGTGCCCCTGCTGCTTCGCCCGAGTTCTGGGAGATGAAGACCCCGATCCGTTCACGCGGGATGTCCGACTCCAGGATACCCGAGGCCCGGATGGCCCTGTCCGCCAGCCACAGGGTGATCTTTGTGGCTTCGGTCATGGTCCGGAAATCATGGGGAGGGATCCCGAGTTCATTGCGGGAGATATTAAAGTCCAGGAATGCGCCCACCCTGCAGTAGGACTTGTCCGGGATATGCGGACGGGGATCATAAAAAAGTGCCTGGTCCCACCGCGAAGGCGGAACCAGGGTGATCCCGCTCTTCATCTCCAGGCTTGCGGCCCAGACTTCCTCCGGGGTCTTTCCGAGGGCATTGAGGATGCTCATCCCGGTGATGGCAATTCTTTCATGCGAATCTTTATAGGGCGCGACCCTGGTAAATCCGTGGCCAACTTGCAGGGATGGGGTTTCTGCAAAGAACTGATGCAGCAAAAGTGGACCTTCGGCCAGTTCGCGGTGAAAAGACTGCAGCGACCGGACCTTGGAAATAAGGCCTGCACAGGCCCCGCTCATGAATTGACCGCGTTCCAGACACCCCTGCTCATCAAGAGGCATCCCGCTTGATCTGTCGAAGCCCCGGGCCGCGGCGAAGAGGCTCCCTGCAGCCATCTGTTCCATTCTCATCCGGAAGGACTGCTCGTCTTGACTGCCTGTCGTGAACTCCCTCTCAAGAGACAAAACAGCGGCTACTCGCGGGGTCATCAGGGATCGCACCTGCAGTCCAGTGCCCCGGCCCGAAACGACCGTTCCCCCCTGCTGCGATTCTATAATCATCCTCTGATAGAGTGCAGTCAGGGCGCCGGTCTCGACGATCTCCCGGGTGGCCAGATACGCGGTGCCCATCTGGATGGCGTCCGCGCCGAGCAAGGCGGCCATGAATGCGGTTTCCCGATCGAAAATTCCTCCCGCAACGATCACGCGGCAGTTTTGAAACAGGGACGGTTTGCGCCATTTCATATCCAGCACCATTTGAGTAAGGGTAAGTGTGCTATGGCGCCCCACATGGCCTCCGGCCTCATATCCCTCGCAGATCACATACCGGACTCCGGCTTCAAGGGCAAGCCCCAGCAGGACCTCATCAGGAGCGATATAAATAACCTCTATGCCGCATTTTATCAATTCCCTTAAGGGGGAAAGATCGCCACCTGCGATCACGACAAAACGTGGCCTAAGTTTCTTTATCCAGGCCAAATGCATCTCCCTGAGAGGGTTTTCTGCCAAAGAAACCAGATTCACTGCATAAGCGCGCTCCCCCATGATCTCAGGCAAACGTCCCAGCCTCCGGTCAAGGGCCTCCCCGTCCATCAGGCCAAGGGCGATGGTAGGTAGTCCTCCTGCATCGGCAACCTTTGAGGCAAATTCCGGGACATCTGTGATCCAGGACATGGCGCCCTGGATAAAGGGATATCGGGTCCCCATCTCCCTGGCTACAGGGCTGTCTGAAAAGCAATCCCTTTTCTTCTCAGCCAGGCGGCATAAGTTTCGAATCTCCTCCATGAAGGCTTTCACGGCCTCCCCGGTCTCAGCTCCAAAACGTTCAACGAACGACCGTGCAAAGGCAGCCTCCACACCCAGAGGGATGACCTCGTCCTGGCTGAAACGGCTCTCGAGAGGGTGGATGGCCCTGGCATGCACCTGGCTTGCGAAGGAACGGCGATTTTCCCCGGTTATCTCTGTCCCGCACAGCGAGTTCTCGAACGTCTTGATTTCCCTGAACACAAGAGAGTTTCCCTTGTTGAAAAGGCGATAAGGGACCTGCACGTCCAGGCCAACAAGTTCGGTAGTATCCATGCGGAGACTGGAGAGTCGCTGGCGTTGGAGATGATCAACGGCAACCAGATCTGTCAGCCAATGGACGCTCTCGAAGACAATCCCTGTGGCCCCTGTGGACAGGAATGCCGCTGCCGCTTCAGGGCTGGAAACGCCTCCCCAGATAAGGATGTCCGGAGACTTTGCCAGAGACTTTGAATTGATGCGCAGCATTTCCTTGACAGCTGAATAGAGAACCAGGGTCGTTTCACCGCTCACGAATCCGGAGGCCTCGCAACCCTTCAGGACAACACGCCCGATTTTCGGGCTATCCTTCAAAATCGTTGTCAGGAGATCCAGGTCCCCGATGATTGGAAAGCAATTGTAGTTATCCGATAATTCCCTCATTCGCTGGAAAACAGTGGCGGTATCCTCCCTGAAAAACCCGGGGTGGCATTCTACCCAAATGTTCCGGACCTCAGTTTCCTTCAGCAACCGCCCCAAAGATGGATCAATCAAGACAGAGGCAGAAATCTTGATATCCCTTACGTGACCGGCAGGGTCAGCCTTTCGCAAAAAAGAATAAAACTCCTCCGCCCCCATCAGGGAAAAGTCGAAGATGGCCCTGCTCCCTGTTTGATGGGCCATTTGGATAACCGGTGGGATGATCTCCTCAGGCCGCCAGACAAAAGCGATGATGGGGATCCGATGTTCAGTCAATATGTCAGACTTCTGCTTCAATGTTATATATTCGCCTTTTATCAGTAATTTTATAGTAACTCGCCCAGTTGCATCAATAATCCAACTCGATAGAGGCCAGGGATCAGCACGATCGTCAATTTTTCAAAGTCAGATACCACTCAGTAACATCACTCCCGATCCCTATTTTGACAAGCTGGCGCAGATCCACCTCAAGAACTTCCGGCGTGCTGAACTCCAGGATCCGGTATTGAGGGTCCGTCCAGATACGCGCCTTCTTACCCAAAAACTTTGTTTCCGACGGCAGGGTGAGGCGAATGCGGTGGATCAGGTTGATGCCCGCCAGCGCCGCTGTCACCGCCACCATATCGGTGCAATTGTTGGTCCTCAATCCGAACTGGTCGTACTTCCGCTGCATCACGTATTCATGGATCATTTGATACCGTCGCAGGGTAATCGGCATTTTCCAGACGAACGTGGGGGGGCGATTGGGTTTGCCGATCTGGAATTCGCCATCGGACATCGTCTGCCACAGATAAGCGATAGGATTGGGGTCTCCCTCCCGAATCCTCTGAATCACGCCCACATGGTAACGCGGTGTCTTCAGCCCGAAGTCGCCGGTGTGGCCGAATTCCAGACGCTTTGTGGGACTTTCCAGAATGATCCAACTGTGCGCCCACGGACGCAGCCAAATTGAAAAGAGAAGCCCCGGCGCATAGCTGAAGTCCCAATTGGCAGCTTCGGTCAGGATATAAAGGTAATACCCCTCGTCTCCGACAGGCGTTCCGGTAGCAGGGTCCAGGTCGGCATCAGGGGCAAAGCGGCAGACGCTCACGATAGGCTGGGCACTCCAGCCATCGGGTTGCATTGGAGCGTAGATCCGGTGGGCACAACCGGCCGCAACCCCCATCACTAATATCACCACGAGGAGACCCGCTCGGTATACTCGTTCGGTTACTTTTCTGTTCATTGCTTATAACGACTTTCTGAATATGCGATATGTCTTGTATATTCTTGCACCGGCTTCCTCTATCAATGCGTTGATCGACTCATTGTCCTCCAGGGTCCAGCCCATCTCCAGATGCTGATATTTCTTTTTTCCCTTTGCAATCTTATAAATGTGCTGGAAGGCCAGCATGGGAAGCCCCAGTTGTCGATACTTCTCCTTGATCCCGAACATCAGCAACCGCAGTCCCCTGATCTTCCGCCAATAGATGAGCGCCCTGAGCAGACCGAGCGGGCTGAGCCGGCCGTTAAGGCATTTGAGCAAAGGGTTGATGTCGGGAAAGATCACGCAGACCGCTGCCGGTTCATTATCATAATAGATGAAGAACACCAAGTCCGGGTCCGCAAAGGGCTTCACACTTTTTTGAATGTCCTTCATCTCATTTTCGGTCAGGGGGACGAAACCCCAGTTGCCTGCCCAGGAGTCATTGTAGATCTCCCTGATCAGGGCGAACTCGGCATCCCGGTTTTTCGGATCAACGTGCCTGATGCGGACACCTTTTTTTTGTGCGGTCCGTTCAGCAAGACGGTCCATCCAATCAGGCAGCTGATAATCGCCATCCCTCCAGTAAAAAGGCCAGCAGGTCCTTCTCTTTGGTGAAGCCGCACGATTCGATCAGCCTGAGGTAATACGGTGGATTATAAGTCATCGACACAGCAGGCGGATAATCGAAGCCCTCGATGAGCAGCCCCGCCTCGTTATTCATCGACGGGCTGAGCGGGCCTCTCAGAAAGGTCATCCCTTTCTGCCGGACCCACGTCTCCACAGCAGAGAAAAGGGCAGCTGCGGCCTCCGGGTCGTCGGCACATTCGAAGAATCCCCAAACGCCCGCCTTTTCGTTATGGACTTCATTATAATTGCGGTCTATGATGCCCGCTATCCTTCCGACCGTCTCCGGACCGCGGCGCACCAGAAAGAGGATGCGTTCGGAAAACTCCCAGAAAGGGTGTCTGCGCGGGTCCAGCATCCGGCGGACCTCCTTCTTAAGGGGCGGGACCCAGTTGGGGTAATCAGCATAGATCCGCCATGGCAGGTCAATGAAGTCCTTTAATTCCGATCCCCCTTCCACAACAACAATCTCTATGCCGGCCATGGTAGTTATTATAACAAAACAGATTTGTGTAAAGTAACGGCATGACAGCAGAGGTGTCTCTTGCGAGTAGTAAAGAAGCCGATGGCAAAGGCCTCGAAGCTGCCTTGGCTACCGCGTATCGTGGGACCTGCAACGGCCTTATCATCCCCAGCGGGAGACGGGAAGGATGAGTGACCGCAGGGTCAACGTCCTTCCTGTTCTCTCTGCCTGCTCTTCCCACTTTTCAGGCAATCAGCGTTAGGTGATAAAGCCGAGGGATACTGTCCATCAGAATGTCCCGAACAGTGCCCCCGACAAGATAAAGGGCTGGTATTGTCTACGCCGGAGAACCACTTCTTGAGCTTGACAATATTCATGGACGGCATTTATGGGATGTTGCCACTTTAATAACAATATATGAAAAGAGAAGGCAGTGAATCTGCGCATACCGCCCATCGACGGCGTTGAGCGTGACCGTGATAGAGGTCTCTTTTCCATGGTTGTTCATTGTCTTTAAATAGTTATTATCTCTAACAAATAAAGTAAACATTAGACACAGATCCCGGCCAATGTATTTCACGTCTTGACACAGAGGGAGACTGGAAGGCTCTTCCGTCTTGTATTAAGTCCGTCAAATGATGAACAATTTCTGGTGAGGCTATAATCAAGGGTCTCACAGTCAATCTTCTGCCAACGCCCTTTCAATTCTTTTAATGCTTGCCTTCGGCCGCTTTGTTAATTGGCACTCCCAAATTCTTACTACCTTCCATCCTCGGTTATTCAGTTCTCGTGACACCTGTCTGTCACGTTGTTTAGTACGATTAATTTTCTCTATCCACGCTGCTGCGTTTCGCCTTGGCGTAAGATTTCGACCACAATCATGACCGTGCCAATAGCATCCATCAACGAAAACTGCCAGTTTAGCAGCGAACCAGATAAAATCAGGTTTGCCAAGGAGCTTTGCATGACGACGCCAGCCTTTCAAACCAGTCTGCCTGAGAAGTTTAACCATTTCAATTTCGGTAGTTACATTCCCAGTGCTTCTGACTCTTGACATTAATTCAGATCGAGAAAGACCCCCGAAAGTAGTTCGTATTTTCCCAGCATTTCCCGGCCACTTTGACATGCTCAAACTCTTAACTGGTCTGATTAATTAATGCTTCCCTGCATTGATTAGCAAGAATCTCTGCAAAGTCGCAAGGTAGCGCATTACCCACTATATTGCAGGCATGATCCATGTAAGGGGTATCAAATATATAATCTTTAGGAAAAGTTTGTATGAGGGCAGCCTCACGTAAGGATAACGTGCGATCTTCCACTGGATGACCGAAACGCCCTTTACTAAGAGTAGTACATCCGCCCGTAATTGTGGGAGAGACCTGGTCCCACGAAGCTCGCCCATATACGTTGCTAAACCCCTTTTCCTTATCTTTGTGGCATTCAGGACGAAGTTTCTTCGGCAACTTAGCCCTGCTCACGCCCGGTTTCGTTCGCTTCATCCGTAATACATTTATGGGGGACAAAGTTCTAACTATATGCCAATTAAAGGCCTGTGGTCCTCCCTTAGTGTATGATTCGGCTAACGTCACAGGCGGAGGCATACCCTTGATTACAGTTGCCAGCGATCTCCACTGGTGGAGTTGCCTGTCATCCTTCTTGAAATGCGTCGGTGAAGGAAGAGGGATAAAGAAACCTCTACCCACCAATAAAACAAGCCGTCTGCGACTTTGTGGAATTCCGTAGTCAGCAACCTGCAAAATATCCCAGGTGATCTTATAACCAAGTGCTGAAAGGATATTAACGAAGTCGTCAAACAACGATTTCCCCTTTTGCACTAAGCCAGGAACATTTTCCATCATGACGGCGCGCGGTCTAATTTCTTTGATAAGCCGCCCCATTTCCAAGACTAATTCATTTCGAGGATCTTCTCTGCGATATTTAGCAGTAAGACTACAGAATCCTTGGCATGGCGGACAGCCGGCAAGCAAATCAATTTTATTTGGCGATAAACTGCGAAGAGAAACACCCTTAATAGTTCTTACATCCTGTTTGTATGCATGGACATCTGGATGATTCGCCTTATATGTGGCAAACGCGTGGTCTTCTATCTCAATTGCCGCAACTACTTGAAAACCCGCAGCTTTTAGACCTACGGTCAATCCACCGCCACCAGCAAAGATATCAACAGCAGTGAGTTTATTCATCCTGTCGCAATCTTCTTCTGCCTTTCCGCTTCGTTTAAAAATTCTTCGTGCATTTTCTTCGTTCTAAGCAGAAAGGTTTTCCAGTTGATATGTTCCAATTTATTTAGATTTTCATGGTTCTTAAAAGCTGACTTATGGACGCCAGATAAACTAATCTTGTCGCAAACAAGTGTAATATGAAATCCAGAGAAAAGATCGCGAAAATCTTTGTTGCCTGGCAAAGCAAGAAATTCCTCCATTAGGTCAATATAAGTGTTGATGCGCTCCATCTCTTCATTCTGCAGACTATGATTAGGTTTTTTAATTTCGATTATTTGAATTACTCTGTCTTGATTCGACAGTACAAAATCCGCTCTTTTAGCTGGATCAGAGAAATCATCTAAGAATAAATTATGCCCAGTCTTTTGTTTGTAGAATTTCTGGAATTCAGATTTAAGCGTTGCAAAAGATTGATTGGCCGCAATGGGTGACCACTGTGGATTGATCAGCCAAGGCGCTTCCGTGATAAGCCTTTGAAATGCAGCCTCAAGGGTCTGAGGGTCGTCCTTAAGTTCTTCTACCCTTTTTATCACCCTTACTCTGTCATCCGCAATTTTACCAAATGAAGATAATTCCGCAATTCGAGCAGTTTTTAAAATACCGGTTATTGTCGAAAGAGGGCTTCCCTGGCTCTCAGCGGCTTGTCGCAATTTCTGATCTAAGGTAATGTGGGGTCCCAAAAGCAAGCTTAATTGAATAAGCGACTCAATATGTTCTGGTTCCTTCAACTCATCTTCACGCGTTGTCTTTGCAATAGTCTTTGCAATTTCGAGGGTGTTTTCACGAATTGCTTTCTGCCCTTCAGCTGGGAAAGCCTTTGTAATGCGTTCTTCTATTTTCGATGTTTCTTTGAAGTATTCCCAAGCCTTTTTTCTCCTCGGTTCACGTGTAATGGCCCCAATTTTCTTGACAAGGCGTTGTCCCCAGCTTTCAAATGCTTGACCTAAATCGTGAGACCACAATATATCTTGGCGATCAGTGCGAATTAAATCTTCTGCTTCGTCCAGCCAGTCAGTATTCAACTCGCCAACAAGATAAGAACGTATATCGTACTCGCCAGTGAAGCCAGCCTTCATATTAAAAATATGTGTCTGAGCCGCAATTTTCCCTCTACAGTATATGCGCACTCCTGCCATAAGGTCGTCTTTGTATGGTGATTTTGAATAAGCTACCCACCCCGTTATCGGATAGAATTTTCCTTCATGTTCAAAACCGGCTGTAATCTCCGCGTATTCGTTTCCATTATTATCAAAGGCTCCATATTCTCTTGGGTTCTTCGGCTTGCCATCAGGCTCGATTACTTCTTTAAAGAGAACTTCTGTTTCATCCATTGTTGCAACTGCAAATTCTCCAACCTGTCTTGCATGGTTTGGATCGGTGGGTGTCTTCAACGCATCAATAAGTTTAATTTTCCAGTTAGGCGAGACAACACCAAAACGTTGTGCCAATTGACGTTCGAAGTCATCCATCATAGGAACCTTGCGATGATCAAAAAATGTCAGTTTAATATTAGTACCGGCTCGCTTTCTCACGATTCCATCGAACCGTCCCATAGTCGGGTAATAAGGCTTGTCGGTTTCTGATAGAATTTTGCTTTTATCTAAGATTAAATGAGCGGTTAAGTACCCTTTTATGTTCTTCCCCTTTTCATCTTTGCCATTAACAGGTTTCCCCCCAGATGTTAAGACCTCAATCTTTTGACACACTCCGAAAGGAGCAAGTTTACCAACGCCTTTACGCCCCATTACTTTTCGCTGGTAAATCTTTGATAAATCACCGCGTCGTGCGTCTGTTCGCCTTTCAGCTCCGACAATGAGGTAAAAATCATTAACCTCTTTAGGGGTCATCCCAATCCCATTATCACTGACCTCGATTATATAGTTCTTATCTATGAGCTTTCCCTTTTGCTTGGTAGCCAAGAATTCACCCATTGGGGCCTTAACTTCAACCTCGGTTGCATCTCCATCATAACTGTTGGCTACTAGCTCCGCGATTACTGCCGATACCTTATCGTAAAGCTTTACTCCAAGCTTATCGACCGTAAGTCGAGATATAGTCATTTTATATTTTCTGCTCATTCTCGTATCCAGCATTGAACGATATTATTAAAGAAAGAAGTCTGCGCGCTGTGTACACATTTCACATTCACAATCTTGCTCCCCTCACAAATTTCTCGGTATCTCAACCAACATCGACTTATCAGTCTCAGCCGAGGCAACGCGGGCGTTATAGGTTTCAAGAAGCCGCCTGAAACCGTTTGTCAGTTTGTCCCTCGAAAAATATGACAACTCCTCGATGTTCTGCCCGACAAAAGACTCTATTGACTCAACCGCTATGCGTCCGGGGTCCATAAGCTCTGCATTTTGCCGCGCACCTGTCACAGCCCTTTCCGGCACGAGGAGAAAGACCCTATATCCATTTTCAAGGTTAACCTTACATTTTTCATAGACTCCGATCATGGGAGCAACCGTGACATGAAATGCGGTATCCCCGATATAGAAGTCTCCCGGCCTGCTCAACTGGTCATCGGCAGTGCTGTAAGATTCATTGCCGACTGCGATGTCCGGGAATCTCAACTGGAGTTTAGCTCCAACAAGATGCTGGGCCACAGGCCCCTCTTTGCCGGTTTCGCGGGACGCTGAAAGCAACCCCTGAATATTTTGCCATGTACTCTTTGATGGATCATATACTATTTTAATGCGTTCACGATTGTGAAATTCAACGACCTTCTTGACAAGAAAACGCTGCATCTCGTTCAGGATTTCTTTTCTTTTATCGGGGACAAGCTTTTCTAAGTTCGCCTTCTTCAGGGACTCAAGCATTGTTTTGATATCACCCGGCCCGCCTCTATTTGTGCGCCCACCCTCTTGGCAAATGGTCTTGTTTCTCCGAATCTTGCAAGAATCTTCTTTACGGCCTGTCCGCTTGCACCGCTGATTTGCGCACCGCCTTGAGCTGTGTGGGCTTCAATTTTCAACTGGTAATCTTCCTTTAATCGTTCCAAGACTACGAGGGCCGCCGATAGTGTCCCTTTGGCCGTGACCTCCGCTTGCCTTATGGACCGGCAGATGACTGTACCAGGTCTCAACATTTCTCAAGCATCTCATAATCCCTGCAGTATTTGCTGCGGCCGAAAGGCGTCAAGGGTCGCCCTTTCATCAACTCGTTTACCACGGGATTCAGGTAGTATTCGCGAGCCATTCGATTATGCGGCACGCAGACCGCGACCGCGAGCCTGATCGCCTGATTCGAACGGTGCCTTAATGATAAAGTCGGCGGCACCCATCAACCGGGCGCATTCTCTGGGATTAAGAAGCCTGGCAAAATATTTCCCTGCCCGCCTTGAAGAGTATCTGTCTGCCACTCCCGCCGCGAGGTGTCCTCAGACATCCGGCAACGCCGTCAGTCCTCAACTCGGCCATTGACCTGTCATTGCGAATGCGCCTAAAGACGGTCCCATACGAATATCGTCTTCCTTGGATCATCCGTTCGGCCATCTCCCGATGACGCGGGCTCATTTGATTTAAAAGATATTCGGCCCGTTCAACGCTCCACCACTCGGGAGACGTCTCATCCGGATCATCGAGAATATCAGTAAGTGAAAGATTCCTTGTTGGCGGCACGGGCAATGTTCTGATATTCCAGTTTATCCCGGTGTTTTGGAAAATAAAATCGGCTAGGGCCGGGGGCCTGACCGGGCTTTCATAAAAGCTTAGTTGCTCCCTGACTTCGTTTGAGGGAATGCAGGATTCAAGGATACCCACAACAAAGAGCCGCTGCCTGCTTTGAGGCACAAACATAGCGGCGTCTAAAACAAACGCATCCACCGCGTAACCGAGTTTATTTAGGGCGAGTAATGCCTTCCTGAAATCATTCCCTTTATGCGAGGAGAGAAAACCTGTTACATTTTCCAAAAGCACGATTGGCGGTCTTCGGCTCTTCATATTTTCAAGAGCGCTGATAAACCCCCAAAAGGCCGACGATTCCTTTCCGTGAAGTCCTTGCCTCCCGGCGAGCGACAGGTCGTTGCAGGGAAATGAGGCGGTCGCCAGTGTAACAGACGGGATAAGTTCGGCCTTCAAGTGATGAATGTCACCGCATACAAGATGATTGTCGGCGTCCGGGAAATGGTCTCTGTACATCTCACATTTTTGAGCGTCTATATCATTCGCAAATAAGACCTGCCAGCCTTTCCGCTCTAACCCTATGCGCATCAGCCCGATGCCGCAAAGAATTCCGCAAAGGTCCTGTTAGGGACGATAGAGCAGACATTTGATTTCAATTTCTTCTTTGAGGCGTCAAGAGTGATTTTGACACAAGTGTCCAAATCCTTCCCTATCTGACTTTCCCAGAAGCGGATTACCTTCCAGCCCTCATCAAGGAGCTTTTTTGTATTACCAAAATCCCTGTTCACATTACGCCTGATTTTATTCACCCAATAATCTTTTTGAGGAGTTTCCTTAAACTGTTCCTCAAGAGAGGCAAGTTTTCTTTTCCGCCACTGCCCGCCATGCCAGAAATCCCCATCGATAAAAATGGCTACGCGCTCTTCAGACAATACAATATCGGGCTTTCCCGGCAGCCCCAGCCCCACAGTTATTACTGAGATGCAGCCCTCTGGCCGCAAGCGCTTCGCGCAAAGCTACTTCCGGCGACGTGTCGGTGGAGCGCACTTTCCTCATGATCGAGACGATATCCCGGTTGCCGTTCTTTGAAGGTGTTTTTGACATGGCAGATGTAATAGATTTTACAGGATTATGAACCATTAAGGAAAGAGTTATATGTTTACTGACACTTTCAGAAATACGTTTTTCACCCGGAAATAGTGAATTATTTTGCCCGTTTATAAATGAGGCTTTGTGTCTGTATTTCTCGCACTCAGCTGTTTTCAAAGGCGTTATATTCCGTTTGTAATCTTGATAGAGTTTCGGTTTCTTTAAAGTGAGAGAGGTCGGAGGTGTAACCGACCAGGTGAGCTGCCCCTTGAACAAAACGCCCATGACATAATTCCGTGACAGGTATGTTAAGAAATGAAAGAGGACAGAGCCTAGGTTCTTCCTGAAGTCAATATCCTGGAGACATGCGTTAATGGTGATGACGACGAATGATAATCTATAAAAGAGAGCTGCTATGAAGAAGACAACAGCTGTCTTCCTCTCATCTGTCGCAACAAGCGGCGCAGTGACTGCGGCCAATCCTCCTGTTCTGATCCCGAGCATTTATCCTGAAGAAGAGTGCGAGGTAAGGACATTAAAGGATGGCGCATTTTGGTGAGGAACTAAAATGGATAATTGTGAGATAATAATAAAAAGGGAACCAGGCAGGAAAAGAGGGAGTACATGTAGACGAGCTACAAAGAAAAAATATTGAAAGAGATCGAAAAGATTCCGGATGACAAGCTTGGGAATATTTACAAAATTATTCATTTATTGACAGGGGATATCACATCGGGCACAAAAAAGACAGGCAAAAGGGCTTCCTTAAGAGGGATATGGAAGGGCAGTCAAATAGATGATACCCTTTTATCCGAGGCCAGAAAATCACTTTTTCCATATGAGAACAAGAGAGGCATCTGATGGATTATGTTACTGATACGCATTCGCTTGTCTGGTATTTTTCGGGCGTTGTCTCAACTATCTGGTAAGGCAGTGTCACAGGATATATGACGTCCAAACACTAGATGAAATCAGAGATACGCTGAAAAAGCATAAAGAAGAGGTCATTCGAGACTATAAGGTCAAAGAGCTTCGGCATCTTCGGCTCTGTAGTACGCGGTGAGCAGGGCAGAAGAAGCGATATAGATATCCTTGTCGAATATTCTGAACTCCCTGACCTTCTAAAACTCATAGAACTTGAAAGACTCCTCCAGCGAATATTGAGAAAGAAAGTGGACCTGGTGGAGAAGAGCGGTATCAGGCCGGAGCTGCGGGACAGGATTCTAAATGAGGTTGTCTACATATGAAGAGGGACTATTCCCTGTTTCTGAAGGACATTCTCCAGGCTGCAGAAGATATCGAAAGCTTTATTGGGGATATGGATTTTGATTATGTTTTCTTCAAATAAACCAGGGGAGCATTTCGAGATAGAAGTTATCGGAGAAGCAGCCAAGAATATCCCTAAAGCAATTCGAGACAAGCACAAGGAATTGCCGTGGCAAGATATGGCCAAGATGCGCGATAAGATCAGTCATGTCTACTTCGGGATAAATGGATAGCGAGCGATATTCCCCGTGGTCTTGCCACGGGGTTAGCGAGCGAATATAATAAAAAATATTCCTTGCATTGAGATTCCCTGCGGTCTTGCCGCAGGGAGTCTTCAATTATGAGATTGTCTGGAAGGTTGTCAAGGAACGGCTTCCTGAAATAAAAACTCTCAATTGCCAATCTGATGGATGAAATTACAAAGGATATAGCAGAGTAGTCGATGCCTTTTTGGCATCTCTTAGATTTAGTGTCCCAGAAAACTGTGTTTATTACCGCTTTCCGCTTCTACTCCGCAGTCTGATCCGGATGCTCCCAAGCGTTTACTCCGCGCATCAGGGTATCTGACTAAAGAGAGAGCACGTTGATCTTTGACTAATCAAATAGTAACATAACAGGTAACATGGCCTTCATGAGGCAGAATAAAAAAACACTCCATTTTGCGTATGTTTGTCTCCTGCTCCTGTCCGACGCCAGTGTTCTGATCGCGGGTGCAAGCGGCGGAGTTGCATATAGCGTTACAAATATCGCTTATAAAACTATTTCATGTCCGCTTGACCAGGTTGACTTAGCGAACCGTCTCGCACTCATGAAAATGGGAATCAAATATGTTGAAGTAATAAAAACAGAAAATCGGGCAAGAATTTTCGCAAAAACCTCTGAATTAAAAATTTATATCGACCTCAACAGGATTACACCGAAATCCACAAAGATAAGTGTGGATGCAAAAAAGAACTTTTTAGTGAAGGATAAATCAACGGCAGAAGCCATCATAGAGGAAACTGAGGCCATGCTTGCGAAGGATTGAAATATGACAATCGTCAAGCCCTTCTTGTTGCTCTTTCTGTTCATATCCATCCTTGAGCCCCACCGAGGCTGTGCGACCTTGCCGAACGTCTCCAAAATGATAGACGAGGCACCCGACCGAACAGAAACCTCCGCAAATCGTATCATCCAATGGACCGTTATCGCCCAAAAAAAGCAAAGCCATCATGGAACGGCTGAAGCGATCGGTCAAGCCGACGGACATACTGGAACGCCACCTTGCCGTGGTGGAATCGGTCACCGAAAGCCCGCTGACAAAGGGAAACAGAGTCACTCTGCTCGCCGATGGGCTAGCACCTATGCCGCCATGTTCAAAGCCATAGCAGAATCCCAAAGACCACATGAACCTTGAAAGCTATATCATCAAAGATGATGAAACAAGCCACCAATTTGCCGACCTGCTGCTGAAACAACCGGCGGAAGGACTTATGTTCAAATCTCATTTATGACAGCGTGGGCAGCATGAATACCCCCGCTTCCTATTTCCAGCGCATGCGCGACGGCGGAATTCAGGTGGTCAATTCGATCCAATAAATCCACTGAAGGCCCGTGGCAATTGGGGACTGACACACCGGGACCACCGCAAGATTTTGATAGTCGACGGCAAAGTCGCCATCATCGGGGGCATTAACATCAGCGAAGTTTATTCGAGCAGTCCTTTCAAACGGAAAAAAGACGAAAAGGCGCCAATTCACTGGCGCGACACAGACATTCAAATTGAAGGCCCGTCCGTGGCTGAATTCCAGAAGCTCTTTCTTGACACCTGGCAGAAGAGGAGCCGAAGGGCCCAGAAGCTCAGGGGGAAACTATTTCCCTGATCTGAAAGAAGCAGGGAATGCCCTGGTGCGGGTGATCGGCAGCACCCCGGGAGAGGACAACAGAGTCCCTTTTATTGTGTACGTATCGGCCATCTCTTTTGCGGAGCATTCGGTTCACATGACGAATTCCTATTTCATCCCTGACGACCAGATAGTAAAGGCCCTTACTGATGCTGCTGAGCGCGGTGTTGACGTAAAGATCATTCTCCCCGGCATCACGGATTCCCGGCTGGCATTATATGCGCAGAGGTATCATTATTCAGGGCTTTTGAAATCAGGAGTGCAGATATACGAGCGCGGTAATTCCCTGCTGCACGCGAAGACCGCGGTGATTGACAAGGTCTGGTCAACAGTCGGCTCTACCAACATGGACTTCCTGAGCTTATTAAACAATGACGAGGTGAATGCGGTTATCCTCAGTCGCGAGTTTGCCGTAGAAATGGAGAAGATGTTTGCCGGGGACCTTGAAAATTCCAGCCAGATTCAATGGGATGAGTGGAAAAAAAGACCCTTGCTGCCCAGGCTCAGGGAGTGGTTTGTGAATTTATTCGTCCGATGGCTGTAACATTCCTTCGAAAATCCGTTTCCTGCAGGAAAAGTGAATCAGGTGAATCAGATGCATAAGATCAAAAACCTTCCGAAATTCTTCCTGTTCATGGTCGCAGCTGCGATTCTTTTTTCTGCCGGTTCCGCTTCAGCTGTTGAAAAGCCCCGGCAGGGCGCAGACATCCTGCTCGACACCTATCACAGGAACATGGCCACATTGGAGAAAAACAGCTTCGGCCTTCCTCTCTTTCTGGAGTCTTTTGAGCGAGACGACAGAGTGCATGTGGATGTCTACGGGATCTTCGATTATCCCTTCAGCAGCGTTGTCAACGTGCTCAAGGTCCCGGCAAACTGGTGCGATATCGTATCCCTCCATCCGAATGTCAAAGCGTGCACCTACAGGGAACTGCCGGGCGCCTGGGAGCTGACCTTTTACATCGGCCGCAAAGTCTATCAACCTCCGGAAGACACGCGTCAAGTCATTTTCAATTACCGAAACGTCGATCAGCAGCAGGGATATCTAGGACATCATCTCCATGCCGATGCAGGCCCTTTCGGCACAAAGGACCACAGGATGAGGTTCGAGGCCCTGCCCCTTGATGGGGGAAGGAGCCTTTGTCCACGTCAGATTATGACTACAGCGACAGTGTTGCGCTGCGGCTCGCGGAAAAGGTCTATTTTGCGACCCTTGGCCCGGACAAGATCGGGTTCACCGTTACCGGAACAGACAGAAACGGCAACCCCGTCCATATCGGCCGGCCCCGCGGAGCGATTGAGCGCAACGCCGTCCGGTACTATTTCGCGATTCAGACCGTCATGAATACGTTGCGCTATCCCGAAAAGAAGTCGTTTCAGCACGAGAATCAGCGAGTGGTACGATCTTACGACCCCGCTACAGGAAGCAGCTCTACGAACTGGACAAAAAGGACTACCTCACATTCAAGACAAAAGAGCGTGCAAACCAGATGATACTCCAGCGGAAGATCAGGACGGGTCTTCAGTAAGCTCCGGACCCTCCAACCCTGTGACACTGCACTCAAAGAAGGCACATTGCCTTGACATTATCTGAAAATAAGCTAGTATTGAATCAGGCAACAGTGTGATGCAAACAGGCGCTTTTCTTGCCGGAGCGGCTTCAGGAATAATTCTGACGGTGCAGATTATATCTCAAAAAAGTTAGAGTCTTATCTGATGATTGGACATCTAAAGACAGGAGGAGAGGAAGAAAGGCCGGCATGGAAGCTCTTCTGTGAGGGATGGTTTAAAAAAATTCAAAAAAATAATAGGAGGAGTCAAGAATGTTTCATACAAAAAATATCCTTAACCGAATGATGGGCTTGAGTTTCCGGGCAAGCCTGGTATTCGTTGCGCTTCTTACGTTGCGGCCCCGGCATCGGCCGCAACCTCTCCAACACTAGGTGCAGTAGGGAGTTACTCGGTTCTGGCTGGCTCGACAGTGACCAATACCGGCCCGACCACCGTGGAGGGAGATCTGGGTGTCAGTCCCGGCTCCGCAGTCACTGGTTTTCCACCGGGTATCGTCGGTCCCGGCACGATCCATGCCGCTGATGCGCATGCGGCTGCGGCTCAGGCTGATAACACCGTTGCCTTCGGCTTGCTCGACCAGGCTTGCGATGTCACCTACGGGGGCGTGCAGGACCTGACCGCAGTCTCTCCTCTCGTGCCGGGTGTCTACTGCGCCACCGCCTTCGCACTGAGCGGGAACTAACCCTCACCGGGTCAGGCGTCTGGATATTCAAATCTGCGAGCGACGCTGATTACCTCGACCAATTCATCGTTGTCGGGTGGCAACGCCTGTAACGTGTGGTGGAGGGTCGGCAGCTCCGCGACTCTCGGTACAAATACTGCGTTCAGAGGAAATATTCTCGCGCTTACGCGTCCATCACCCTGAATACCGGCGCAAACTTGAACGGTCGAGCCCTGGCGCAAACGGGTGCAGTGACGATGGATAACAACACCATCACAACCGGCGTTTGCGTCCCGGGCGATGGCACGGCCACGTCCGTGCCCACGCTTAACGAGTGGGGTGTGATAATCTTCATGATGCTTGCCGGGCTTGGGTCTGTCTATTATCTGAGAAAACACAAGAGAGTTTGATTGTTCTGAATTTTAAGGAACGCCTTGATAAAGAGAGGTTATTTTAAATTCCTTATAAAATTGACATACGCTACGTATTTTGATAGAAGATAACTACATATAAATATCGAGAATGCTCTTTCATGGAATTAATGGGAAACCCTGTATAATTATGAGCTATTGCGGATTCCGGTTTTAAATTTTTCGGCAGTTGACAGGGAGGATAATGGAGGAGAAGCAAAGGAATGCAGGAGCAAAAGACAGACGTAAGCCTGCTGCGAAAAAACCAGCTCGTTCCAGCACGCCGGATAAAACGAAACAATCACTATCTCCGGCCTGCTCCGGATAAGGCTGAAAGACGCACAACCAATGCAGGAGCCTTCTACATTGTCGGCATCGGCGCCTCCGCAGGCGGGCTGGAGGCGCTGGAACAGTTCCTGCGGCAGGTACCGCAGGGCAGTGGCATGGCCTTTGTCATCGTCCAGCACCTGGACCCGACGCACAAGGGGATCATGCCCGAACTGCTCCAGCGAGCCACCGCGATGGAGGTTTTCCAGGTCAGGGACCGGATGCGGGTCAAGCCGAACTGCGTCTATGTGATCCCCCCAATAGGAGATGTCCATTCTGCACGGTGTGCTGCACCTGTTCGAGCCGACGGCGCCCCGTGGCCTGCGTCTCCCTATGATTTTTCCTCCGCTCCCTGGCCGAGGACCAAAGGAGCGCACATCGGTGTGATCCTCTCCGGCATGGGCTCTGACGGCACGATGGGCCTGCGGGCCATCAAGGAAAAGGCAGGAGTTGCGCTGGTGCAGGAGCCTGCTTCGGCCAAGTTCGACAGCATGCCCAGGAGCGCAATTGAGGCCGGGCT
The DNA here is from genome assembly GCA_963746295.1 of uncultured Nitrospira sp. GTDB lineage: Bacteria > Nitrospirota > Thermodesulfovibrionia > Thermodesulfovibrionales > UBA6898 > JAOUFP01. The sequence continues at coordinate 1,932 of CAVVAQ010000009.1, read as the reverse complement.
GGCCGATCTGGTGGCCCCGGCTGAGGACCTGCCCGTAAGGATCGTCGACTATCTCCGGCACGCCCGCGTCATCTCCAGGTCAGAGCGCCCTTTGGAGGAGAAGGACCAGAGCTCCCTGGAGAAAATCCTCATCCTGCTGCGGACCAAGACCGGTCAGGACTTCTCATTGTACAAGAAGAACACGGTTTACCGCCGGGTAGAGCGGCGCATGAGCATTCACCAGATAGACAGGATCGCCTCCTATTTCCGCTATCTGCAGGAAAATTCACAGGAACTGGAACTGCTCTTCAAGGAACTTTTGATCGGGGTGACCAGCTTTTTCCGCGACCCTGCGGCATGGGAACAACTGAAGGGAGAGGCCATCCCGGCGCTCCTTGCGGGCCGGCCGGCAGGCGGGATGCTGCGGCCTGGTCAGCAGGCTGCTCGACCGGGGAAGAGGCGTATTCGCTGGCCATTGCCTTCAAGGAGGCGCTGGAGCAGGTCAAGCCTGCGGAAAAATTTATGCTGCAGATCTTTGCAACCGACCTGGACCAGGACGCGATCGACAAGGCCCGCCAGGGGGTCTATCCGCCCAACATTGCCGCGGACGTTTCTCCCGAGCGCCTGCGCAGGTTTTTATCAGGGAAGAGAACGGCTACCGGGTCAGCAAGGAGATCCGGGAGATGGTGACCTTTGCCACTCAGAACGTCATCATGGATCCCCCTTTTACCAAGCTGGAGATCCTCATCTGCCGCAACCTTTTGATATATCTGACGCCGGAACTGCAAAAAAAGCTCATGCCGCTCTTTCACTACAGCCTGAACCCCGGCGGTATCCTGTTTTGGGGAGCGCCGAGACCGTCAATACCTCCGCCCGGGTTCTTTGCGCCGCTGGACCTCAAGTCGAGACTCTTCCGTCGGCGAGAATCAGCCCTGTTCCGGAACAGTAGCGTTTCCACCCTCGCTTGTCCCGGTCCTGTCGGGAGGTCCCCATGGATAACGATGTCGAAGCCTGCAGTCAATCTCCAATCACTTGCCGACCAGCTGCTCCTGCAGCACTTTTCACCGCCTGCCGTGCTGGCCAACGACAAAGGTGATATCCTCTATATCAGCGGGCGGACGGGTAAATATCTTGAGCCGGCGGCCGGTAAGGCCAACTGGAATATTTTGCCATGGCCCGCAGGGAACTCCAGTTCGAGCTGGGAAGCGCCTTCCAGAAGGCGCTCCGGCAAAAAAAAGCAATAACCATCAAGGGGCTCAATGTCGGGGAAGGCGGCGGCACACAGACTGTTGATATCACGGTCCAGGCGATTGAAGAGCCGGAAGCCCTGAGGGGGATGGTGATGATCGTCTTTACCGACGCAGCATCGCCGCTGGAAAAGAAAGCTCCGGGCCGGGCCAAAACTGCGTCAGCCGGCAAGACCAGGGTTTCCGAACTGGAACAGGAACTCCAGCATTTCCGGGAAAAGCTGCAGACCACCCGGGAAGAGATGCAATCCTCGCAGGAAGAGCTCAAATCAACCAACGAGGAACTGCAGTCAACCAACGAGGAGTTGCAGTCAACCAATGAGGAGCTGACTACCTCCAGGGAAGAGATGCAGTCCATGAACGAAGAGCTGCAGACGGTAAACGCCGAGCAAAAGTCCAAAATGGACGAGCTCAGCAGGATAAACAATGACATGAGGAACCTTCTCAACAGCACGGAAATAGTCACCGTGTTCCTGGACAACGAACTCAATATACGGAGGTTTACCGCCGGGGCAGACAAACTCTTCAAGCTGATTCCGGGTGATGTGGGGCGTCCGCTTTCCAACATTGCAAGCGACCTGATCTATCCCGGGATGATCGAAGAAGCGCGGGAGGTGCTGCGGACTCTGGTCTTTTCTGAAAAGCAGATCGGCACCACCGATGGGCGCTGGTTTTCGGTGCGCATCATGCCCTACCGGACCATGGA
>CAVVAQ010000008.1:0-111772 GCA_963746295.1 uncultured Nitrospira sp. | reverse complement strand
AGATTTTCCCTAGCGCGTTCAGCACTTTCTCGGATCTGAGGGTCTTCAGCAGTCAGGCCTGCCTTCAAGATAGGCTTGGCTTCGTTGGCTGAAATGTACATCTGCGTGCCTTGGTGCATGGCATCCGTGATTTTCGCAAAGCATTCGACAACTAATGCCAGGTGATTCGGAAGCAGTTTGTTTAGGGCTCTCACCTGTAGAGAAAGTCCAACATCCTTTCCTCGACCAAGATCGAGAATCTTCGAGTACGATTGTAAACGCCAGTCAGGGTCTATGCATTCGGCTTCCAACCAAAAGGTAAATTCCTGAAGCTCCAGCGGCTCAGCTGCTTCAAAGCGCCAATCGAAAAAGGCGATAATGCGATCGGTCAGCGTTTTATCCAGTTGCCTGCCGCTATTTCTCAGTGATCGACCAACATGATCGAAGAGCTGACCCCAGCGTTTGCGGTCGTTTTTGGTCTTGTCATAAAAGCGCTCAAGCAGGCTTTCATCACCCGTCAGAGGATAGACCTCCCAAAGGTAGTAGGTGAAAAGGTGCTGGCCCAGTCTGTCGACAAGCTCCTTACCGTCGCTTTTTTCGGTCGCCAGGATATTCAGGTTCTCTATTGCGTATTCAAACTCACCCCGCAGAATTTCAAACGTCAGCTTGACCGGGCGGTTAAAGCGGATATAGCTGCCGAAGGCATCTCGCCAAACGGCTTCATTTGCCTGCGGGAAAAAGATTCCTCGTTGCTGGGCGGCCCAATCCCGATTGAGGGTGCAGAGGTTTCCGAAGTGCATCCCCAATAGCGCATGTTCAGGTCGGCTTAACGGGATTTCAGCATCCTCGGCTATTCGCTTCGTGAGGATGTCGGTCACTTCCGGCAAATGATCTTCTGGTAACTGACGGCGAACCCAGAAGCCGAAATTGACAAGTGATTCGAGTGCCCGACTGCGGGTATTGTTGATGGCCTCGGTAATAGGATCGTCACGGTTAAGCAGTACCGGGCGGTCGTGGTCGAGCCGCCAGTCGAACTGACTGCACGCCTGTCGGAGCAGAGCGGCAAGGCCGTCCCTAGCGGCAATTGGGGTATCCGTATCCTTGTTCACACATGCGTCAATAAAATCAACCACGGCCCGGCGCGAGCTGCCCCAGTCTGGGTGGTCGCGTGATTCGTCTCGCGGCTCGGGTTGTCCTTCCTCTCGCGCCGTGTCCGGATGCGACAAGCCCCATGCACAGAACTCAATCCATTGGTCCAGATTGTCGAAATCCTTTTCCTTGATGAGCTCAAGCATAGCCTTGAGCATGGCGGCGATATAGACTGGCCGAGCAATCCTCTCACGGTTCGCTATCCAGAAAGTCAGACGCTCGTCATCTGGCACAATCTTCTCTTTGAACAGGGACTGAAAGACACCAGCCAGCGCGGAGATATTGATCTCAACCAGCCAATTATCCTTGTCCCGATGCTCCTCGTTCCAGTCGTTCAGATAGGTCAGAAGCTCCTCATCCGTGAGGTTCTCGAGATCCTCGGCGGACTTCGGGCTCCGGTAGCTGACCGAGCCGCCGGTTACCCCGCCATAGGGTGAGTAGCTGTCATCGGTAACAGTTTCAGCCGAGGCTTCGCCTTCCAGCTCATCGAAATATCGTCGGACATCCCCGCCTAGCAGTGCGGCAAGTGGGCGTAGCTGCATACGATGAAAGTAGCGCTGACGTTGTTGAAAAGCCTCTTCACTGTATCGCTCACCCATCCATTCACGAAAATCCTCTTTCGAAGGTCCACCGAGAATGGCTTCGAAAATGTCCTTTCGTTCGTCCTCGCTGAGCAAGCGGGGGCCGAAGTGTTCACTGGCCTTGCGGATCATCAATTGGAATTCGTAGTGGTGCTCCCATTTGGGATAGTCATCGTGACCAAGGATTTGCTCGCGTATCCATGGGAGGGTCTGATCATTTGGGTGTGATGCGTAAAGGTGCTGCCGCAGACGCTTAAACACCTTCCAGCGATGATTTCGCAATGCCTGATCCAGGGCGTCAATGGATTCCGGGGCTTTGTCATAGACCTGCTCACAGGCATAGGTCAGTGTCTGCACCAGGGTTTCCTTCACATCCTGATAATTGCGATCCGGCTTATCCAACCTCCGGCACCAGATTTCCGAATAGTCTTGGTCGCTCCCTTTTTCGAAATCTTCCTGATGCATTCCCAGGCGGATCATGCTTGCCACCGCGTCAATCAAGCTGCGGGAAACTTGATAGGGCTCACGCTCGGCCAAGGGGCGAACACCTTTTTCCAGGATTTGCTGATATTCCCATTGGTCGAAATGCGGGACCGGTTCTAGCGAAGTGTTCCAGGCTTCCGGGTTTTCTTTCCGCCGGGACCGCTTTTCCTGTTCACGAGGATCTTTGCGGAATTCAACAAGCTTGAGTAATAAGGCAGGTGTAACTTCGGAAAGACGTGCATCAAAAACATAAGGCTTCTTCAACAAACTAATGATGAGCTCGTGGTCCCAACGGCTGTTTTCAATGAAGGATGTGATGAATCGAGAAAACTTTAATAGCGCGTCAGCCGAATCGGCTTTTAACACGATCTTCAAGACACCTTCCAAAACCCGAAAATTATCCGTATTCGGAAGTGCTGAAATAATATCCATCACCTCAGCAGGCGCAGCGTCAAAAATGCGTATCAGATATTCGAGGGGAGGCCACCATGGGACAATATAATGCCCTTCGGTGGTCTGTTCTGCGTCGGGAGGATTGAGAAAATATCCTCTTTCCGAAAGATGCTTTAACCAAACAGCATCGTCAGCATTTTGGAAAAAATAATCGTAATTAGACCCTCTGCTCTCCAACAACTGCATGACCCGTTCAATTTCAATTGGAGTCACCTGGTTCCCGCGAGCGAGTATGGCCTTCAGTTCCGTCAGATCTTCGGTTGTAATGGGTTTCGTAAGGTCAACGTCACCGGGCAGCCTTTCTTTTCCTGACAATTCCGGCTGGAATGCCTCGATGTACTTTTCCAGATCAGGGAAATACAAAATATAGCGCCTGCTCGCGCAGGCTTGGCTAAAGTCACCATCAAAACCAATGACGGCAATGTTTGCGTGGTGTTGCTTATGGTACTGATCCAGTGAGCTGATAATGAACGCGTCAGGAAATTCCTTCGGTTTCTTTTCTGAGAAAGGAGGACGGATTTCAAAATACCAGTTAACGACATCCTCGAGATTGCCAGCAATCGGCAGGTTCTCAACGACAAAATGTTCTTTGAAGGAGAACCATTGCCGGTTCATCTCTTCAATGCATTTCGTTTTCAGCTCCTCTTGAGAAGGAACTTTAGCAAGAGCTAAGTTGTTGACAGGGTATGCCTTATGAGCGTTTGTGACTGCATTGGCGGCCTTTTCAGCCTCCCTGGCAAAATGGCGAAGTAACTCGCGCTCCATAATGGTGGGAACGAGCAGGCGTAGTCCGCCTTTGGCAAATGTGCCGGTTAGGGCGGCAAATGCCTTTGTGTCAAAACGGAGTCCTTGCCTTTTGAAGAACTCGGTGTCGATATAGAGAGAGGTCGGAACATGTCGCATGGAATACCTCTCCTAATCTCTGCTGGTGTTATTGTAGGTTTTTATCATCGAGATATATTCGTCGCCCAACAATGACTATACCCCGCAGGTATTTTATCCATATTTAGGCGTGATAATATCACAATCTCTGCCTTTTGAATAGAAAAAAGTCTTGCAATATCAAGGAATATAAATTAACCTCAAATGGTATTTGATGATATTACAGACTAAAGGTAAGGATGGTAATAAATGGATAATTTGACAAAGGGGATCAAAGAGACGCTTCCTGACTTCCAAAAGTTCCTTCTTGAGCGTAGTCTGGCTCTTTCAAAAACTTAAAGCTAATTGCTAAGATCTGATCGCTGGAGACCACAATGATCTATACGCATGTCCTCAGAAATATGTCGAATGCCCCGAGAAGCCCGCTTTACAGCCTTTATGAAATACAATAATACGCTGTCCATCTGATTTGACAGGACTGCCTGTCTGCCGGCAGGCTACCGCCGTTTGCTCTTCCGCCTGCCCTGCGGCTGAAGCATATCATGAATTATCTGTGCCTCAAAATACGGCATAAAAAAAGAGAATACTGCTCCACGCAATTACAATCAGGTAAAGTATATCACAGGTGCAGACGCCGACAATAAAGGGAAATGAATCAATGCTGAATGTGTGAAAAGTGGTGGAAAGCACATTCGTATTTGACATGCCATCGGATTTGTGATACAAGTTATACAAAGGGAGGATATAGAGGCAGAGTTGCCTCGTTACCAGCAGGCTGAGGTAGATTACCCCCTGCTCGTTCCTCCCTGATTTTTTTTAAGATCGATCAATTACTTCCTCTACGTAATCCATTCCCGGTTCAGGCTATGCTCATTTTTCCCCTTATTGAAAAGTATTGTAATGCAGCTTCAGGAAATCGTGATATACTGAAGACAGGAATTGCTGCAGGGAGCTGATCGTGCGGAGAAATCCGGATATTGACCAGGGAAGAAGGAGGGAACATGCTCGCGGAAGTCGAAATAGTTGAAGGCGGTCAGTCGATCAGGACCGAAAAGATGAAGCTCAAGATGGTAAAGGAATTCAGCAATGGCATCGTGATCTACGAAGATGAAGATGGAAGGGCGGTCTTATACTCAAAAGACAAGAAGAAATTTACGCTCATATCTATCGATATCGCTTAGCGTGTTGCACTGACAGTCCTTTTATTTTTGAGATTGCATTCCTGACTGCCCGGCGCCATGCTGGCTGACAATCAGGAGTTCAGGGAAAAAGAGCGAATCCGGAGATGTCTTTATCCGGATTTTTTTGCGTGCTTCAGCCCCTCCACGATGACCGTGCCGAAAACAACCGTGAGTCCTGCCAGTACCCCGAAGATATTGACGAGTTTGAGATATACGAGCGCTGCCAGGACAAGAAAGAGCATGACAAGTCTGAACTGGCTGAACAAAAGCATCTTCGCCCCGGCTTTCTGAGAGCCAAGCAGCCCCTGCACTCCCCAGGCGAGGCCCCTGAGGTTCAGAAGCCCGAGGAGACCGCCGGTGAGGATGCTGAGAGGGAGTCTTTTCCATTCAATGAAGGCAGAGAGCGCCGCAAGGGGGACGAGAAGAATAAGGGAAGTCCTATGTATTTTTTGTATCAGGTCCATTGTCCTGTTTTTTCGCCATCCGGAAGAGTTCTCTGAACCCTGAGATGATTCCGAGTATGAGAAAGATCAGGGTAAGCCAGGGAGAGCTGTGAAAAAGACTGTCAAGACCATAGCCGATCGCCAATCCGACAAAGGTCGACAAAACAAGGTTGATACCAATGGAGCTTGCCTGCCACAACTGCCTGAGAAAAGGTTTTTCCGGCATGCCGTTCTCTTCCTTCACTATTCAAGCTCTTCCCGGGATTCGGAGACGAGAAAATCACGTGTTATTTCCGCTACCTCACGGTAGAAAACGGTTTTTGCCTGACTCGCCAATTCGTCGCAGTAATACGGCACCCAATTCATAAGGTGTTCTTCAAGGAATTTTTTCTGGAGATCGTATTTGTTTGTTTCTATCAGATAGCTCATGAAGAGGAGTTCCAGATACAGGTGGTCCGGTATGAGTTCGAACTCTTCGTCTATGGTGATGCCTGCGCCGGCGTAGAATCCTGCTACTTCGTTTGCTGACGCGGTGCTTTCCAGGGTAAGAAAAAATGATTCTATGGGTGGAAGCTTTCCTTCGGGATAGGAAAAGAGGCGGTCGAAATCCCTGCTGATCTCCTCCGCTGTCTCCTCTGATTCGAGCCCGAAATCATCCTTTATGGTCCTGAGCATATCCTCTTCAGGCGTCTTCAGAAAAAACTCGGCAAGGATCCGGTATGCCTCTGCCCGTTCAATGTTGCTGTAGTCATAAACAGCCATAATTACAACTCCAATCTCTGTAAAAAAATAATCTCCCGCAGGCGCGGGGACCTGCCGGGAGACGGAAAAGTTTTTACTTCTGTCTTAATGAGATTCCTTTACGTTGAAGACAGGGAAAATTTGGCTGATCAGCCAGAATAACGGAAACGGCATGAGGCCTATCAGCAGCGCTCCCCCGAGCCCTTCCTTGAAGGTCTCCCAATCATGAGGGATGATCGGGAGATGGTAATGCATATATCCCGCAAAGGTGAGCGAGAAGGCCTGTCCGCCGATTACAACATTCCACCGCATCATAAAAACCCCGAAGAGCACCAGGATAACGCCGAGCACCGCTCTCCTGATCGTCAGGCCCGGCATCAGGAAGAGGATAAAGGGGATGAGATTTCCTACTCCATATTGCAGGACAAAAATATCAGTGAAATCCTTCCCGTAGATGACGCTCCTGATCACGTCCCACGACTTCACCGCGGTATATCCCCTGAATATAAGATCCAGAAGCTCGAGCGTTATTGCAAGAACAAGGAACATGAGGAGGTACCGGGCGGTCATCCTGATTACACTCACCTCTACCCCGGCGAGTTCCTCTTTTGACTGGAAACGCTGCGTAGCGGTCTTCCCCCTCGACGACAGCCACTTCCGCACCTCCATCGTGAGGATATAGGTGAGCATGCAGAGGGCGATCCCCGAGACGATCGCAGACATAATGAAGATAACCGGCATCAACGGCGTCATCCAGAGCGCGTTCGCCTTGACAGAGCCGAAGATGAATCCTGCGTATCCGTGCAGGAAGCAGGCAACGGGGATGCCGAGCCCGGCAAGGATCTTGATCGCCTTCTCGTCTTTTTTCAGCGTCTCCTCACTGATATCGTATGCCCCGAGGGTAAGCGCGCAGAAGACGAGGTATCTCGCCCACTCTGTCAGGCTCTTGTCCTGCTTTGCCTTCAGCGGAAGGGCGATCTCCACAAAGTGCTTCCGGTAGAGAAACCAGAGTTCCGAAGCCACGATCGCACCATAGGTCGAAAAGACGATGCCGAAGGCGGCGATGGCTGAAGTGAAATGCGGGGTCATGAACACGTTGACGCCCCTGAACGGGTGCTGCAGGTGCAGGACGATCGGCATCGGCGCGACAAAGAGGAGGGCGAAGGAAAAGACGAGTGCGAAGCGGGCCATTTCCCTGAGCTGTTTTATACCGAAGACGTGATAGAGCGACGAGAGCACAAAGGCGCCGGCAACAAGTCCGGTCATAAAAGGATACATGACGATCTGTATGCTCCAGTAGATATATTCATTCGGGTAGACGAAGAGCTCTTTTAGTGTCCAGATTTCTCCGTGTACCATCTTATTTCACCTCTCTGTCCAGACCCAGATAGAAGACCTGGGGCTTTGTACCGTATTCCTCTTTCAATATGCCGACCCTTTCCGTCATGATGATCTTCGTGACCGGGTCATCCGGGTCTTTGATGTTTCCGATCTGCCTGGCGCCGAAGGGACACGCCTGCACGCAGGCGGTCTTCAGGCCTTTTGCTATCCGGTGATAGCAGAAGTTGCATTTTTCGGCTGTGTGGTATTTCGGATGGAAAAATCTGACTCCGTAGGGGCACCCCATAATGCAGTAGCCGCACCCGATGCACCATGACCGGTCGACCAGGACGACGCCGTCAGGGGCCTGATAGGTCGCGCCGACAGGGCAGACCTGCACGCAGGGAGGATTTTCGCACTGATTGCAGAGCTTGGGGACAAAGAACGCCTTTTCAATCTCTTCTTTTTTTATCTCCTGGTATTTCCCCCCGCCGAGGTCTATCTTGCCTGTGGTGAACCCGTCGCGGGCGCCTTTCGGAGTATCTGCGAAGGTCTTGCCGCCCTTTGTTATCACATATCTCTCAACCCATGTCCGGGTGACGTTGGCGTCATAGGGTATCTCATTTTCATGCTTGCACGCCTTTACACACAATCCACAGCCGACACATTTATAGGTGTCAACGAGAAATACCCAGCGCACCGCGGACGTGTCTGATTTCTCCGCAAAGAGTCTTCCAGGATTAACAATCTCAAATGCTGCCAGGGGGAGGGCTATGCCGGCGATCCCTTTGCGGTATTTTTCAGAAAGTCTCTCCTGTTTATCATCGTAAACCCTCCAGGGCCGGCTTATGCGGATTATGGCACATGACGCATTCGATGTCCGGATTGTGTGTGTCAGGATCGATGCCCCTGATATTGGCCCTCCCGCTCGTTGGATAGGGGAGGCTGGCATGGCAGCGCAGGCATAATCCTCTGCTTTTGTCCAGAGTCAGCTTTGGGGGATCGGATGGATGCTCTCTGGCAGGGCCGTGGCAGTTCTCACACTGGATGATCGCATGCGGGGTCATGGATATGCTTTCCTGTTTTTCAGGGTGGCAGGTTATGCAGTAGTCTGCGCCCTGATATTTGACGGTTACCTTTTTCCAATCCCCGATATTGTCTGCCCGGTACCAGCCGTACATATACCCCCTCTCATGGACCCCGAAACTTTTGGGGACATAGAAGATCCTGGCGATCAGTACAAGGACGACGAGGCCGATTACTACCCAGAGCGGTCTGAAAACATGGGTTTTCATAGGTTTCCTTCAAGATCAGTTCTTTTACTGATTATACCAGAGTTTCAGGAAAGGGGGCAGACTTTTTGTCTACCCCGAATTGACTCACAAAAAATGTTACCGAAAGGAGTAAACAAAGAGGATCGTTGACTCATAATGCATGTTACCGAAAAGACATGCATTGAAAGGGGCAGTTTTAATGAGTTCACGATCGAAGCGAGAGTATCTTGAGGCAATTTATCAAAGGTACAAGGCAGGTACCCGTAAGCAGAAGAAGCTTATACTGGACGAATTCTGTTCTGCCTGCGGATACCATCGAAAACATGCCATACGACTGCTGAAGAAGTTCAGACGATTTATCAAGCCCAAGCAGAAAAAGAAAGGCAGAGTTCCGGTATACCAGACAGAGGAAATCCTTGTCCCTATCAAGCGGATATGGCTGGCGGCAAACCTACCGTGTTCCAAGCGGCTCAAGGCAGTATTACCGCTTTGGTTGCCCGGATATGCACAGCAGTATGGCGATCTTACAGAAGAAGTGATTAAAGCCCTCCAGAGGATCTCCCCGTCAAGCATTGACAGGCTGTTGAAACCTGTCAGAGTAAAGTACAAAGGACGCGGCAAGTCCACAACAAAACCCGGAACGCTATTAAGGAAACAAATACCGATAAAGACAAACCAGTGGGATGAGAGCCAGCCAGGATTTCTGGAGGCTGATACTGTTGCTCATTGCGGCACATCCATGGCAGGCATGTTTGCCTTTACTATCGACTGTGTAGATATAGCCACTGGCTGGACAGAGCAGAGGGCGGTCTGGGGCAAAGGAGAAACAGCAGTAATGGAGCAGATCAAAGATATCGAGGCATCATTGCCTTTTCTCCTGCTGGGGTTTGATAGCGATAACGGCTCTGAGTTCCTCAACTATCATCTTCTGAGACACTTTACTGAGAGGAAACATCCTGTGCAGTTTACCCGAAGCAGGGCCTACCACAAGGATGACAACGCCCATGTCGAACAGAAAAACTGGACCCATGTAAGGCAGTGGCTTGGCTATCACAGATTCGATAACCCAGAGATAGTTCCGCTACTCAATGAGCTTTACAAAACAGAGTGGCGACTCTTTCACAACTTCTTCTGCCCATCTGTGAAACTCATAGAAAAAAAGAGAATTGCCTCCAAAACAATTAAACGTTATGATAGTCCAAAGACGCCTTATCAGAGAATTATAGAATCACCGTATATCAAAGCTGAGGTTAAGAAAAAGCTCTCTGATCTGTTTGCAACTCTTAACCCTTTTCATCTGAGAAAGGCCATGGAGAAGAAACTCAAAAAGATCTTTGAGCTATGCTATCAAAATTAACACCGGGACAACGATCCTTCGGTAACATTTTACTATGACGCAACTGGACCCCCGAACCTATGGTACAGCAGATTTATGAAAACGTCTCAATTGCGGGTATGACGAGCAAATTCCTGCAACGCCTTTTCAGAAATCTGCTAGGGCCCGAGAAACTTTTTCGGATCTTTGTATTCATGACAGGTCACACACTCTTTTTTGGCCTGCTCAGGTGTTACTTTCCAGACATGAGGCTTATGGCACTGTTTGCACGTCATCCCCATTACCTGAATATGGTTTTTGTGCTGGCCGATATTTACGATATTCTCATGACATGAAAAACAGCTGCCCCAGTCAGGTCTTGCCGCCTGATGCGGTTTATGGCATTCATGGCAGTTGAATTGCATTGGAGCATTGTCCGGTCTGTTTATTTTTATGGCCCTCTGAATTGTTTTTTCGTCGGGCTGATGATATTTGACATCGAGCGTTGCATCTGCAAGAAGTTCTTTTCTGTATTTTTCGCTCCCATGACAGAATAGGCATTTCTTGGGTCCGGGTTTCAGGTCCTGTGTCCTGTCGGTATGGCAGTTCAGACAGGCAAGCTTCTCCATTCCGGTACCGTGTACTTCCTTGTTCTTATGGCATGTCAGGCAATACTGTTCCTCGAGTCTGAACTGATGGGTCCTGTATCCATGGCATTTGGTGCATTCGATCCTCTCCATAAAGACATGCTTTGAGTGATATCTCGAGCGGCTGATGTCCGGCGCATTCGGATATTTGTCGTTCTTTTCCCAATGGCAGGAAAAACACAACTGCCAGGGCACAATCACTTTTCCATGCCGCGGGGTAACCTTGTTATGGCCGAGGATGACAAAGCCATATATCTGCTTCAACTGATCTACCCTGGTTGCATGATGGCATCCATGGCAGGTTATGCCGTTATGCGAACTGGTGACCCATGCCTTGTTTGCATCATCATGAACATGGCAGACAGAACATGCTCTGGGATCGTTTTCAAAATAATCATTCACCCGGTAAGCCGCATAGAGTATTCCCACTGAAAAAATGAGCAATACAGCGATAATGATAATTTTTGCTTTGGTCGAAATGCCTGCGGTAAACCATGCACTTATCTTTTTGATAAGAGAAAAAGGATTCAACATGAAAAACCTCCCCTTAAATTGATCAGTGTCTCAGTAAATTGTCTGTTAAAAAATACTCCAGGTGTATAAAATGCCGGGCTTCGGGCTTAAGCCCGTTCCGGCAAGAGTTACCAGCCATCCCCTGGAAATCATAAACATGCCTCTTTAGGTGCAGAGATGATGGATTACGTTATCAAAATTAACAGCACATAGTCAAGAAAATCTTATGAGTTTATTAAAATAACTAATAAATAACCAGCAGCGGCGTGGTCATTAATTCATGGTAATGTATTGTGCATTGATGGGTGACATTCCGGCTGTTTTATCTCACCAGTGCCGCACCTAAAAAAGGGCGGAAAATTTGAGGAATGCAAAAACAAAGCACAAGGAGGGAGCGCCCCGGGATATGATGAGAAAATAATGTGACGGATCTGCCGAACTGATGACAAATCAGGAACGCCGGCAAAAGGCTCAGTGAGAACGTGCATGAATGGATACAGCCACGTGATTATATAAAACCTAATTAGAGCTTTTTAAATGTGTCGAAAGCAGCCTTCACCGTATTTTCGATGTCTTTTTCCGTATGCGCGAGTGACATGAAGCCTGCTTCAAACTGGGATGGCGCGAGATTGATCCCTCTCTCAAGCATCCGGCTGAAAAATTTCGAAAACTTTTCCGTGTCAGAGGTTTTTGCCGTTCTGTAATCAGAGACGTCTGTGTCGGTAAAATAGGTGCAGAACATGCTGCCCGCCCTGTAGAAGCGTGTTTTTACCCCGGCCCTTTTTGCGGCGTCGACCAAACCTTCTTCCAGCATCGCAGATTTATTTTCTATCCGGCTGTAGGTGCCCGGTTTTGAGAGTTCCTTGATTGTCTCTATCCCTGCTGTCATCGCCAGGGGATTCCCGGAGAGCGTGCCGGCCTGGTAAACAGGACCTTCAGGCGAGATCATGGACATGATCTCTTTCCTGCCGCCGTAGGCTCCCACAGGCAGTCCTCCTCCAATGACCTTCCCGAGGCAGGTCATGTCAGGTCTGATCCCGTAATAGGCCTGCGCCCCGCCGAAGGAGACCCTGAAGCCGGTCATTACTTCATCGAAAATAAGAACGATACCGTACTTCTTTGTCAATTTTCTGAGCGTCTCAAGGAAACCCTGCTTCGGCAATACACACCCGATGTTGCCCACTACAGGTTCGATGATAACGCAGGCAATTGAATGCCATTCCTTTTCTATTAGCTTCTGTAACGCCGGGATGTCATTGTAGGGGAGTGTTATGGTATTTTTTGCGTAGGATTTCGGCACTCCGGGACTGTCCGGCAGTCCGAAGGTTGCGGCTCCGGACCCGGCCTTCACGAGCAGCCCGTCCGCGTGGCCATGGTAACAGCCTTCAAATTTGACGATGCTGTCTCTTCCGGTGAACCCCCGTGCAGCGCGTATTGCGCTCATGGTGGCCTCAGTCCCTGAATTCACCATGCGTATCTTTTCCATCGAAGGGTAGATCTTCAGTACGCGTTCAGCCAGTTCTGTCTCAAGGGCTGTAGGCGCACCATAACTGGTGCCTTTTGTTATAGCATTCTTCAGGGCCTTGACAACCCCGGGGTGTGCATGGCCAAGTATCATCGGACCCCAGGACAAAACATAATCAATATAAGAGTTTCCGTCGACATCATAAATTTTAGAGCCCTTCGCCCGTGCTATGAAGAGCGGATTTCCCCCGACAGCCTTAAAGGCACGCACAGGGCTGTTCACTCCGCCGGGGATAATACGGAAGGCCTTCTGAAACAGCTTTTTGGAAGTAGTGAATTTTTTCATTCTGATGTGTAATTTATCACAAAAAAACTTTTCTTGTCAAAAAATGACCTGTAAATTATCAGCTGATATATGATATAACAAAGGTTAATTTCAATCTGGAGGAGAGTAATGAAAAAAACAGCAATTGCTTTGATTTTCCTGGTGGCATTGATTTCCTGTTCCAAAAAGGGGGCGGAACAGAAAGGGCCTTTTCTTGCAAAGGTCGGCAATACTACGGTGACGCAGTCTGATTATGACAGAGAATTCCAGACACTTCCTGAATACGCGCAACAGCTTTTTGCCGGAGAGCAGGGCAAGGAAAAGTTCCTCAATGAGATTATCAATAAAGAGATGCTGTACCAGGAGGCCGTCAAGAAGGGGCTGGACAAAACACCGGATTTTCAGAAGAAACTGGAGGAATTCAGGAAATTAACGCTTGTTACAGAGCTTTTCGAAAAAGAGATTATGGCAAAGGCGAAGATCTCTGAACAGGAAGTGAAGGATTATTATGACAAGAACAAAGAGGAATTTACCCCGACAACACAGATAAAGGCGAGTCATATACTGGTCAAGACGGAAGCTGAAGCGGAAAAAGTGCGTGAGAGGCTTCAGAAGGGTGAAAAATTCGGAGATATCGCAAAGGCGGTCTCAATGGATCCCGGGTCCGCTAAAAACAGCGGAGACCTCGGCTACTTTTCGAAGGGCCAGATGGTGCCGGAGTTTGAAAAGGCTGCGGCAAGTCTGAAGATCGGCGACATCAGTGTTCCTGTCCAGACCCAATATGGCTATCATATTATTAAGGTGACAGACAGGAAGAAGGGCTCTGTTATTGAATTCGAAAAGATCAAGGACATGATTTCACAGAAACTTTCAGGAGAAAAGCAGAAAGAGGCTTTTGATCAATACGTTGCAGAACTTCGAAAAAATTATAAGGTGGAAATCAGCAAAGAGGCTTTAGCAAAACCTTCTGCAGGAGCTGAAAAGCAGGAAATCCCTCCTGCTGTTCCCGGGCAGCAGAAAAGCGGCCAGGACCAGGAGAAAAAATAAAGCCGTCTCCCATGATGCAAATAGTGGGCAAACGCCTGAAAACCACAGCGAAATGGGGTGTCCGACCCTGCGGAGGTTTTCGTTAAACCTAAGACGATTGAACGAATAGTATAAAATATGGTGATATTACCAAAAGGCTTGGTTATTTAACAACTTTCAAAGCAATTGCCGTCCTCATACTATGTGTTTAGAAGGTGTTTCATTTTCGTCGGCAATGGTTTTCCTAGCTGGAATATATCGAAATAAACAGACCTGATGTATTAAAACTTATTGAAGTGGGCTTGAGTTTTGCGTTTATGTTATTTCTTGCTTCCTTAGCATAGAAATTGCATAGCTGTAGTAATGAATAACTATGACTAGAAAGGTTTTTCCATACTTCCTAAAGGAATATGGTGATGGACAGTAAGATACTATGATAAATCTCGAAATCCAGAAACAGAATATATTTTTCAGAGAGATCATCGATTCGATCCCCAATCCCTTCTATGTCATCGATGTGCTTGATTACACAATAAAAATTGCGAACAAGATGGCTTATAAAGGAAAAATTCCAGAGGGGCTCACCTGTCATTTATTAACTCATCATAGCAATACTCCCTGTGACAGCAGAGAGCATCCTTGTCCGCTCAAGGAGGTTCTCAATACGAAAAAGCCGGTCATCGTGGAACACAGGCACTACGATGGGCAGGGTGTTCTGAAGAATGTTGAAGTTCACGGGTATCCGATTTTTGACGCGGACGGCAATGTTGCTCAATACATTGAAACCGTTGTGGATATTACCTCCCGTAAGGAAGCCGAGAAGGCGCTCGAACTGGAGCGTGAAAAACTCCGTCTCCTCTATGATAACAGCCCGGATGCAATTATCATCACTGACAAGGAAAAGAAGATCATCTATGCGAATAAGAAGACAGAGACAGTTGGAGGCGTGTCGGGCGGCAAACTAAAAGGTCGCCCCTGTTTCGAGGCGATTATCGGCCGTGATGCAGCCTGTGAAGGGTGCAAGATGGATGAAGCAATGGAAATGAAGTCATCACGGACATACATCAAACATGAAATTACAGGAGAAAAGGAAAGCTGGCTGGAGCAGCTCTGGTATCCTGTTATTGACCGGGATGACAATATTGAATCGGTAGTCGAGATCGCGAGGGACATTACCGACCTGAAAAAGACGGGAGAAGCCCTCCAGAAGCATCTTGACTTTATTCAGAAATTAATCGATGCAATCCCGAATCCCATATATTACAAGGACACGAACGGCATCTATCTCGGCTGCAACAAGAGCTTTGAGGAATTGCATGGACGACCCAAAGAAACGATTATCGGCGAATCTGCGTTTGACCTGTTCCCGGAGGATCATGCCGAGAATTTGAACGAGAAGGATCAGGAATTGGTTCACGAGCCGGGTGTTCAGGTCCATGAGACAGCACTCCTCTATGCCGACGGGAAAATACGTGATGTGATTATCAATAAGGCAACATTTTCTGACCTTGACGGCACGATAGCGGGGCTGGTCGGCGTCGTCATTGACATTACAGAGCGGAAACGAACAGAGAGAGAGATTAACTTCCTCGCCTCGATCGTCCGCAATATGCCTGATGCTGTTTGTGCTATAGATCCTGAAAACAGGATTGTGTTCTGGAATGAAGGCGCAGAAAGAATGTTCGGTTATACATCGGAAGAAATTCTTGGAAAGGACGTCAGGCTGATTGTCCCCAGGGAATATGAAACGGAAATCTCTCATTGTTTTAATTTCCTGAACAAGCAGGAGAATATTCCAACATACGAATCGATAAGAATTTCGAAAGACGGGACCCGGTTTCCGGTGGAAATTACGGCAGTCCCTTTGTATAACATAAATCACAATATTACAGGCTGCGCCTCCATTACGAAGGATATCAGAAGGCGCAAGAAAATGGAAAAGGAAATTCTCAAGGCAAGCAGGATCGAATCAATCGGTGTTCTGGCCGGGGGGATCGCCCATGATTTCAACAATCTCCTCACCGCGATTATGAGCAGTATCTCAACGGTAAAAGACATGGTGCCCCCCGAAGAAGATATCAATGAGCTGCTGACAATCGCCCAGAGAGCATCGAGAAACGCAAAGGACCTGACTCACCAGCTGCTTTCCTTCGCAAGGGAAGATGCTCCGGTAAGGGAGATAGGATCTGTCGCAGAGCTGCTCAGGAAAACGATCAAGTTTGTCATGAGCGGCTCCAATATTAAATACAAATTATTTATCGAGGAAAATCTTTTGCCTGTCGAGATGGACAAGACCCAGATAACCCAGGTGATCCATAATTTGGCCCTTAACGCCAAGGAAGCCATGCAGGATGGAGGGAACCTCACAATCCATGTCGAAAACAGCATGGTCGGAGAAAATGACAATCTGCCTTTGAGGGCAGGAGAATATGTGAAGATATCAATCTGCGATGAGGGACCCGGCATCCCGGAGGAGATCTTGAACAGGATATTCGACCCCTATTTCTCCACAAAACAGATGGGCGTAAAAAAGGGGATGGGGCTCGGCCTCGCGCTCTGTTACGTTATTGTAAAGAACCATGAGGGACATATCGCTGTTGATTCCATGGTAGGGGAGGGCACGACATTTACGATATACCTTCCGGCGTCGGCGACTGAAGAAACTGAGATGCATAAAGAGGAACGAAGGATTATTACCGGCACAGGGAGAGTATTAATCATGGACGATGAAGAAGTGATCGAGCAGATTGCCGGTATTATGTTCAAGAGAATAGGCTATGAGATAACCTTTGCAAAAGACGGCTCTGAAACCATCAGGTTATACGAACAGGCTATGAAGTCAGGACAAAAGTTCGACATCGTAATCCTTGATTTGACCATCCCGGGGGAGGGGGGTGGCAAAGAGACTATCAAGAGGCTTCTCGCAATTGATGCCGGCGTGAAGGCTATTGTATCAAGCGGATACTCTGAAGACCCCGTGATGGCGAACTACAGGAGCTATGGATTTAAAGGAGTTCTTCCGAAGCCTTACGAAGTTGAAGAACTCAGTGAAGTTATCCATACGGTGCTCAAAGAACCGGTTTGACGCCTGGAGAAAGTTCAGGCTCGGATTTTTTATTTAACAAGGGAGGGCGTTGGAACGTCTCCTCACAAGGGGACATTCGCTACTTTGAGATGTCTGTGGACAAGAAATGGCTAAAAGATCATGGTCTTCATACTGGGAAAGTTATATTGAGGAAAATCAGACCGCTATCGTACTATTGCTCCTGCTTATCGCAATAACGGGGTGGTTGGTTGGATTCAGACATTATCAGTATACACGTCAAGACCCTGATTTCTGCAAGTCCTGTCACAGCATGCAAGAGGCTTTCAGCACCTGGCAAATGAGCAAACACAGGGATGTCATCTGCCAGGAATGCCATAAAATGAGCCTGATTGAACAGAACAGGATGCTTATCTCCTTTGTGGTACAAGGGAACGAAACAGAATCCTCAGATCAGAACCATGGCCGTATTTCTCCCTGGCAGGCATGCAGGACATGCCATCTTACGGAAGAAGTGGATGGGACATTTAGGCTGCGCAATTCTTACCGGCATTCCAGACATCTGTTCATGCTCAAGACAGATTGCAGCAGTTGTCATGCAGGCGCCCTTCATGACTTTACGCCCAACAGGCATGCATGCCCTGACTGCCACAGCGAGCAAGTCATGGACGAACAGGCATTCAAATAGAAGTCTTTGTTTCTTCTGAGGCGATATTCTGTTGAATCTCTATGGACTGCGGCGAACTTCTTTTTTCTCCACTAAGTCGGTTTTCTGGCCAAATCCCCGAGCTTGTCTCCTTCCAAAAACTGTGAAAACTCGTCTGAAGACAAAGGGTAACCGATGAAATATCCCTGGGCTTCGTCGCATTCCTGCTCGGAGAGAAATCGCAGTTGTTCTTCCGTCTCTACCCCCTCCGCTATTACCTTCAGGTTTAAGCTGTGAGCCATTGCGGTGATCGCCTTTACTATGGCAGCGTCATCGGGATCGATATTTATTTCCTTGATAAACGAACGGTCTATTTTTACCGCATGTATCGGAAAACGTTTCAGATAACTCAACGATGAATACCCTGTGCCGAAATCATCAATCGAAAGATTTACCCCCATTTCCTTTAACTTGTAAAGCTTGTCGATTACTTCTTCTGCATGATGCATGATGGCGCTTTCCGTGATTTCAAGTATCAGATATCGCGGGTCCAGTCCGGACATTTCCAGTGTCTGCTGCACTATTTTCATGAAGCTCTCCTGCTTGAACTGATGGCTTGAGACATTTACTGAAACGGGAATGTGAAATAGCTCCTGAGACTGCCAGAGCTTATTTTGAATACATGCGGTGCGCAATATCCATTCGCCGAGCAGGAGGATAAGGCCTGTTTCCTCGGCCAGGGAAATAAATTCGTCAGGGGGAATCATTCCCTTACCGGGATGGTGCCATCGCGCAAGTGCCTCTATGCCGACCAGTTGCCCGGTGCGTATGTCGATCTGCGGCTGATAGGCAAGGGTAAATTCATTGAGTTCCAGCGCCTTTCGAAGTTCTCCTTCCATTTTCAGCTTTTCGAGCGCGGCTGAATTCATATGTTGTCCATACAACTGATAATTGTTCTTGCCGTGTTCCTTGGCGTGATACATGGCGATGTCAGCGTTCTTCAGCAGGTCCTCGCTGTTTTCTCCATCGTAGGGATAGATCGCAATTCCGATACTCGCGGTGATAAAAACCTCATGTCCTTCGAGCAGAAACGGTTTTGATAATACACCAAAAATCCGGGTCACGAACCTGGTGACATCCGGCAGGGGGTCCTTTATCTCGGAAAGGAGGATCGTGAATTCATCGCCCCCCAGACGGGCGATCGTAATATCAGACTCATGGGGCGCTTCATGGGTTACCGTATCTGTCCTGCGGGTGCTTGCGGTAAGTCTTCTGGCAACTTCGGTCAGAACGAGGTCCCCGATCCTGTGGCCGAGGGTGTCATTTATCCGCTTGAAGTTGTCGAGATCAAGAAAGAGGATGGCTGCCTTCCCCCTGTGACGCTTGGCATTCAAAATCGCCTGATATAAACGGTCCGTGAATAAAAAGCGGTTCGGCAGCTGAGTCAGGTGGTCATAATAGGCCATATGCATGATCTGCTCCTCCGCCCGCTTTCGCTCAGTAATGTCGATTACGCTTTCAATGATGTGAGGTCTGCCATTGAGGGTTATTGTTGTAACGCTTTTCAGGATAGGCAGTTTCTCCCCGTTTTGTTTCTTCAAAACACAGTCTTTTCGGTCGACTTTTTCGCCGCAATCAACTACAGGGCATTTCCCGTCACTTATGCAGATGAAGTCACGACAGATAGAGCCGATAATCTCCTGACGCGGCAACCCTATCATGTCCACCGCGGCAGGGTTCACGTAATCAATCCTGAATGTTTCAGCGTCTATTATTAAAATGCCGGTCTGCACGGAATCCATTACTGTCATGAGGCGCTCCTCCCGTTCCTTCAGGGACGCCTCTGCCTGCTTGCGCACGGTAAGTTCACTGAGAATTTTGTCCATCATCTGGTTAAAGAAGAGGGAAAGATAGCCGAATTCATCTTTTCTGTTTACCTCAATTCTCGTATCAATATTCCCTGCAGAAACGGATTTTGTTGCCTCAATCAGTGTTGAAAAGGGCCGGGTAATGAATATCCTGATGACCCAGACAAGGAAAAATCCGGAAAGGAGGGTTACGATTCCCGTAATGATAAACCATCTGCGTCTGATTTGAGTTACGGTTTCCTCAAGCGGAGGGTAATAGATCTTCAGCCTGATTGCCTGATCTTCCGAATGAATGGGAGGTGCGTTTATCAGTCTCTCAAGGACATAGAGGTCCGGGGACTGTTGGCCAAGCGAGATGCTCTGCCTACCGATAGCGATATCTATGGCGCGCAACGAAAAGTCCTCCAAAAGCTGACGTGCTCTTATTTCTAATTCACTTGGTGAAAAAGTATGGTTTTTATCGGAAATAGCCCCGAGTTGATAGGCGATCCGGTCGGCGTTTGCAGCATAGTCTTCCTGAAGATTTTTTTCAACCGTATGCAATGAAAGCGAATTGACTCACAAAAAATGTTACCGAAAGGAGTAAACAAAGAGGATCGTTGACTCATAATGCATGTTACCGAAAAGACATGCATTGAAAGGGGCAGTTTTAATGAGTTCACGATCGAAGCGAGAGTATCTTGAGGCAATTTATCAAAGGTACAAGGCAGGTACCCGTAAGCAGAAGAAGCTTATACTGGACGAATTCTGTTCTGCCTGCGGATACCATCGAAAACATGCCATACGACTGCTGAAGAAGTTCAGACGATTTATCAAGCCCAAGCAGAAAAAGAAAGGCAGAGTTCCGGTATACCAGACAGAGGAAATCCTTGTCCCTATCAAGCGGATATGGCTGGCGGCAAACCTACCGTGTTCCAAGCGGCTCAAGGCAGTATTACCGCTTTGGTTGCCCGGATATGCACAGCAGTATGGCGATCTTACAGAAGAAGTGATTAAAGCCCTCCAGAGGATCTCCCCGTCAAGCATTGACAGGCTGTTGAAACCTGTCAGAGTAAAGTACAAAGGACGCGGCAAGTCCACAACAAAACCCGGAACGCTATTAAGGAAACAAATACCGATAAAGACAAACCAGTGGGATGAGAGCCAGCCAGGATTTCTGGAGGCTGATACTGTTGCTCATTGCGGCACATCCATGGCAGGCATGTTTGCCTTTACTATCGACTGTGTAGATATAGCCACTGGCTGGACAGAGCAGAGGGCGGTCTGGGGCAAAGGAGAAACAGCAGTAATGGAGCAGATCAAAGATATCGAGGCATCATTGCCTTTTCTCCTGCTGGGGTTTGATAGCGATAACGGCTCTGAGTTCCTCAACTATCATCTTCTGAGACACTTTACTGAGAGGAAACATCCTGTGCAGTTTACCCGAAGCAGGGCCTACCACAAGGATGACAACGCCCATGTCGAACAGAAAAACTGGACCCATGTAAGGCAGTGGCTTGGCTATCACAGATTCGATAACCCAGAGATAGTTCCGCTACTCAATGAGCTTTACAAAACAGAGTGGCGACTCTTTCACAACTTCTTCTGCCCATCTGTGAAACTCATAGAAAAAAAGAGAATTGCCTCCAAAACAATTAAACGTTATGATAGTCCAAAGACGCCTTATCAGAGAATTATAGAATCACCGTATATCAAAGCTGAGGTTAAGAAAAAGCTCTCTGATCTGTTTGCAACTCTTAACCCTTTTCATCTGAGAAAGGCCATGGAGAAGAAACTCAAAAAGATCTTTGAGCTATGCTATCAAAATTAACACCGGGACAACGATCCTTCGGTAACATTTTACTATGACGCAACTGGAAAGGACGGTGATGGTGAATCCGAGCATCACAATCGCGTACAACACCGCGGCAGTGATCTTCACTGCAATGCTGGCCTGCCAGTTTCTTATCCAGTCATCTGATACGCCGGCCTTTTTCTTCATTATCTGAAGCCCAGCCAGCGGAGCGAAATTGCGATCGGACAGATTCCGGTAATCCCGGCCATGGTAAGTCCGAATGCAACCAGCCAGGGTACAAACCACAACGGTCTGGTTAAAAAACAGAAACGTGACTATCAATGTGACTGCGATGACAAACCGAAATCCGCGCTCAGCCTCAAAGGTGAACCTGCATGCAGAGGTTTTTTCTGCTGTATGTTCCGGATAGTCTTTCCCGAATCTGAGGCGGGAGATCAAAATGGGTATGCGCAAGTTGGTAACACCCTCGAAAATCAGCAGTCCGATATAGAAATATATGAGGGTATCAAGCTGAAAATAGAGAAATACCATAAGGGAGATCCCTAATATGAACCTGAAATTACGTTCTGTCATAATTTTGAATTGTAACTTTTTTGATGCATTTATTCAAAGTTTATATATAAATTTCTATGGGTAATTTTATGACTTCTTATCTGACTGAATTGCACCTTCCGGACCAGCTGATACGAAAAAACCGCGAAGGCTTTGCGGAGGCTAAGATGGTTGAATTCAGGCATGGCAAACAGAAATTCCGGATACCTGTAATTATGAAGAATTGTGAAATAATAGGAGAGAGGATCGTATTCCCTGAGAAGTTCACATTCCCTTCATAAATAACTGTTTAAATGACCTCAGCAGAGCGGAGCTGACGGTGAAGAACGAATTCCCGGAAACAGAGTATGAAAAAAAATGACTGTTTAATAAACAGAGGAATCAGGCAAAGGAGGAGAACAATGAAAGCAGGAAAAATAATAATGGCAGTCATGGTGTTCATCATGGTCCTGCCTGTATACGCGGGTGCTGCAGGACTCGGTGAACTGCGCTTGAGTCTTGTAGACGGTGACGTACAGATAAGGACTGAGGATACTGATGAATGGTTTCCCGCAGGCATCAACATGCCGCTCAGAGACGGAGATCAGATATGGGTCCCGGAGGGGGCACGGACCGAGATTCAGGCGAGAAATGGTACTGCGATCAGGCTTGAAGGAAATAGTTCTCTCGACATCGTTACCGTTGACAATGATTCACTGCAATGTTATCTGGGACTTGGGCAGGCGTACCTGAATTTCAGAGCCCGAAGAGACTCTGTCATACAATTGGACACACCGGTATCTTCCGTGCGGGTGTATGATCCTGCGTTGTTTAATGTTGCTGTATCAGGCAACGGGGA
This sequence comes from uncultured Nitrospira sp., assembly GCA_963746295.1. Classification (GTDB taxonomy): domain Bacteria; phylum Nitrospirota; class Thermodesulfovibrionia; order Thermodesulfovibrionales; family UBA6898; genus JAOUFP01. Next base: position 89,254 of record CAVVAQ010000008.1, on the reverse strand, counting down.
GACAGACATCTCTGTATTCAAAGGCAGGATCTATGCAGAGAGCATGAGCGGCAGAACGCAGGTAGTCGCCGGAAAAATGCTGTCTCTGGGTAACAGGTATGCTGATCTTTTTCCACTGTCCAGAATGATGGATGAGTGGGAAAGATGGAATCTGGAAAGAGACAGAGGATTAGCCGGACGTGGTTACAGTGTGCAGTATCTTCCGTATGAACTGGATGGATATGCGGCTGATTTTGATAACAACGGCAGGTGGGTATATACCGGTGAATACGGCTATGTCTGGACACCCACACGTGCACATTTCTGTTGGCTGGGCTCCGTACCGTAATGGCAGGTGGACATGGATCGGCGGTGATTATGTATGGATAGCCTTTGAGCCGTGGGGCTGGGCGCCGTATCACTATGGCAGGTGGACATTTCTGGCTTCCTTTGGATGGTGCTGGGTACCGCCCGACAGAGGGGATGTCTACTGGGGGCCGGGATATGTCGGATGGGTCTACACGCCGACATATGTTTCCTGGGTGCCTCTCGCACCGCGGGAAATTTACTACGGGTATGGCAATTACGGCAGACACAGCGTAAATATCGTGAACGTGAATATCAATACGATTGTGGTAAAGAATGTGTACAGGAACGTTTCTGTAAGCAATGCGGTAACAGTCGTTCATCGGGATACTTTTTTAAAGGGCAAGAGGGAAGACTTTAGGCTCAGGGAAAATCCTTTTCTGAAGGAGCGTATCAGTGTCGGCAGACCGGCAATAGCGCCTGAAAGGGCCACGAAAATGCCGGTGATCAAGGAAATTCCGAGAGCAAAAGAGCCTCCGGCACGGGTCAGGGATATAAAGGTGAGGGAAATAAAGGAGAAGCGTCTGTTTGTCAAAGAGCGTGAGAAATCAGTGCTTCTGCCTCAAGCCTCACAAAAGTCTATGCCCCTCAGGACGGTAAGAGAACCAAAGACTGGGGGTTCTGTCAGGGCTCAGGAACCGGAGCGTGTTCCCGCCAGGCAGCGTATTCAGCCGTCAGAGACTGAGAGACCGGTAAAAACCATTCCCGAAAAGGGGAGAGAGATACGGCAGGCACCCGCAGAAAAAAAGGCAGGACAGTCCGGCGTGTCAACCGGTCTCCCGCCGGCAACAGGAAAACAATACCCTCAGGGCAGCAGCCGGCTCAGGGGAAGACTGAAACAAAACAGAAAGAGTTGAAAATGCCTGTATCAAAAGTCCCGCCTCAAGGGCCTGTTTCCAATGTTCCTGCAGGAAGCGTTAAAAAGAAGGAAACAGAGAAAGCTGAAGCCGCTCGCAGACCCAGGAAGACGAGAGGGGCTGGGAATTTAGAATACCGGAAAGGCAGACGGGCAGAGAGGGAGAAGGAAGGAAATAGTCTTTACCTCCTGAAGATATATTGTTCAATTGTTTCGTCCGGACAAAGGGACCCCTTGTCTTGACAAGGGATCCTTTTTTTTCAGTTTGTGTCTTAACCCTGCGAAGCAATACGTTTCCTTGATACCATTCTTGCAGCATAATGTGGGACATGTGAGAAAGGACTTTATCATGTCGCCATTTCGAAACGAATACCTCACGAAAGCGCTTAAAAATATCCAGTCCTTTGGTCCCATGTGTATGAGGATACGTCCGCACATTCAGGCGGATTCATTTGGGAACAGATAACGGAGGATAATTCACATATCCCATTTTATCTGCAGGCTTTTCCTTATAAGAAAATCGTCAAATATGATATTATAATTGACTTTTTTACGATCAGGAGGAAGAGATGTCCAAAACATATACCATAGCGGTAATACCCGGTGACGGTACCGGGCCTGAGGTTGTTGCTGAAGCTATCAAAGTGCTGAATGCTGCTGCCAGGGGCGGATTTAAACTTGAGTTCACAAATTTCGATTTCGGAGGAACTCGTTATCTGAAGACCGGCGAGACGCTTCCGGACAGCGCAATCGCTGAATTCAGAAAGTTCGATTCGATGTTTCTGGGCGCTATCGGTCACCCCGATGTGAAACCCGGCATCCTCGAAACAGGGATTCTGCTTAAGATACGCTTCAGCCTCGATCAGTATATCAATCTCCGTCCGGTGAAGCTTTATCCAAATGTTGATACGCCGCTCAAGGACAAGGGACCTGAACATATTGATTTTGTTGTCATCCGCGAGAACACGGGTGGCATTTACACGAGTCATGGGCGGTGCAACGCGGGTGGGTACTGCCGATGAGATCGCCACGCAGTTGATGGTATATGATCGCCGCACGGTCGACCGCTGCCTGAAGTATGCCTTTGAACTGAAGAAAAAGCGGAACGCGAAGGACCCGAAGTACGCTGCAAAACCGATCACTCTTATCCATAAACGGAACGTGCTGACCCATTGCGGCGACCTCTGGTACCGCGCCTTTGAAGAGATGGGCTCTCAACAATATCCGGAACTCAAGCGCGATTATAACCATGTTGATGCCGCGAATATGTGGTTCGTAAAAAATCCCGAATGGTTCGATGTGACTGTCACGGAAAACCTGTTCGGCGATATTATTACTGATCTTGGCGCCATGATCCAGGGCGGCCTCGGCGTGGCCGCCGGAGGGAACATCAATCCCGGAGGGGTCTCAATGTTCGAGCCTATGGGAGGAAGTGCACCGAAGTACGCGGGACAGAACGTGATCAATCCCATGGCTGCGATCGGCGCTGCGATGATGATGCTCGATGCTCTTGGTGAAACAGAGTCGGCTCAGGCGATCGAGATGGCTATGATGGCTGTAATGAAGCAGATGAAGAGCCAGGCTGCCGGTCATATGGGCATGAGCACTACAGAGGTCGGCGACAGGGTGGCAAAGCTCGTTTCATGAAACGATGCGAACGGTTACTCTTCTTTGTTGCCGGTAAACAGCAGCGAGTGATATTCCCCGTGGTCTTGCCACGGGGTGGGCGCCATAAAAGTCTCTGTGGAACTGACTCAGGGAATATTTAAGCCGGGATAGAGCTTTTCTGCACAATCCGGGCAAATGCCATGGCTGAATTCTGCGTCAGAATGCTCTCTGATATATAATTCAATCTGGTTCCAAAACCCTTTGTCATCCCGTATCTTTTTGCAGGAAGCACAGATGGGGATAAGGCCGGTCAAGGTCTTTACTTCCTTCAAGGCCTCCTCGAGATGACTGATCAGTTTCACTTTTTCGGCCTCGGTTTTCTTTCGCTCAAGATTTTCTTCATGCAAACTCTGATAAGCGTTTTTCAGATCTCTGGTCCGGGCCTCAATAAGTTCCTCGAGTTCTCTCCTGATGCGAAAACAATTCATCCTGTGCTTTCTTGCACTCAGTTACATCCTCTATGATAAAAACAGACCCGAATTGCCGTCCCTCACGCATTATGGGCACTCCTTTGACATTGCAGTACGCGTAACTCCCGCCCGTAGTGGTCGGGAAAGATACCTCTTTCATGTCGATCACTGCTCCGTTGAGAACCCTCAGGTAGTGCTCTGATAATCCTGCCTGGATAATGCTTTCCCTCGTCAAAACATTCTCATGCAGATAGCTCTCTATTGTTGTCTTCCCTTTTCCCAAATGGTTTATATGAAAGGGGTTTACCTCGGTAATTATTCCATTTTCATCTACTACCTGAATTGAAACAGGCAATGCCTCAAAGATGCTCCTGTATTTTTCACTGGATCTCCTGAGTTCAGAAACTTCGGCGCTGAGGTCGGAGATCTTCTGCTCCGGCTTTTTTATTTTCTGATTTTCGTTTTCTTCACTCATGTAAAGAATATAGCACAAACAGGGGACACAGGGAAAAAAGCATGGAATTAAATCAATGCGAATAAGGTGTGCCAACAAGAACATCGTGTGTGTTTCACATCATTGAGCCGGGGCTGTACTCACGAATAATGCCGTCAAGCACCCGGGAAATAAGATGGCAGACATTCTTGAGGGTATTTTTCTCCTGTGCGCTCAGACGATCCGGATTGATAAAGTTGTCGGGTTCGATGTTTGCTCTAATCTGTTCAAATTGGTGGCGAATTCTGAGAAGCGAAATAAACTCGAAGGCCTGCTCGAGCTCGTCGCCTATCTTTCTGACCGTTGTGTGCACTGATTTCAGTGCTGCAATTCTTTCCATCGTGGAGGTCTCGTATATACCGGCCTCCAGACTGAAGAGACGGACGATGTTGAGCATCGGGGCAATGCACGTTTTCTTCAGATCTAACATGTTTTTATGTTCGCCTTCGTCTTCCACCCTGAACGTTTTGAAGAAACTGAGCGGGAGGCCCACCTGGGACGTCATGTCAGCGATACTCTTCAAAAAGATCTTTTGGCCCCGGAGACTTTCCATTAAATGCTGCTTCAGTTCAGATGCAAGCCCGAGATCACCGTAAAGCCCCCTGAAATCGAATAATATAACGGAAAAGATGACAGCGTCTGGCGTGGGTTCGAATATCCATTTACTAAAGTACTTCTTCCAGGCAGAGAGCGGCCTGCGCCACCTGGGATTCGTCGCCATATAGTTGCCTGAGCACCTGGCAAATCCGCATTGCAACAGCCCATCCACGACAAATGCCGCGAACCGGCTGAAATATTCATCAGCAACACGGGCGCCCCTGTCATTACCGGTATCTGCATAAATGATTGCATTATCCTGATCGGTTTTAAATGTCTGTTCCTTTCTCCCCTCACTGCCGTAGATTATCCAGCAGAAAGGAACGGGTGAAGGGCCGAATGTCTTTTGGGCGACATCTAATACCCTCCGCTCAAGGTGGTCATTTACTTCTGTGACGATTCTTGTGATATTGCTTGCCTTTGCCCCTTCCCGAAGTAAGAGCGCAATCAGGCTGATAACCTTCTTTGAGACAGAAACGAGCCCATCGATTGTTTCCTGTTTTTCGATCTCCTTGATAAAGATCACGGGCGAAATGCCCTGAAGCATCATGAAGTCGTGGTGGCTGAGCACGCCGATAAGTCTTCTGGATTCAAAGACGATAAGATGGTGAATGTTATGGTCTATCATCTTTAGGAGCGCTTCAAAACAGAAATCTGCGCCCTTGACTGTGATGAGGTCAGTGCTCATGATAGTACTGACAGGGTCCTCAGGGGGCCTCGCCTGCGCGAGCACTTTGTTCCGCAGATCCGTATCGGTAATAATACCTATCAGCTCATCATTCTCGTCAGCGATCAGCAATGAGCTGATGCGGTTTAAAGCCATCAATTTCGCCGCCTCTGCGATAGAAACATCTTTGCCGGCAGTGACTACGCTCTTTGCAAAGAGCTTTCGCACCGGTGTTGTAAAAAGCAATTTCTCCGACTCTCCGCAGAGCTGGTTTTTCTGTGGAAGCTCGGCATCGGTATCCTGTCTGTAGATCCAGGAGTGGGATTCTCTGAATATTTCAGCAATTGCGGGGACATCTTCAAGAAGCTTAAGCAGGTCGGGCTTTTCCACCACGTAGCAGACGGTGTCTTCAATGGCCTGCGCCGAAATGCCTTGCGCCTGATTTTCAGCCAGCGACACAGCCCCGAAAATATCCCCTTCTCCGCGATAATCTATAATACGTCTTTCGCCTGTTTCAGTCTGCACATATATCATGACCCCCCCCTGCTTAATCATGTGGAATGTCGGACTGGGCGGCTCATGCTGGCTGAGGATGAGGGCTCCGGCAGGATAGAACTTCATTGCGAGATGGTCAACAAGATTTCTCAGGGAAGTGTTATCCAGAGACCTGGACGCAGGAAGGCTTTTTAGAAATTCAAAGGCATCCTCTTTTAACATCTGATTTATTATACCGCTATTGGAAAATCTGTTAAAGCAATTTTGAGACAGAACTGTCCAATAGAAAAGCTCTTCAATATCTCCTTCGAATGTAATGTGATATAATGAGTACAAGTAACTTTCCGGGAGAGGCTAATTCATGGCTCATCGCATTCTGATAGCAGATGACGAACCAAATATCGTTCTTGCGCTGGAATTTCTTATGAAAAAGGAGGGTTACGAAGTTCAGACAGCAGGCGACGGCGAACATGCTCTTCGGGCAATCGAGAAATCCCATCCGGATTTGATTCTTCTGGACATCATGATGCCGAATCTCGACGGCTATGAGGTCTGTCAGAGAATTCGTTCAGATCCTTCCATGAAAGACATCGTTATTATCATGCTGACAGCAAAGGGTCGCGAGGTTGAACGCGAAAAGGGGCTCGCCCTGGGAGCGGATTTCTATATCACAAAGCCCTTTTCCACGCAAGAGGTTGTTCAAAAAGTCAGGGAAGTCCTGGCCGGTCATCCGGGTCCTTAAACCTGTTGGTCGGGCAGTACAGGGAGGTTGCGTTGTGACGAAACAGCCCGACTACCGCCGTCTGCTTTGGGGAGGAGCAGTATGGTATGTGCTTTTGTCGGGTGGGGCAGGCATTGTCATTGCTTTGCTCTCCGGCAGCCCTGGAGGCCAGCCGGATCTCCTGCTCATATTCGTTGGAATAGCCTGCATAAATTTAGCGGTTCTGGCGATTATGATCGCCATACTCCACCATTTCATTTTTCGCCCTCTTTATATCCTCAATCAGGGAGTTGAAATTGTTGCCGGTGTGAATCCGGCGTTTGAATTCGATATACCCAGACATCATCTCCTCGGAAATCTGCCGAAGGCAATTGAGAATCTCAGCACCGCGTTTCTGAGAGCAAAACGCGAGATGACAGAGGCTTTGGCTGCGGGTGCTGCTGAGATAGAAGATCGCAGGACTCAGCTGGAAGCGGTTCTTAACTCTCTCAGGGAAGGAGTGATAGTTTGTGATGAACGGGCACGGATACTGTTCTACAATTCCGCTGTCCGAAGGCTGTTCTATGATAACGAGGTTTTGGGGCTGGGGCGTTCGCTCTATTTGCTCTGTGCACGGGACCCTATTGAGAATGCCCTTGCGATCCTCCTGCAGCGGAAATTGCGTTATGAGGAAATGACCGGGGATGAAAAGGGTATCCGTTTCGTCTGCTCGGCGCTGAAAGAGAGAATTCTGCTCAATTGTCATATCCATTTACTTCCTTCCATGCCAAAAAGCTCATGGTCGTTCGTATTCACCTGTGAGGACATCAGCTATCAGGCGAAACTGGTCGGGAGCAGGGAAAATCAGTTGCGTACGCTGGTAACAAAAATGCGGGCACCTTTGACCAATCTTGGTGTAAGCATGGAAAGTCTTCGCCTCCACCCCGACCTTGCCGCCGGGGACCGCGTCAAGTTCGAACAAATCATGGCCCAGGAGACCCGGACGCTCATCGGGCATTTTGACAGTATGGCCCACGAGATCCAGGACATGGTAGCATCACACTATGTTGACAGTGATGTCTTTACCGGGGATATTATCGCGTGTGCGGCAAAGAAGCTGAAGGAACAGGGGATTCACCTCACGATGACCGGCGACCCCCTCTGGGTACTTGCGGACAGCATTTCCCTGCTCCTCCTGCTTGAGTACCTTACGTTGAAAATTCACGAATACTGTGGTGCTCAGGCTATTGAGATTCAGACACTCCTGGGAGATAAGCAGGTATATTTCGACTACTACTGGCAGGGACATGCAGTGCCGCAATCGGAGATTCAGCAATGGCTTTCACAGGTGATCGGGCCTGCCGGTTTCACCGTTGCTGAAGTACTCGAACGTCATAGCAGCGACATCTGGAGTTACCCTCACGCCATGTCCGGATATGCTATACTCCGCCTTCCCATGCCCTCCTCGCCCAATCAGTGGGTGACGGTACGGCGGGTACTTCCTGAGAGGCCGGTCTACCATGATTTCATTCTCAGGGAGATGGCAGCGGATACAGCCTCTCTGAATGAGGTTCCCGTGGACAGCTTACCCTTTGTTGTCTTTGACCTGGAGACGACCGGCCTTGCTCCCCTCCAGGGAGATGAGATAGTTTCCCTGGCAGGGGTGAAGATCTTAAACGGAGGGATAATTGTCGGCGAAATTTTTGACAAAAGGGTCAATCCGTGCAGATCCATTCCAAAGGAGTCTGTACGCTTTCATGGAATTACCGATGAGATGGTGAAGGACAAGCCAAAGATCGGTGAAGTGCTGCGGTCTTTTCACGCATTTGTTGGTGACGCAGTACTTGTGGGACACAATGCAGCCTTTGACATGCGCTTTATCAGAATGAAGGAAAAACAAGCGGGGGTGCGATTCCTCAACCCGGTATTGGACACCCTGATGCTGTCGCTGTATCTGCATGACCATACGCCGGAACACTCTCTGGATGCGGTTGCCCAGCGTTTCGGCGTGCAGATCAGGGACAGGCATACCGCTCTCGGTGATTCGCTGATTACCGCCGAGGTATTTCTTCGTCTTCTTTATCTTCTCATGGAGAGGGGGATCACAACACTGGGGAAAGCTATGGAGGTGACGCAGAGATGAACGTGAAGGAAAGAGAAAAACCATCAGCTGAACCGTGGAACTCCCTGAAGCCCGTGGTCAAAAGTCAAAATGAACGGCTAATCGCGCTTTTGATTGCGGGGGCACTGGCTCTCAGTTTCCCCCTGTTATCGCTTTTTATCAGATTCAGTCTTGTGTGCGGCATTCCTTTGCTGTATTTGTATCTGTTTTTTGTCTGGGCACTGATTATCGTTTCTTCGTTTCTCATCATGAAAGGCAAACGGTCCGGCTCCGGAAGATCTTCCAGGGCGGAGGGGAGTGAAACAGACTAGATGCTTCCCCACTGGATCATACTGCTGATATCATTCGGCTATCTCGGTATTCTCTTTGCCGTTGCATATTATGGGGACAAGCGGGCGGATTCCGGGCGTTCCATCATCAGCAATCCTTACATCTATACGTTTTCCATCGCGGTTTACTGCACAGGCTGGACGTTCTATGGCAGCGTGGGCCGGGCGGCAGCCACCGGCGTTGGTTTTCTTCCGATCTACCTTGGCCCGACTCTTGCGGCGTTGTTATGGTGGGTTGTCCTCCGCAAAATCATTCATCTGAGCAAGGCTTTCAATATCACGAGCATCGCTGATTTTATCGCGTCCCGTTTTGGGAAGAGCATGAAAATCGGCGGACTCGTTACTATTATTGCTGTTGTCGGCATCATGCCCTACATTTCGCTTCAGTTAAAAGCCATATCCTCGAGTTTTAATGTGCTTTTCAATTATCATGGTGTACAGCAGGCAGGTGAAGTCTCCTTCGGACACGATACAGCGCTTTACGTGGCGCTGATCCTGGCCGTCTTCTCCATACTCTTCGGTACCCGGCACATTAACGTCACGGAGCGACACGAGGGAATGGTCGCCGCCATTGCATTTGAGTCGATGGTAAAGCTTCTTGCTTTCACGGCCGTTGGTATTTATGTAACCTTCGCTCTTTTCAAAGGGCCGGCCGATCTTTTTACACAAGCTGAGCAGATACCGGAACTGCGGCGGCTGATGGGAATGGATGCCCTTCCCGGCGCTTATGTCTCATGGATAACGCTGACGTTCATATCAATGACCGCGATAATGTTTCTCCCGCGGCAATTTCAAATCCTTGTTGTTGAGAATGTCAATGAAGAGCATGTGCGCACTGCCGTATGGCTCTTTCCCCTCTATCTCTTTGCGATGAACCTGTTTGTAATACCGATTGCCTTTGCAGGCGTCATACTGTTCCCCCCCGGGACGCTGAACCCCGATACCATAGTTCTCACTCTTCCGTTGTCCCAGGGCCGAAGCATACTGGCCCTGTTTGTCTTCATCGGGGGGCTTTCCGCTGCCACGGGCATGGTGATAGTCGAGTCTATTGCGCTTTCCACCATGCTTTGCAACGATCTTCTCGTGCCGATTCTTCTGAGACTGAAGCTGTTGCACAGGGACAATATGGGAGGAATGCTATTGGCAATACGCCGTGGAAGCATTCTGGCGGTGCTTTTGCTCGGTTACCTCTATTTCCGCCTTATCGGGGAATCATACGCACTGGTTTCCATAGGACTTGTCTCCTTCGCGGCTGCAGCACAGTTTGCACCCGCCATATTGTTTGGTATCTACTGGAAGGGGGCCAGCCCGAAAGGGGCACTGGCCGGGCTTTTTGCAGGCTTTGCCGTATGGATATACACCCTTCTTTTGCCGTCTTTTGCAATATCCGGATGGATTCCCACGTCATTTGTCGAGCCCGGACCATTTGGCATCTCGATGCTGGGACCGTATCATCTTTTCAACCTCACTGACTTCGATCCCATAACTCACTCGGTGTTCTGGAGCATGTTGTTCAACGTTGGAATTCTTGTTGGTGTGTCGCTTTTCTCAAGGCAGGAGGCGCTCGAGCAATTACAGGCTGCCATGTTTGTGGATGTTTATAAGAGGGGCCCGGATGCAGGAGATACACGGCTGTGGCAGGGTACCACCAGGCTCATCGATCTGAAAAATCTCGTGGGGCGGATGATCGGGCCGGAAAGGACGGAGAGGGCCTTTCAGGACTATGCCCGTCAGCACTCTCTCGAACTGAGCGAAGAGACCCTTGCCGATGCGAATATGGTTGAGTTTGCCGAACGTGAGCTTGCCGGTACAATAGGAGCGGCTTCGGCCCGGGTAATGATTTCGTCGATTGTCGAGGGGGAGGCCCTGAGCATTGAAGGGCTTATGAGAATCATGGACGAAACCTCTCAGGTAATCGAGTATAGCCATAAGCTTGAGCAGAAATCCCGCGAGCTTGAAGCGGCAACCCGGGAACTCAAGCGGACGAACGAACGCCTGAAGGAATTGGATCTCCTGAAGGATGAATTTGTCTCAACTATCAGTCATGAGCTTCGCACCCCTCTGACATCAATCCGGAGTTTTTCCGAAATTCTTCAGGACAATATTGATATGGATCCGGAGCAACGAAAGCAATTTCTGGGGATTGTCGTGAAAGAAACAGAGCGTCTGACGCGTCTTGTAAACCAGGTCCTGGATTTTACCAAGGTAGAATCAGGAGCTCACAAAGGGTCACGGGAGAAAGTCGATCTGATCGACGTGGTTCAGGAGGCCCTTGTCGCAACAAGCCAGCTTTCACGTGATAGAAATGTGAGCATTACGAGCGGATTACCCGGCGCCCCGGTTACGGCGATTGCTGATCACGACATGCTTGTGCAGGTTCTCATCAACCTGCTTTCAAACGCAATAAAGTTTTGTGATCCGGACACCGGCAGGGTTCACATACAACTTTCTTCCGAGTTTAACGTGGGAAGGATCGAGGTCCGTGATAACGGCCCCGGCATACAGCCCGAAGAGCGAGTACGCATATTCGAGAAGTTTCATCAGATTAGTGATACCAAAAAAGGCAAACCGCATGGAACCGGATTGGGACTGGCGATCTGTAAGGCCATTATCGAAAACCACGGCGGTCGTATCTGGGTGGAGAGTAATGCTGATAAAGGTGCTGCATTTATATTTACCCTGCCGCTAGTTGCCAGCTGATGTTTTTCATATAGTTGTTGAGTCTCTTTTTAGACACTTTTTTGTAATTGCAGTATAATAAAAATTCCCCGGACAGTAAAAAAGTATAGGTAAAGGAGAAAGAAGATGATGCGAGTTGGTTTTATAGGCTGGCGCGGAATGGTAGGTTCGGTGCTCATGGGTCGTATGCATGAAGAAAAGGATTTCAATCTCATAGATCCGGTCCTTCTTCACTACCTCGAATGTGGGAGGCAAGGCGCCCGAGATAGGAAAGGATGTTCCTGCACTCAAGGACGCTAAAAATATAGATGAGCTGAAGTCTATGGATACTATTGTTTCCTGTCAGGGAGGCGAATTTACAGCTGAAGTATACCCGAAACTCCGGGCAACCGGCTGGAAGGGGTACTGGATCGATGCAGCCTCTGCCCTGCGTATGGAAAAGGACTCAGTCATTATCCTTGATCCGGTCAACCTCAACGTGATTAAGGACGGTCTGGCGAAGGGCATTAAAAACTATATCGGCGGCAACTGCACCGTCTCCCTTATGCTCATTGCGCTGGGAGGTTTATACGAGCGCGGGCTGGTGGAATGGATGAGCGCCATGACTTACCAGGCTGCCTCCGGGGCAGGCGCAAACAACATGCGTGAACTGCTCAAACAGATGGGCTCTGTCCATGGTGCGGTAAAGGACCTGCTTGACACTCCGTCGAGCGCGATCCTTGAAATTGACCGCAAAGTGGCCGAGCATATCCGCTCAGACGCCTATCCAAAAGAGTTCTTCGGTGTTCCTCTGGCCGGCTCCGTCATCCCCTGGATCGACAAGCAGCTGGAGAACGGCCAGAGCAAGGAGGAATGGAAAGGCCAGGCCGAGACCAATAAAATTCTCGGACGTGAGTCAAATCCTGTCCCTATCGACGGCACCTGTGTGCGCGTGGGCGCTATGCGCTGTCACAGTCAGGCGCTTACGATCAAGATGACGAAAGACGTTCCTCTGGACGAAATTCAGGGCATCCTTGCGGGACACAATTCCTGGGTGAAAGTGGTCCCTAATCAGCGTGATATTACGATACGGGAACTCACCCCTGCTGCTGTGACCGGGACCCTCACCGTGCCGATCGGCCGGCTGCGCAAGATGAATATGGGACCGACTTTTCTGAACGCCTTTACCTGCGGCGACCAGCTCCTCTGGGGAGCGGCAGAACCGCTCAGGCGCATGCTCCGTATCGTGGTCGAAAAATAACGGAATCCTGAGAGGATATGTGACAAAGGCAGATATAATCGTAAAGGCGGACTATGTCCTTACCATGGACAAGGACTTTACGCTTATATCAGACGGTGCAATAGCGTTAAAAAGCAATAAGATTGTGCTGGTCGGTCCTGCGGAAGAAGTTGCCGCGAAATATGAGTCTGATTCCGTGATCGGTGGATCGGGGAAGGTGGCCTTTCCCGGTCTTGTAAATACCCACACCCATGCTGCGATGGTCTATTTCCGCGGCCTCGCAGATGACCTTCCGCTCAAGGTCTGGCTCGAAGAGCATATCTGGCCTGCTGAGGAAAAATGGCTCAGCAATGAATTTGTCGGTGATGCTGTGGAACTCGCCTGCCTCGAGATGCTGAAGGCCGGTATTACTGTATATAACGATATGTACTTTTTCGGTGACGCGGTCGCCAGGGCCACGAAGCAGGTCGGAATGAGGGCGGTTGTCGGAGCAGGCATTCTCGATTTTCCGAGCAAGACAGCGAAGACTTCTGATGAATATTTCGCGAACGCTGAAGAGTTCATCAGAGGCTGGGCAGGCGATGACCTGATTGTCCCGGCTGTAGCCCCGCACGCGCCCTACACCTGTTCTCCTGACACAATGATAAGGGCCTGGGAACTCTCGGGGAAATACCATATCCCGATGCACCTGCATCTGGCCGAGACCGAATGGGAGCTTAACGAAGTAACGAAGAGGTACGGAAAAAGACCGGTTATGCTCCTTGACAGTATAGGTGTGCTTGATGAACGCGTTATGGCAGCCCACTGTGTCTGGATAGATGATGAAGAAATAGAGATCCTCGCTCACAGGAAGACAGGTGTGGCTCACTGCATAGAGAGCAACCTGAAACTTGCCTCGGGAATAGCCCCTGTCGTAAAAATGCTCAAAGCAGGGGTGAAAGTCACGTACGGCACAGACGGGGCAGCCAGCAACAATGACCTGAACATACTTGGCGAGATGTCTACTGCTGCAAAGGTGCATAAGGCCGTCTCCGGAGATCCGACAGCGCTGAATGCGAAACAGGCGCTGCTCATGGCGACGAGATGGGGGGCTGAGGCCCTCGGCCTCGGCAGTATCACGGGAAGTCTGGGAGCGGGCAAGGCAGCGGACATTGTCCTTGCCGACCTGAAAAAACCGCATCTGGCCCCGCTCTACGACATCTATTCCCACGTTGTTTACTCGATGAATTCGGCTGACATCGATACAGTCCTTGTTAACGGAAAGATCGTTCTGAATGAAGGCATATCTACCACCACCGACGAGTCGGAGATACTTGAGAAGGCAAGGGAATGGGGAAAGAAGATCTTTTCTGCCAGCGTTTATTAACTCGAAACCACTTAGTTTCGAAGTTTGTATGTGCCAATATTTCGTTAACTTCTTCGACTTTTATAATATCTGGCTTTCTTCTCTCAATACCGGTAAACTTGAAGAAAAGTCTTTTTCTATAGCTCCATGAACGATACAGATAAAACAAAAGATCAACTCATCAGTGAATTGGCGGAATTGCGGCGGCGAAATGCCGAGCTGCTGAATAGGTCATTGGAAGGAGAACACGGACAGGTCACTGGTTCTCCGGGGTTGAGCCAAGGACTTCTCGATATGATCATTGAAGCAGCACCCACCTGAATCAAGCTTATTGCTGCAGACGGGTCTCTGCAGAGCATGAACCGCGCAGGACTGGACCTGATCGGAGCGGATTCCCTTTACCAGGTAAAAGGTAACTGCGTGTATCCGATGGTCTGCGAGGAATATCGTGAGGCGTTCAAGGCCGTGACACAGGATGTCTTCAAAGGCGAATCCCGAACCCTCGAATTCAAGATGATCGCTCTGAACGGCCGGCCTCTGTGGCTGTATACCCATGTTGTCCCGCTGCGGAATGAAAAAGGAGAGATTGTTTCAGCGCTTGCGTCAACCATCAACATCACTGAGCGCAAGCAGGCTGAGATAGCGCTGAAGAAGAGTGAGGCAAGGCTCCAGAGTATCCTGCGGGCGGTCCCGGTGGGCATCGGCGTTGTTGTAAACAGGGTGCTTATTGAGGTCAATAGCCATCTCTGCGAAATGACCGGCCGCAGCCGTGATGAATTGATCGGAAAGAGCGCGAGGGTCCTGTATCCGACGCAGGAAGACTTTGAATTTGTCGGCCGCGAGAAATACCGTCAGATTGCCGAGCACGGAATTGGCACGGTTGAAACGCGCTGGATAAGAAAAGACGGATCAATACTGAATGTGAGTCTGAGTTCGAACCCCATCAATCCCGAGGACCTTTCTGCCGGCGTTACCTTCACTGCGATTGACATCACCGAGCATAAGCAGGCGGAGGAGATATTGAGCAAGGCCAACGCCAGAATGCTGACGCTGCTCGATAGCATGGACGCGGTGGTATATGTGGCAGACATGGAAACCTCTGAGCTTCTGTTTATGAACAAATACGGCCGCGAGATTGTTGGGGATTACGCCGGCAGAAAATGCTGGGAAGTGCTTCAGGCAGGACAGCAGGGACAATGTCCGTTCTGTACCAATGACAGATTACGGACAGGAGAAGGAATGCCGAAGGGCGTATACACCTGGGAGTTTCAGAATACAAAGTCAGGCAATTGGTATGAATGCCGTGACCAGATCATTCAGTGGACTGACGGCCGGATGGTCCGGCTGGAAATCGCGCAGGACATCACGGAGCGCAAGCAGGCACTGGAAGAAAAATTACGTTTTGCCAATGCGCTTGAGGCAAGTCTTAACGAAATATATATGTTCGATGCCGCAACGCTTTATTTTACGTACGTAAACTACGGTGCGCTGATAAACCTTGGCTACGCATACGAAGAAATTACCAGGCTCACCCCGCTCGACTTGAAACCTGATTATGATCTCGAAGCATTTGAAAGGCTTATTGGCCCTTTAAGGGAAGGGAAACAATCGTTCATAACCTTTGAAACAAGACATCAGCGCAAAGGCGGCAGTTTTTATCCGGTTGAAGTCCACTTGCAGTACTTTCCGCCGGACAGGGGAGGCTATTTTCTGGCGGTCATTTTTGACATTACCGGGCGCAAACAGGCAGAAGAAGCGCTGCAGGAAAGTGAGGCGCTTTACAGGAACCTGTTCGAAAATCATGCTGCGGTCAAGCTCGTGATAGAGCCGGATACCGGTCAGATTGTCGACGCGAATGATGCGGCGGTGCGTTTCTACGGATGGCCTCGTGCGGAATTCAAACAGATGAGGATACAGGAGATCAACACGCTTCCGCCAGAGGAAATCAGGAAGGAAATGGAGAAGGCCGGGACCCAGAAGCGGATCCATTTTGAATTTCGCCACAGGAGGGCCGATGGTTCTGTCCGCGACGTGGAAGTGTTCAGCAGCAAGATCGAGGCAAAGGGAAAAGCCTTCCTGCACTCCATTGTTCACGACATTACCGAGCGCAAGCAGGCTGAAAAAAAACTTGCCCGGAGCGAGGCGGAATTTCGCAGACTCTCGCAGGAATTCCATGCCCTTCTTGACGCTATACCGGACAGGCTTACCCTTAAAGACAAAAATATGAAGATTCTCTGGGCAAACAAGGGCGCTGCAAAGAGTGTGGGGAAAGAACCTGAAGATTTGGTAGGACGATACTGTTACACACTCTGGCAAAACAGGAGCAGGCCCTGTGAAGCCTGCCCGGTTGTAGTGAGCTTCCAATCAGGCGGACCCGCTGCCGGGACAGTTGCCTCACCGGACGGCAGGGTATGGGATTTGAGAACGATCCCGTTGAGTGATGAAGAGGGAAATGTCGTAAACGTTATCGAAGTCGGCAGGGATATCACCGAGCACAGAAAACTGGAGGAACAACTTCTGCAGTCCCAGAAGCTTGAGGCCATAGGCACTCTTGCCGGAGGCGTGGCTCACGACTTCAACAATATTCTTTCGGCAATAGTTGGATATGCGCAACTCGCGCTTATGATGCTGAATGATGCTGACCCGATAAAACATAATCTGGAGCAGATACTCGAAGCCTCAAACAGGGCGACCGTGCTTACGCAAAGTCTCTTGTCCTTCAGCAGGAAGCAGCTGGTAAATCTGCAACTGCTGGATTTGAATGACCTGATAAGACAGTTCGAAAAGTTTCTTAAAAGACTGATAAGAGAGGATATTGAATTAAAGATACTCTATGCAGGGGAGCCACTCTCAATATCAGCTGACATCAGACAGATAGAACAGGTCCTTATGAATCTTGCAACAAACGCAAGGGATGCGATGCCCAAGGGCGGGAAATTGATTATTGAAACAGGACTTGCTGAACTCGATAAGGAATTTGTTGAGGCATATGGTTACGGAACGCCCGGACAATACGCGGTTATTTCCGTATCGGATACAGGCACCGGGATGGATGAAAAGACAAAGAAAAAAATATTTGAGCCTTTTTTTACGACAAAAGAAGAAGGCAAAGGCACTGGTCTCGGCCTTTCGATGATATATGGAATTGTCAAAAAACATAACGGATTTATTAATGTTTATAGTGAACCCGGCAGTGGTACAACATTCAGGATCTATTTACCGGTTGCCAGGGCGCAGGCCGAAACAAAAGCAGAAGCCCGGGACGCAGTTGAGGTCAGGGGAGGGACAGAGACCATTCTTATTGCTGAAGATGACGTACCTCTGAGAAAGCTTTCAAGGACGCTTCTCGAGCATTTTGGTTATACAGTAATCGAGGCTGTTAACGGAGAGGATGCGATAAATAAATTCATTGAACATAAAGGTGCAATTCATCTTGCTCTTCTTGACGGCATTATGCCGAAGAAAAACGGCAAAGAGGTGTATGATGTTTTCAGGGTGCTTAATCCCGATATTCGGGTAATTTTCCTGACCGGATATTCTGAGGAGATATTTTCAAAGGAAGGGATTGAAGACACTGAAAGAGTCCGTTTTATCATTAAGCCTGTCTCACTGAATGTCCTGCTCAGGAATATCAGGGAAATACTGGATAGATGAGTCTTTAACCTTTTCCGCTGCTTCTCTTTGCCGGGGTCTTTCAGGGTGGTGGTGGATTGCGATACGTATGAAGGCATCGCACAATTTGGGTTATGCATGGATAAAGGCCATGTGCAGATGGTCAGACAGATATTTGACTTATGAAGATCTTTTAGCCATGGGGGTTCGATAAGCTATAATGATCTCACAGCACGCGAAAGGAGACGAACATGAGTATTCTTCCGGAAGGTGAACAGCTCAGAAGAGCGGTCAAGTGGGTAGCAGATGAACGTACCGAACATCCCGATGCGTCTCTTTTCGCCCTGGTCGAAAAGGCCTGTCTGAAGTTCGACCTGACCCCGAAAGACGAGGAATTTCTCATGCGGTACCTTACTCAGCATGATGCTGACAAATCGTAATTAACGTGATTTCTTGTCCTTAAACAATTTATCGCACGACTGGCACCACGGTGCGAGGTCCTTTATGAACTCAATGCCTTTAAATATCTTTTGCCGCGAACTACGTTCCTCTTGTTAATGAGAAAAGAGTTCTTGTTGCAGTGGTTAGGGCAAGGAGCAAAATAACGGAAGCATAATCAATCAAGAAAAGGAGAAATACTCATGGCAATGAAAGTTGAAATCAAGGACAACAAGCTTTACATCGAAATCGACCTGGAAACCCCGACTCCGTCGGCCTCCGGCAAAACACTTGTGGTTGCGAGCACGAGGGGAAATGCGGTTACCGATGCCAAGGTAAACGACAAGCCGGTCATTATCGGCCTGAATGCCTATATCAAACCCTGATGGAAAAGGTATAACGGAGTCGGCAAAAAATGTAACCGACTGGAAATGGACGTGGCCGACAGTATAAAACTCTTGCAACCAGGCAACGGCCAGTTCGCTCAATTCAGCGTTGACTTGCGAAAAGCAATATACGCCTGACACCCGGTACTTGCGTTCTTGCTCTGTCCTTTTCAGCGTCTGAGCCAATGCTCAGGCGGCTGCCTGATCATTGCAAGACCAAAAACCAGTTGAAAAAGCTCAGGTTTGTTTCTCCCACATGGCTGCCCGGGAGGTAAACGGCATCGCCCGTGTACGGGCTCATTGGTCCAGTCCCGGACAAGGAGCAAAAGTCAGGTATATACTCAAAATAGGGATTAGGTGGCAAAGAATTTGAGACCGAGAAATTGGAACAGGCAACAACATAGGCAGCGTCGTCACCGGTATTGATGGCCATAAGGTGTCCCCCCAAAAAATTTTGTGGGCATCCGGAAGAGCAGCTGTTTTGTATAGTAAAATCATAATAGGCAAATGACCGGACAGGTCTGTCCTGGCCAAAAATCGTCGTATATCCGTAAAAGGACCCCATCATTTCATTTATATAGGATGGAACGATCGGTTTTATATAAGTGGGGTATGGAGCGGCACTAAAATAATAGGTATAAGTCGGGAAATAGGAAGTCAACGGAACATAGAGATTCGCCTGATACGGAGCCGAGGGAATTCCTATCACAAGAAATCCACCAACGACAAGGTCCGTGGTTGTACCGCCGAAGATCGTGCCGTCGCCAACGTACCAATCGCCCCGTATTGACTTGTTATTCTTAACAGCGAAGGTGGTCTTAAATCCTGACGGGGTCTGGATCAGACCCAGGTGAGACGTATAGTCTTGCAGCGGCGGCGCAAAGTAGAGCTCTATCAACGTGGCTAACGGCCCTATGGCCGAGAAAAAGGGGTCCGGCACAGCGCGATTCCAGACGATGATCCTTGCCGTGCCCCAGTTATCCGGAGCTATTTTTCCGTTCACAATGGGACGGATCTGACCTTCGGAACGAAGGACCGAAAGACCATCCGCATCCGTTCCACGATATTCCAGTTGCAGGCCATCCTTTACAGCGATAACAAAGGGTAAGGTATCGGCGTAAGCAGTGCAGGAGACAATGATAAAACCCACTGCCATGAGGACTATCCGGAGAAAACGCGACTGCAGGTTCATAAGCACCTCCCTGGGCAGCAATCAAGGCGGACCGGCAACGGTTATCCCTGCCACCCAGCTGCCCCAAAAGAATGGTTAATGATTGTTCGGACGCTCCCGTTAATAAAATAATATATAAACGGTGAAGCAGAATGCAACAGCTCGCCTGAGGCCGGCATTATGCGGCATCGACGCCATACATTTTACACGCTTTATTGACAGAAGTACCCAGTTTGGATCGTGTAACTGCTATGCCGCAAAAAGGGTGGCAATAAGGGTCTGTCGGAGAAAACAACGATGTTTGCAGGCAATCCATCCATTTTTCAGTGAAAAACCTATCCGATTCTTTTGCAGAGTTCAGCAACCCGCGCGCCGAGTTTAAAGGCGTCCTGCGAAGCGTTTTGGTCCGGCTTGCCGAGACAGGCGACGCCGTAATGGCCAGATGCGCTCATCGGGTCGCCGACGATGATCATGCCGTAAATGAGCATGCACTGGAGAATGGACATGATTGTCGTCTCCTTTCCCCCGGTATGGTGTCCCCCGGTCGCGAATGCCGCGCCCACCTTGCCCTCCATCTTTTTCCTTGTGCCTACAAATTCGTCAAATATCTTTTTGAGTTCCCAGGCCATGACCCCGAAGTAAACAGGGGAACCAGCGATGACACCGTCTGAATCGAGGAAGTCTTCTTTCGTGACTTCCCCGGTGTTTTTCAGCAGGGAGGTTACACCGGCGGCTTCTACCCCCTTCGCGATTTCTTCAGCAAGTCTTTTCGTGTTTCCGCCTTTGGAATAATAGAGGACCAATACCTGCATGACCTACCTCCTCATGTCACTTTTTTTTATCTCTGATATCCTCTCATCCGCTTTTTTGGCATACTCGCTGTCAGGATACTTTTCAATAATCTGCTGATAGAGCTTAAGGGCGTGTTCCCTGTTATTCTGGAGTTCCTCAAATCCCGCGGTCTCATAAAGCTCCGCTGCTTTGTTCCCTGAACAGCCGGAAAGCAGGCAGGCAAGGAGAAGAAAAAAAATAACA
Source organism: uncultured Nitrospira sp. (assembly GCA_963746295.1). Lineage (GTDB taxonomy): Bacteria > Nitrospirota > Thermodesulfovibrionia > Thermodesulfovibrionales > UBA6898 > JAOUFP01. The sequence continues at coordinate 68,687 of CAVVAQ010000008.1, read as the reverse complement.
ATACCCTGTTTCATGTGTTCTCTCACTTTATTAGATACTGAACATCCCTTCTTTTTACTATAGCACGAAATCCGTCTGTCATAACATATCATCATCCATCTCCTTTAACTGGTTTCACATTTCCTGCTTTGTTTGACAGAAGATGAGTTTTTCGATACACTGAGGCGATGAAAGCGGTTTTATCACTCATTTTTGTTCTCCTGATCTCTGTATCCGCAGGCGCCCATCCCGGCAAGACAGACCGGCGGGGAGGCCATAAATGCTGGAAGCACTGCGGTGAATGGGAACTGTTGCGCGGCGAGTATCATCTGCACGATAAGGAAGGAAAGACGATACGGCTTGATCAAAGAGGAAGTATTCCGGAGCCGGAACAGGCAAAGGTTGAGCCTGTACCTGAGAAGCAATTTCTTCTTGAAGATTCGGCCGAAAAAAAGCCGGCTGAGATTGCCGCTGATCAGAAGTTGCCGATTAAAACATACCAAACAATGACAGTTTATAAAGAGAGTATCATACCGTTTCACTCAATCTTGCTGCTTCTTCTTGCATTCCTGCTGCTTCTCCTACTGATATTTGTAAGGAAAAGAAAGGAAAGGAACTGACTTTACGGCAAATTCTGTCTGTGAAAGGAGGTTCAAAATTATTGCTTTATGAACCTTTCCTGTGAGAATATAAACAGCCATAAATTTTGCAATTATTCATGCCTCATGAATACAGAAAAAGCGCTTACTGAGGGTAAAAAAGGACTAATTGCTTATGCTCATTCGTATTGTTTTCACTGTTAAGCCGCTGTTCAGGCTTTGCACTTCCGGCCTTCTGGTCTGCGCTTTCCTCTGTGCCATGGGTATCCCGGCATTGCTTTCAGAGGCGGCGGCAGACAACGCATCTCCGGAGCCCTATTCTTATAAGTCAATTGCGGCGAAAAATTACCGAGGCGTTACCTTGAATGTCCTTACCCTTGAGAAGCCGGTATTGGGTGAACCAACTGAACTCCACGCCCGCCAGTTCGAAAAGCTTACCGGCGCCAAGATCAACATTACCTTTGTGCCTTTCAATAAGTTCTATCAGGAGTTAATTCTTGGCTTGAAGCAGAATAAATATGACGCAATATTCTATGGGTCGATGTGGATCGCCGATATCCTACAGTATCTCGAACCCCTGCCCAAAAAAATGCTGAATTCACCCGAATACCGGGAGGTGCTTCCCCATTACAAAAGCATCGCGAGCTGGGGTGAGAAACCGTATCAGGTCCCCATTGACGGTGACCGGCACTACCTCCAGTACCGGAAGGACCTTCTCGATGATCCGAGTTACCGAACCGCATTTAAAAAACAGACAGGGAGGGACCTTGAAGTGCCCAGGACCTGGCCAGAACTTCAGGAAATAGCACGCTTTTTTAACGGCCGCAAGCTGGGCGATGGTCATATCATCAGCGGGATCGCCGAGATTACGGTGAGTGACTCGCTGCTCGGCAACCAGTTTATTAAGCGTGCTGCTCCCTATGCCAAACACCCGGAGGTAAAGGGCGGTTTTTATTTTGACCTGGAAACCATGGAGCCGCTGATCAATACGCCCGGATTTGTCGAAGCGCTGAAGGATTTTGTAGCGGCGCAGGGCCTTTACCCGGAAGGAGGGCGTAACTTTAGCTTTCCGCAGGTGATCCGCTCCTTTGGTCATGGAGAGGCGGTATTTTCCGATTCGTGGGACGATCCTTTCATCGAGGCCATGGAGCAGGGAAACCCTCTTCGCAATAAAGTGGCAGCAGCATTGTCGCCTGGATCGCGAAAGGTCTGGAACCGTAAGACCGAAAAGTGGGACACTTTTCCGCGCGTCAATTATGTCCCCTATATCGTCTACGGCTGGACCAGTGCTGTGACGCGCTCCAGCCGCCACAAAGAAGCGGCCTTTGATTTTCTGGGTTTCTTCTGCAACAGAGAGAACCATGCTTCAGATCTTTTGAAGGGGCGTTTCGGCATTAATCCTTTCCGCAGTTCTGATCTGGACAAACAATTCTGGGTTGAGCGCGCCGGCTGGGACGATGCGGTGGCTGAATCGTATATACAGACCCTGGACCGTATGAGTCAGAGCAAAAACCGGGTCCTGGATCTGCGTATATACAGGGGACAGGAATATGTGTATATCCTCTCGGTGGGCGTCTACCGCGCTTTGACCGGCCGCGAATCTCCCCAGGCTGCCCTGGACACGGTTGCCGAGCGATGGCGGCAACTGACCCAACGTGTAGGAGTGGAAAAACAGAGGGAAGCCTACCGCCATATTGTTGAATTCGAGGACAGCGGGAGATGAGCATTCGTAGCCGGATTATCATAGCCGTCATACTGGTTGCCGCGGTCGCAAACATCATCTATGCCCTCTATTTTATGAACAAGGAGCGGAAAGATGCTCTGGCCAGGCTTCAGGAGACTATTGCAGAGAATGCAAGGCTTCTGAATGTTGTGACCGCTGGCCCGCTGTACGACGGCAATGTAGAACAGTTAGATGCCACGCTCGATTCGTTTTTTGCCAATCAAGATATTGTCCGGATGGAGTTGACTGAATACAACGGACATATCAAGATGTACCGTACAAGAACACCGGACACGATTGGGCAGACGATCAGCAGCCGTGTGGTGATCAGCCGGGTATCGGATAAACTGGGTGAAATACAGATCACCTACTCGACGGCGCGTATTGATCAGTGGCTTGTGAGGTCACGCAATCAGATCATCCTTTTCTCCGGCATGCTTGTTATGGGACTTTTTGGTGTAATCTTTCTGGTGGCGAGGGGACTCATCGGACCTGTTGACCGCCTGACCGCCGCGGCCAGGGCCATGGCAAATGGCAACCTGGACCAGGAGATCGAGACCAGCGGGATTCAGGAACTGCAAAGTCTTGGTCAAAGCTTTATACGCATGCGTGACGCTATCCGGGAGAAGATGATTGATTTGGCAAATCAAAATGAGGCTCTCAAGGAGAGCGAAGAACGTCTCAGAATGGCGGTCACTGCGGCAAATCAGGGGCTTTATGATTTTAACATCAAGACTGGAGAGGCCACTGTCAGTCCTGAATACGCCACAATGCTCGGCTATGATCCCGCGGAATTTCAGGAGTCATATGCCGGGTGGATTGATCGTATGCATCCTGACGACCGTGATCGGGTTACCGGAACCTATCGCTCCTATATCCGGGGTGATATTCTTTCATATGAGGCGGAGTATCGGCAGCGCACCAGGTCAGGAGACTACAAATGGATCCTCTCGCTCGGCAAGATCGTTGCCTGGGACGCAGAAGGAAATCCTCTGAGGATGCTGGGCACTCATAAGGACATTACAGAGCGGAAACTGGCAGCGGCGGAAAAGGAGAGGCTTGAATCACAGCTGCGCCAGGCACAGAAGATGGAATCCGTCGGCCGTCTGGCAGGGGGTGTGGCACATGATTTCAACAATATGCTGAGCGTTATCCTGGGTTATGCGGAATTGACGAAATCCAAGTTGCCTGACGGTCATCCGCTTGTCAATTACCTGTCGGAGATCGAAAAAGCCGGCATATACTCCCGGGACATTACCCGTCAGCTTCTCACCTTTTCCAGAAAGCAGATCATCGAGCCCATGCTTGTGAATCTGAATGACCGCATCACGGGCACAAAAAAGACGCTTGCGCGGCTCATAGGCGAGGACATAGACCTGCGCTTTTATCCGAAAACCGATCTCGATATGGTCAGAATAGACGTTTCCCAGTTTGACCAGATCCTTATGAATTTGGCTGTTAATTCCCGTGACGCACTGCCTGACGGCGGTAAGCTGACGATTGAGACCTCACATGTCACCCTTGATGAGGCATACTGCCGGAAACATCTCGGATTCATTCTTGGAGACTATGTTATGCTGGCGGTGAGCGACAATGGGACGGGGATGGACAGGGAAACCCTGTCACATCTCTTCGAGCCATTTTATACCACCAAGGAGGTAGGCAAAGGCACGGGCCTCGGACTTGCTACTGTTTACGGGATCGTCAAACAGAACAACGGATTTATCAATGTGTATAGCGAGCCCGGGCAGGGGACCTCGTTTAAGATCTATTTCCCGAGGATCAGTGAAGAAGAAAAAGAAGAAAGCGGGAAGGCCAGGAAACCCGAGGTAACAACCGGTACCGGAACGATCCTCCTCGTGGAAGACGATGCGATGGTCAGAGGGATGACTGCGGAGATTCTTGAGGAAATCGGATACACGGTGCTTATAGCAGACAACCCGAGGAAAGCCCTGCTGTTGTGTGAAAACAGGGACACGTGCATAGATCTGCTGATAACTGATGTGGTGATGCCTGACATGAAAGGTACTGAATTACGTGACAGGATTGAATCCTTGCGGCCGGGGACCAAAGTGCTGTTTATGTCGGGTTACACGACAAATTCGATCGTTCATCACGGCGTGCTGGAGGAAGGTGTGAATTTTATCCAGAAACCGTTCACGATTCAAGACCTTGCCGCCAAGGTCCGTCATGTGATCGGGGATAAATAGTCAGATCTGTCTTCTGCCTTCAAGGGCCTTGCCGAGTGTTACTTCATCGGCGAATTCTATATCGCTTCCCATCGGCAGACCATATGCGATACGTGATACTGTGACGCTGAGAGGGCTGAGCAGCTCGTTTATGTATTGAGCGGTAATCTCTCCCCTGGTGTTAGGATTTGTTGCGATGATAATTTCCTGAATGCCGTTGTTTTTTACCCTCTCGACGAGTTCCCGTATTTTCAGCTTTTCCGGTGTTATACCGTCAATGGGAGACAGTGCGCCGAGCAGGACGTGGTAGAGGCAGTGGAACCCCTTTACCCTTTCGATAACGAGTATGTTACTGGGTTCTTCCACAACAACGACTCTGCTGCTGTCCCGTGAAACATCGCTGCAGATTTCACATATTTCATTTTCCGTGATGTTGAAGCACTGACTGCAGAAACGCGCCTTTTCTTTGACCTTCCGGATCGCCTCAGCCAGCGAGAGCGCTTCGGTATTTGGCATGGAGAGTATGAAGAAAGCCAGCCTCTGTGCGGTTTTTCTCCCTATCCCCGGAAGCCTTGTAAGTTCATTCACCAGATTTTCTATAATTCCGTGCATAACACATCGCTCTCAGTTTGCAGAATTCATCCGTTCAAAATCAGCATTCAACATGGTTTTCTATCTTCCGAACATGCCACCGAGGTCGCCCATTCCCGGAATCTGCATGCCTCCGGTCAATTTTGACATTGCGTCGGATACCAGTTCCTGTGCCCTTCTGAGCGCCTCATTTGACGCGGCGAGAATAAGGTCCTGCAGCATTTCAACATCTTCGGGGTTAACGACATCTTTTTCGATCTTTATGGATACGATCTCGCCTGCTCCGCTGGCGACCACGGTGACCATGCCGCCGCCTGCAGTGGCTTCAACGGTTTTTTTCTTTGCCTCTTCCTGGGCCTTCATCATCTCTTCCTGCATCTTCTGCGCCTGACGCATCAGGTCTCCAAGCATTTTCTTAGACATGGTCTCCTCCATTTTTCATATTTTCGATTGGTGTTACATCTACGACCCTTCCTTCAAAAAGCTCCAGTGCCTCCCTGACAACAGGCTCGCTCATGGCCTTTTCTTTCAGGTCTTTTTTGCGGGGAGGCTTTTTCTGTGAGGTAACCAGCTTTACCCTGACTTTATTCCCGTACTCGCCGGACACAATATTTTCCAGGGACTTCAGGTTTTTCTTTATTGCGTCTTCGAAGACAGCATGTCCGCCATCAAGGGTAAGCAAAAGTTCCATTTCCATTAAATTCAACGCTGGCCTGAGAGATTTTTGAAGCGAGAGGGGCGTCTATTTTATCGAGGGTCTTTGGCCCAGGCAGAGGATAAATCCCCGCTTGTGTCCAGGAGCGGAGCAGATGGAATTTCCATCAGGAGCATCATCATCTTCTGATCCTCAATGGTATCTTTCTTCAGGGGTATCTTCCGGATTGTCCTTCAGGTATTTTTCCTCAACAGACTCTTCAGAGGATATCGGCATCTCCGGCTTCAGACCTGCTTTCCGGCTTCATATCCGGCTTTTCTTCCTCAACAGGTGGAACATTTTTCCGGAGAGTCGTGCCTGCCGGGGGCTGTCTGGTTGCTGGTCCGGAGAATCTGCCTGCTGTAAAGGTCGATATTATCGATCACCTCTTTGAGCGGCTTCATGGTGCTGAGGAAACTGGCCCGTATCAGTGCCATTTCGAGCGCGAGTCTTGGAGAGGACGCGTTTCTGACATCGGTCTCAGCCTTCATGATTTCGGAGAGCATCAGCGTGAGCTGGTCTTCGGAGGATGTTGTGACAATATCTTTTACTACGGACAGCTCTTCAATATTCAGGTCAAGCGCGTCTTCCGGCTTACTGGACCACACTTGCCACAAGCAGGTCACGGAAGAACTGCACCAGTTCTTTTGTGAAGGACCTGAAGTCAGCCCCGTTTTCAGAAAGCAGACTGATGAGGTTGATGATGTCGACCCTGTTGCCGGAGATTAATGCCTGTGACAGTTTTGAAAGAAGGCCGAAATCAGCCATACCCAGAAGACCCTGGACATCCTCTTCGGTTATCTCGGAAGAGAATGAAGAAAGCTGGTCAAGTATGGTCAGGGAATCCCGTACACTGCCGTCAGCAGCTTTAGCAACGAGCCCCAGCGCAGGGGAAGATATGTGGATGTCTTCCTGCCTCGGAGATTTGTTGTGAGCCTTGCCTTTATCATGCTGCTGGATATCCTTCTGAAAGGCATGTGCTGACAGCGGGAAAGTACTGTTGCCGGTATCTTTTTCATCTCTGTTGTTGCGAGTACGAAGATAACATGGGAAGGCGGTTCCTCAAGGGTTTTTAAGCAGCGCGTTGAAGGCCGATGTCGAAAGCATATGCACCTCATCGATAATGTATACCTTGTATTTTCCTGCCGGCAGGCGCGTATTTGACCCGTTCCCGCAGGTCCCTGATATCATCAACGCTATTGTTTGAAGCCCCGTCTATTTCAGTGACATCCACTGCAGAGCCATCGGTTATCGCAATACAGGAAGCGCACACTCCGCAGGGTAATGGGGTAGGACCTTCCTTGCAGTTGAGCGCTTTTGCGAGTATTCTGGCTGTGGACGTTTTGCCGACCCCTCTCGGGCCGGAGAATAAGTATGCGTGGGAGATCTTTGACTGGGAAATGGCGTTTCTGAGGATATGCATTATCGGCTCCTGTCCGATAAGATCATCAAACCCCTGCGGTCTCCATTTCCTTGCTAGTACCAGATAACTCATAATTGTTTGATAGGCAGTTTATAAATTTGCCGATTCCTCTTTTCCTGTTTTTCCGGCATGTCCTGAATCCATCTTCGAAAACGGGGAAAATTCTCTTTGGGTCATAGACCCGACAAACCGGAATGACACTTCAAAATGTGTAAAAAATATCAGGGACAGGACGCTTCCTACACATTGGCGCTTCCTGTTTCACTGTCTTTTTGCAGCCCGGGAACGACTTGCTACGGCACACAGACATAATGCTTATCGCTGCTTCCTTCCGGACCTGACGAAGTTCACACCGGCCTGTTGCGCAGGGCCGCTCCCAGACTGCAAGAAAACGGTGAACGATAAAACTCCTTTCCTCTTCAGAGGAAGAGATCCAGCCATTATTAGAGAGTTGTTTATTTTAGCATATCTTTCTTTTATTGTGTGCCGGTTGGAGACGGGCATTAAAAGGAAAAATTGGAGAGAAATGTCGAAAACAATATGAAGACCCAGGCTGAGAATAAAACTAATTTCGTTATGACGATATCCGAATGTTCAGAAGGTTATTCCCCGGCCTTGATGCTGCAGGTCAAAAAAAGAGGTGGAGAGAAGTTTCCCTCCACCTCTTTATTTCCAGGGTGGACCAAAAGGCCTTATGGAAAGGCCTTTCAGTCTGTTCTGTGCTGTTAGTTTACCCTGTACTGGTAAACCACGCGGCGGTCATCACTGCTATCAGATTCTTCAGCCTGTTCCTCGGTTGAACCAGAGCAGACTACCTGAGTCGTCCCTGTAATGGTGTCGTTCGCAGGGTTGCTGTTTGAGGGTGCAGCAATTTGTGCAGTCCAGGTTATCGGCCATGTGCCGCTCTTGGTGCAGGATATTTTGGCCTCAAACTCGAACTTTCTCGTCTCTGTGGCCTTCAGGTCTTCAGTCTTTCTGGCGCTGTTAAGCGTGACTTTTACATTGTCAGCAGCCGCTTGCAGTGTAACAGTCGCTTTTATTTTTTTAGATGTTGTGGTAGCTCCAGCAGAGACATGATAATCCCGTGCCTCTCCCACCTTCGCAGTTATCTTGCTCGGGACGGTCAGCTTCACGAGCGCAACATCTCCCGTTCCTGTTGCAGGCGGCTGGACAGCGGATCCTGTCAGGTTGATTGAGGCATTGCCACCGTTACTCGTGATATTGATCGTAGAACCAGGGTCAGTTCCCGCAACAGTCGGCGCATAGGTGACTGTGAGTGTTGCACTTGCACCAGCGTTAATCGGTGAGAAAGATGCCGGTGAGAAGCTGAAGGCTGCTGAGCCTGTTTTGGTTATATCAGTTATATTCAGCGGTGCATTGCCTGTGTTCGATATCGTCACTGTCTTAGATGTTGTTGTGTTGACCGTTATGTTAGCGAATGTCAGCGACGCCGGCGATACACTGAGGATCGGTTGAGTCACTATTGCGACACCCGTACCGTTGGCAGTGACTGAGCCATTGCCGCCGTTACTTGTGATGCTGATGGTCGCGCTCTTCGCCCCTGCACTGCCGGGCTTGAAGGCCACCGTAAAGGTCTGACTGCCGCTGGCTGCGATATTGAACGGAACCGTCACACCCGCCACAACAAAATCAGTGGTGTTGCCGTTGGTGATGCTGTTGACTGTCAGGCTTGCATTCCCGGTGTTCGACAGAGTCACTGTCTGGGTTGCTGAAGTGGTGCCTACATTCTGATTAGCATACGTCAGGGTTGCAGGTGATACACTCAGGACTGGGGTCGCCGGGGTGACACCCGTACCGTTGGCAGTGACTGAGCCATTGCCGCCGTTACTTGTGATGCTGATGGTCGCGCTCTTCGCCCCTGCACTGCCGGGCTTGAAGGCCACCGTAAAGGTCTGACTGCCGCTGGCTGCGATATTGAACGGAACCGTCACACCCGCCACAACAAAATCAGTGGTATTGCCGTTGGTGATGCTGTTGACTGTCAGGCTTGCATTCCCGGTGTTCGACAGGGTCACTGTCTGGGTTGCTGAAGTGGTGCCTACATTCTGATTAGCATACGTCAGGGTTGCAGGTGATACACTCAGGACTGGGGTCGCCGGGGTGACACCCGTACCGTTGGCAGTGACTGAGCCATTGCCGCCGTTACTTGTGATGCTGATGGTCGCGCTCTTCACCCCTGCACTGCCGGGCTTGAAGGCCACCGTAAAGGTCTGACTGCCGCTGGCTGCGATATTGAACGGAACCGTCACACCCGCCACAACAAAGTCGGTGGTATTGCCGTTGGTGACGCTGTTGACTGTCAGGCTTGCATTCCCGGTGTTCGACAGGGTCACTGTCTGAGTTGCGGAAGTGGTGCCTACATTCTGATTAGCATACGTCAGGGTTGCAGGTGATACACTCAGGACTGGGGTCGCCGGTGTGACACCCGTACCGTTGGCAGTGACTGAGCCATTGCCGCCGTTACTTGTGATGCTGATGGTCGCGCTCTTCGCCCCTGCACTGCCGGGCTTGAAGGCCACCGTAAAGGTCTGACTGCCGCTGGCTGCGATATTGAACGGAACCGTCACACCCGCCACAACAAAATCAGTAGCGTTTGAATTAATGAGACCGTTAACAGTCAGGCTTGCGTTCCCGGTGTTCGACAGGGTCACTGTCTGAGTTGCGGAAGTGGTGCCTACATTCTGATTAGCATACGTCAGGGTCGCAGGTGACACACTCAGGACAGGGGCCGGAGGCACGGTACCCGTACCTGTTGCACTCACCGTGGGACTCCCTGCATTGCTGCTAACGGTTATCGTCGCACTCTTTGCTCCTGTGCTGACGGGTCCAAAGACTACGCTAAACGTCTGACTCCCGCCGGCAGCAACATTAAAGGGGGTGGACGGCGCTGTGACAGTAAAATCGGTGGTATTGCTGTTTGTAATTCCGGTTACATTGAGAGTTGCAGTGCCGGTGTTCGATATCGTCACTGTCTGTGCTGCGGAACTGCTGCCGGTCGCCTGATTGCCAAACGTCAGTGTTGTCGGCGACACGCTGATCTTTGGCGCTGATGCTGGTGCACAGGCAGGATCATTCTGATCGTAGAGAAGGTTTCCGTCGTTGTCCAGACCAACTGTCGTGACATCCGCAAGCCTTCCCTCAAACCCCGCTGTAGTGCTGCTGCAGGGATCATTGACCCTGGTCGTGCCGCTGGTTGTCCCGAAAGTCGCAGAGAATACCGGTCGCAGAACATTCTCAGGATCAGGGGCCGGGTCGCTGTGACAATCGTAGCACGTATCAGAGCCACTGTTTACATGATGCGCCCTCAGACCCGGGCCGTCGTGACATCCTGTGCAGGACTGGTTAAACGGAGCTGCTGCTGCAGATAAATTCATGAAAACAGGTGTCCTGGAAGTTCCCGAGTGGCAGGCATTACAGTTGCTGTTAAGCATGCCTTGGGGCGTTGCTGTTGATGAGTTTCTGTGTGTGTTATGAAGACCGCCTGTCCATACTGGGTTAGCAGCCTTTGCCGCTGCCAATGCTGAATAAGGTGTGGCTGTGAAATTCCCGTGACAGGACGCGCAATCTGTGTACGTTTCGTAAGCTCCTGCAACCGGTACCATGATCGCAAGAATCAGAAGTGCTGCCAGTGTGATAAATGGTATCCACTGCTTCTTCTGCATAAGGCCTCCTCGTTACTTGTTTTTTTATTTTTGTTTTTAGAAAACTTCGCCTTTTTCCTGCAGAGAACTTGTTTTTATGCCCCTATCTCATCACCTCCTGAATGGCTTGAATGGTTTTTCTATTTTGTACAGCTTAAACTAAATATATTAAAACCCGATGAAATTACCATGAATTAATATTCATATTTGAGGAAATAGGTGATCTGGGTCACAAAATGGTGAGAAAGACTGAAACGCTTTTGTCTTTAACAGGAAACAAAGGGGTTAAGAAAGGCACTGCATGTTTGTTTACATCTATTGAATTAATCTGCCCGGTCTTATTCCCCTGTAATTACTTTGTTCGATAGCTCATTGATATCTCCGGGTCCCGCAGGGAAGTGCGTCGAAAGGAGTGCGCCGGTGTCCCTGATCGCCTTGCAGAGGGCATCACATCCTCTGCCCTCTTTCATGCCCAGGGAGACTGCTTGAGCAAAACTTTCTAATGTATCCTGATGTATCTTTTCGTATATGCCCTTGTCCGCAAGGACCCATACGGTCCTCTCGTAAATTGAGAGAAAGAACAGGACGCTGGTGCGATATCGGGTTTTATGAAGCTCTTTTTCATGAAAGGTCTGCAAGGCTTTCTGCCGCACTCTCTCTCTTTTAAGCCTGGGGCCGATAAACAGTGCTTTGAAAAAAGGACTCTGTTCAAAAAGATATCGTAACGGAAAGAAGAGTAAAATTTGCAGCAGTATAAAGTGCCAGAGGGAAGATGCAAAAAAAAGCTTTGCTGTGGCAAGTGAGATAACGCTGGCAAAAAATCCCGCACCGATGATTGCTGCTTCAGGGTAGTGGTCGCTGCTGCCGACAACTATCGCCACAACTTCACCTGTCGTGATCAGTTCTGTTTCCCCGATCGCCTGCTCGATTTTCGCTTTCTCTTCAGAGGTAAAATAGGTATCTGACAGAGAATATTTCATTACCAGCCTCCTGAAGCTCCGCCACCGCCAAAGCCGCCTCCACCGCCACTAAAACCACCGCCACCGCTGCCGAACCCTCCACCAAAACCCCCGCCCCCATGATATCCGCCGCCGGGCCAGGAAGTCCCGCCGCGCCGCAAATGACCGGTCGATGAAAAGAGAAAAGGGAGGATAAGACCTATGACCAATCCAAATGCCCCAAGGACAAAAAGCGTCAGGCTGCCGACACTGAAAAAGGAACTTACGAGAGCAGGTAATCCGAGAGCTCCGGCTGCACCGCTGAAGAGACGGGAGATATTCCCGACAACGAGGATAAAGATCAGACTAAAGATAAGAAAGGTCAGAAACTCGGAAGGATTACGACCATGGGAAGGTTTTCGCGTATCTTCAGCAGTAAATTCGCCCCGCGTTCCCTCAATAATTGCATGAATGCCGGCCACAAATCCCCCGTTAAAGTCTCCCCGCTTAAATCTGGGTTTCACGACAAGGTCAATTATCCGTCCGGCCATAAGGTCCGTCAAGCGTCCCTCGAGTCCACGGCCGACCTCTATCCTGATCTTCTTCTCTTCTTTTGCGACCAGCAGGACCACACCATTGTCTTTGAGCTTCTGTCCGATCTTCCATGCGTCAGCCACTCTTATACTGAACCCCTCGATGTCCTCTCCCTCAAGGGACGGGACAGTCAGGACCACGATCTGGGTGGAGTCAGTAACTTCAAATTTCTGCAGCTCTGCTTCCAGACTGTTTTTTGTCTCCGGGGAGATCATGTCAGCGTAGTCATTGACGTACCCCTGCAGCTTCGGGATATCAAGAGCAGAGGCAGAAGGGGACATACAGAAAAGCCATAGAAGGAGCAGTAAAAGAGAACGGGTCTCCCTCAGGATATTCCGAAATACAGGTATATCTTTACTGAAATATTTCACGAATCAGAAATGCACTGTCGGGGCCTTTTCCGCACCTGCTTCGGCCTTAAAGGGCTCTCTGAGTTTCAGGTGAAGCAACAGTTTATTCGTGATATTGTTCGGGAACATTCTGATAGAGGTATTGAAAGTCTCGACTGTTTTGTTATATCTCGATCTGGCAACGTTGATCCGGTTTTCTGTTCCTTCCAGCTGGTGCTGAAGGTCCTGGAAGTTCTGGTTTGCCTTGAGATCAGGATATTGTTCTACAACGACCATTAGGCGTGAAAGTGCGCTGGACAGGGACCCCTGAACCTCCTGGAACTGTTTGAATGCCTGCGGGTCGTTCAGCACATCCTTCGTGACCTGCATATTCCCCACCTTTGCGCGGGCCTCGGTAACAGCTTCAAGGGTCTCTCTTTCATGCTTCGCATACCCTTTGACAACTTCCACGAGGTTCGGGATGAGGTCGCTTCTCCTCTGGTAGGCTGATTCAACGTCACCCCACGCTGCCTTTACCGCTTCCTCATTCGCCTGAATCGTGTTGTACCCGCATCCCGAGGCGCTGAGGAGAAGGATGATGGCAAGACCAAAAAACAGCAGTTTTTTCATAAATTCCCCCTTGATGGTTGATCTGATGATTACATTCATTATATCAAAGCAGCGTTGTTATTCATCTTAACCGTTGAACCACCGATTTTGGTCATTGGTAGATACCGAACCCAAAAACACCGAAAAGCCCACTAAAACCTGATATCCTCTCATCGCCGCATGCCCAAATCAATAAAACTCTTTCAGCGTTGTTTCCACTTTCGAGATATCGAACGGCTGCCTGACAAGAGGTTTGTCCTGTATAAACGATATCCTTTTTTCATAGGCAGGGCGGTTATTTCTGAAGAGTATCCCGAGAGGAATCCTGTCACCCCATTCCAGGGCCCTTTTAAACGCTTCGACTCTGTCCGAGGGATTGTATTCAGCTTCGAGGTGATAGACCCTCTGGCGGTACCATTCATAGGTGTTGATCTTGTTAAAGGTTACACAGGGCTGCAGAATATCGACGAGAGAGAAACCCTCATGACCCATCGCCTCTTTCATCAGTCCTTTCAGATGTTCTATGTCTCCCGCGAAGCCCCTTGCCACAAAACTGCAGTCAAGCGCTATAGCAAATGCCAGGGGATTGAACTGTTCTGAAAAGACCCCGAGAGGCTGGTTTTTCGTTTTGATGCCCTCCATGCTTGTCGGTGAGGCCTGTCCTTTTGTAAGGCCGTATATCTGGTTGTCGTGGACAAAAAGCTTGATGCCGATATTTCTTCTGATTGCGTGAAGCAGGTGATTGCCGCCCTCGCCGTAGCAGTCTCCGTCTCCTGCGACAGCGATCACCGTCATTTCGTGATTCGCAAGCTTCAAGCCTGTCGCTACCGGGAGGCTTCTTCCATGGAGACCGTTGAAGGTGTTGCATCTCAGGTAATGTGGTAATTTCGCCGCCTGACCGATACCGGATACGATAGTGAACTGATGAGGTTCCAGGCCCAATTCCACAACAGCCCCCTTAAAGGTATTGAGGATGCCGAAGTTGCCGCAGCCGGGGCACCATGCAGGTGTCCTGCCTTTATAATCTTCCAGTGTAGACATGTATCTCTCCTGCTAAAGATTCAAGGGTGAAGGGTCTCCCATCATACCTGTTGATCCGGGACGTAAACTCATAACCTGTCTCTGCCCTCATGAGACGTGCAAACTGTCCTGTTGCGTTGTTTTCAATACAGAGAGTAAGTTTCGCGTTTTTCAGAACATTCAGGTAATCGAAGGTATCTGTTGAAGGGAAAGGATAGAGTTCACTGAAATGGAGCATGGCGATTTTCTGTTCCCGGGAAAATAAGTCAACAGCCTCTTTCATCACGCCATAGGTGGAGCCCCAACCGACCAGTACTGTTTCTGGTTCACTCTTTCCATAAAACAGGGGGGATGCTATCTCCTTGATGATATTCGGCAGTTTCCTGAATATCCTCTTTTCCACCATCTTCACCCTTGTTTCGGCATCCTCGATGATATGTCCTTCCTCATCGTGCTCATCGCTGTCTGTGACCACAACATGTTTCGCATCGCCTGGAACAGCAAGGGGGGATACACCATTATCAGTAAACGCATGCCTCTTATAGTCAGAGAGTTTTTTGAACGCTTCGCCACGCAGCCGATAATCAGTGTATAAAAGCTTGCCTGTATCGAAACCGTCAAAGGTCCATTGGGAGTCTGCAAGATACTGGTCTGTAAGGATAATGACAGGTATCTGGTATTTTTCTGCGAGATCAAAGGCCTTGTTCGTAAGATAAAAAGCCTGTTCCGGGGTGCCGGGGGCGAAGATCACCCTCGGAAATTCACCGTGCGCCGTATAAAGGGCGAACTGCAGTTCGCCCTGCTCAGTCCGTGTCGGAAGACCCGTAGCAGGGCCTGGCCTCTGCCCGAGGGCTATCACCACAGGGGTCTCTGTCATGGCAGCAAGAGAGAGTCCTTCCACCATCAGGGCAAAACCCCCTCCGGATGTGCCGGTCATCGCCCTCACGCCTCCAAAAGAAGCGCCCAGTGCCATATTAATCGCAGCGATCTCGTCTTCTGCCTGTTCTACTATGATCCCGTAGTTTGACTCTTTACCGGCGACATAATTCATGATCCCTGTTGAAGGGGTCATCGGATAGGCAGAATAAAATTTGCACCCTGAGGCCACCACACCCAGCCCTATCGCATCATTTCCCGCTATGAGCATCTTTGGCTTCGCCGGCGGAGCAGCAGAAAACCGGCATTGAGTGCATTCCTTTACCGAATAATCATGATCCTGCCATCGCTGCAGCGGTATTCTTTTGCACTACCTCTTCACCTTTCTTTCTGAAGGTATCTTTCAGTATTGCAAGGAGTATATCCAGTTCCATGCCGAGCATCCCTATAACTGAACCGACTGCAACCGTATTTGCCATAATTCCGCTTCCCCCGTGCTCTACTGCCAGCCGGGCAAAAGGGACGTCAAGGAAGCCGGGTTTATCATGTTTCTGTTTCAATGACCCGGAATCGTAAATTATCAGGCCATGGTCAGAAAGTTCTTTTTCGTAATTCAGTATGCTCTCCTGATCAAGGGCGATGACAATATCCACCGTGTCTCTTGACGCCATAACAGGGTGGTCGGCAAACCTCACCTGAAAGAAATTATGGCCGCCTCTTACACGGGATTCATAATCCTGATGGGTAAACACATGATAGCCCGAGCGCGAGAAGACCAGCCCAAGGGTATCACCGATTGTCTGGATTCCCTGCCCTGCCTCTCCGCCTATCTTGATCGTATAATCCATAGACCTATCAACTCTCCAAAAAGCATAAAGAAAAATGCAGATGTTGAGAAGAAATTTATTTTTTGATACCTTAGCAGATTCTGAACAGATCGCCTGCCATACCACAATTTATGGGGCACTCCAGGATATTCTAATAGAATCATCGAGTTAAATAAATTTAAGAACAATGTCTGCATTTTTCGATTCAACCCTTCTTTACAAGATTCCCCTTGAATTTATGCAACCACATGAGATGGCTCTTTTCTTCGTTGATGATCTCATCAACTACATCCTTTTCTCTTACCACATCACGAATCGTATGGAAATAAAGCAGCGTCTCTTTCTCGAATCCCATCGCAAAGTCGACGGCATGCTCAACAGTATTGACATGCGAAAGGGCGGGTAGCGCCTTGTTCCTGCCAAGAAAAAACTCTGATTCCACGATGGCTCTGAGGTATTGCGACGCCTCTTCCCATCCTTCCGGCTCAGGAGCGCCGGTTATTTCCTTTAGCTCCGAGAACCTCTTTTCATGCACAAGCTCTTTAGCCCCAAGGGTCTCGAAGAGCTTTTTTAATTCACCGTCCTCTTTAAACCTGTCTGCCATAGCAGTATAAAACTGGTAACCGAGTTTCTCTGTCTGTACCGCCTGTTCGATGACTTCGCTGATAGAATAGTTCTCCATCTTTCCTCCGTATAGGTAAATAGTGTGGCAAATTACGCCTGGATTACCTGACTTATATCGTTAATATCTATAACTTTCCTGTCTATGAGCAGCCCCAAAAATATAAAGCCTCCACAGGGTGCGGGATTTCCCTCAATTGGAACAGATAAACCACTGCGGTGAGAATCGATATAATCGCAATCGTTTTCGGAAAAAGGGCAAACCTTACAGATCTGATCTCTGAGATGCCCGGCTGTTTTATTTTTGGGCATAATGATTTTATCTGTTTTTGCCTGAGGTCCGGAAATATCAGGGGAAGAAACCGGGAATCCCCGGGCAATCAGCTTTTCAGTCACAAGAAAACCCATACATGCGAGGTCATCTTCCTGTGCAGGTTTATAATACCGGCAATAGGTTCGGCATAAGTTCGTTAACGCTTTGGGTTTCATTCTTTAATCATATCAAAAAAAAGCATTATTGTATAATGATATATGCGATATTTCCTGTCGAAAAATGCTGTCCTGAGGTGGCTTGAATTCCCCGCAGTCTATCATGGAAAAACGGATGAACTGTATGAGCTTGATGACGTATCTTTCGAATTTATGAAAAAATGCGCTTCAGAAGAGGGCTGTCGTGGTGGTGACAGGGAGTTTATCAATTACTGTCACGAGGAGAAGATTTTAACGCAGGAAAGTATTGCTTTAAAACGGCCTCCCCTCATCAAATCTCCGGTGCCTTCACTCCGCTATCTCGAACTACAGATAACCGACAGATGCAACCTCAGGTGCAGACACTGTTATATCGGTGACAAGAAAAACAACCCCCTGTGCCCTGCAAAGGGAGACTGGTGAACTCTCATAGAACAGATAAGGAACATCCTGACTGAGTTTGAGGAGATGCAGGGCTTGAGGCTCATGATCACCGGTGGTGAACCCCTGTTGCACAGCAAGTTTCGATGCGCTCAATGAGTATTCTTCCCGATTTCTTTTTCAGAAAAGTACTTTTTACAAACGGCCTGCTGCTCAACAAAGACTTGCTCAGAGGCCTTCATGTCGATGAGATACAGATAAGCATAGACGGCCTCGAAAAGGCCATGACGCTCTCAGGGGAGACGGGACATTCAACAAGGCCGTCAAGGCTGTCAGACACTGCCAGAGAGAGGGGTTCGAGGTATCTGTGGCAACGATGGTACACGCAAAAAACCTCGATGACTTCGGTGGAATGGAAAAGCTGTTTTCTGAACTCGGGATCAGGGACTGGACCGTAGACGTGCCCTGCGTTACGGGAAGACTAAAAAACAGCAGTGAGTTTCAGGTCTTACCCGAAGTGGGAGGAAAGTATTTACGATATGGATACGGAGCAGGTCTTCACTCCGGGGAGAACAGGCTTCGGCTGCGGTCTTCATCTGCTTATCGGTAATGGCGGACGGTACCGTGACAAAATGCACCTTTTACTCCGACAGACCTGTCGGCACGATCAAAGAAGGTCTCAGGGAATGCTGGAAGAGAACAAGGCCGGTATCCCTGAAAGACCTGCGCTGTGACTGTGAATATCTGGAAACCTGCAGGGGCGGCTGCAGATACAGGGCTGAACTGATCGGCGATCCTCTCGGAAAAGACCTTTACAAATGTTTTCTGCATGATATAATAAAAAACAGATAGACTGAACAAGAAGTTCGGTCATTCCCTGAAAAAGGAGGTGTCACGAATGACAATCAGGAAAGTTTCAAAAAAGGTTGCTACTACCTGCAAATGCAAGAGTTCCTGTTAAGAGAACAGCATAAACAAGTCCATGAAAAAGGCGGAAAGCAGCAATACTTTCCGCCTTTTTTTATCAGATAAAAAAAACAGCCTTACATCAACCTGCTATTTTTTTATCACTTCCATTCTGGAATCAGCTGCACTCCAGTCAATATTTTTAAAAAATGCATCTATGTAATCGGCCCTTTTAAGTCCGTAATCCAGCATAAAGGCGTGTTCAAACACATCCATGATCAATATCGGATTGCATCCTGCGAGGTGAGAGACATCATGTTCGTTGATCCAGACATTAAAAATCCTACCGCTGAGATTGTCCTGATAAAGCACCACCCAGCCGATCCCTCTCATCGTTCCTACAGCCCTGAAGTCCTTTTCCCATATCTCATAGCTGCCGAAATCGCACTGCATCTGTTTGCCGAGAGGACCGTATTTATCAAGTGGTGCCTTGCCTCCGAGATTTTCGAAATAGTATTCATGCAGTCTCATACCGTTAAACTCCCAGCCGAACCTTCTCTTCAATTCCGCAAACTCCGGAGATCCTGTCTTGCCGTCCTTGAGCATCTGTTCGAGGGTCTCGTTGATCTTGTTCGTATTCGTTACATACCCCTGATACAGGGTAAAATGGTTCTTCAGCAAGGTCTCGCTGAAACCGCCGAGGCCTATCAGTTTGCTGTAATCCTTTGCTGTGTAAGACATGGTATCCTCCTTTTTGTCTCTTCCGTAGTTTTCACTTTATTGCGAATGGATTAACCGGCTAATCCGCTACGCTTACCCGACAATCTGCCGTAATTCGATAAGAGCCTTTTCATAGTCCGGCTGGTTCGTAATTTCAGGGACGATCTCAATATATCTGATCTACATCATTCTTATCGATAATAAAAATCGAGCGGGCAAGCAACCTCAGTTCTTTAATCAAAACTCCGTAAGCATTTCCAAATGACGCATCCCTGTGGTCTGATAAGGCCTTTACCTTATCTATCCCCGCGCTTGTACAGAACCGCGAGATGGCAAAGGGAAGGTCCATGCTTATGTTAAGGATAGATACATCAGCAGGCAGGTTCGCTGCCTCTGCGTTGAACCTCCTTGCCTGAATGTCGCAGACAGGGGTGTCGAGGGACGGGGTTACACTGATAATCTTTATCTTCCCGGTGAAATGCTTTAATCCCGTCTCTTTTAATTCACTATCAAGTACCATGAAATCAGGCGCTCTGTCGCCTGCCTTAAGCTCTGTGCCTGTCAGGGTCAATGGTTTGCCCTGAAACGAAACAAGACCTTTTCTTTCCATGTCACGCTCCTTTTATGAATAATCCTCAAATTTCACGAATTCACTGCTGTTCCGTCTGAAGGCCCTCGGCAGCAATGTGATCCCCCTCCTGAGATAACCGACGGCGATGAGCATCGGGATGATTTTTTTAGCGGGGATATGAAACTCTTTTTTAATGGCCTCCTCGTCAAAGCCGTCCATAGGGTGTGTTTCGAGTCCGAGTCCCTGTGCCGCGATCATGATGCTCATGGCATACAGTGAGGTATTTTTTACTGCAAAAAACGTCCTCTTCAGACTCTCCCCTGAATCGTAAAGAGTTTTAACCATACCGATATAGGTATCTCTCGCCTCCGGCTTTATAAACCCGAGTTTCTGCCAGCTGTCAAGCACCCGGTCGATATTTTCTTCAATCGCTCCAGGATTCGCTATAAGTATCAGTACAGCGGATGCTTCCTCAGTCTTTGGTTGATCGAAGGCGCACTTCCTTAGTGCTTTCTTTCTTTCCGGGGTGCGAACCACGAGGACCTCCCAGGGCTGGAGGTTCATCGATGAGGGAGCAAGATTTGCCAGTTCGAGCAGCTCCCGTAACTTCTCATCAGGCAGTTCTTTCCCTGTCTCAAAAAAATTAATCGAACGGCGCGCTTTTATCGCTCCGATAACATCCATAGCACTGCTCCTTTTGAGATTGTGTTTTGTGTGTTTCAGAAAAGTCATAAGGATCAAATCCTTACTCTCTCTAAATCCTATCACAAAAAAATAGGTTGTCAAGGAAGTGGAATAATCTTGGGGGAAACGTTGTACTGTGAAAAAATCTTGCACCAAAACCGGACAGAAAGTGCAAAGGCCGGATTGCACGAGCATTACTGCGGCTGAGCTGTTACTCTTTAATTTCTGTGTCTGTTGTCTCTTTTCCCTCTTCTGAGGAAACTTCTTCCTGCGGCAGAGTGTCCGGGGGAATGTCTTCCGGAGCTGCGTCTTTTCCCAGGCGCCTCTGCCTTTTCATTTCCTGCTTTTTCAGCCTCATTATTTCCTTTTTTCTCTTTTCACTCTTAAATGCCCCTGGTCTTGCCAATGTCTCTCCCCCTGTTAAAATTTATTTTATGCCTGTCTGCGCTTCTCTGGATTCCGTATTTGTTCTCTCCCCTGCTGCTTCCTTATCACTCTTTTTAATGTCAGCACGCTAAATAGTATATCACAGGTGTGCAATGGAGCAGGAAGTCTTTCTTTGCATACGGGAAAATTTATTTTCAGAAGGGCTGACCGCCCCGGGGAGATGACGCTATTTTTTTCTGACGATCCGGTTGCTTGCGTTGACGTGGACGATCTTCGGCCTGAAATCCTGCATCTCGGTGTCGGTGAAATAGCTATAGCAGAAAATGATGACCCTGTCACCGACAACGCCTTTTCGAGCGGTAGGGCCGTTCAGGCATATCTTGCCGGAGTTCTTTTTGCCGGGGATAATATAGGTCTCGAACCGCTCTCCATTATTTACATTGCTGATCATCACCTGCTCATAGGGAAGCATGCCCGCATCTTTTAAAATGGTTTCGTCGATGGTGATGCTTCCTTCATAGGCGATATTCGACTCGGTAACCGTAGCCATATGGATCTTGGCCCTCAACATGCAGCGCAACATAAGGACTCCTGTAAAAAGTAAAACGTGACGCGTGAAATGTGAAAAGACCTCACTATTCCTGAATCAGGGATGTTCATATTTCCGCGCTCGTTTCTCATTCGATTATTTTTGGGACACGGTAAAATTTGTCTGTTCTGTCGGGAGCGTTCCTTAGTGCATCCGTCTCTGTCAAGAGAATCCTTCAGCAGGTCTTCACGCACGACATTGCTCAGAGAGATGACATGCGACGTAGGCTCAACATGCCGAGGTGTCCAGCTCATTAAGCGTATCCATATAATTCAAAATGCCGTCTATCTGGTTCGCAAAAAGATTTTTCTCGCTGTCTGAAACAGACAACCTGGCAAGCCGTGCTAAATGTTCAATCGATATTTTCATCTGCCGGCAGGTCTATAATTTGGTGAGGTTTGCAAGCTTCAGGGAAAGTCTTTTCAACCCGATCGTGGGAAAATTGACCATCACCTTCTGGTCTTCTCCGTCTCCGTAACAATCGCGTACAACACCCACTCCCCAGACAGGATGCTTCACCCTGCACCCTGAATCAAAATATGGACGGACCTTTCTCAGTTCCGTTTTTTTTCTGGCATTCGGAAGACATCTGAGTAGCCGGGGGCTCGGCGACTTTCTCGGTCCATTTACAGCGTGTCTTCGGTATGTCCTGCAAAAATCTTGAAGGTTCCTGCTCCTGCAATTTCGCATACAATCTTCTTTTTCGGGCACCGGAAAGCACAAGAAAATCTTTTGCCCGCGTAATGCCTACATAAAAAAGCCTTCTTTCCTCGAATATCTCGTCTTCATTGCCGTTCGCCTTGAAATACGGGAGAAGCCCTTCTTCAAGGCCTGTCACAAAAACAACAGGAAACTCAACACCTTTTGCATTATGCAACGTCATCAGTGAAATAAAATTACCTTCCGAGACATGGTCAGAATTCGTCAGCAATGAGGCTTCTGTCAATAAAGTCCTGAATATTTTTCCCTTCGGAAGACGAGATCAGTTCTTCAATGTTCTGTCTCCGTTCCTCATCGAGCATTGCCATATATCCTGACTTGTCCGCCACGTTCTTCAGTATATCGGACGCGCTCTTATAGTTTACAGAAGACAGCTTTTCGAGTCATATGAACGAATTTGCTCAATTTATCTTTTGTTGAAGTCACGATACTATTGCTCTTTATGCAGAACTTGATGGCATCAAAAAGACAGAGCGACTTTTTCTTTGCCTCATTTTCTATCTTCAAAAGGGTGGCCGCCCCTATCCCCCGTGACGGTATATTGATAATCCTCCTGAGGCTCACATTATCTCCATGGTTTGAGGACCAGACGGACATAGGCGATAAGATCTTTGATCTCTCTCCGCTGGTAAAAACTGATCCCTCCGACAACGTGATAGGGCAGTCCTGCTTCTCTCAACGCATCTTCAATTGCCCTCGACTGGAGATTTACCCGGTATAATATTCCGATATCCTTATACGAATACGTCCCCTTCAGATATAACTCCTTAATGATCTTTGCGATATGCTTCGCCTCTTCCTCCTCTGTGCCGAGCCAGCAGAAACGGACCATTTCCCCGTCTTTTCGCTCTGTCCAGAGTTTCTTTTTCTTCCTTTTATCATTCAGCGCAATAACTGCATTGGCAACCTCAAGGATATTCTGCGTGGAACGATAATTTCTTTCGAGTCTGACCACCCGTGCTCCCGGGAAATCCTTCTCAAAGTTCAGGATATGTTTTACATCAGCGCCCCTGAACTTATAGATGCTCTGGTCATCGTCGCCGACAGCGCAGATGTTGTTATGCTGGCATCGCGAGCAGTTTTATGAGGTTGTATTGCGCATAATTCAGATCCTGGAATTCATCAACCAGCACATAGGGGAGCTGGTCGTGATATTTTTTCAGGAGATTCGGTTTTTCCTCAAAAAGCTTCGAACCGTCAGCATGATCAGGTCATCGAAATCAAGTGCATTGCTCCTCTTCAGTTCGTCCTGATACCTGACGTAAACTTTGGCAAGCTTCTCGTCAAAGCCGTATCCGTCTCCTGAAGAAAGAAAATCCTCAGCGCCGACCAGAGATGCCTTTAAAAAATTGATCCTTGAAGAAACCCCTTTGTAGAGTGCCTCATATATCTTGAATTCTTTCAGAATATGTCGTATGAGATTGCAGCGATCGTCTTCGTCGTATATGGAAAAATCATTTCCGTAGCCGATCGCCTTTATTTCCTTCCGCAGGATTCTGCTGCACTGGGAATGCATGGTCCCTATCCAGAAGGATTTCAGGTCTTTGCCGACAAGGGTTCGGATCCTGTCGCTCATTTCTCTGGCAGCCTTGTTGGTAAAGGTCACCGTAAAGATCGACTCGGGAGAAAGTTTTTTGGATTTGACCAGGTACGCGAACTTATGGGTAATGACTTTTGTTTTTCCGCTTCCCGCACCAGCCAGAACCAATAGCGGACCATCCATATATTCAAGGGCTTCTCTTTGCTGGGGATTCAGATCTTGCATTACACTCTCTTTTGACATCGATTTACTCCGGGCCGTTCTGTAGAATAACAGATTTTAGCATTTTAAATCTACATTGCTGCTTGCACGGCAGAGTCATTACTCGACCGTAACGCTTTTTGCAAGGTTCCTCGGCTGATCGACATCACATCCTCTCAACACGCCGATATGATAGGCAAGCAATTGAAGAGGTACCGACAGAAGCATCGGCGTCAGGTATGGATTGGAATCAGGCACGGTAATACAGTTTTTCGCTAGATTGCAGAGTTCTCCGGTGCCTTCGTTCGTTATTGCTATGACATTCCCTCCCCTGCTGTTTACCTCCTGGACATTACTCATCATTTTTTCAAAAAGGGAATCTTTCGGAGCAAGCATGACTACCGGCAGGTCCTCATCGATAAGAGCGATCGGTCCGTGCTTCATCTCACCCGCCGGATACCCTTCAGCGTGAATATAGGATATCTCCTTCAGCTTCAGGGCACCCTCAAGCGCTATCGGGTAGTTGATCCCCCTGCCGAGGTAAATAAAGCCCTTTGCCTTGAAGTAGTCCTTTGCTATGGTTTTGATAAATTCTTCGGTTGTCAGGGTTTTTTCTATTTTGCCGGGCATCAGGAGAAGTTCGCCCAGAAGTTCTCTTGATTCCTCTGTCCCCAAGGTACCTCTCACCTGTCCCATTGCTATCGCGAGCAGATAGAGGGAGATGATCTGGGTAAGGAACGCTTTTGTGGACGCGACCCCTATTTCAGGACCGGAATGCGTATAAAAAACCGCGTTTGCCTCTCTCGCGGAAGTACTTCCCACTACATTGCATATCGTGAGGGTCTTTGCCCCGAGACGCCTTGCCTCACGCTGCGCCGCAAGCGTATCGGCTGTTTCACCCGATTGTGTTATGACCACCATCAAATGCTCAGGGGTTATCAGAGGCCTCCGGTATCTGAACTCCGATGCGACATCGACCTCAACCGGCACCCGCGCGAGACTTTCTATCATATATTTTCCTGCAAGGCCCGCATGCCATGACGTTCCGCATGCTACGATAAAGATCTTTTTTATATCCTTCAGAAAAGCCGACGACAGGCCGAACTCATCCAGATTCACCCGTCCATCCTCTATCGAAAATCTGCCCCTCAGGGTATCGCTGACAGCACGGGGCTGCTCAAATATCTCCTTGAGCATAAAGTGACGGTAACCTCCCTTTTCGGCCATTGAAGGACTCCAGGTTACGGATGTTACCTCTTTCTGGACCGGTGTTCCGTCAAGGTCCGAAACAGCAACCCCATCACTGGTAATCACCACCATCTCGCCTTCGTCAAGGAACATGACCTCCCTCGAGTAATGCAAAAATGCAGGCACATCAGATGCCAAAAAATATTCCCCGTCACCGAGTCCTACGACAAGAGGACTGTCTTTCCGCACTCCGACAATCTTCTGCGGCTCTTTCTCGTTTACAACAGCGATGGCATAGGCCCCTTTCACCTCTTTCAGGGCAGCCCTGACCGCATCTTCAAGCGGGAGGGTTTCCGTGTAATCCCGGATCAGATGACAGAGCACTTCCGTGTCAGTATCCGAATCGAACACATATCCCTTGTCAGTCAACTTCTTCTTCAGCTGCAGATAATTTTCGATGATACCGTTATGGACAACGACAATGCCGCCTGAACGGTGAGGATGCGCATTTTCTTCAGATGGCCTGCCGTGGGTCGCCCATCGTGTATGTCCGATTCCTCCTCCGCTCACCAGGTTTTTTGTTCTCAACGATGACAGGCCAGATCTTTTATTTTGCCCTTGCAGCGTATAACATCAATACCTTTTTCAGAGAAAAAAGCGATTCCCGCAGAGTCGTATCCCCTGTATTCAAGGCGTTTGAGTCCTTCCAGAATAACGTTGACAGCGTTCCTGTTGCCTATATATCCGATTATTCCGCACATATCGAAATTTGCAGAGAGGCCGGAGTCCGTATCACTACTCCTGGTCCTTTGCTGTCTCTCCTTTTATTCTCACTAATTTCCTTCCGGTCCTTTGCCACTATTAAGCTGCTGTCCCTTTTTTCCGTCTTTTTTTTGCCCAGTCTTTTATATTCCTCTGATCAACTCTGCTGACTGCAAGGGCAAAAGGGGGAACATCCTTGGTGATCGTGGAACCGGCACCGATATAAGCTCCCCTGCCTATTCTGACTGGCGCAATGAGCTGTGAATCGCTGCCTACGAAAACATCTGCGTCGATGACAGTCACAGATTTCTTTTTCCCCGTCATAATTGCAGGTAATGGTCCCGGCACCGATATTGACGCCACTGCCGATTCTCGCATCACCGAGATAGCTTAAATGGGAAGCTTTGGATCCTTTCCCCATGCGTGTTTTCTTGAGTTCCACAAAATTCCCTATCCTGGCGTCTGCTCCTACTTCAGAGCCGGGCCTGAGATGCGCAAAAGGACCCACCACAGCACCGGCCTTTACCCGCGATTCTTCTATCACCGTAGAATCCTTGATAACGGCTGTATCCTCTATTTTACTGTTGATGATCCTTACGTTCGGATAAATGGTCACCCTGCTGCCTATTCTGGTTGCTCCGTCGACGTATACGTTGGGATACAGCGTTGTCTCTACGCCGATTACCGCGTAAGGATGAATAAAAACCGAACGCTCATCAAGGACGTTTATGCCTCTCTCTATCCATTTTCCTATGATCTTTTCTTCCATAATCCGGGACGCACGGAACAGTTCCGGTTTTGTGTTTACCCCCATAAACTCCTGCTCGGAACCGACGCACAGCGCAGAAGGTCTGAAAACCCCTCTCTGCGGAAAGGGCGATAATGTCCGTCAGATAATATTCGCCCTTTTTTCTGTTCATCTGTATATCATCCAGAAGCGGGAGAAGTTCATGATTAATGGCGTATACGCCGCTGTTTACTTCGCGTATCTTTTTTTGAGCCGGATCAGCATCTTTATGTTCTGTGATCGAGAGGACTTTTCCGGCGGAGTCCCGTATAATCCTGCCGTAATCATCCGGATTTTCAGCCACAAAAGAAAGCACTGAGACCGCACTTCTGTTTTTTCGGTGCAATGATAAAAACTTTTTTATCGTTCCGGAGTTCACCAGAGGAGTGTCACCATTAAGCACAATCAGGGTGCCCGTAAACCCCCTGAGTTTATTTCTCGCGGAGAGCAGGGCATGGCCCGTGCCTTTCGGTTCCTCCTGCAGCGCATAGGAAATATCCGCTGCCGCAATTGTCTTTTGAATCAGCCCGGCATGTTTTCCGGCAACCACTACAATTTTCCCGCATTTCAGATTTCTGGCAGTATCAATAACGCTTTGCAGCATCGGGATGCCGCACACCTTATGCAGGACTTTCGGGAGTTTCGAATGCATCCTCTTGCCGAGACCGGCGGCAAGGATTACACAGGCGGTCTTCATTCCCTGGCCTCACCGATCCGTAAAGGAGCTGCGATGCCGCCAGAAAGAATAATTCTGATTCCCTCATCAATAGGCAGATCAGTGTAAAAGACATCTCCCTCGCTCACCAGCGCAATCTCACCGAGATAGAGGTTGTTAGTCGGCACATAAACAGCCCTGAGACTGGTCTCCCGGCCGTTATTTTCGGCCTTGATCGTACACTCGTTGGTAAGAAATCCGAATGCAAAGATGCCGGTTCGCGGGTATTCGACAATTACAAACTTTTTAAAGGAAGCAGACTTGTTGTCCGGCGAAAAAGCATCGACCAGCTGCTTTACCGCGGTATAAAAACCTTTGAACACCGGTATATTCAGGATAATGCGTTCAAAAAACTGTATGATCTTTTTTCCGAAAACATTTGTAGATATGATACCGACAATAAAAATAAGTACGACAGCCGACAAAAAGCCGAGTCCGGGGGTATGATAACCGAGGATTTTAAAGTAAATCGGTTCAAGGATTCCATCGATAAATCTGAAAAACCAGCCGATGACGAGAAACGTTATAACAGCAGGGATAGTGACAAACAAACCTGCTATGAACTTTCTCTTGAAGGTGGTGCGGATCGAAATTCCTATGGCTTTTCTATGATTCATCCGCTTCCATCATTTGCAGGCACTGCTATTTCCCGAGCTTCTCGGCAACTTCATCGGGTATGTCGAAATTGGAATAGACATTCTGAATATCTTCGTGGTCCTCAAGCGCATCCATAAGCCGTATCATCTGTTCCGCTGACTTTCCATCAAGGACCACATAATTCTGGGGAATCATCGTCACTTCAGCGGACTCTATGGGGAGATTTGAGTTTTCAACAGCGGCCTTTACGGTATTTATATCCTCAGGTGCGGTAAAAATTTCATAGTTATCTTCCTGAGGGTCGTTTTTCATGTCCTCCGCCCCTGCTTCAAGCGCAATGGACATTACGGTATCCTCGGAAGCTTTTGTCTTATTGACCAGGATGTATCCCTTTTTTTGAAACATCCAGGAAACGCACCCGGTCTCGCCGAGACTGCCGCCGCTTTTTGACATAATACTGCGTATCTCCGGGAGCGTCCTGTTTTTATTATCGGTCGTGACCTCCATCATAATCGCAACACCGGAAGGTCCGTATCCCTCATAGACAAACTCTTCATAGGAAACACCCGGAAGCTCTCCCGTGCCTTTCATAATTGCCTTCTTGATATTGTCATGGGGCATGTTCGCTTCTTTGGCCTTTTCGATTATCGTGCGCAACCTCGGATTTCCTGCAGGGTCTCCTCCGCCGAGCCGCGCTGCAATAGCGATCTCCTTGACTATCTTCGTGAATACCTTCCCTCTTTTTGCATCGGTACTCGCCTTTTTATGTTTTATCGACGCCCATTTGGAATGTCCTGACACAATTCCCTCCAGAATTACTTTGATTGAATTTTTCCGTCCTTGATTTCTCCGGATCTCTTCAGAGAAGCTAACTTCAAGGCATTTCGTCATTTTTATAATAATTGCAAGTGCTTTACACTGTCAAGATAATCAGGCCAGAAGGAAAATCAGGCGCAGGGAAATTCGCTGCTTTGCTGTCTAAAACAGAGGCCCCAAGGCGGAAGTGAGGAAAGCTGGTATGGCAAATTTCGTCCGGATAACGACCAGATCAGGATTCGATCCGGTATTCCTTTATCTTGGTCAGCAGTGTCTTGTAACTTACCTGCAGCAGTTCAGAAGCCCTGGTCTTGTTGCCCTTTGTCTCTCTCAATGCTTTTTTGATCCGCTGAGTCTCAGCAATTCTTACCGCTTCCCTGGCAGAATCCTCGAGGGGACCATCCATCGGCAGGTTGCCCAGGGAGCTTTCAAGTACGGACTGTCTGTTCAATACGATGTCATTTGCAGTGATCGCATCCCCTTCACTGAGTATAATAGCCCTTTCTATGCAGTTTTCGAGTTCCCTAACGTTACCTTTCCACGGGTAATTGACCAGGAGTTCGAGTGCTTCAGGTGAGAGGATCTTTTTCTGGGATTTGAGCTCAGAACAATATTTATCGACAAAATAGTCAATGAGCAGAGGGATATCATCTTTCCTTTCTCTCAAGGGTGGAATGATGATCGGAAATACATTCAGCCGGTAAAACAGGTCTTCCCGGAAGAGTTTTTCTTCCGCTGCTTTTTCAATGTCCCTGTTGCTTGCTGCAATGATCCTCACATCAATGATGACCGGTCTGACACCGCCGACGCGTTCGATCTCTCCCTCCTGTATCACCCTGAGCAGTTTTGCCTGAAGCGAAAGGTCCATCTCCGCGATTTCATCAAGGAATATCGTCCCTTTGTCGGCAAGCTCAAATTTCCCCAGCTTTTTTGCGTCAGCCCCGGTAAAAGCGCCCTTTTCATGTCCGAAGAGTTCTGACTCCAGAAGTTCTCTTGGAATTGCGGCGCAGTTAATGGGGACAAAGGGATATGCTCTTCTCTGACTTAGATTGTGAACCGCGCGCGCAAACAATTCCTTTCCCGTGCCGCTTTCTCCGAGCAGGAGGACTGTTGTTTTCGCCGGCGCAACCTTCTGGACTTTCTGCGCGACATCGAGAATGCACGGGCTCTTACCGATAATTTTTGGAACACCAAACTTCGATGACAACTCATCTTTTAACAGGATGTTCTCGGTAAGCACCCGCTGTGTCTCGAGAGCCCGGCTCATGAGCAGGAGGAGATGGTCGGTATCAAAGGGCTTTGCAATAAAATCGAACGCCCCTTCTTTCATTGCAACGACGGCAGTCTCGATTGTTCCAAAGGCGGTCATTACGATCACGGGTGTAAGGGGGTTTTCTGTTTTCGAGGTCTTCAGAAGATCAATCCCGCTTTTTTTCGGCAACCTCAGGTCAGTAAGAACAAGGTCAAACCGGTTTTCCCTGAGTTGTCTTGTCCCTTCCTGGCCGTCACGCGCAATAACAATTCGGTATCCCTCGGCCTCAAGGGTTTCTCTGAGCATCTGCGCCATGGAGTCTTTATCTTCAACAATCAGGATTGTCTTCACGGTATCATTTTACCTCAATGCCCGGAAGAATGATATTCCAGCCACATGCAAAACCATCACATTCTGGCATCCCGTAATGCCTGACTGCAGGAACAGGCAGGGGAGGAAAAATCCCTCGCAAAAAAAGCTGTCAGCAGGGCCTTGATTTTTTCCATCGACTGTTTCATATATTCAACGACCTCAGTTGTCGTAAGCGTTTTCGCTCCGATACCTGCGGCATAGTTGGTAATAACCGATAGGCTGGCAAAACATAACTCCAGTTCTCTGGCAAGCACAGCCTCGGGCATGCCGGTCATCCCGACCGCATCAGCGCCGAGAATCGAGAATGCCCTGATTTCAGCAGCTGTCTCCAGTCTCGGCCCGTTTACGCAGATATAGGTTCCTTTCCTGATAATGCTGATTCCTGCTTTCTCCGATGCAGCAAAAATATGTTCCCGCAGGTCAGGGCAGAAGGGATCCGTAAAATCCACATGGACCACCTCGTCATCATCATAAAATGTGGAAGATCTTCCTGACGTCATATCGATAATCTGATCCGGAACAATGATACTGCCCGGTTCCATAGTACTGCTTATGCCACCGGAAGCCCCGGAGGAGAGAATCTTTCTAACGCCAAGCTCTCTGAAGCCCCAGAGGTTCGCCCGGTAATTTATTTTATCCGGCGGGATATGGTGCAGGGAACCATGCCTCGGTAAAAATGCCACTTCGGAGCCTGCAAATTTTCCTATCCGGTATACATCGGAAGGTTCTCCATAAGGCGTGCTTAATTTTACCGTGTCGGTAATAGCGAGGCCGGGGATATCGTATACGCCGCTTCCGCCTATTACTCCTAAAAGTGCCATCTAAACTCCCTCTTTGCGCTGATTCATCATCCGAACTGCTTCGGGTCCGCAGACAATAGCGCGTATTTTTTCAGCGTTTTACCAGGACAGTCGGAAAACTGTCAAACAGACTTCATTCCCTCCTGTCATATTCCTCAGGGCTGGCTCGCTGAGAGTGACTTTTCTTCAGAAGCAGGAAAGCTACCGTAAGAGCCGGCATGAAAGATCCTGTTGTATCTGGCATTAGCAAGGATATTGGTAGTATAATAACTTAATTATATTTTTTTTCATGATAAATATTTCAAGTAACCCGCGCTATTTTGATTATACAGGGGACAGGGATGATTGAGAAGGAACTCCAGCTCTCGTTAATAAATAAAGCCCTTGAAAGGGGAGGGGAGTATGCTGATATTTTTACAGAATATCGCAGGCATACTTCACTGGCTTTGGAAGACGCAAAGCTTGAAAAAATAGCACACGGTACCGAACTCGGAACAGGCATACGCCTTATCACTAGAGGCAGAACTGCTTATGCCTTCAGTAATGATCTGTCCTGCAAAGCTCTGGAGCAGACCGCTTCGGATGTGAGCAGGGCTGCTGTGGAGACGTCCCCGCCGCCTGTGCTGGATCTGCGGGTAACCAGCCCGTCAGTCAATTTTCCCATAGAACTTTTTCCTGATGATATCCCTGCCGGACAGAAAATATCCCTTGTCAGAAATGCTGACGCCATGGCAAGGAGCTTTGACCGCAGAATAAAACAGGTTACGGTTATATACCGCGACTCTCTGCAGAAAGTTCAGGTGTCGACAGCAGACGGCTTTCTCTCAGAAGATGACAGGACCTATACTGCCTTTATTATTCAGGTTGTTGCGGTGCAGGACGATATTATACAGACCGCCAGTGAATCTGCCGGAGGTCTGATCGGATTTGAACTCTTTGACGGTAACTTCTGCGAGGAACTGAGCCTTAGGGCAGCGGAACGCGCGGTCATGATGCTGGCAGCCCGAAAAGCCCCTGGGGGCAGGATGCCGGTCGTGATATCGTCACAGGCAGGCGGGACCATGATACATGAGGCGATTGGCCACGGCCTCGAGGCCGATCTTTCACAGCAGGGGCTTTCGATTTTCTCGAATAGGTTAGGCAGCAAGGTGGCATCCAGCCTTATAACTGTCGTAGATGATTCAACGCTCCCCCGCAAGAGGGGTTCATTCCGTTTCGATGATGAAGGGACACCCTCTCAAAGGACAGTGCTCGTTGAAAAAGGCATACTGAAAAGCTATATGTATGACAGACTCTCTGCAATGAAAGACGGCACCAGATCAACTGCGAACGGCAGACGTGAATCCTATCAGCACAGACCGATTCCCAGGATGACGAATACGTTTATCACGGAAGGGACAACACCGGCCGGGGAGATACTTCAATGCACGGAAAAGGGACTTCTGGTCATGAAGATGGGGGGAGGACAGGTGAATACCGTAACAGGCGATTTTGTTTTTGACGTCCAGGAAGGGTATCTCATAGAAAAAGGAATGAAGGGAGAACCGGTCAGGGGAGCGACTCTTACCGGCAATGGACTGCAGATATTGCAGGACATAGACATGGTAGGAGATGACCTTGGCTTTTCTATCGGTACGTGTGGAAAAGATTCGCAAGGGGTCCCTGTCACCGATGCCATGCCAACCCTCAGAATTCCTGAGATTATCGTTGGCGGTGCATACAAATAATCTGTCGGCATATGTATCTTGCTCTAAATAAATTAATCAAAACGCATCAGATATACTGTTGCGAACATTACACATCTGAGTATAATTATCAACACTATGGAGAAATTCACTCATTGATAATAAAGTATATTTTAACTGGCATTATATTTGCTTGTTAATATATTCTGAATATTATGCGAGCACAAAGAACAATAAAAAATGAAATATCTTTTGAGGGCATAGGCCTTCATACCGGAAAACTCGCCAGGGTAACATTAAAGCCTGCAGCGCGGGATACGGGGATAATATTCATCAGGGCTGACAAACTTGTGGTCATCAAGGCTTCAGTAAGTTCGGTCATAGATACTGCCTTTGCAACAACCATAGGACATAATGGCATAAAGATCAGAACGATCGAGCATCTTATGGCAGCAATCGCCGGGCTGGGAATCGATAATATCTACATTGAAGTCAATGGCCCTGAGATACCTATTCTCGACGGAAGTTCAACTGAACTTATCAGCATAATCCTCAGGGCAGGCATAGCAAAGCAGGGGAAAAAAAGGCCCTACCTGAGGATTAAGAGGCCTTTTGCTTTTGAAGATGGCCACTCAAAGATAGTTGCTTTCCCCTATAAGGGCGTCAGAATAACCTACAGAATCAGTTTTAACCATCATGGTATCGGAGAACAGAAGATCAGCCTTGATATTAGCGAGGAATCTTTTGCCAGAGAAATTGCTCCGGCAAGGACTTTCGGTTTCCTGAAAGATATAGAATATCTTCGCACAAACGGACTGGCAAAAGGCGGCTCTTTGGAAAATGCGATTATTCTTGGAGAAAACGGCATCCTGAACTCAACGGGTCTGCGCTTCCCTGATGAGTTTGTCCGTCATAAAGTCCTTGATTCCATTGGAGATTTTTCACTTCTCGGCTTTCCTATTTACGGTCATATTATAGCCAGCAAATCAGGGCACTCCAGCAATGTGAAATTTCTTAAAAAATTGCTTTTGACTCCTGATTCCTGGGATATTATTTTAGAGGCTGAAGAAAAGATTTCAAGAAGCCCTGCGCTGCAAATAAATCTTTAATATCAATAGGTTATTTCTTCCAGTTTTTTTTCGCCACAATTCTCCCCAATTATGCTAATATAATCAAAAAAAAGGCTGGAGAACCGCTATTCTCCAGCCATAGAAGAAAGAACAGATAACTTATTTTTTCTTCTTAGGAGCTGCTTTCTTTGCCGTTGCCTTCTTTGCAGGAGCTGCCTTTTTTGCAGGAGCTGCTTTCTTTGCTGCAGGTTTCTTTGCTGCTGCTTTCTTTACCGCCATGTTTTTCACCACCTTTCTATCCCCAGATTAGGGGAATAAGTAAGTTAAAGCTTCCCCATCAGCATGATTTTATTCCCTGACAGAAGCTTTTCGAGTTCTATATCAGCACTCTCTTTCTTACTCTTAAACTCATTTTCGTCAATTACCGTGATATGCACCTTCTTGCCGAATTTCGCTTCAACATCACTGACACTCTCTATTGGCAGTGAATTTACGCCCACAATAAGGAGATTTACGGCATCAGCATCCTCACTTTCAGCATAAGGACCGTAAATAAACGCAAGCTTAATATTGGAGGTTTTCAGCAGTGCTTTGAGCGCGCCGTGAATTCCCTGAGACTTTGCGATAAGATTTTTCAGCTCAGCAAACAGCGGAGATTTCTTTTCAGCCTGAAAATATTTCAGGTTCGCTACCCGTTTGCTTATCAGAATCCCCATTTTTTCCAGGTTATCCAATTCTCTCTTCACTCCTGAAGGATTTTTTCTTAAAAGTGTTGCTATCTCTCTAACGTAAAACCTTTCTTCGGGGTTGTTTAAAAGGAGAGCAAGAACTTCAGCCCTGATAGCTGAAGAGAATAAACTTGTCAAAGTATTTTGGACCTGTTTTGTCATCATCTGTTTATATTTATATAACAATCCTTTTACGTTTGTCAACAATAAAATGACAAATCAAAACAGTTTTTATTTTTCTGAGAACGATCGTATTCCGAATAGATAAGAGCATTGTATATATTGAATACAACATAGTCATATCAGAAAACAATGAAGCAGGGCTCTGTATGGATCAGACACATATTAAATACAACTGTTTCAAATGATGAACAATGATTTACGATGTAAAAAGATTGTTTTGATAAATATAAGCAGGGGAGAAACGGTCGAGAAATCAAGTTATGAAAAAATCCGGATTTATCGGGAAGTTTTGCGGAAAAGTTTTCTGACTGTCTTTAGATTATTTAAATCGTCATCAGGAGATTTTTTCGGGGTTTCGAGAATCAGGGGAATATCTTCAAAAAAACTGTGGTTCAGAAAGCTTCTGAACCCCTTGATTCCTATATTCCCTTCACCGATATGTTCATGTCTGTCCCGGCCTGCTCCAAGGTTTCCCTTCGCATCATTAAGATGTAACAGCCTGATTCTATTATCATTCCCTATATACTGCGTAATTTCATCCGCTAACACCTGGATTCCTCCATCAGACCTGATATCGTATCCGGCAGAAAAGGCATGACAGGTATCAATACAGATCCCTGATATAAGCCTTCCCGGCACCTTTTCCATGATCTCTGCGATATCTGTGATCTTTGAAGTGATATCCCCGCGTTCACCTGCGGTATTCTCAAGCACAAGGCCTGCCCGCCATTCTCTTTTCCCGGCAATATCAGTCAGGCATCCTATCGCCCTCTTTCTTGCGAGACCGGGATCTTCTCCAGAAGCACTGCCTGTGTGCAATACAACATAGTCTGCCCCAATGGAATCCGCAATATCCATTTCTGCGCACGATCATGTCCCGTGATTTTAAGGAAAGGGCGGGATTCGCAGATGCAAGATTAATCAGATACGACGTGTGGATATATATCGGTGCGATACCGTATTTTTTTCTGAGTTCAATAAATTCACTGATTTCATCCCTGTCTTTGCCTTTCACCGCCCACCCCCTTGGGTTATGGGAAAATATCTGCATTGTGTTGCATCCAAGTTCCCGTGCCCGTTCAAGGCTCATAGGCAGACCGCCTGCAATAGAGGTATGTACGCCTATTTTTCGGGATATTTGCATATAGTAATAATACGTTATGGAGGTTAAAAAAAAGAAATTCTATTCTGCGTCAATAAAAAAGGGTCCGGGATTATTTTTCCCGGACCCTGAGTACCGCAATGCATTCTGCTTCCAGGGTAGAGTTAATGGCCGCCGTGGATCAGGACAGGCAGGCACCTGACACACACATGTTTTTCACTCCCTTCATGAACACAGGAGAGGCAGACCCTCTCTTTATCCGTTACGCCGCAAACAAAACATTTTACCGACATGTCTAGTCCTCCAGTTCGTTGATTTCCTTCACTATCTTTTCAGGATCGAGATTATGCATCATTGAGCCAAACGATATTGATTCCATGTTGATTCCCGGACAGGTAAAGCACCCGCCCCCGAAGTATTTCTGTATGACGTTTTTGGCTCCAGGCCGTTCTCTGATAACATCTCCGATGACCGAATCCTTTGTGATAGTTTTCTTTGTCGTGTTCATTCTTTCCTCCTCATAAGATTGTAGGTCT
Organism: uncultured Nitrospira sp.; assembly: GCA_963746295.1. Lineage (GTDB taxonomy): Bacteria > Nitrospirota > Thermodesulfovibrionia > Thermodesulfovibrionales > UBA6898 > JAOUFP01. Next base: position 32,253 of record CAVVAQ010000008.1, on the reverse strand, counting down.
TTGTTAGTTTCAGTGTACCCTTCTTTGAAGAAAAATTTTATGACCTGTGTCATATGCCGGGAAAAAAGTTCTTATGACCCTTATCATAGAATCAGGAAACTGTTTAGGGTATGCTTGAGAGACAAGACAAAAAACTTTTTTATCAGGAGGAAGTATGGACAGATTTGTAAAAAACTTCATCATTGTCAGCATTATCTATCTCGGGCTTTCATCAATTTTGGGCATCGGGATGCTTTGGGATTCTTCTCTCATGTCACTGAAGTTCGTTCATTCACACCTCAATATGCTTGGATGGGTATCCATGATGATATACGGTGTCGGGTATCATGTTCTGCCAAGGTTCTCAGGAAGACCGTTAAAATATCCAAAGATGGGGGAATTACAGTTCTGGGCGGCTAATATCGGGCTGGTTGGGATGTTATTTTTTTATACGCTGAATGTCTATACTCCGAATCAGTCATATAATATCTTGTCTCTGGCATTAGGCGTGATCGAGGTCTTTTCTATAGCGCTCTTTTTCTATAATATGCTGGCTACGCTTCTGCCGGGCGAACAGCACTGAGTAACCTTATAAAAGGGACTCCAGTTTATCGGGGTCCCTGATAACAATTTTTCCGGCCTTTGTAGAAACAATCCCCGCTTTTGTAAGTTTGCTCATCGTCCTTATGGATGTTTCTACCGTAGTCCCAACCATTTCGGCTATGTCCTGCTTCGTAAGTTTCATCTGTATTAACATGCCCTCAGGGACTTTTTCCCCTGCTTTATCAGCTAACTTCACAAGAAGTGACGCGATCCTGGCCTCCACTTTTTCCAGTGCAATGCTTTTGAGCGTCTCATGGGAGCCTTTTATCCTGTCCCCGATATTCATCGCCATACAGTACATGAGCCCGGGAAATCTGTCCATCAGGCTCAGGAGGTCTGTTCTGGCGATCTTCAACAACTCGGTATCTTCCATGGCAACAGCATTCGCAGGATATGGAAATCCTCTTACTACCGCTATACCGCCAAAAAACTCCATGGGGGATATTACTTCAAGGATAAGCTCTTTCCCCTCCTGAGAGAGTTTTGTGATTTTTACCTTGCCTTTTTTTACGATATAAAGCCAGTCGGATGGGTCACCTTCGGAGAATATCGTCTCTTTTTTCCTGAATGTCTCGTCTGCGAGGTAGTGGGACACTTCTTTTTGTTCCTGCGTGTTTAAGGTATTAAATATCGTGACTTTTCTTATATCAAACATAGGCTTAGAATAATGGATTTTCCTGTCTCCCTGTCAATCGCAGGGAATAAGTCTTTCTCTTCAAAAGACCCTAAAATTTTAATTTATAGCTGACATGATAATTTATCTTGACAATAATGCTAATTTTTGGTTTTATATACATGTAAGCGCCTCGTTACCTCCCCTAAGCTGCTGTTCATATTATACGAACAGCAGCACTTTTTTTTAAATCCGGACTAGCTCATACCTTCTTGACCCAATGCCAAGTTTTTCAGCCTCTTCCACCTGAAGAAGATAGGGTTTATGGTGCAATTTCATAAGGATGTCCTCTCCTTTTCTTATCTGTTTATCAGAGGCCAGTGACTCAGGCAAGGGTTCCTGTGCAGTCAGCATATCAATGCTTGCCTGTTCTACAGCCACAATATCTTCAGATATGAGTATGCCTAAATCCTGTATTATCGGTACATCTGCAGCAGGCATGCAATCGCATTCAGGCTGGATCTCAGTCAGGAAATTGATAAAAATGATTTTTTTGGGCTCAAAGGTCCCTATCACTGCCTTTGCAGCCTCGGCAAGAGAGCTCATGAACCTTTTTTCCTCTCCGGGGAGCATCAGTGACTCTGACTGGCAGACCCGCTCACATCTTCCGCATCTCCAGCATATGTCGCCGTTCCATACAAGCTTGTCATCCCTGAACGTTATCGCATCGAGCGGACAAATGTCCCTGCACTGATAACAGAGTTCGCATTTTTCGGCATCCCAAACCAGTTCCCCCTCGCCGATGGTATGCATCGAACCCCTTCCACACTTCCATCCTCCAGTGCGGTGGGCGCTGCTCACTCCTCCCATAGCCATATTCTTTATAGCCCCGGCGTATCCTGAGTTGATATGTCCTTTTACGTGAGAACATACGATCATGGCAGGTACGTCATGGATCAGGGAGGCAACAGCGACTTCGCCCAGTATTTCACCGGACTTCACCATGATGTTGTCGTTCCCATAGAGACCGTCTGCAACCACAACAGGTGCTCCGACAGAGAGATGGTTAATACCGTTCTGATTTGCGACTTCCAGATAATCAAGCCCCTTTATCCTCACCGTATCAGTAACAAACGGCTTCGCCCCTATCTTTTTCACCGCATCAACGACCTTTCTTAAAAAAACAGGTCTTATAATCCTGTGGGCGCCTTCAGAACCAAAATGCGTTTTGACAGCAACCCACTCATCAGGGCTGAAATAATTCATCATGCCTATTGCTTCAAGCTGCCTTTCGAGTTTCCCGGGCATGCTGTCACCATAGTTCCACTTTTTTGCCCTTGCCGGGGCAAAATAGACTTTTGCCATAAAACCTCCTGATTACAGAACGTTAATGTGATCCGTATGATAGTATCTTGTTGTAAATCCATCCTATCAATGCTGCGCTTATAAATCCATCCATAAACCCGTAGAGCAATCCGAGCAAACTCCCGACAGGGGTTATAGTGTAACCCGGATATATTGACCGGGCAAGTACCTCAAGAAATAAACTGCCGTATCCCGAAACATAAGAAACCCACGTTGTTATAAAAAGAGCGCATCCCCAGACCATACCCAGGGCAAGGCCAAAAGCAATCGGACTGAGTTTTAGCAATTTTTTCCTTTCCTATACAGGACGCTGCCACAAAAAGCGCCGACGGCATTGGCTGTCACATCACCAAAAGAAAAACTTCTGTACGGCAAAAAATACTGTATGACCTCCATCGCCGCGCCGTACAGGGCGGAGATGGCAACAGAAAGGTAAAATGCTTTTGCAGGTGTTGTCCTCGGTAAGCAAATCCTGTATACAAATATGGACGTCAATCCATACATCACAGCGTGTACGAGTTTGTCGCCCGGAGAAAGGGTGGCGTATGGTGCGGATACCGGAATAACAGACGCGATCATAATCAATAAAAACCAGAGTGTCAGAAAAACCATCTATTCACCTGAGAGGCTTCTGTCATAGAGATCTTTCCTGCTGATACCGTATTCTCCGGCGATCCTCTTCACCGCCTCTTTTCTCCCCAGTCCTTTCTTCATGAGAGCCCTGATCTCCAACAGCGCATCATCCATAGAAACTCTTTTTTCTTCGGGTCTGCCTTCCAGCACGATGACATATTCCCCGGCTATTTTGGCTGTTTCAAGGCGCTCAAGGACAGTTGTTACCGTCCCTCTGAATACCTCTTCATAAAATTTAGTGATCTCCTTTATAACAACCAGATGTCTGTCCTGAAAGGTTTCCCGAATGTCGGCCAGAGTCTCCCGTAATCTGTGTGGGGCTTCATAGAGAACAATCGTCCGGGAATCAAGGCTGAGCTCTCTCAATTCCTTTAATCTCTGGGCCTGTTTTGCCGGAAGGAATCCCCGGAATAAAAAACAGTCAGTTGAAAAACCCGATATTGAAAGCGCCGCGATAACAGCGGTCGGCCCGGGGACAGGGACAACCCGGATGCCTTCTTCAAGGGCCTTTCTGATAAGCAGATTTCCCGGATCAGATATACCGGGGGTGCCTGCATCTGAAATCAGCGCAACATTTTGTCCTGCACTGAGGATCCTGATTGTTTCCTCTGCCTTTACCTTCTCCTTCTCTCCCCAGTAGCTTATCAGGGGCTTCGAGATACCGTAATGGTTCAGCAGTTTCAGTGAATGTCTTGTGTCCTCTGCCGCGATGGTATCGACTTCCTTCAGCACCCTCAAAGCCCGCAGTGTAATATCTTCAAGATTGCCTATCGGCGTAGATACTATATAGAGCGTTCCCTTCACCGCTGGGTTGAGCATCTTTCTCAGTTTTTTGTCTGTCTGTAATATCTCGTCCGCATCATCCCCGCTCAGTTCCCAGGAATATTCGTCTTTTGCAGAACGTCTGAGCTTGATCTTCACCGGTTTTTTGGGCTTGATCAGCTGCAACTCAGGCTGTTTTCTGAACTGAAAACTATCCTGCCCGGCAGCATATGCTTCCAGGGGAGAAAAACAGAGTGCCAACGTAATGATAAAAATATATAAACGCATTATCAATAACTCCTGTATTTGTTCGTTATCGGAAAACGCCTGTCCCTGCCGAAAGCCCGGGACGTGATCTTTATCCCCGGTGGGGCCTGTCTCCGTTTATACTCGCTCTTATCTACCATCCGGATTACCTGTTCCGTACTTTCCGGTTCACACCCCATCTTCAGTATATCTTCGAAGCTGATCTCATCTTCCACGTAGGCCTTCAGGATAGGATCGAGTACTGAATAGGGCGGGAGTGTATCACTGTCTTTCTGTCCGGGCCTCAGTTCAGCGGTCGGTTCCTTCCATAACACCCTCTCAGGTATGACTACGCCATTTCCACGTGAATTCCTCCACATGCAGATATCATAGACGAGCGTTTTAGACACATCTTTAATTACCGCAAAACCGCCTGCCATATCTCCGTAAAGCGTAGCATATCCGACACTCATCTCTGATTTGTTTCCGGTAGTGAGCACAAGCCATCCGAATTTGTTTGAGAAAGCCATAAGCAGATTACCCCTGATCCGGGCCTGGAGATTTTCTTCGGTTGTATCCTCTCTTATTCCTTTGAAGTCACCGGATAAGACACGCAGGTATCCGGTCAGAATAGTATCGATCGGCAATGTTCTAAAAGCTATGCCCAGGTTTTTTGCCAATTCAAAGGCATCCTCTTTACTTTCAGGGGAAGTATATCGCGAGGGCATGAAAAGACCGGTTACATTTTCCTTGCCTAAGGCATCAGCAGCTATGACAGCCACAAGGGACGAATCAATTCCGCCGCTCAGACCGATCACCACGCCTCTGAAGCCGTTCTTCTTCACATAATCTGCTGTGCCAAGCACGAGCGCCCTGTATGCTTCCTCTTCACGCTGAAGCAGTGGTGCCACACCTGGTCTCTTACAGTTTTTTCTTTCTGGATATTCAATTGCCGGGACCCGGATCTTTCTGACAGCACAGGCTGTCTTTCCAGACAGCGCAACTAACGCCTGTTTATGGCTCTTTCTGAACTTTCTGAGGCTCTCTATATCAAGATCAAGCACCATCAGGTCTTCCTCAAACTGTTTTCCCCGGGCAACCAGCCTGCCTTCATGATCATAAACCATGCTGAAGCCATCGAAAACGAGTTCATCCTGTCCTCCGGCCATATTTACATAAGCGATCATCACTGCATTTTCCGAAGAACGTTCTTTCAATATCTTTTCCCGCATCCCGGGTTTCCCCATTTCATAAGGAGAGGCATTGATATTGATGATCACGTCAGCTCCGGCAAGTGCCTGAATTCTGGCCGGTCCTTCCTGATGCCAGATGTCCTCACAGATACTGACACCTACCCGGGCTCCTGCAACATGGTATACAGGAAACTTCTTGCCTGGTTTGAAATACCGGTGCTCGTCAAATACCCCGTAGTTCGGCAAAAATATCTTATGATAGATATCGATTATCCTGCCTCCGCTGATGACTGCCGCAGCGTTATATAAACCGTTTTTGTCCGCATCAACAAAACCTGCGATAGCGGTTATCCCCTTTGTCCTGCCGCTTATCTTCTTCAGTTCAGCCATATTATCTGATATAAACTGCGGCTTCAGGATAAGGTCCTCGGGTGGATACCCTGTCAATGCCAGTTCAGGAAATGCAATAATGTCGGCCTTGTACCGACATGCCTTTTTTATATGGTCCGAGATTATCCTTGAATTCCCGGCAAGATCACCAACCGTTGCATTTATCTGTGCAAGCGCGACACGCAATAATTTCATCCTTCTCTTCCTCTCAATATAGCTACATGATAAGAAAAAGCATATGCTTTGTAAAGCGATATGCTGAATCAGATGTGCAGAGCAGGGGCTATACGTATGCAGATATGGTTCATCATCGTTTTCGGGGAAGACCGGCACACGAGTACCGGTTCTGCGACGGCTGGGGATTCTGTGCGTTTCGGCTGTTCGGCAGGCGTTTGGAGCATGACAGACTATTTGCTTGCCGGGTTAACAGTAAAGACCGTTTTCACAAAATTTTGCCGACAGTTCGTTTTACTGAAGATGATGGGATGAGACGAAAGCAAAAGCCCGATAATAGAAGGAGTCTGAAAGAAATTATCCACGTTTTTAAATTGGTATCGTGATTATATGGGGATGCCTGATCAATAGCCCTAAAGCTTGTTGAGAAATACGCTAAGTAATTATGAAGTTCGCTTTCACAAACTCTTCATACTCAGGTGAAGGCAAGTCGATCCCGATACCTGTTGTGAGTACGCCATTCACTAAGCATTTAGTGTGTCTTACAACAGTCCCCTCGAATGTAGATTTTTCATCTCTGATCGTCAAAGTCAGTTTTACTGTTGCTCCAATAGGGGGGGGCAGTCTTCTCGGTATAAGAACCCCATGTGCTGAAATATCAATAGTCCCGATTTCATAAATGTTGCCATCATATTCCAAAGCAGCATGAAATCTTCGGGGATATCTCGGGCTCCTTCTTCTCTCGTGGCCGCCGAATCTGCCTTTTCTCTGGTACAATTTCTCTCCGCCTGCTGCTATAAAAAAGTTTGCTCGAACCTCTGACTTCCTGCAATGAACTGCAACACTATCAAATCTTCAGCTTTGGAAGTATAGCACAGATATATGGATTTTTAATATCGCTCGAAAGATGCAGAATCCCTTTTGGATTCTGGTTTTTCTTCTGCCGCACCTCCCGGATTTCCTGCCCGGATAGCAAGCGAATACGATGAAAATGCCGGCATTAAGATTCGCTGCGGTCCTGCAGCAGGGAATCTTCAATTTTTGTTCTTCTGGACAATTTAATGATAATATACCGTGAGAAAGGGAAACCCGACACGACAATGGATGAAAAACTGAGAAAGGCGCTCATAGGAATTCTTCTGTCTTCAGGCCTTCTGACAAAGAAACAGCTGGATGAGATCCTGGCAAAAGAGGAGGTCTTTCGCGCCAGAATTATCAAGATAAAAGCAATTCCGTTGAAGAAGGGCAGATCACGGCAGTCTGATGTCACACTCATTGATATCATAGAATCCCTTAAGCTGAAAGTGCCGGGAAGCCATGCAACCTTGATTACTGAGGAGGTTATTATGCAGGAGGTGGCAAAACGGCTGAAAACGCCTTTTCTCAGGATAGACCCCCTGAAACTCGATTCAAATGTGGTGACTACGGTCATTTCCCGGCCTTACGCCATAAAATACCAGCTTGTTCCTGTTGGAATTAACGGGAATACCGTGACTATTGCAACGGCAAACCCTTTTGACCAGGAAGGTATCGACGGCATCAGACGATCAAAGAAATACGATGTCGATGTGGTTATTTCCACAAAATCGGATATTATGAAGATCATAACCGAATTTTACGGCTTCAAATACTCGATTACCGCTGCTCAGAGCGAACTTGCCTCTCCCAATGACCTCGGCAATCTCGAACAGTATGTAAAGCTGAAGGCGATTTCTGATCTCGGGGCCACTGACAAGCATATCATTAACGCCGTTGAATACCTCCTTCACTATGCCTATTCCCAACGGGCCTCAGACATCCATATCGAGCCGAAAAGAGAACATAGTCTTGTCCGTTTCAGGATTGACGGCATTCTCCACCCTATCCATAAAATGCCCAAGGCTGTCCATGCTGCCTTCATCTCCCGGATCAAGACTCTTGCCCGCATGGACATAGCCGAGAAACGCAGACCCCAGGATGGAAGAATAAAGACAGATCAGGACGGGAAGGAGATCGAATTGCGCGTCTCAACTCTTCCTGTCTCTTTCGGTGAAAAAGTTGTTATACGGATATTCGACCCGAGTATCCTTATGCAGGAGATCGGGAACCTCGGTTTTCTGGAGAGGGAACTGGTGATCTTCAAATCTTTCATCTCCGCCCCCCACGGACTCATACTCGTTACCGGGCCGACCGGAAGCGGCAAGACAACAACGCTCTACTCGGCGCTGAAGACCCTGTCAACGCCGGATGTGAACATCACGACCATCGAGGAACCGGTCGAGATGATCTATGAAGATTTCAATCAAACCTCGGTGCAGCATCAGATCGGTGTTACGTTCGCCAGCAGTCTCAGGACGATTCTCAGACAGGACCCGGACATCATCATGGTCGGTGAGGTCCGCGATTTCGAGACAGCGGAAAACGCCATTCAGTCCGCGCTCACCGGACATCTGGTCATGACGACGCTCCATACGAACGACGCTCCCAGCAGTATTACCCGGCTTATCGACATCGGTGTACAGCCCTTTCTTATCAATTCCACGCTCCTCGGCGTTGTCGCTCAGCGACTGGTCAGAAAGGTTTGCCAAAACTGCTCGGAATGGTACCGCCTCTCTGACGTCGAATATAGGTTGATCGGGATTAGCCAGGAGAAACAGAAGCAGATAAAAGTTGCTTTGGGAGCAGGCTGTTCTGAATGCAGGGGAACAGGCTATCTCGGCAGGACCGGCATATTCGAGATCCTCGAGATTACCGACAGGATCAGGTCTGCCATTGAGGAAAAAGTGACCCCGATGAAACTGAAACAGATTGCCAGGACGGAAGGGATGATGACGTTGAGAGAGAATGCGATAGCGATGCTTCTGAGAGGTATGACAACAGTTGATGAGGTGGTTAGGGTCACCGGCATCTCTTCGTGACATTCTTGTTTTTTCTTTGGCGATAGGGATACTCAAGCGCCCTGCAGCAAGATAACAGGGTTTTCAGTACCTGAGACATGAAGGTCGCTGTCGTTCCTTGTTCTGCTGGACGATGTGCTGACCGAAATCCTTTCCTGAGAAGGGGAAAGATAGTGCTTGCGGAAGAGACTGATGCTAAAGGGTAAATCACGGCGGTTGGCCATTGTTCATGCAGCGCTGTGTCTCATTCTTTTTTTCCCTCTGTCTTCTTTTGCATCGCCCCCGGAAAGGATCCTCGGTTTTCAGAGTCACATTACGGTGCGCAAGGATTCATCACTGCTGGTGAAGGAAACCATCAGGGTGAAGAGCGAAAGCGACAAGATACGTCATGGAATTTACCGTGATTTTCCAGTCACATACAGGGACAGATTTGGAAACAGCTCTGTTGTTGGATTTGAGGTAAAAGAAGTACGCAAAGATAGTTCCCCTGAGTCTTTTCATATTGAGAACCGTTCGAACGGGAAACGTGTCTATATAGGAAGAAAGGAGACACTTATCCCTCCGGGCGAATACACGTATACCCTTATATACACAACAGACCACCAGCTCGGTTTTTTCAAAGACTTTGATGAACTCTACTGGAATGTGACCGGCAACGACTGGGAATTTCCAATTGATGATGTCCTGGCCCTCATTGAGCTTCCCGAAGGCGCCTCACAGCATATTATCTCTGTTGCAGCATATACCGGACCGCAGGGATCAAAGGGACAGGACTTTACAGAGTCTGTCGATACGTCGGGCGTCATCAGGTTTTCCGTAACACGGCCCCTGGCAGCAACGGAGGGCCTGACGATTGCTGTTTCATGGCCGAAGGGATATGTGGTTGCTCCGTCAAAAGAGGAACGGATCCGATATTTTTTATCAGGCAACCCCGGTATAATTGTAGGGCCTAGCGGACTCATTCTCCTGCTTTTTTATTATCTGGTCATCTGGACAAGGGTGGGAAGAGACCCTGATCAGGGGATTATCGTGACGAGATACGCACCTCCTGACGGCATGTCTCCTGCGGTGATGCGGTTCATTTCGAGGATGGGGTATGACCAGAAGGCTTTTGCCTCGGCACTTATACATATGGCGGTGAAGGGGCAACTTATGATCAGGCAGGAACACGATGCGTTTACCCTCAGCAAAAAAGACGGGGGCACTCTTCCCCTGTCAGCCGAGGAGGCGAAGATCAGACAGAAGCTCTTTGCATCGAATACAGAGCTCATTCTTGAGCAGTCAAACCACAAGAAGATCAGGGGTGCCGAGGATGACCTTAAGAATTACCTGAAAATAACATATGAGAAGATCCACTTTGTCACCAATAAAGGGTATTTTGTCTCCGGACTTTGCCTTTCGGCCCTTATCCTTTTCCTTGCCGGTTTTGGCGACGCGCGGGCAAAAGGTCAACTGCCAGTTTTCCTCTTTATCTCTCTATGGCTTACCATCTGGAGTGTTGGTGTGACCGGTCTTCTCATGCAGGTCATTTCACGCTGGAAGAGTGCGTTACGGCGCAATGGCAACTCCTTTTTGAGTGGCGGTGGCGCCCTGTTTCTGACACTCTTTTCACTTCCATTCATTGCAGGCGAGATCGGCGGGATATATATGCTCGGATACGCAACGTCGGCCCTTATGGTCTTTTTTCTCCTCGGCGCTGTCTTCATCAATTACCTTTTTTATCACCTCCTCAAGGCGCCGACACGTGCGGGCAGGAACATCCTCGATGCGATAGAAGGCTTCAGGAATTTTCTGACAGCAACCGAAAAAGACCGGATGAACCTGATGAATCCTCCGACGAAGACCCCGGAACTTTTTGAGAAGTATCTGCCTTACGCACTTGCGCTCGACGTGGAACAACAGTGGGCGGAACAGTTCTCCCATATGCTTTCACGGGTAACAGCTGAAGGGGAACCCAGAGGATATATACCGGCCTGGTATTCGACGACGGTGTTGGACTCTGTAAGTCAGGGAGATTTCGCTTCTTCTTTCGGTGACTCGCTTGCCGGCGCAATAGCTTCCTCCTCAGCTGCTCCGGGCTCGTCATCAGGGAGCGGGGGAGGCGGTTCCTCGGGAGGCGGCGGAGGCGGAGGTGGAGGTGGAGGGTGGTAGCGTGAAGAGCGGCTGAAATGTTTATTAAATCTGATTTTTTTCCATGATGACGGACAAGATTTTGCCGAGAGAAGCAACTTTGAACGGCTTTTCTATGAAACCGCAAAAACCGTATTTTGCATAATTTGCTATGACTGTGTCGTTGGAATACCCGCTCGCTACAATCGCCTTGATTCCGGGATCTATCTTCAGAAGGCTCTCCATTGCTTCCCTGCCGCCCATACCTCCCGGGATGGTCAGATCCATAATAACGGCATCAAAGGGTTGTCCGGATTCTTTTGCCTTTTTGTACAAGGCAATCGCTTCAGCCCCGTCAAACGATAGCACAACATCATAACCAAGATGCTGTAACATTGCAGAGGTGACATCCCTTACCATTTCTTCATCGTCCATTACCAGGACCCTGCCTTTGCCGAAAATGTTTCTGTCATCGCCTGAGATATCTTCCAAAGCCTGTTTGTCCGTAGCAGGGAGATACACGTGAAATCTTGCCCCGACACCCGATTCTGACTCCACGGTGATGCATCCATTATGTTTCTTGACAATAGAAAAGGTAACGGCAAGACCGAGACCGCTGCCGTCTGGTTTCGTGGTAAAAAAAGGATCGAAAATCTTCTGCAGATGTTCTTTTGGTATGCCTGATCCGGTGTCTTCAATGGTTATTTTAACGTATCTCCCCTCTTGAAGCGGCAGGCCGCTTTTTTGTCCGAGAACGACATTTTCCGCAGAAACATGAATCGTTCCTCCCCCCGGCATTGCCTGGATAGCATTGATAACGAGATTGTTGATGACCTGGCCGATCTGTCCTTCATCAGCTTCCACAGGCCAGAGATTGTCCTCAATGATGAAGTTGCTGTGGATATTGGACCCCCTGCGGGTAAAGTTGGCGGACTCTTTTATGATATTCCCGATGGAAAGGATTCTTTTGACAGGGTCACCGCCTTTTGAAAAGGTGAGCAGTTGCTGGGACAGGTCCCTTGCGCGGAGGGAAGCCTTTTCTGCTGCCATCAGATCTTCATACAGGTGATCTCCGGGATTGAGGTGCAGGAGAGCGAGACTGATATTGCCGAGTATCGCGGTCAAAATATTGTTGAAGTCATGGGCGATCCCCCCGGCGAAAATACCGAGGGCTTCGAGCTGTTGATTCTTATAGAGCTCCTGCTCCATTTTCCTCTTTAGGGTGACATCGCGAAACATGCACCGGGTTGAAACAGGCGCTCCTTCAGCGTATTTACAGTTGGCTGAACCCTCAACGAGTATTCTTCTGCCGTCTTTGGCAACAAAAACAGCTTCTATGTGCGAGACAGCCCCTTCTGACATTACGCGCTGAAAGGTTTCTGAGCAGTGCGTCCCGCAGTCCTCGGCGATGACATCGAATATCGAAAGATTTGAGACCTCGTCTTCCGTGTAGCCGAAGGTTTCCCTCCAGGCGCGATTCACATAAAAGAAACGGCCATCCGGCCGGACTATCTGAATCAGATCTGATGCATTTTCGAAAAGGTCCCTGTAACGCTCTTCGCTCTCCCGAAGGGCATTTTCCATGCTTTTTTGCTCTGAAATGTCTCTGACTATGTCGATCGCAGCGACGATTTTTCCTGAGAGGTCTCTGAGAGGAGACGCCGTGATTTCCAGGTATTTTATATCCTTATCCGTATGTATCGTCTGTTCTTTTTTACGAATTATTCCGTCTTTGAAACTGAGTGCGAGATGACATCCGTCGCAGATGTGGTCCTTGTTCTGAAAGGCCTTATAGCAGTATTCCCCTGCATGATCCCCCATTAAATTCTTATGGCGCTGATTTTGATAGATAACCTTGAAGTTTGTGTCCTGAATACTGATGGCTTCTCCTAACGCATCAAGAACTGCATCTATCCTGCCCTTGTCCTCCCGGGTCAGTAAAAGGACTTTCTCTAATGCCTCTGCAGTCTGCTGCGTATTCTCGTTATCGGTTTTCATAAGATGATCTCGTAAATTCTACCTTACTCAAGGTAATGACTGTCAATATTTTCAACGAGCAGCTGAGTTCTGAAACATATTTATGCAGCGGAAGGCCACGGCTGGCGGCATGATGAGTCAAGGCAGCAGCAGGGCAAAAGATCTTCTCAGATAAGGATAGGTGTACCGGTATCTTCATTACGAACTCAGGTTCTCGAACTCTTTTTTAAAGTAACCGAGCGTCAGGTCGTCGTGGATGCAGAACTCTATGAGATGAAGGCTGCTGCCCGTCTGCTTTTTCAGGAACGCGACGGACTCTCCGACGAGAATTTTTGCGCACCGGTCTTTCGGAAAGCCGAAGATGCCTGAACTGATCGCCGGGATTGAGATGCTTTGAAGACCTCTCTGCGAGGCGAGGAGAAGACTGTTTATTACCGCATTTTTCAGTTTGTTGTCTTCGTCTCCTTCACCCATCCTTGGCCCTACCGCATGTATCACGAACCGTGCGGGCAGCCTGCCGGCAGAGGTAAGCACCGCGTGACCGACAGGAGTAAAGCCGATTTTGTCGCTCTCGTCCTGGATGATCTGACCGCCTCTTCTGACGATCGCCCCTGCAACACCGCCTCCGTGCTGGAGATGGGAATTGGCTGCGTTGACGATAGCGTCCGTGTCGCGTTCCGTGATATCCCCCAGGACAAGGCGTATTGTCTTGTCACCGACGTTATGGTCTTTGATAATCTTCATTTTTCTGCCCTCATATCTATTCTATTATATAAGATAGTTCATTGTATGCAAGCACTTAATTTCGCTTTCAGCACTGAATTCTGTGGTAGAATATGTCAAATCATTTGTTTTCGATGGAGGCTTATATACCCCCGCTTTACGGTAAACTGTCAGGACTTAAGGGAAGCCAGATACATGCACTCGAAAGGATCTACCGTCGGCGCGTTCACCGGGAGTTGATCTCGGTCGAACTCGCAAAGTATCTTGCCGGTGTCTCATCCGAACTGAACAGGCAGGTCGGGGTTCTGATTTCCCGAAAAGGGTCTGTTACCCATGTGATCGTAGGAGATTCCAGGGGCATATTCCTGCCGCCGCTCGATGACTATCCTTTGGGAAGAAAGGTGCTCCGCGGACTCAGGTTCGTCCACACACACCTGAATGATGAACCGCTTAACCAGGATGATCTGACCGACCTTGCACTCCTGCGTTTTGACATCATCGCTGCTATCGGCCTCAAGGACGGACAGCCCTCAGCGCTCCGTATCGCGCACCTGGACGGCCAGGACCATAAGAAACCCTACAGGGTACTTCCCCCTGAGGATATTTATGACGTGGAATTCGATTTTGAGGCGTTTGTGAGAGATTTTGAACAGGAAGTGGAAAAGATCAGGGCGGTCGAAACCGGCGTTCAGAGGGCACAGGCCGATAGTGTTTCCGCAAGGGAAAAGGCGATTTTGGTGAGTGTCTCGTTAAAACCAAAATATGAACAGGAAGATTCTGTCGCAGAACTGGTTGAACTTGCCCTTTCAAGTGATGTCATAGTCCTGGACACGATTATCCAGAGACCGAAGAAGATAAACGCCCGGTACCTTATGGGTGAAGGCAAGATAAAAGAGCTTGTTATTACGGCGATGAACAGGGGCGTGTCCCTGTTGATTTTTGACCAGGACCTTACCCCGTCACAGATAAAGGCGATAGGCGAGATTACGGAACTCAAGGTAATCGACCGTTCACAACTCATCCTCGATATCTTTGCGAGACGTGCCCACAGCAGGGACGGAAAGGTGCAGGTGGAACTGGCTCAACTGAAGTATCGGCTGCCCAGGCTGACGGGAAAAGGGACAGCCATGTCGAGGTTGATGGGAGGGATCGGCGGAAGAGGCCCCGGTGAGATGAAGCTCGAGATTGACAGAAGACGTGTAAGGGACAGGATCAATCTTCTGGAAAAGGAGTTGAAGGTTCTGGGTGAGGCACGGAGACAGAGAAAGGCCCGGCGAGTGGCAAAGGAGATACCGATCATCTCCATTATCGGATATACAAATGCGGGAAAATCTACTCTCCTGAACGCGATGACAAAAAGTGATACTTTTGTAGAAGACAAATTATTCGCGACATTGGACACGGCGAGCAGACGGCTCAGGTTTCCACGGGAAAGGGAGGTTGTTATTACCGATACGGTCGGGTTTATCAGAGACCTGCCGAAGGATCTCATGGCAGCATTCAGGGCTACTCTTGAAGAATTGTCGGACGCTGATCTTCTCCTCCATGTCGTCGATATTTCCAGTCCGAGGTTCGAACAGCACATCGCATCAGTCGAAAAAGTCCTCTCGGACCTGGGTCTCATGGAGAAAAAAAGGGTGTTTGTATTTAATAAGACCGACAGACTGGGCACTGAAGATTCCACGATTCTTGCAGAGCGTTTTCAGGCGATTCCTATTTCCGCCAGAAACAAAAAAACTCTTGCCCCGTTGCTTGCTGCCATGGAGCGGGACCTCTTTGATGGAAAATTAGCAGGTCCAAAGGTATAATAACAGTCATTATAAGAGAGTGATGAAGGAGGTACTGTGGAATTTTCACCGAAATGGATCGCCTGGGAAATAACGCGGAGATGTAATCTGCGGTGCGTTCATTGCCGTTCCTCGTCGGAACTCGAGGCAAAGGGACATCCTGATTTCTCTCTTGAGGAGGCCTTCAGGGTCATCGATGATATCGTAAGCTATGCCCAGCCTGTTGTCGTCCTTTCCGGAGGCGAGCCGCTTCTCCGGAAGGATGTCTTTGAAATCGCGAAATACGGCACTGAAAAAGGACTGAGAATGTGTCTTGCTACGAACGGGACGCTCGTTACCGATGAGGTGTGTGAAAATATAAAAGCATCCGGTATCAGGATCGTCTCCCTCAGCCTCGACGGCTCAAACGCAGCCGGTCCATGATGATTTCCGAAGCCAGCAGGGCGCTTTTGACCGGGACAATAAACGCGGCGAAACTCTTTAAAAAGCACGGGATTGAATTCATTATCAACTCATCGTTTACGAAGAGAAACCAGGAGGAAATTCCCCGGGTATACAAGCTTGCGAAGGAACTCGGCGCTACCGCCTGGTATATGTTCATGATCGTGCCAACAGGCAGGGGCGAAGAGATCATGAAGGAACTGATCTCAAAGGAAGACTACGACAGGATACTCGACTGGCATTACGATATGGAAAAGGATGAGGACCTGATGCTGGTGAGGCCGACCTGCGCTCCCCATTACTACCGGGTGGTGCTGCAGCGGTCGAAGGCGGAAGGAGAGACCTTCAAAAAACGCACCTTGAAATTTTCTACCGGTGGTTCCAAAGGGCTGTCTGGCAGGCCAGCTCATATGCCTTATCGATGTGGACGGTAATGTCCAGCCGTGCAGCTATTTCCCGAAGTTTGCGGGGAATGTCAGGGAGCAGTCGTTTAAGGACATATGGGAGAATTCCGAGCTGTTTAAGGACATGAGGGACTTCAAGCGGTATAAAGGGAAGTGCGGCTCCTGCGAGTATGTGAATGTCTGCGGAGGGTGCAGGGCAAGGGCATACTCCATGTACGGCGATTATATGGAAGAGGAACCATTTTGCAGTTATATCCCAAGGAAATCAGGAAAGGTGAAGACATGAACGATACGTTTTTAAAGGCATGCCGCGGAGAGAAGGTTGATTACACTCCTGTCTGGCTGATGCGTCAGGCAGGCAGATACATGAAGGAATATCAGGAGGTCCGCTCCAAGGTCGATTTTCTGACGCTCTGCAAGACTCCCGAGCTTGCGGCAAAGGTGACCCTGCAGCCTGTCGATATCCTTGGGGTCGATGCCGCGATACTTTTTTCTGATATCCTCATCGCTGTTGAGGCTATGGGAATGCACCTGGAGTTCTCAGACAAGAAAGGTCCGATACTCGGTGAACCGGCAAGGACCAAGGCTGCGGTTGATAAACTGATCATCCCTGACACTGAAGACAGCATGCCCTTTGTGCTTGAAACGATCAGGATTTTGAGACGTGAGCTCGCGGACAAGGTCCCGCTCATCGGTTTCTCAGGAGCGCCCTTTACCCTTGCGACCTATATTATCGAAGGGGGGAGCTCAAAGAATTTCAGCCATACAAAGCGGATGATGTATCAGAACCCGGGACTTTTCAATGCCCTTCTCGAAAAGATCACCGCGACGGTTGTCGATTATCTTTCGGCACAGATCAGGGCCGGTGCGCAGGTTGTTCAGATATTTGATTCATGGGCCGGTATCCTTGCTCCCTATGATTATCAGGCGGTCATATTTCCCCATGTGAAGACCGCGGTTAAGGCCCTCAAAAAGCTGGGTGTGCCGGTCATATATTTTGCAAATGATTGTCCCGGGCTGCTCGAAATAGTGAAGAAGTGCGGCGCTGATGTTATCGGCATAGACTGGAGAGTCGACATGGCACATGCGGTGAAAAGGCTCGGCAAGAAGGTTGTCATCCAGGGAAACCTGGACCCCTGCGTGCTCTTTGGGACAAAGGAATATATCGAGGAGAGAGTGCAGGAAATCATCGCCAAGGCGCACACAGCACACGGCCATATCTTTAACCTCGGACACGGCATCCTCCCTGAGACGCCTGTTGAAAATGCGATCGCGATGGTGGAGGCGGTACATAAATACGGAAGGAATGACTAGCAGGGAACTGAAAAAGTCTCTCGTGAATAAGGTGTGTTCGACACAAATAACAAAAAATACTTATTCCGCTTTCTGGTAGAAAAAATGCAGTAAAACGGAGATATGAATGCAGGGCTCTTTAATGGTTAGTGCATGACGTTTTTCAAATCGCTTACAAAGAAACTTATTGCTATTAGTGTCGTATTGCTGCTGTTTCTCTCTGTTTTTATTTACTCAATATTTTCCTTTACAAGGCATATGAGAAGTGATGCCTTAAGGATAAACGTGGGGTCTCATCTGAGGTTCCAATTCTCTGCGATGGCTTGGCATACCCAGATGATAGTCGAAAGGGAATTGATTGACCCGATACACAGGGAATTCCATTTAGCTGAATTAAAAAAAAGCATTGTCTCCTTTGATCATATGCTCCAGGAGTTAAAAGAAGGGTCTAAAGAAAAAGGCCTCAGTCCGTTGGACTATCCTGAGACTTTACCGCTGCTTAACACTGTGATGGAGAAGTGGAAAAATCAGCAGAAGCCGTTGCTTATGAACCTGATTGAAATCCCTTTTGATGTGCCGGAGAAACGAGTAAGGGATTTATTAATAGGCTATGATTACGGGATACATGAATCGATACGTGAGATCGATAGACTCGAAAGTTATCTTGAAAAAGATTTTAGAGATGAAATAGAAGAGTTCGACGGTTTTATTCTCTATATGCTTGGTTTTTTTAGTATCGCGGCACTCCTCCTTGTCTTTTACGCCCGGCGTTCTATTGTCATTCCGATAAGAATCCTCAGTGACGCGTCGAGAGAGATTATGAAACGGAATTTTGAGGTGCGAGTTGCGCCGAAGACTTCAGATGAATTGGGAGGGCTTGCTGAGGCGTTTAATTCTATGACTGAGCAACTCTCAGGATTTTGTACAATGGCGGAAAAACGGTCTGATGTAATTTTGGCACTGAACAAGGCCTCAAACGAGATCGTGGGCCTTCTGGATATTGGTAAATTATACAAGACTATAAGTGAACATATCCTGAGAATATACGACCTGCGGTTTGTCTGGGTAGGTCTTGTCGTAGAAGACTCTGTCGATGTGATCCCTGTTGCCTGTGCGGGGGATCACGCAGAGTATTTGTCAAAGATCACCGTGACCTGGGACGATGGACCGGCAGGCATGGGGCCTACCGGCATGGCGATCAAGACAAAATTGCCGCAGGTAATTCCCCTTATTGATACAGCGCCTTCTTATGCTCCGTGGGTAGATCATGCCCGGGAAAACGGGTTTAAATCTGTAGCTGCTGCGCCGCTTATCTGTTCAGGGAATAACGTTATCGGGGCCATAAATCTCTACAGCAACAAACAAAATTTTTTCAACACGGAAATGATCGAGTTGATCCAGATCTTTGCGAACCAGTCCGCTGCGGTCATCGATAACGCAAGGATTGTCGAAGAACTCGAAAAGACAGTGAAAAAGAGGACCCTTGAGCTTGAAGATGCGAAACTGATCGCAGAGAGCGCTAACATGGCAAAATCAAGTTTTCTTGCCAATATGTCACATGAACTCAGAACCCCTCTGAATGTCATCATCGGATTTTCCGAGGCACTGGTATCGGGAATATACGGAGAGCTGAAAAGTGAACACGCGGAATATATCAATTATATCTTAAAGAGCGGGACGCATCTCCTTTCGCTGATCAATTCTATCATGGATCTTACCAATACTGACACCGGAAGCATGACGCTGGAATATACGGAATGCAGTCTTGACACCCTTATTCACGATTCTGCCGAGATGTTCGCTGAAAAGGCAAAGAAACACCGGATCAGCCTCCAGGTGGAGATAGGGGAAAGGCTGTTGACCTGTCTTGTCGATCAAAACAAGATCAAATATGTAATCGTTAATCTTCTTTCGAACGCCCTGAGAAATACGGGTGATGGCGGAAGCATTTTCGTGTATGCAGGGAGAGTGCTCCGGGATGAGGGACACGGAATTGAAAAAGCAGGGGTTAGAGGTTTGGGATCAGGGATTGGTGGAGAAAATCTAACCCTCCACCCTCCACCCCCCATCATCTGACGCTGATTTCGTAGAGATCGCGATCTCTGACACAGGACCGGTCATATCTGACAAGGAACGTGAAACCCTGTTTGAACCCTTTCCCACAGAATGAATCACTTGTGTCTGCACCGCGAGAAAGTCTGAGGATCGGTCTCGCGCTCTGCAAGCGTTTTATTGAACTTCAGGGAGGGAGTATCCGGATTGAAGGGCTGCCTGCGGAAGATGCTCGCGAAGGGAAAGTGCTATGGAAATCGGGAACCGTTTTATAATTTTGTTGCCACGGAGGCCTTCAGATGATAAGCTTATGTTTACCAACATCTAAGCTGACAGGAGCAGGGGAAAAGAGATGATGCGCAGGTCAGCGCTGATAAAGAGTAATGAAAATAGATAGAAAATAACTGGGAGGTTGGACGAATGTCAAAGATACTTGTGGTTGATGATGAAGAGCCTAATCGTCAAGCTCTTGTCATCGCTGCTTGGCGCTCTCGGATACGAAACAGAGACTGCTGTAAACGGGGCTGAGGCGGTCAGGAAGGCCAAGACCGGCAGGCCTGATCTGGTACTTCTGGATATTATGATGCCCGATATGGACGGTTATGAGGCATGTGAACTTATCAAGGCGGATGCTGAGACAGTCAAATCTTCCTGTTATTATTGTTACCGCGCTTTCTGACAGGGATTCGAAGCTGAGGGGTCTCAACGCGGGGGCAAACGATTTTCTTACAAAACCGATTGACCGCACTGAACTCATGATCCGTGTCAGAAACCTCCTGAAGATCAAGGAATACGAAGACTTTATGCTGAGACACAACCAGCTGCTTGAAGAAGAGGTCGAGAAAAGGACCTCTGAACTGCAGGAGGCCATGGGTGAGATCAAGAGGGCACAGGACGAGACAAAACACAGCTATATAGAGACAATATACCGTCTGACGCTGGCCGCCGAATATAAGGATGAAGATACTGCAACCCATATTAAGAGAATCAGTTACTACTGCAGGGTGCTCTCAGAAACACTCGGACACCCTGAAAGCTTCGTCGAGACAATGTTTTATGCAAGTCCGATGCATGATATCGGGAAGATAGGGATCCCGGACAGCATCCTGCTAAAACCCGGCAGTCTTGATCACAAAGAATTCGAAAGAATAAAAAGCCACACAATTATCGGCGCGAAGATACTCAGCAACTCCACTTCTGATTTTTTGAGGTCCGCTGAAACCATAGCTTTGACACACCACGAACGGTGGGACGGCACAGGGTATCCAAACCAGCTCAAAGGAGAAGAGATCCCACTGATGGGCAGGATAATGAATATTGTCGATCAGTATGACTCTTTACGGAGCAGGAGGCCTTACAAGCCGGGTTTTGGCCATGAACAGACCTTTGAAGTCATCACAAAGGGTGATGGCAGGACACAACCGGAACACTTTGATCCCGCGGTGCTTGACGCATTTATCGGGGTGGCGGATGAGTTCGACAAAATTTTTGAAGAGCATGCAGATTGATCCCGGGAAAGAACATGGGCAGAATGACAGGTGTGTTGCTCCTGAACCTCGGGGGGCCTGATTCGCTGCAGGCGGTGAGACCTTTTCTTTTCAATCTTTTTTCAGACAGGGAAATTATCAGACTCGGCCCTTCTTTTTTGCAGAAACCTATCGCATACCTTATCTCATCCCTCAGAGCCGGGAAGACCGTGGAAGCCTATGGCCTGATAGGGGGAAAATCTCCGATTCGCGACATCACCTTTGCCCAGGCCCAGGCCCTTGAGGAGGTCCTTAATCGAGTCCAGGGGCCTATTTCTGGCGATGCCCCGGAAGGAGCGAAAGTCTCTGTGGCCATGCGTTACTGGCATCCGCTCATAGAGAAGGTTGTGCCTGAATTACACGCGGCCGGCGTCAGAAAGCTTATTGTTCTCAGTCTCTATCCGCAATTTTCCGTTGCAACTACCGGGTCTTCGCTGAATAAACTCCGGGAGGTAACAGCACACTATGGCATAGAGATTTTCAGTATCCTTTCATGGTTCGACCATCCGCTTTATATAGACGCGCTTGTCCATTCCATGAGAGAAGGGATGAAGGTCTTCGGGGGACTCTCCGAAACTGCCGGCAAGGCTTCAGACGTGCATGTGCTTTTCAGCGCACACAGCTTGCCGGTGAAATTTATCGAAGAGGGAGACCCATATGTAGATCAGATAAAGGGAACGATCGATGCGATTGTCAAAAAAATCGACATTCCATGGTCACTCTCCTATCAGTCAAAAAGCGGCCCGGTACAATGGGTAGGACCCTCAACTGATGAGATGATAGAGGAACTGGCGAAGAAAGGCATAAAGAATCTTCTCGTGGTGCCGGTAAGCTTTGTCTCGGACCATATCGAAACCCTCTATGAAATTGATATATTATATAAGAAAATGGCTGAGCAATTGGGGATGAGATTAGAGAGGGTCGCGTCACTGAATACCTCACCGCTTTTCATTTTGGCACTGAAGGACATTGTACTTAAGGGTATAAAGGAGGCAGGATGGGCAGAATAGCGATCATCGGCGGTGGTATATCAGGGCTGTCTTTAGCATACTTTCTGCTCGAGAAAGACCCTGAACTTGACCTTATTCTTTTTGAAGCAGAGAAAAGACTGGGAGGCAAAATCTGGTCTGAGAAGGCTGAAGGATTTTTATGTGAGTGGGGGGTTAACGGATTTCTTGACAATAAACCCAGGACCCTGGAACTCTCCAAAAAGGTCTCCCTTGAGCCGCTGCGGAGTAATGATGCCTCAAGAAAAAGGTTCATTTTTTCCGGCGGCAGGCTCCACAGACTTCCCGAGTCTCCTCCGGCGTTTCTTTCGTCAAGCCTGTTGAGTCTGTCCGGAAGACTCAGGACAATGGCAGAACTGGTAATTCCGGGAAATGTGAAGGAAGAGGAAACACTTGCGTCTTTCGCGCGGAGACGGCTTGGCAAGGAGGCGTATGAGAAGCTCATAGACCCGATGGCCTCAGGGATCTACGCAGGCAATCCTGAAACCTTAAGCCTCAGGGCCTGTTTCCCCAAAGTCTATGATCTCGAGGCGCGCTATGGCGGTCTGATCAGAGGTATGCTGAGTTTGCAGCGGGAACGGAAAAAGCAGGGGAGCGGAGAAAAAGTCGGCGCCGGCCCGGCGGAACACTCACCTCTTTTTATCATGGGATGGGAGAACTGGTAAATGCGCTCTAGGGACTTTCTTGGAGAAAGGATACGGCTTGGAAGCAAGGTTCAGGCAATTGAAAGAAAAGGAAGGGGATATGTGCTGTTTTTTCCCGATGGTTCGGGTATTGAGACGGATAGTGTGGTAATGGCGTCTCCGTCCTTTGCAGCATCTGACATGCTGCGGAGTATGGACAGGCCTCTGTCGAATCTTGTTGCTGAAATCCCCTATCCGTCTCTTGCTGTGGTGTGTCTGGGGTACCGTAAGGAGAAAATTACTGCTCCTGTTGACGCCTTCGGTTTTTTAATACCCTCCCGCGAGAAGAGAAAGATCCTCGGCACTCTCTACGATTCGAGCATCTTTCCGAACCGGGCTCCCGAAGGGTATGTACTCCTCAGGAGTATGGTCGGCGGAGCGCGCGCCTCTGTCCTTGCGCGGGAAAATGAGTCGAAAATCGCAGAGCTGGTGCAGAGCGAGCTTGCAGCGATTATGAATATCAGGTCAGCACCGGATTTTGTGAAAGTGTATAAACATGAGATGGCCATACCGCAGTATACGGTGGGTCATCTTGAGCGTTTGCGGAATATCGAGTCACTTCTCCGGAAACATAAGAACCTTTATCTGACCGGAAATGCGTACCGGGGAATAGGGGTGAATGATTGCATTGAGAACTCACTCATCCTCGCGGAAAAGATGATTGAGGAATCCTGAGGAAACAGGTAATATTAAATAGCTGTGCTCTGCACGTTTTGCATATCGCCAAAGGAGGAAACAGGAAATGAAGCTCTTGCGCTGTTTTTTTGTGGTTCTTTGCATCGGGTTTTTTGTTCAGGATATATCGGCTGACGACAAGGAAAAAAAATTCACCAAAGGAGAAATAAAAAAGATGGCAGAGACAAAGGCAGTCATAGAGACGAAATTCGGAAATATCGAGCTGAAGTTTTTCCCTGAGGTCGCCCCCAACCACGTAACTAATTTTATTGAACTTGCCAAAAAAGGTTTTTATGACGGGACCACGTTCCACCGGGTCATCCCTGGGTTCATGATCCAGGGTGGCGACCCCAACTCAAAGGACCCTGACAAATCGAAACACGGCATGGGCGGCCCCGGGCACACTGTTAAAGCGGAGTTTAATACAAAGCCGCACAAAAGAGGCACTCTTTCCATGGCAAGGGCGGCAAGCCCTGACAGCGCCGGTTCGCAGTTCTTTATCTGTGTCGCAGACGCCCCTTTCTCGACAAACAGTACACGGTTTTCGGGGAGGCAGTCTCAGGGCTCGAAGCTGTCGACAAGATCGTCAGCCAGCCACGGGACGCAAGGGATAATCCGAATGAAAGAATAGAGATGAAGGTCAAAATAACCGATAAATAGGAGGAGCAAGCTTTGAAAGAACAGGAGATTGTTGAAAAACTGATGAAGGAAAATCAGGAGTTCAGGAAAATCAGCGAGGAGCACCACCTGCTGGACGTACACCTGCTGGAAATAGATAAAAAAGTCTATCTTACTCCTGAAGAAGAGCTGGAAAGAAAAAAAATGCAGAAGCAGAAGCTGCTGAAAAAAGACCTGATGGCTGAGATGATACGGGAATTTAAACAAGCCGGCCATTAGGGGATGAGAGACAGCAGTGCAGCACCGCCCTGAAGCATAACAATTCAACCGGAGTTTTTTGTTGCCTGTTTCTCTGCGGGTCTCAGGTACTGATAAATACAAGGGGGGAGTTATTGATATGAGAAGCAAGATCATTAAAGAAGGTATTGAACGTCTTCCTCACCGGGCGCTTCTCTACGCGACCGGTATCCCGAAATCCGAGATCGGCAAGCCTTTTATCGGGGTGGCAACAAGCTTTACCGACCTTATTCCCGGCCATATCGGCATGAGAGATCTGGAGCGTTTTATAGAAAAAGGGGTACATACAGGAGGCGGCTATCCCTTTTTTTTCGGTATCCCGGGGATCTGTGACGGGATCGCCATGGGACATAGCGGAATGCACTACTCGCTCGCATCACGGGAACTGATCGCTGATATGGTTGAGACTGTTGCCGAGGCACATCAGCTTGACGGTCTTGTGCTGCTTACCAACTGCGATAAAATTACGCCGGGCATGCTCATGGCTGCGGGGAGACTGAATATCCCTTCGATCGTAATCACTGCGGGGCCCATGTTTTCAGGCCATTACAAGGGAAGGAGACTCAACCTTACGAGCGATACGTTTGAGGCAGTCGGAAAATTCAGGAGAGGGCTCATCAAGAGAGAAGAACTGGATGCGCTTGAAATGTGCGCCTGTCCCGGAGCAGGGTCGTGCCAGGGCATGTATACGGCGAATACCATGGCCTGTGTTACTGAGGCACTTGGTATGAGTCTCGACGGCTGTGCTACCGCGCTGGCTGTCTCGGCAAAGAAGCGGAGAATGGCCTTTGAGACCGGCAGAAGGGTCGTTGAACTGGTAAAGAAGAATATTACTCCGCGGAAAATCATGAATATGAAGGCCTTTGAAAATGCGATCATCGTTGACCTTGCCTTGGGAGGCTCAACCAATACGGTCCTGCATATCCCTGCAATCGCAAACGACGCGGGTATTAAGCTGCCGCTTGAGACCTTTGACAGGCTGGCAAAGACAACCCCTCATATCGCGAATATGCTGCCGGGCGGTCCGAATTATATGGAAGATCTGGACTATGCCGGAGGGATCCCTGCGGTCCTGAAAAGATTAAAGTCAAAGCTGAAGAATAATATAACGGTCAGTGGAAAAAGCATAGTCCAGATAGCCGATGCGGCTGAAATCTTTGACGATGAGGTCATTAGACCCCTGCAGAAAGCCCATCGCAAAGAGGGCGGTATCGCCATTCTGAAAGGAAATCTTGCCCCCGGAGGGGCTGTGGTGAAACAATCAGCAGTCACTCCTGAAATGATGCGATTCGAGGGCACTGCGATTGTATTTAACTCCGAGGAAGACGCCATGAAGGCCATCCTTGCCGGCAAGGTGAAACCCGGGAATGTCGTTGTTATACGCTATGAAGGCCCTAAGGGTGGCCCCGGAATGCGGGAGATGCTTTCACCGACCTCAGCGATAGCAGGCATGGGGTTGAGTGAATCCGTGGCGCTTATTACGGACGGCAGATTTTCCGGAGGTACGAGGGGCCCTTGCATCGGCCATATTTCACCAGAGGCTATGGAAGGCGGACCGATTGCCATTCTTAAAAACGGAGACCGTGTCAATATCGATATCCCCGGGCGAACGTTGCATGTCGCGCTCACGGCGCAGGAGATAAAACAGCGGTTACAGAAATGGGAGCAGCCGGCCCCGAAAATACGGAAGGGATATCTTGCCAGGTATGCGAGAGCCGTGAGTTCGGCAGGCGAAGGCGCAATAATGAAATAGGTTTTTATCGGTTGTTTCAAGGTTGTTTGCTGATGACTCAAACTGCGGTTTTCTGACTGCAAAGACGTTTTTTTCGTTTTGTTGAAATATTCGTTCTATGGTAAGATAGCTAAAAATCGGATTCGGGCTGCGTATGTGGCTCCTGGAGGACTGGAGAAGACATGAAAATAACAGGCGCAGAAATTTTAATAGAGTCTCTTGAAAAAAGAAGGCGTAAAGCATATTTTCGGATATCCGGGTGGAGTGGTCCTTAATATATTTGATCATCTGCATGATGAAAAAAACCTGCAGTTGATCCTGACCAGACATGAACAGGGCGCGGTGCATGCTGCAGACGGTTATGCGAGGGCAACCGGGAAAGCGGGTGTTGTACTGGTCACTTCAGGGCCCGGTGCCACAAATACCGTGACCGGGATAGCCACAGCGTATATGGACTCCATACCGCTTGTGGTAATCACCGGACAGGTCCCGACCATGCTGATAGGAAACGATGCGTTCCAGGAGGCGGATATTATCGGCATTACGAGACCCTGCACAAAATACAATATTCTCGTAAAGGACGTAAAAGACCTTGCCTACTGTTATCAAAGAGGCCTTTTATATAGCTACGACAGGCAGACCGGGCCCGGTGCTTATCGATATCCCTAAGGATGTGACTACAGGAAAGACTGAATTTGTCTGGCCTGAAAGCGTCAAGATAAGGAGCTATAACCCGACCTATGAAGGGAACAAGTATATGATCACCCAGGCCGCGCATATGATCGCAAAGGCGAAAAAACCGGTGATCGTCGCTGGTGGCGGAGTGATCCTGTCCGGCGCATCCAAAGAGCTGAAGGAACTCGCCGAATATACGGATGTGCCTGTTACCATGACTCTCATGGGGCTCGGAGGTTTTCCCGGGTCTCACAAGCTCTCCCTCGGGATGCCCGGGATGCACGGCACCTTTTATGCGAACAAGTCTATACAGGAGTCGGACCTTCTTGTAGCAATCGGCATGCGTTTTGACGACAGGGTGACCGGCAAGATAAGCGCCTTTGCACCTCATGCAAAAATTATTCATATCGACATAGACCCGACTTCGATACGAAAGAATGTGCGGGTTGATGTGCCTATTGTCGGTGACGTAAAAAGGGTCCTCACAACATTGAACAAGGTGTTCAAGGAAGAGGTAAAAGAGACCTGGCACGAAGTGAGAAAGGCGTGGCTGAAGCAGATCGCAGCCTGGAAGGCCGAGAGGCCTATGACCTATGATAGAGAGTACCGATATTATCAAACCGCAGTATGTTATCGAAAAGATCTATGAGCTTACAAAAGGCGATGCGATCATTACGACTGAAGTCGGACAGAACCAGATGTGGGCCTGCCAGTTCTATAAATATGACAAGCCCAGCACGTGGCTTTCATCCGGAGGTCTCGGCACTATGGGGTACGGATTTCCCGCTGCGATAGGCGCTCAGTTGGCTTTTCCGGACAAGCTTGTTATTGATATTGCCGGTGACGGCAGTATCCAGATGAATATACAGGAGCTTGCCACTGCTGTCATCAACAAACTTCCGGTGAAGGTCGCGATACTGAACAACGGGTTTCTCGGTATGGTCAGACAGTGGCAGGAGCTTTTCTTCCAGGAGAGATATTCTCATACAAGACTTGATGCGAGAGTTGACTTTGTAAAGATAGCAGAGGCCTATAGCGCGGTCGGCTTGCGGGCGACAAAACGTTCCGAAGTCGAACCTGTTTTAAAAGAGGCCTTCAGAATAAAAAGGCCGGTATTTATGGACTTTGCCATAGACTGGCAGGAAAAGGTCTACCCCATGGTGCCTGCAGGGGCTGCGATCGATGAAATGCTTTTTCTAGAAGAGAAGAAAAAAGCAGAGAAGAAACTAAAGGCGGTAAAGTAAATTTATAAGACAAGATAGGAGGAGAGCTATGAGACATACCATATCAGTACTTGTTGAAAATAAATTCGGTGTGCTTTCCAGAATTTCCGGCCTGTTCAGCGGAAGAGGCTATAATATCGAGAGCCTTTCTGTAGGAGAGACCATAGATCCCAATATTTCGATAATGACGATTGTTACCAGCGGTGATGACTGGATAATTGAACAGATAAACAAGCAGCTCAATAAGCTTGTCGATGTGATTAAGGTTGTTGACATGACTGAACTCGACCATGTCGAACGTGAAATGGTGCTGATAAAAGTCGCCCCGCGGCCTGAAGACAAGGCTGAAGTTCTGAGGCTTACGGAGATATTCCGGGGCCGGGTGATTGATTCGAGCCAGAGGACGTATACGATCGAGATTACGGGTGATGAGAAGAAGATCGCTGCTATTGTAGAGCTTTTGAGGCCGATGGGTATCAAGGAATTCCTGAGAAGCGGAAAAATCGCGATAGCCCGTGAAGGCGTCAAAAAGCAACAGTAGCTGTTTCGGATTGTAAGTCAAAAGTTCTTCAGTATGGATTTCATAGTCGGGTGAAGTTCCAGCTCTGTCTCGGAATCTGCCGGGATTCCGAGGTTTTTGCCTCTAGATCCCGGAGACAGACTGTCAGGAATACCTGACTGCCGGCTGCAGGTCGGCAAAAAATCCGCATGAATACTCTCCCCGCCTTAATCGTTTTACTTTCCGATAATTTTGTGTAGTATGTGTCGAATATCCTTTTTCGATAATTCCTCAGACATGGTAAATTGTATATAACAACTATAAGACATAGTTTGACCTCTGAAAGGAATACACATGGGTCTTAAGGAAAATATCAGACGGATAGTTGCAGGGAAATGTGAGGATCCGTTTTCCGTTCTCGGCATGCATCTGTAGAGAAGATAAATACGAGACAGATGTTGAAGGTCAGGGCTTTTCTGCCGGAAGCCGAAGAAGCCTGGATTGTGGATGATGAAACCGGTAGACAATATCCCATGGAGAAGATCCACAAACAGGGATTTCTATCTCCTGAAACTGAAGAAGGGAAAAGGTCTTTCCCTATCATATCAAAATCAGAAGCTCCCGACGGCGATGCTCGGAAAGGAAAGACCCCTATGCATTCGGACGGATACTGACTGATTTTGATCTCCACCTGATAGGAGAGGGCAATCATTACAAGAAATATGAGAAATTGGGTGCCCATGTCATTGAGCTCAACGGCGTCAGCGGCGTTCATTTCGCTGTATGGGCACCGAACGCGGCCAGTGTCAGTGTTATTGGAGATTTTAACCGGTGGGACAACAGAAGGCACCCAATGCGCTCTCTCGGGCTGTCAGGCATCTGGGAGATCTTTGTCCCTGGTATCGGTGAAGGCGAGGTCTATAAGTTTTATATCAAGTCCAGATATAACAACTATGAGGCTGAAAAATCCGACCCCTACGGTTTTTATTTCGAATACAGACCAAAGACTGCGTCAATTGTATACGATATCAACAGGTATACGTGGGGTGATGAGGAGTGGATGAAAAAGCGGTCGGAAACCAACTGGCTGGAATCTCCGGTATCAATATACGAAGCCCATCTCGGCTCATGGATGAGAGTGCCCGACGAAGGCAACAGGTTTCTTACATACAGGGAATTCGCCGATACCCTGATAGAGTATGTAAAGCAGATGGGCTACACGCATATAGAACTGCTCGCCAGTAGCAGAACATCCCGCTGGATGCATCCTGGGGATATCAGGTAATCGGTTATTTTGCGCCTACGAGCAGGTTTGGCACTCCCGAAGACTTTATGTATTTTGTGGATGCCTGTCATCAGAATAACATAGGAGTTATCCTCGATTGGTCTCCTGCACATTTTCCGAAAGACGGTCACGGGCTCGGATTTTTTGACGGCACCGCCCTCTATGAACATCAGGATCCGCGCAAGGGGGAACACAAGGAATGGGGAACATTGATTTTTAACTACGGCAGGAACGAGGTCAGGAATTATCTCACATCGAATGCGCTCTTCTGGCTTGAAAAATATCACATTGACGGGTTACGGGTAGATGCCGTGGCGTCCATGCTGTATCTCGATTATTCCAGAGAAGACGGTCAGTGGGTCCCAAACATATACGGAGGCCGCGAAAATCTGGAGGCTATAGATTTCATAAAGAACTTCAATGAGATCACCCATCAGTATTTCCCGGGAATACTGACCATAGCAGAGGAGTCCACAGCATGGCCCGGGTGTGACGAAGCCTGTTTACCTCGGCGGGCTTGGCTTTGATATGAAATGGAACATGGGCTGGATGCATGACATGCTCGAATATATATCAAAGGAACCTGTGCACAGGAAATATCATCAGAACCATCTGACCTTTGGACTTCTGTATGCATTTACAGAAAACTTTATGCTTGTGCTCTCACACGATGAGGTCGTCCACGGGAAAAGGTCCATGCTGAACAAAATGCCCGGTGACCTGTGGCAGAAGTTCGCCAATCTGAGACTTTTTTACGGCTATATGTACGGACATCCCGGGAAAAAACTGCTCTTTATGGGCGGAGAGATCGGGCAGTGGGATGAATGGAATTTTGAACAGAGTGTCGACTGGCATCTCACCCAATACAGGCAGCACAACAGGCTCCAGAAATACGTCCGTGACCTGAACAGACTCTATTCTTCAGAGCCTGCATTATACGAAGTGGATTTCCAATATCACGGCTTTGACTGGATAGATTTCCATGATGCGGAAAACAGTATCGTATCATTCATCAGATACTCAAAGACAAAGGCTGATCATCTTGTTGTTGTCTGTAATTTCACCCCTGTTCCGAGGTTTTGGTACCGGGTGGGTGTGCCGGAAAAATGTTATTACAAAGAGATATTAAACAGCGATTCGCGCGAATACTGGGGAAGCAATCTCGGCAACTCCGGGGGACGTGCATGCGGAAGATACACCCATGGAATGGGAAGCCCTGTTCCATGAATATTATCCTCCCGCCGCTCTCTATTCTCTATTTTAAGCCCTGCAGATAACACGAGAGTCGTGAATGGTGAATCGTGAATAGTGAGTCACCCTCTCTCTTGAGGGGAGAGGGTGATTAAATCAATGGTTGATGCAGAATTACGAGATTTTTTCTTTCAGTTTTTTGGCATATTCTGAGGCATAATCCCGAACGTCCTCTGCGGCGTCGAGAAGTTGTTTTCTGGTCTTCCTGCCCGACTGGGGGGCAAGCAGCAAAGCGACTCCTGCTCCTATTATGCCGCCGATTAAAAAGGAAATGAGTATGGTCCCGGTTTTGTCGTTGTCATCCTGAAACATATGAGCCTCCTTTCGTATTTGTTATCAGGCTACCATGGAGATGACCAAAGGTCAAGGACAGATCTAAAGAGCAAGTAAGAGTGTAAATGCTGGAAATTAATCGTTCTGACACCGTCCGGCAAGTTCTTAGTTCTATCCGGAAACAGAGGATTTTTGATTGAAACTGATAAATAGGCGTCGTCTCAATTTTGTGAACATTCAACCTATATTTGTGTAACCTGATTTATGTCATATCATCGTCTACCCTTACTACGGTAAAATCAGGATACGAAAAAAATAGCCGAAATGTTTTGAAGCAGGGCATAGAAATATTATTTATGAGGTGAGGCGTATGTTTATAGCTCTAGTGGATTGGGATAAATGCACGGGGTGCGGGGATTGCATAAACGCCTGTCCGGTCAAGTGTTTTGAGATGTCAGAGGGCAAGAGCTTGCCTCACAGGTCGTCCTATTGCATCGACTGTGGCACTTGCAAAGAGGTCTGTCCGGCCGATGCTATAATTATCAGCATCGGCTGGGGTGGCTGACAATATATTTATCACCTTCTGCCCCGCACCGCCGGGCTGAAAGAAATTCTAAAGGTTATCAAAAGGAATCAGGATATAACAAAAAGTTCACCAGGAGCGTTACGCGCTTCGGCGGAATGATAAGTTATGCAGCCTTCTATGGCCTTATCTCAACAATCGTACCATTTGGCGCTAACCTGTCAATTTCCTCTATTTCGTCGTCCGTAACGGCAATACACCCTTTCGTCCAGTCAACCTCTGTGTGAAAATCACCAACCCACGAGAGACCGTTCTTAATGCCATGAATCATGATGTCTCCGCCCGGAGAAACACCGAGTTCTTTTG
>CAVVAQ010000007.1:0-7780 GCA_963746295.1 uncultured Nitrospira sp. | reverse complement strand
GATATGAAAAAACTTGGCATCATTAAAGAGCTTGTAAGCCGACAAGCCGGCAAGCTGGCAAGCATGGCTGGTGCAACCGTTACTATTGCCTTGCTTGCTCTCTCCGGCTGTGCCACCATGGCCCCGGACTACAGCCGGCCCGCAGCGCCGGTTCCGGTCGCCTGGCCCGACGGCCCGGCCTACAAGGCCGAGGCTGCCGCAGCAGCGCCGAAGCCGGTAGCCGAGATCTCCTGGCAGGAGTTCTTCATCGACCCGCAGCTGCGCAAGCTGATAACCCTGTCGCTGGACAATAACCGCGACCTTCGGATCGCAGCCCTCAACATCGAGCGCTCCCGGGCCCAGTACCAGATCCAGCGCGCCGATCTCTTCCCGAAGGTGGATGCCAATGCCCAAGCCGACTTCCAGCGAATTGCTGAAAACTTTTCGAGTACGGGTCTGCCGGAGGATATCCATCAGTACCGTCTCAGCCTCGGTGTGAGTTCCTACGAGTTGGACCTCTTCGGACGGGTGCGGAGTCTCAAGGACCAGGCGCTGGAGCGGTATCTCGCCACCGAACAGGCCAGACGCAGTGTGCAGATCAGTCTGGTTTCCCAGGTTGCCTCCAGCTATCTGACGCTGGCAGCCGACCGGGAGCGGCTGGGGCTGGCCCGGGAGACCCTGGCAAGCCAGCGGTCATCCTATGATCTGATCAAAAGCCGCTTCGATTCAGGCGTTTCCTCCGCCCTCGACCTCTACCAGGCCCAGACCAGCGTCGACGCGGCACGGGTGGACATCGCCCGCTATACCACCCTGGTGGCCCAGGACGAGAATGCCCTAAACCTTGTTGTCGGTGCCCCGGTTGCCGCTGAACTGCTCCCCGGTAGCCTCACAGCAGCTCTTACCGCCCTGAAGGAGGTAGCTCCCGGCCTGCCGTCCGATGTGCTGCTGCGTCGCCCCGACATCCTCCAGGCCGAAGGGGAACTCAGGGGGTTCAATGCAAACATCGGCGCGGCCCGGGCGGCGTTTTTCCCTCGCATCACCCTGGTCTCACATGTCGGCTACGGCAGTGACGAGTTGGGCAGTCTCTTCAATTCCGGTGCCTTTGTCTGGAAGTTCGCACCACAGATATCCCTGCCGATCTTCGACAGCGGCAGCAACAAGGCTGGCCTGATGGTGGCGGAAGTGGACCGGGACATCGCCCTTGCCCGGTACGAGCAGGCGATCCAGACCGCATTCCGCGAAGTGGCCGACGCCCTGGCCCAGCGGGGGACTATCGACGAGCAGCTGGCGGCCCAACAGTCCTTCACCGACGCCACAGCTGCAAGCTACCGCCTCTCGCAGGCCCGCTACGACAAGGGGGTGGACAGCTACCTGACAGTGCTGGACTCCCAGCGTTCTCTCTACGGTGCTCAGCAAAACCTGATTACCACCAGACTTTCCCGGCTAACCAATCTGGTGACTCTCTATAAGGTGCTGGGTGGAGGTGCTATGGAGTAAGGTTATATTATTTATGAATCCTTGCAGTATAAGGCAGAATGGAGTATTCGAGCTCATTCTCGCTGCGCTGCGAGGCTTTTGCCTCTTGGTCTCAAGAATACATACTGTAGGAATATCGGCAAAAGAATCCGCTCGAATACTCTATTCCGCCTTATTCGAAAATGCGTTTTCGAAAATTCATAAATCGCGTGGGTCAGGTTAAAGTTTGAGCCATCTTCTTATCAGAAACTGGGCCCCTTTTTTATCGAGGGGTTCGTTTCTGTTGCCGCATTGAGGGTCCTGCGTGCAGGAAGGGCATCCGTTGCTGCAGGGACAGTCATCCAGTATCTTCAGGGTTGTTTCAAGCAGTTCTTCAAAGATGTCATAGGCGCGTTTTGAGAGCCCCACACCCCCTTCGTGGCCGTCGTAGATGAAAATCGCCGGAAGGCCGAAGGCAGGGAACAAAGTATGACTGAGGCCGCCGATATCACCACGGTCGCAGAATGAAAACAGCGGCATGCAGGCTATCAGGCTGTGTTCAAGGGCGTGGAGCGTGCCGCCGGGGTCAAAACCCAGGCCAATTATCTCTTTTGAGGTGGCACTATCGATCGTGAACCAGAGCCCCTCGGTCTCAAAGATGTGTTCCGGCAGGTCAAGTGAATGGGTTGAAATTCTTACGTTGGTCGAGACCTTCTTTTTGTCATATCCGGTTACCCGCTCGGTTATCCTGAGCATGCCCCAGTGCAGTTGCACGTCTATACATCTTCTCTTCTCCATTTCTTTGAGGACCTCTGTTGTTCCGGAACTCAGGGGCTGGGTATAATAATTGGGCCTGATCTCGCTGCAGACCGCCCGTTTCCTGAGGCAGTCCAGTTCGTCAACCCTGTATTGCTTTCCTCTGTGGAGATAGATCGCTCCGGGGAATGCTTCCCTGAACACCCTCCCGCCGCTCATTTCACCGATCGTCCTGCCGGAGGCATTCTGAAGCAGAAAGCGCTCCCCGATCTCCCGTATCCCCACATCCTTCTGCGGGTTCTTTCTGCGTGAGACCCAGGCCTCTGTGCTTTTTAGCCTGACCATATCATGTGCGGAAACAAGCTCATCAATAACCTGCGGGAGTTTCTCAGGATCGTAAACAGCTTCAGTCAGTCTGAGAGGTATCTCGGAAGCAGCGCAGAGAATATGTTTTTTTAGTATCTTTCTGTTTTCCGGATCGATTACAGCAGCTTCATGACTCTTCTCGAAAAAGGCCTCCGGATGGCGCATAAAATAATGGTCGAGAGCATCCCTGCCGGCCACAAGAAAAACGAGGGATTCCTGTCCCTGCCTGCCGACCCTGCCAGCCCGCTGCCAGGTGCTCGACACAGAACCCGGATATCCGCAGAGCAGACAACAGTCAAGTCCTCCGATATCAACCCCGAGTTCGAGCGCGCTGGTAGAGACAACCCCGAGGAGTTCCCCGCTGAAGAGGCGTTCTTCAATCCGGCGTCTTTCGCCGGGAAGGAAGCCTGCCCGGTAGGGACTGATCCTGTCTTTCAGTTCAGGGGCATAGCGCAGTGACCAGTTATACACGAGTTCCGTAATCTTTCTCGACTTTGTAAAGACAATCGTCCTCATTCCGTTTTGCAGACAGGTGACAAAGAGCTTTGTGACAAGCGTATAGGGGCTCTCGATAGGGTCCAGAAAAAAGAAATGTTTTCCTGAGGAAGGCGCTCCGCTTTCATCAACGACGGTAAAGGGCAGACCTGTCAGCGCCTCAGCGTGTCTGTCAGGGTTTGCGATGGTTGCTGATGCGGAGATGAAGCAGGGCTTTGAGCCGTAGAAATCGCAAATCCGTCTCAGACGCCTGAATACCTGCGCGACATGAGAACCGAAAACTCCCCGGTACGCGTGTATTTCATCGACAACAACATATTTCAGCCGGCTGAAAAAATCTTCCCACTTATGGTGAAAAGGGATGAAGGCGAGGTGGAGCATATCAGGGTTCGTGAAGACTACGTTCGGAAGTTCCTCCCGTATCTTTCTTCTCATGTCCGTCTTTGTATCGCCGTCATATACCGCCCCGCAATTCTCGATTCTGAGGGCTGAGGAGAGATCTCTGAGCGTCTTCAACTGGTCCTGTTCGAGCCCCTTTAAAGGGAAGATATAGAGTGATCGTGCGTCAGGTTCGTCGATGATGGATTCAAGGACAGGGAGATTGTAGACAAGGGTTTTCCCGCTTGCCGTGGGTGTCATGAGAAGGACGTTATCACCCTGTCGTATCAAATCAACGGCTTTGGCCTGATGACTGTAGAACTGAGTGATCCCCCTCTCAGAAAGGATCTGTCTGAGACGGTCATTAATGTTCAGGCCGGCAGTAATGGCAGGACGCGGAGGGATATAGTTCTCTCCTGCCTTCTGGAGCTGGAATTCCCTGTCGCTTCTTAATAACCCGATAAAATCATTGACCATAGGATGTCTTCCCTGACCTGTTTTTTAAAATCCTTTTCCTGAATAGCTGTGATAATATATAAACATAAACATGTAATTTTTGGTTGGGGGTAACTAAACAATGAAAAAGTTTTTTCTGCTGGTCGTTTTGTTTGTGATGATGGTCCCTTCCTATTCTTCTGCGGCTGAGGGCATAAAATGGTATTCCCTGAAAGAGGGGATGGAGAAGGCAAAGCAGGAGAAAAAGCCCACTATCGTTGATTTCTGGTACGGGGAAGGGTGCCCCCGTTGCGCGCGTATGCAGAAAAATATATACGGCGACCCGCTGATCGCAAAAAAGATCATGGATGATTTTATACCGATCAAGGTTGACCTTACCAAGGCACTTACAGAGGAGGAAGAGGCCCTCGGCAATAAATATGAATACAAGCATGAATGCCTCCTGCTCTTTCTGGACCATAACGGAGCGGTCTTGAGTGATACAGGCGGAAAGAGGCTTTGTTTTATGGACAGCCTTGACCCTGAGTGGTTCGTCTCATATCTTGATACGGTAAGCCGAAGCTACAAACGCAAATAGGCTGTCTTGATTCCATATACTCAACAGCTGCCGCTGCCCTTTGCATTGGATGAGCATTCCCTGAAAGACCGGCTCTGTCAGATGTCAGGCAGTCCAATCTGCCTGATTATTACCGATAACGCAACGAGCATGCTTTCCGTACAGAAGAAGGCAGGAGGCGTAGAGGTCAGGCTCCACAGGATGTTTCTCCACGCAGGTCCTGAAATCTGCCATGAAGTTGCGGAGTTGATCAGGAAAGGCCGTTGCCGCAGGCAGATCATAAGGTCCTTTATCAGGCAGAACAGCCATCTTTTAAGACAAAAAGCCCCTGTTCGCGCAACGCAACGGTCTGCCGGGCAGCACTATTGTCTTAAAACCATTTACGAATCTCTCAACAAGGAATATTTTGAAGCGAAATATCTCTGCTTCCATAACCTGGGGGCGAAGTCATTCACGGCAGCGGGTGAGGATGAGGACCCTTGGCAGTTATCATGCCGATACCAATGCGATCAGGATAAATCCTCTTCTCGACAGGAAAACAGTTCCTTCTTATTTTCTCGAATTTATCGTCTATCACGAGATGCTCCATGCCTGGCTCGGCATACAAACCAGAAATGGCCGGCGGTCAATTCATTCAAAGGATTTCCGGATGCATGAAAAGAAGTTCAGGCAATACGGAAAGGCGATGGAGTGGGAGAAAAAGCGGTTTGGGGTGAAGCTTTACAAAGACAGATAAATACATTAGAATTCAACTATGGTTACAGGAACAGAATATAAGTATATCGTAAAAGATGAAGAGATTCTTGGATGCGAGCCTGTAATTAAAGGCACAAGGACATCTGTCAGGTCTATTGCAGAAAACTGGCGTCTTGGCCTCTCCCCGGAGGAGATTGTAGTTCATATGCCGCACCTTACCCTCGCTCAGGTTTTTGAAGCTTTAAGTTATTACAGTGACCACCAGGGCGAAATTAATGCATATATCGAGAAAAACCAGATACCTGCGGATAAGATTCATACATCCTTAAAGTGATCTCCATATCCTTAAATACTCTCGACTTATTTTTCGAGGCCGAAGGAGCTATCTACGATTTAAACTCTATATGGGTAATTTGATATAAGCCCAATGAAAGATCCTGAGAATATGCTGCTCTGAAACCCAAAATTGAAACATGTATCCCTATTGTCCTGCCACGTAAATGCCAATGACCTTAGAGCTTGATATTATTTTTTTATGTGGTAGATTAAGAGTAAGCTGTCCTTAATAATGCAGTTGGAAAAAATTCAATAGAGGAGGGAGTAAATGATGAAGAAAATTTTTGCTGCCGCATTACTGTTTGTTTGTCTTTTGTCAGGGACTGTTTTGGCACACCATGCGCCCGGATTGACAGGAGTGGGACTGGCAGGCCCCATACTGACGAATTCCGCATCCACGCTTGAAATGAGAGATCTTGCGGTAACCATCCAGTCATCATATGTGGCTCTTGATTCTTTTTCCGGCAGCAGACTGCTCGGTTACGCTGAAGAGGGACAGCATGTGCATACCTTTGACTACCTCTATACCGTAACAGCGGGCATCTCGTATGGTATTACTGACAATCTTACCCTTAGTCTGAAAATACCCTATATCTCATTTAACAATATAAAAGAGGCCCATGCTGAGGAGCACGGAGAGGAGGGCGGTGAAGAACATGCTGAGGTCAATTCCCGTGGTGATTCCTCTGGCATCGGCGACATTGCGGTCCTCGGACAATACCGCTTTCTGAAACAGGACTCCCGGCAGCTTGAGTCCTCAGTGATCTTCGGCCTTAAGGTCCCGACCGGAATTACCGACGAAGAGGACGACAACCGGGAAAAGTTCGATACGGAATTTCAGCCCGGCTCAGGATCGTGGGACCCGATCATAGGTTTGGCAGTGACAAAGCGGTTCGGCCGTCTTTCTCTCGACGCTGACGCGCGGTATACCCTTGTCACAGAAGGCTCCCAGGATACCGACCTTGGAGACCTGTTTAACTATGATCTTGCGGTATCCTATCATATCCCCGGCAGGATGCCGGCGGACCTTGTCCTTGAACTGAATGGAGAGTGGAAACAGAAACAGGAGATTGACGGTGATGAGGATAAAAACAGCGGTGAGCATGTATTGTATCTGTCGCCGGGCGTGCGGATCGGTCTGAACAAAATGGCGACTGCCTTTCTTTCAGCAGGTTTCCCAATTTATCAGGACATGAACGGGAAACAGAGCGAGACAGACTTCCGCATGTTTTTCGGCGTCGGCATCGGGCTGTAAGAAGCGTGCATAGGTCATATCAGCGAACAGGAGTGTTGCGATGAAAAAATTTCTTGTCTATTCCCTTATCCTGCTTATGGCATCGACGGGATGCGCCCCGTATTTTACCCGGCATTTTACGGACAGTCTTTTTGCAGTGGCCGAAAAGAAGAAATTCAGTATAGAGATTATTACTGATAAGAAAGACCTCGGTGTGGAAAAGAGATCTCTGGGCTCTTATCGTACATGATTCGAATGACGTGGATGTGGAGCACGCCGAGCTTACGGTCACCTCTGTTTCATTGGCAAAGGGAGAGGCAGGTAAGATTGTGATCCGGTGATAGATAAAGGGAGAGGCCTGTATACTGTTGAATCTCTTGATCTTCG
Source organism: uncultured Nitrospira sp. (assembly GCA_963746295.1). Lineage (GTDB taxonomy): Bacteria > Nitrospirota > Thermodesulfovibrionia > Thermodesulfovibrionales > UBA6898 > JAOUFP01. The sequence continues at coordinate 686 of CAVVAQ010000007.1, read as the reverse complement.
ACAGAAGGGACTGTCAGAACCGTAGCGTAAAGGTCACAGAAAGGCGGTATCGAGGATACCGCTGTTTTTTATTTTAAAGGCGACAGCTGACAGGATGATTTGCTGATTGGTCTGATAGAGAGGAGTCGAAAGCCATGCCCCATGCAGGATTAATGAATACACAGGACAGCTTTGAGACCGAAGAGGGCGCGCTGCTCAGGGCGCGTCTTCATATCCGCGCCGCCAGGAGAAGGCTGCGGCAGGGTAAAAGATATCACCAGGCATCGTTACGCTCTATGATGCCCTTCTCTTTGCGCTGCGGTGGTATCTCTCCTCACCGGAGAGACGTGAGAAGCTTTCTTTGGGTCCCAAAGACGCTCTGTCAGACGAAAGGCAGGTGCTTGCCCTTTTGCGGCGTTCGCACGTGCTTCCAGAGGAGTTTGATTATCACGCATTTGACGCACTGGTTGAAAAGGCCTCGGAACAGGAAATGCCCGGGTATGATTACTCTGAGCTGCTCAGGGAATTTGAGACGCTCATGAACTGTTTGGGTGTTATGCCGTTCAATGAATCCGATCTCCCGCCTGAAGACCCGTCCACCTTTTGATTACCTGCTTCCTGGGGAAGACTTCCGCAGTGTATCCAGAAAATCTCAGTAATGACAAACGGTCAAGCTTTGAATGTCTCGCTGTTGATCGTTATCTCGA